>NZ_WTLB01000027.1 GCF_011378855.1 Pseudoalteromonas sp. Z1A8 | reverse complement strand
TGTAATAAAAAACCAAGAAGCGTTTAAGCTCCAAGAAAGTTAAATACGACCTTGAAGCTTAAAATGAGAGATGGTATCTACAGCCAAAATTTAATACCGTGTATAAAATTAACGTGTAGACGCACAACTTGTTGCCGTGACGGGCAGCGCCAATAGGAATAGTTTGACTTACAAAGAGACTAAACACATAAAAGCGTTACTTCTCGCGTGAGCAAACTTCACGCCTACAGCCGAACTTTAATACCGTGTGTAAAATTAACGTGTAGACGCACAACTTGTTGGCGTGACGGGCAAAGCCCGTAAAAAGTAATTTTTTCACAAAAAGATTAATAGACGCTGCGCTTTTAGAAAGTATAAAAAAGCGCGATATAAATATCGCGCTCTTAAATCAACTTTCTACTAGCTCAAATGAATTTACTCTTTTTCATTTTCCATAAAACGTTGTAGCTGATCTTTTAAGTTTGGCGGAATACCTTTAATTACTAGTGTATCGGTTGCTTCGTTGTACGTTACGCGCTCACCTAAGTGTTTACGTTCAAAGCTTACACTTACACCACCACCAAGGCCTGAAAACTTAACCATACTGGTGACGGTTTTTTTATCAACGGGGAAGGTTTCTTCCAAGTCATAGCTTTGCTCTTTGCAAAAACTATCAAACGGGCTGTCATCGCCTTTTGTAAGCGTTGCTGAAAGATCGCTCACACTTGCATCTTCGCCTGTAGTTACGCAATCATTACAGTAATCAAATACTTGTTTACGTAAATCGTCTTTTTCTGATTTATCAAACTGTTGCTCTGATAAATAATCCTCTACGGCACTAAGCATTACTTGGCTTTGCTGTTTTGAATCAATACCCTCTTCACAGCCTAAAAAGTCTAAGAAAAAGTCAGCTACTTTACGACCCGCACGTCCTTTAATAAATGAAATATAACGATTATCTTCTGCTTGCGTATCCCATGCAGTTAAATCGATACGAGCAGCGAGTTGCATGCGAGATATATCTAAATGACGAGAAGCCGCTAAATCCAGCTCTGAAGTCATAGAGTAATGCTCTTTAATGTTAATCATCGCAATTAACATATAATCAGTAGCAACATACTGATAATGACAAAATACTAAATAGCCTGTTTCACTAAATGCATACTTATCAAGTTCTTCTTTTAAAACCGTTGAGGCTTGCTCGGTCATATGCCAAAAGCCTAACTCATCGTTACGGTAGCTTTGCATTGCAGATGCTACAACACTGTTTTTATCACCACTGAAAGCACAGTAACCTTTACCTGGCTTACCATTGTATGCATGATGTAATTGTTCGATAAAAACGGCTACTTTATCGTTAATTACCATCTCATCATTTCGAAGGTGAATTTGCGTATCGTCGTCTTTTTTGTCTACATAATGAACGACTAATTTTTTAACGTCTGTTGTCATCTTTGTTTTTCACGCCTCTAGTGTTAAAATACGAGAATATAACTATTTTATTGAACCAACTGATGCCAATCTTATCAAAATACTCTAATGAAGAAGTAGAACAAATCGTCGATCAGCTTATTGATGTGCTAACTAAACACAATGCGCCGGTTGATTTAAGTCTTATGTGTTTAGGAAATTCTATCACGCATATCTTAAAAGAGCATGTACCAACAGGGAAAAGACAAGCCGTAACTGAGAACTTTGCAAAAGCTCTATCACAGTCGGTTAAATAAACTCTATGAATTTATCGCAGCACAATCAGTTTTCATCAAAAGCGAGTCAGTTGCTAAGCTGGGGGCACTGGTTTACCTTTGCCAATATTGGCTTAGCGTTATTTATTAGCTTAAGCTATTTATTTGCAGACTCGCCACCTACAAGCTTTTTAGGCATTACCTATATGCTAGTTACATGGCTGAGCCATACTAGTTTTATCGCCTTTTTAGCGTTTGTGCTGACGGTATTTCCGCTTAGTTTAATATTCCCCTACCCACGACACATACGTGGCATGGCTGCTGTTATAGCCACGCTAGGCGCATCTCTGCTTACCCTTGATGCTTATGTGTATGTTAATTTGGGTTATCATCTAAGTATATCTGCTTCACCTGAGATTATTTCTCTACTGTGGCATCGTTTAACAAGCTCACCTGCCTTAACCACAATTTTAGCCAGTGGTATTGTTTTACTTATTTTAGGCTTTCAGCTGCTTATGAGTAATTACACATGGCACCACCTTGAACGCTTGAAACAGTTCAAATTTGCTCGATACGCTATCTCATTTCTAATTATTTGTTTTGCTTTTAGTCATAGTATTCATATTTGGGCTGATGCTAATTTAAAATTTGATATTACCAAACAAGATAACGTATTACCGCTTTCGTATCCTACAACAGCTAAAAGCCTACTGGCTAAAAATGACTTACTTGATATAGAAAGCTATGAGCAAGCACATAACGTAAAAATTAATAATCAAAATATTAATTATCTAATGCCAAGCCCGCTCGAAAAGTGCGAAGACTACACACAAGCCAATGTTGATATTTTTGTATTTGATACTCAACAACAACTTGCTGAATTTGTGGACGGTAATAAAAACTTGCACAAAACAGAGCAGTTTTTACAGCCAACAAATCACAACGATACGCTATTTAGCCTAGTATATGGTTTGCCCGCCTTTTATAAGGTAGCAATTTTAGCTGAGCAAACACTTCCTGTATGGCAAAGTCAACGCCGTAGCATTGAAGTAACTGGCGTGGAAGAACTTAGTTTTATTAATGATCAAGCACATAGTGCTAGCGCAATTAGAGTTATTAAAGGTAATAACACCCCTACTGTACGAGATGATAAAACGCAGGTTTTTGCTTTTAGTCTTGCCAACAACAAGCAAGAAGTAGTAACAACATCAACTTTATATAGCTCTGACAAACGTATTTCTAAAGTAGATGGACTTATTCAACCTAGCGATTTAATTGCTACAAGTGTTGGCCAATATTTAAATTGTAAAGCTATTGCTAAGCAAACAATGCTGGGCGTTAACTTATACAAGAAAAAAGATGATATGGGCGTTAATTATTCACAAGGCGTAGTTATAGCCTATAAAAAAGATAGAATTACTTTGATTGACTCAGATGGTAACTTTAAAAACATATCTGCAGCCGAAGGGTTTTCTATTGAACAAAGACTCGACATCCCATTTTTAGTACAGAGCATTAAAAAGCTCAAGACCTTTACCCAATAACCTTGGGTGTGCTGTCTAATAACCTAGCTTGCTATATCGCCAAGCTAGGTTATAGTTTTATATTGTTTTGCTAGCCAAAATATAAAAATCAAGGATGACAGACATGTTTCAAACTCTTCGCTATATCCTCTATTCTAGCTTTTTACTTATCAGTTTTTTTAGCTTTAGCGATACCACTTACTATAAATGTGTAACAGAAAAAGGCACTACCTTTTCTCAACTTCCCTGTGACGACGAAGCAACAACTTATAAAGTTAACACAACGGGTAATCAGTATTCAGGCCCAAAAGTTGATTACACTAAACAACTGAACGAACTAGAACGTGAAAGACTCCTGTCAGGTTTACAGGCAGAGCTACGCAGTAATAACCACAAACTCACAATACTTGATCGTAATAAGCAGCGTGCTGAATATAAACAACAAGAACGGTTAAATCATATTCTAGCCGTTGATGATAAAAAACGTATTACTAAAGATATTACTAAAAAACTAAAAATGATTAATAAAGAGTATAAAAAAGACGTATCGGCCATCGCTAAGCAGATTAAAATTCTCGAAAAAAAGATAGCTAAATACCAATAACTTCTCATTAAATAGCGCGTAATATTTATCTTGGTTTTAAACTTAAAATAACATACCCTTAACACTATAGAGTATAAGCTCTAGGGACTATTAAGGAGTGCAAATGCAGCCTCGCCATATTGCTGAATTAATTTTAACGGGTTTTAAAAAGCACTATCAGTTATTTCAAAAAACAACAGCCAAAGCCCCCCTCGCCTTTGCAAAAAAAGATTGGCAAGCAATTAATGATATTAGCCGTTTGCGTATCAGCTATTATGATGATCGTGTTAACGAAACCACACAAGCTCTAAAAAAAGAAACCCCAACAGAACAGCTTGATGAAAGCCTATGGCTTGAAGTTAAAATAATATATCAACATTTTTTATGTTTCCACCCTCAAGCAGAACTCGCCGAAACCTTTTATAACTCTGTCTTTTGCCGGCTGTACCATAGGCGCTATTTTCATAATGACTTTATATTTGTAGAAGCAACTTTAAAAGATGCGCCTTCGGTGCCTGTAGAGGCAGAATATAGAACGTACTTTCCAGTAGTTGATGGCCTAAAGCCAACAATAAAACGCATTATTAATCATTTTGATTTTAAAGCCCCATTTGTAAATTTAGAGCGTGATATTCGCCTTCTTGTAAAAGCTTTTTATAAACAAGCCCCCGATACTCACCATCAACCTTGGCAAATGCGCTTTGATATTTTGCACACACCTTTTTATCGTAATAAAGCAGCTTATATTGTTGGTCGTGTTGTTTCAAAAAGTGGCGTTCAGCCTTTTATAATCGCCGTATTGCACGATGAAGATAACGGGTTATATTTAGATGCTCTTTTGACTAAGTCATCTCAAATGCGTGTTATTTTTGGCTTTGCCCGCGCTTATTTTATGGTAGAGACCCACGCACCTTCAGCACTTGTTCGGTTTTTAAATCAGCTTATGCCAAACAAAACAATTGCTGAACTTTATAACGCAGTGGGTTTTCATAAGCAGGGTAAAACTGAGTTTTACCGAGAGTTTTTAAACCACTTATCTCACTCTAGTGATGAGTTTACAATTGCACCAGGTACTCCCGGTATGGTGATGATGGTATTTACCCTTCCCTCATTTGGCTATGTTTTTAAAGTAATAAAAGACAAATTTGGTGAGAGTAAACCCTTTGGCCGTGATACCGTATTAAAGCGCTATCAACTGGTAAAAAACCATGATCGCGTTGGCAGAATGGCCGACACCATAGAGTATTCTAACGTCGTATTTCCTTTAGCGCGTTTTGATAGTAATTTACTTGCGCAATTACATAAAACAATTGGCTCATCAATGGTAATTGAAGGCGATTGGTTGATCATCAAGCATTTGTATATTGAACGGCGCATGACACCACTCAATTTATTTTTAGAAAATGCTGATGAAGAAAGCGCCGCAGACGCGATTGAAGAATACGGACAAGCTCTAAAAGAAATGATTGCCGTTAATATATTTCCTGGCGATATGCTGTTAAAAAACTTTGGTGTCAGTAAGCACAAACGTATTATCTTCTACGATTATGATGAAGTTCAATACCTAACCGATATGAACTTTAGAGCGTTACCGAAAGCAAAGTGCTACGACGATTATTTAATGGATGAACAAAGTTACTCTGTTGCACCACAAGACGTATTCCCAGAGCAGTTATGTACATTTGTAATGCCTAATCCTATGTATAAAAATTTTTTTCTCAGCACTCATCCAGAGCTTATAGATGTTAGCTTTTGGAAGCAGGCGCAACAAAATATAAAAAATGGGCAGGTAAGTCATATTTACCCATACCCGACAGCACAGCGATTTATCCATCACTGGTAGACGCAAAGGACACACAATGAATATAAGTAAAATAGATTTAAATTTACTCGTTTACCTCGATACATTGCTTCGAGAATGCAACGTAACACGCGCTGCTAATCAATTGAGCATAACGCAACCTGCAATGAGTAATGGCCTTAAACGCCTTCGTAACTTATTTAACGACCCTATTTTGGTTCGTACCAGCGATGGTATGGTCCCGACAGAGCGCGCTTTGGAGTTACAGCCTGTAATACGTGGCATATTAATGACGCTTGAAGAAACTCTAGCACCTAATCGAGAATTTGAGGCAAGCCAAAGTAAACGTGTGTTTAGAATCATGGCCAGTGATTACGCGGCAAGTACATTAGCCCCAAAACTACTTAGTAAATTGCACGACGAAGCTCCAGACACTACATTAGATATACTTACCCCAAGTGATGTAACCTTTCATGACGTAGAAAACGGTAAAGTAGATATGGCAATCAACCGTTTTGAAAACTTACCTCAGTCTTTTCATCATAAACGCATTTGGAAAGACAGTTTTTGCTGCTTAGTTAAGGCCGATAATCCTATAATTGAAAACTTTAGTCTCGACAGCTACTTAAAAGCACGCCATATATGGGTGAGTAAAACAGGTTTTGGCGTAGGTGTAGGTATGGACCCTAAAGATGTGCAAAAACTTGGTTGGGTTGACGAAGCACTTGCCCACTTTGGAAAACATCGTAACATTGCCACTTTTACGCGTAACTATCATGTAGCGATTCATTTAGCTAAAGAGAAAAATTTGATTGCGACCCTTCCTTCAAAAGCCGCTAATATATACTTAGATGATCCGGGGCTTAAAATTTTAGAACCACCGTTTCCAATTCCTCCTTTTGAGCTTGATATGATTTGGAGCCCGTTGTTACATCGAGATGCAAGTCACATTTGGTTACGTCAAAAAGTAGCTGAAGTAGCTGAAGAGCTAAAATAACTTTATTACACAATATGATGTAAAATTTGCTAGGTTAATACTTGTTCTATTAACCTAGCAACTCCAAAAGAAAAAATAAAACCTTAATAAACAGAAGCTTAAAACAAGGCATCAACTTGGAACACACCTTGCTTTTATTAAATCGAACTATACATCCATTTAATAAAAGAGGTCATTATGAACACCCATCAAGGATCAGAAGTAAATCATATTACTGACATCATTCAAGTTATGAACAGCGGCATCGATTTTTATCAACAAGCACAGGCAAAAGTTGAAGACCCTGCTATTGGCGCACTTTTTCAGCGCATGATAGATGCCCGAAAAGTGAGTGTTGAGCGCTTGCAGCCCTATGCAATTAATGAAAAAGGCGAACGCGAAGATGGCTCTTCTTTCGCAGTCGAAGCACGACGTGCATACACAGCTTTATTAACTACATTCAGCTCACATAACGACAGCACATATGTAAAAGAGCTTGAGGAAGTGGAAGATAAAACCCTTGCAGAAATTAAAGCAGCGATGGATAAACCACAACCCGCTGATTGCGAAGCTGCACTGGCTAAAACATTATTAACAATGCAAAGCTGCCATGCAGAAATGAGCCGTATGCAAAAGCATTAAGCTTACATAACGCATAAATAGAACCCAGCCTAGCGCTGGGTTTTTTATTGCCTCTAATACACCGCCTCGCTTCACGTCGTATTTAAAGTATATTGTTTAAAAAATTCATTTTGAAGGGCTTGATGATCATCAATAAAATCAGCCCAAGCTAAAACCAAAAAAAGGGCCTTACGGCCCTTTGAGTTAAATAACGAAAGGGAGTGTTATTAATTAAAAACGGTATTCTGCGCCTACGTAGTAGTAAGCACCGTTAAATCCAAATGGTGCCGAACGACGTGAGTAGTCAAACACACCTGAGCTACTTATTACTGTGTTGCCACTAGCATCCACAATAGTACCTGAGCGAGAGTTACCTATTTCGTTTTTATCTGGGTAAACGTCAAACAAGTTGTTTGCACCAATGTTTACCGACAAATCTTCAGTAACGAAGTAGTTAACTTTAACGTCAGTTAAAATCTCTGCACCATACGTTTGACGACCACCATCTTCTACTGTGTACTCACCAAAGCGATTAAGTGAAAGGTTAACTGTCCAATCATCACGTTGATAAAGCGCACTTAAGTTAATACGATCCTCTGGTTGCCACTCTTCAATAATAGAGATGTCTTCCGCTGAAAATATATCGTCTACATTTACTGTCTCAAGGCTTGAGCCAGCAGGCGAAAATAACGATACAACATCTGTTTTAGTAAAGTTAGCTGCAAGTGTAAAATCAAGCGTACCGCCTAAACCTTCAGTGTTCCACGTTGCTACAAAATCAACACCACGAGTTTCTGTATCTGCACCATTTAAGAAGAACTGACCTACGCCAGCACCCGCACTATTCAGTGCAGCATCAAGGCTTGTAGATAAACCTTTACCTAAGCGGTCACTAATTACAATACGGTCGTCAATATCAATTGAGTAGTAATCAACGGTTACATTAATATTATCGGTAACGTTATACACAATACCTAAACTACGGTTTTGTGATTTTTCTTCTTTAAGCTTTGGAATACCTAAGCTTTGCGCAAGTGTTGAATCATTTCTAAATGTCCCTACTTCTTCTGCCACTAAGTTACCATTAGTACCAACAACAAATTGCGTACTTACATTGTTGAAGTAAAGCTGTTGCATTGAAGGCGCTCTAAAACCTGAGCTTAATGCACCACGTAGTGAAATATCGTCGGTTACAGACCAGTTACCAGCAAGTTTAAAGTTTACAGTGTCGCCAAAGCCTTTGTAGTTATCGTAGCGAAGTGCACCCGATAAAATTACATCTTCAATTACATAAGCTTCTGCATCTATGTAAAATGAAATTACATCACGCGATTCATCAACTGATGATGCAGGAGACGAGCCACCAAAACCTTGCGAACCACCCGATGCGTCTTCAGAGCCAACACCGCCACTTAAACCGTTGTAAATACTTACACCGTTAGTTGTATCGTAATCGCGGTATGCGTACTCATTGCCTTCTAAAATGCGGTATTCGTCAGTACGTATTTCAGCACCCATTGCTAAAGAATAATCATCAAAGTTTTGCGTAAAATCAATATTGATTGTTTGCAGTGATAATCCCATGCCGTAAGCGTATGCTTCACGTGGGATAGTTGTACGAATATCAGCAGCACTTAAACCTTGGTCATAACGTAAAAAGTTAGCGTATGAGGCATTGATAGTGTCACTTGTCGTGTAATCAATGCTGTTTTCACCGTAGGTATATGATAAATCAAGGCTTGCATCGTTATCAAACTCAGTTTTATAACCAAAGTTGTACGAGATATCGTCGATAGTTGTATTAATTTTTGGTAAGAAGCCTAGCGGAATAGTCGCATCGTTATCTTGCAGTACAGGGTTACCACCAGCATTTGCATTATGACGGAAAAATGCAGCCGACTCGTTTTCGCGTGTTGAGTAAGTAATAAAGCCGTAAAGCTCGCCATCACCTAACTCGTAACCGGTATTAATTGTTAAACCAAACTGCTGAGAATCAGCATCACCAATTCTAAATGTATCTCTATCAGCTGTTAATTCACGCGGATCGCCAGCAAGTAAAGTACCGTCACTTAGTTCTGTACAACCATAAAACTGACAAGAGCCATGTAAACCTGCACGGTTAGTCGGTGCACGGTCACGGTAATTGATAGTTGTATTTAAATAACCGTCATCACCTAGCGCAAAGCCTTTATTAAAATCAAGGTTAATGGTTTCGCCATCGCCTTCAGAATATTGACCGTAGTTAATAGCCGCTTTGCCACCTTCGCTACCATCTTTAAGCACAATATTAATAACACCTGCAATTGCATCAGAACCATACTGAGCAGCAGCGCCATCACGTAATACTTCAATGCGTTTAATTGCAGAGGCTGGAATTGCATTCATGTCAGTACCTGCGGTACCACGCCCAACAGAGCCATTAATATGAATAATACTTGCTTGGTGACGACGTTTGCCGTTAATTAACACCAATGTTTGATCGGGACCTAAACCGCGAAGTGTCGCAGGTCTTAAAGCATCAGTACCGTCACTAATTGCAGAGCTTGAAAAGTTAAATGAAGGGGCGATAGACTGTAGCATACGACCAACTTCTGTTTGGCCTGTATTTTCAAGCGCTTCTGCACTTAAGATATCGACTGGAACGGGTAAATCTTCAACTGAACGTCCTGCTACACGGCTACCGACAATAGCAATTTTTTCAATTTTTTCTTGAGCGACTTCTTCTGCTGCGTTTACACCTTGCGAATTTACTGCAAGTAAAGCTGGTAATACTGCTGCACTGACCGCTGAAAGCTTCATCATGTTGTTATCATTCCTGTTGATTTGTTTGAGTTTTATACTCAGTAAACCATTTTGATCAACAACCGCATCGAGCTCAGTCCCACCTAATAATGCCTCTAGGGCATCTAGCTGAGTGTAAAATCCATAAACTGAATTTGCGTCATACTGCTTTGCCAACTCATAAGAAAACACCACGGTTTGCTCTGTTTGTTTAGCATATTCAATTAAGGCTTTGTCTGCTCGCTGCGCTTTTATATCAAATTGCACCATTTGCCCAGTGGTTTGAGTTGCGGCTTGTACACTCAAGCTAAAAATAGCCGGTGCAAGTACACTCAATCCACTCAATAAATGCGTTTGGTTACTGCGCAACTTATATAAACAGCTGACAAACAAAAATCCTCTATAGTTTTGTTTCTTTTTTTTAATATTTTTTTTACGTTTAATCTTTATAGGTGCAACTTTAGCTAGCATTAGTTTGATTTTCATAACGTCTACTTATGATTCTGTATGGTGTTTTAGCGTTACTACATGCTCACCTAAACGCTCATGATCAATAGAAAAATTAGTCTGTAAACTCTCTAGTAAACCTTCAACGTCACCTGCTTTAAATACCCCAGCTACTTTAATACTGGCGAGCTCGTCTGATGAAAGCTCAAAACGTGTAGCGGTATAACGGCTTACTTCATTTAACGCATCACTTAGCTCTTCTCCATTAAAAATAAGCATGCCATTTTGCCATGCCAAATCGCGTTGTACGTCGTTCATTGAAAGCTGGGTAATTGGTTTTGTAACGCTTTGCTCTATAATTACTTTTTCGCCTGAGGTAACAATATTGGCATTAATTTGACGAATTTTTTGCGTGCTGTTATCTGCAAGTTGATAATCTTTAAAGTCATTTGCATCAACCGCAACACTAGGGTCGGTGATCATCACTTTGCCTTCGGTAACAACAAGCTCTAAATCTGACGAAGTATTGCGCTGTACATTAAAAACAGTACCCAGAGCGGTAAAACTTTTATCTCCCGCCATAACACTAAACGGGCGCGTAGCATCTTTTGCTACATTAAAACGCCCTTCTCCACGGCTTAGCAGCAATTGCCTACGACCTTTACTATAAGCAACTTCTAGTAAGCTATTAGTATTAAGCTGCACTATGGTGCCGTCTGGCAATACATAGGTTGCTTGCTCACCTACTTTTGTTTTGTAAATTTTAGTGTAATTAACTTTTGCAAGCTCTTGGTTATAGCCATTTTCTAAATTAATTAATAAGTAGCTGCATACCATTAGTGCTGCAAATAAACTCGCTGCAATTGAGTAAGAAAACATCCACTTATTTTTTGATGATTTAGTATTGCCACGCTGAGGGAATAAATGACTTAATTCATTTAATACCGAAAGTTCATCCCACAACTGGGCAAGCTCATAAATAGAGTCCTGATGAGCGGTGCTTTGCATCATCCATAATTTAAATTGCTCTTTTTCATCATCAGTTAAACCACGATCAATCGCGCTTATCCAATCACATGACTTTTCTAAAATTAAATCTTTTGAATTAAATTGATGAACATTACTCATTCTGCGACCCTCTTAACGGATATAGGGTGTGCTTGAGCTTTAGGGTGCGTTTGAGAGCCTTGCTCATGTTCACGCATGTACAACATGGTTTGTAACAATCCTTTGGCAATGTGTTTTTCAACAGTGCTTTGGCTTAACTGCATTTGGTCTGCTATCTCTTTTTGGCTCATGCCGTACACTTTTTTTAATATAAAGCATTTACGAATCGATGAACTTAGTTGCTCAGTAGCTCTACAAAAAAGTAAAAAGCGCTCTTTAGATGTATATTCATCTTCGAGCTTCATTGATTTGAGGAGTACGGGTAATTCGTTATCGTTTTCTAACGAATCATTAAATTTATTGTCCCACTTAGCTATATGGTTAAGTGCTAGGTGTTTTGCTGTTTTAAGCATATAACTGCGGGTAAACTGGATGTCTTGCTTTAAATCAGCTTCATAGCTTTTTACAAAGGTTTCTTGCACAATATCTTCTACATCTTCGGGTTGAACAATGCGCGATACAAAGCGTTTGAGCTGCTTAGAAATATCAACAAATGTTGACGTGAACTTTACTTTTTTCGTCATCCTTAACATCCACCTGTTGTTATTATTACCGATAGGTTACGAGTTTTTGATATAAAAACAAGCTCAAATGTTAATTTTGGGTTATTTAAATGGATAGGAAGATCAATGAGTAAAATTTTAGATTATATCCGCCTTAGTTTCTTTGCATTTGGTTTACTACTTGGGGTGCAAATCCCTGCATTTGTGAGCGATTTTGGCCAGGCCTTATCAGCCCAATTAATTGAAGCTAATAATGCAATTGCACCATTTAAAAACGATGCTGCTAAGTATTTTAATAATGATTTAGACAAGCTAATAAAACACTATAAAAATATTGATGATAAGATTGTGAATAAGGGGGCAAGTAATATAAGTACTCTTTACAATCGACAACAAGACTTACAGGTCGCTGTGAATCGGTTTGCTCAATCTCCGTATATATTTACTCTAATCAGTGGCATGAAGGATATAAAGCAACAAGTATGGCAACGCTTTGAAGGTCAAATTATTTTAAAAAAAGACTCTATTATAGCCGCAATTGTTGCAGCTATTTTTATTGCCGTACTAGCAGAACTTACTGGTTATTTATTTTTAACTGGAGCAAAGCGCTCATTTAAACGCTTATTCGCAGCTCAAAAATAACGATTTCATAAAGTCATAAAAAACATCGGTTTTGCGGGTAGTTAAACTATTTTGCGGACGTAAAAACCACACTGGCGCATCATCTTGTGCCATTACACCGGGCATAACTTCAACTAAAACTCCATTTTTAAGATCTTCATTAATCGCTATTTTAGATTTAATAGCTATACCATGGCCTGCAATAGCAGCTTGGGTCATATTATCGGAGTTTGAGATAGTAAAACGGGTTTTAGCATTAAAAGTATGGATTTTTTTATGTTCGTCAAAAAGCTTTAACTGTCGTTGCCACGGTAAACATACCCAATAATGCTCGCTCAATTGCGTTAAATTTTCAGGCATGCCGTATTTTTCTATGTAACTAGGAGCTGCACAAAGTATGCGGCTATTGTTTACTATTTTACGAGAAAGCAGTCCTGAGTCATTTAATTGCCCTACTCTAATAGCAACGTCCTGTGCATCATCAACCACATTTACAAAATGATCCGTTATTAAAAAATCAAGCTTTAGCTCTGGATAAGCGTGCTCCAGCTCATTAAGTCTAGGCATTACATATTTTGAAAAAATCCAAGGCGGCATGGTTACGCGCAATAAACCACTTACTGATGAGCTTCGTGCACCAATACTATGCTCAGCATCGTGAAGTGCTTCAATTATAGCACCCACTCGTGCGTAAAATATTTCTCCGGCGGGAGATAACCGTACTCGTCTGCTGTCTCTAAAAACAAGTACTGTTGCAAGCTCACGTTCTAATTTACTTAAGCGATGGCTTACCGTTGCAGGCGATAAACGCTGCTCGCGCGCAGCAGCAAGCACCCCTTTATTTTCAACTACGGCTATAAATGTTTCTAAGTCGCTTAAATTATACATAAAGATGCCATTGTGCACTTTTCAATGTTTAACATTTTCGAATGAAGCTTTCAGTTTTGCAATGTTTATTTAAATATGTAAAACACTATAATTGCAGATAGTCTAATTATTGAGGTTCAATCATGAGTTTAAAAGCGCAAATAGATGCCTACAACGTACAAAAAGATGCCAAATTACCGACTGACGTTTTGGCATTAATGAACACTACAAACGAAGAACTTATTGCACAGCATATTAAAGATAATGCGTTGCAAATTGGTCAAAAAGTAGAAAACTTCAGCTTAGCCAATCATCAAGGCGAAAACATTGAGCTTGCAGATTTATTAAAAAAAGGCCCGGTAATTATTAGCTTTTATCGTGGTGGCTGGTGCCCATATTGTAATTTAGAGCTAAAAGCACTGAACGATTACTTACCGCAATTTAAAACTCAAAGTGCTCAATTAGTAGCAATATCACCGCAGTTACCTGATGAAACACTCTCAACGGCACAAAAAAACGACCTTGAATTTGATGTGCTTTCAGATGTGAGCAATAAAGTAGCTGAGCAATTTGGTTTATTGTTTACACTTGATGAGCGTATTCAAGCGTTATACACACAATTTGGTATTGATTTTGAACACTACTACGGCGATAAAAGCTTTAAATTACCGCTACCTGCTACTTACGTAATAAATCAAGATGGTGTTATTACATACGCATTCTTAAGTGAAGACTACACCCTACGCGCAGAACCTATTGATGTTATGGCAGCACTTGAATCGGAGAAAAATTAATGTCTATTTTAAAATCGTTAAAAACACTGACTCTTTCATTACTTGTGGGCACAAGCCTTGTATCTGGTTATGCAGTAGCTGATGAAGCAAAAGAACAAACAAAGCCTAAAGTGCTTATTTTTGATGTAAACGAAACCCTACTTGATTTAACGTCAATGCGTACCTCTATTGGTAAAGCACTAGGCGGACGTGAAGATTTATTACCGCTGTGGTTTTCAACTATGTTGCACCATTCACTAGTAGATACTGTAAGCGGTAGTTATCACGACTTCGGACAAATCGGCGTGGCATCACTTCTTATGGTTGCGCAAAACAATAATATTGATATTACTAGTGAACAAGCCAAAACAGCGATTGTTACACCACTTCTAACTTTACCACCACATTCTGATGTTAAAGAAGGACTGGCAAAACTTAGAGCGCAAGGCTATAAATTAGTAAGCCTTACAAATTCCTCAAACAAGGGTGTAAAGGCACAATTTGAAAGCGCTGGTTTAATGTCTTACTTTGATGCGCGTTACAGCATTGAAGATATTAAAATTTACAAACCTGATTTACGTGCTTATGAGTGGGTACTTAAAAAGTTAAACGTAGCACCAAATGAAGCAATGATGGTTGCAGCCCATGGCTGGGATGTTGCTGGCGCAAAAGAAGCAGGCTTACAAACTACGTTTATAGCTCGCCCTGGTAAAGCACTTTACCCATTAGCTAAAAAGCCAGATCACGTGGTGAAAGATTTACATGAATTAGCCGCTCTACTTAAATAAGTATGTGCTGATGAATCAATACCCAAGCGGCCAATGTTAGGATGACATTGGCCGCTTTTTTATAACTAACCCTAAATATGTCTTAGTGTATTTATTTTCATAATCTGTATGTTAAAAATTGAATGTAAACAAAGCATTTAGCCCGCTATGCGTTATTTTATCTGCTAGCAATTTAGTACTCACAACGCTACTATTAAATAAATACGTGGTGGAGAACATAATGAATAGTGAAAGATTAGGTGAGTTTGAGCAGTACTTTCAAATTAATGAAAGTATAAGAGTAAATTTATTCGCCGTATCGAACGGACAAATTCCTAAATCGCAGCTTGAGCTTGAAGACGATATCCCCCCACTATTTAGATTAGCTAATGAAGTGAGTGAGCTTGAGCAAAGCTCGTTACGCCCACTGCGTAACTTAGGCGATATAGCACAAGAGCTAGCTACATTTTTACAAGCGCAGTCACGTAAAATAGATTTAATAATGAGCCATATTTTGGCCTCAGAACAAGCGCAAGATAATGCAATCCAATGTGATAGTTACGGCGGCGGTGGTATTCGCTTTACTTCTCCTGAAGTACACTCAATTGGCCAATCATTCAGAACTAAGCTATTTTTGCACCACGAAGCCTCTGCGGTTTATTGTTACACCGAAGTTGTGGCAGTAGAAAAACAAGATAGCGAACATTATCAATACACCCTGCTTTTCACCGCTATTAGAACCACTGACCAAGAACTAATTGTTAGAGCGAGTTTACATGCTCAAACCCGCCAACTTAAAAAACGTCAAGAATTAGAACTAGCCCAAGATGATTCAAACAACGATAATTAGCTGACATCTTTTTGTAAAATGCTAAACTAGTGTCATCTTAATTAGTATATAAAATTCATGAACTTTAGACTTTTACCAGAATGGGCCAAGCAAGACGCTGTTATGCTTACGTGGCCTCATAAAGACACCGATTGGGCTGATAATTTAGCACGTGTAGAACCTGTGTATGTTGAGCTTGCTAAATATATAACAACGCAGCAACAGCTTGTTATTGTGGCACATAACAGTGCCTTAAAAATGCATATTACAGCATTGCTAAATAGCGCTAATATCTCTCTTAATCGTGTTCATTTTGTAGTAACGCCTACTAACGATACGTGGGCGCGCGATCATGGTCCGCTTACTTGCGCCGCCATTGATACGCCAGAGCAATTAAAAATCTATGATTTTACTTTTAATGGTTGGGGCAATAAGTTTGAAAGTGCATTAGACAATCAAATTAATCGTACATTGGTGAAAGAGCTAAGTAGCAAAAAAAATCAATATCAAGCGCTCGATATGGTGCTTGAAGGTGGCGGTATTGAAATAAACGAGCATGGTGTGTTGCTAACAACCAGCGAATGTTTACTAAATAAAAATCGTAACCCAGATTTAAACCCAGCTGACATAGAAGTACTTTTAAAAGAGCACTTAGGTGCGACGAGCTTTTTATGGGTTGATCATGGCTTTTTAGCCGGTGATGACACCGACAGCCACATTGATACCTTAGTACGCTTTGCTCCAAATAATACCCTTGTATATGTAAAGTGCAACGATAAAACTGATGAGCACTACAGCGCACTTGATGCAATGGAAAAACAACTAAAAGCCTTTAAAACTGCCGATAACACCCCATATAACTTAATTGAGTTACCGTGGCCAAAAGCCGCTTATGACGATGAGCAAACACGCTTACCGGCTACCTACGCTAACTACCTAATTATTAATAATGCTGTGCTTGTTCCAACGTATAATGATGCCAATGATGAACATGCGCTTGCACAAGTTCAAAAAGCATACCCACAACACACTATTATTGGCATTAATTGCCAACCCATTATTGAACAATTTGGCAGCCTGCACTGTATTACAATGCAATTACCTCGTGGATTTTTAGCTGGAGCAGCACTATGACAAGCCCTGCAAAGTTAACCGTTGCGTTAGTGCAACAAAGCAACAACGATAGTGCTGAACAAAATATGGCAAAATCAATCAATGCCATTCGTGAAGCCGCTCAAAAAGGTGCAAAACTAGTTGTACTTCAAGAGTTACACCGAAGCCTCTATTTTTGCCAAACCGAAAATGTTGACGTATTTGATTTAGCCGAAACAATTCCGGGCCCTAGCAGTAATACCTTAGGTGAGCTTGCTAAAGAGCTAAGCATTGTAATCGTCGCGTCTTTATTTGAAAAACGCGCTACGGGCCTTTATCACAATACTGCGGTTGTATTAGAGCAAGACGGTAGCATTGCCGGTAAATATCGCAAAATGCATATTCCTGATGATCCTGGCTTTTACGAAAAATTTTACTTTACCCCTGGTGATATCGGGTTTGAGCCGATTCAAACCTCGGTAGGTAAATTAGGCGTGCTAGTATGTTGGGATCAATGGTTTCCTGAAGCGGCGCGTTTAATGGCAATGGCAGGCGCTGAGGTATTAATTTATCCTACTGCTATTGGTTGGGATATAAATGACGACATTGCTGAGCAAACTCGTCAAAAAGATGCCTGGGTTATTTCCCAGCGTGCTCACGCTGTTGCCAATGGTGTGCCGGTAATTAGTTGTAATCGCGTAGGCCATGAAAGTGACCCAAGCGGACAAAGTGACGGCATTGCGTTTTGGGGTAATTCGTTCATTGCAGGCCCACAAGGTGAGTTACTAGCCGAGGCTAATAATACTGATGAGCAAATTTTAGTGGTAGAAATTGATCAAAAACGCTCAGAAAACGTAAGACGTATTTGGCCGTTCTTACGTGATCGACGAATTGATCACTATAAAGACCTAACAAAAATATACCGAGACTAAGTAACCTGAACTCTGGGTCACAAATATAATGGCTCTTACTTGCTAAGAGCCAACTATAAATGGAGTAATAAATGGCGTTTGAGCAATGGGCAGCCTTGCCTTGGGTAAAATCTCAAAAAGATAAAATTCAATGGGGCCAGCTAAGCGGAAGTGGTTTAAGCATTGCCATTGCTGAAGGTGTTAAACAACAAGATAACTTAGTCTTAATTGTTACGCCCGATACACCAAGCGCACTGCGCCTTGAAACAGAGCTAGAATATTTATTACCCGATAACCCGGTAATGGTATTTCCTGATTGGGAAACTCTGCCATACGATCACTTTTCTCCCCATCAAGATATTATTTCAGCCCGTTTAGCCACTTTAAACACCTTAAAAAAAGAACAACAAAGTGTGTTAATTGTACCTGTATCTACCTTAATGTTGCGCACAGCCCCAGCCTCATTTATTTATGGTTCAACAATCAACTTTAAAGTAGGTGACAAGCTAGACACACATAACTTTCGTGATAATTTAGAGCAAGCCGGT
Source organism: Pseudoalteromonas sp. Z1A8 (assembly GCF_011378855.1). GTDB lineage: Bacteria > Pseudomonadota > Gammaproteobacteria > Enterobacterales > Alteromonadaceae > Pseudoalteromonas. The sequence goes on along the minus strand of NZ_WTLB01000027.1, from coordinate 42,138 downwards.
TATTTAAATGTTCAACAAGTAATGGAGCACGGCGAATACGCTATACGCGGCTCTATCGTTGACTTATACCCGATGGGTAGCCCGCATCCATTCAGACTCGACTTTTTTGATGACGAACTCGACACTATTCGTTTATTTGATGTAGAAACGCAGCGTTCTGATGAAAAAGTAGATAAAATTGAGCTACTTCCAGCACACGAATTTCCTACAAATGAAGCCGATATTGAGCGCTTTAGAATAAGCTACCGTGAAAAGTTTGGTGCAAGCTCACAGCAAGACTCGGTATACATGCAAGTAAGTAAAGGTAACTGGCCTGCAGGTATTGAATACTACATGCCGCTGTTTTTTGAAAAGCTAGCCACTATTTTTGACTACCTGCCAGATACAACAACCGTTATGCAACTAGGTGATTTAGAGCATGCGGCAGATAACTTTTGGCATGATGTAAATGTACGCTATGAAAACCGCAGAGTTGACCCACTTCGCCCATTACTTGAGCCCAATACGCTTTATCAGCCTATTGAAGAGCTGTTTTCTAATTTAGGTAACTTTGCACGTATTCGTTTATCCCTTGCAAAACTCGGAACTAAAGCAGGTAATAAAAACTTAAGCGTTAACGAACTGCCGGCTATTCGAATCGATCATAAACAGCATGAACCTTATGGCGCGTTTATAAATTATGTAGCAGAGCAAAAAAAGAAAAAAGGCCGCATATTACTCAGTGTTGAATCGGATGGTCGTCGCGAATCATTACTGAGCATTTTAAAACCAAGCGGTTTAAAATTTAAAGAATTTGAAACACTCGAACAATTTACAAAAAGCGCGAGTGATGTGGGTTTAATAGTAAGCCCGCTTGAGCAAAGTGTGGTACTGGGTACTAAGCCCAGCCTTTCTATTATTACCGAGCAAGAACTGCTTGGCATTAAAGTATCTCAGCGTAGACGCCGCAAGCACAAGTACGAAGCCAGCCAAGATGCACTAATCCGTAACTTAGCCGAGCTTAAGGAAGGTCAACCTGTTGTGCATCTCGATCATGGTGTTGGGCGTTACCAAGGTTTGCAAACAATTGATGCTGCAGGTGTAGTTACTGAGTTTGTTACGATTACTTACGCAAGTGAAGCTAAATTGTACGTGCCAGTATCTGCATTGCATATGCTGAGTCGTTACTCTGGTGGTGAAGAAGCCAGCGCCCCGCTGCATAAGCTTGGTTCAGATGCATGGGAAAAAGCTAAAAAACGAGCGGCTGAAAAAGTCCGCGATGTCGCCGCCGAATTACTCGACATTTATGCACAACGCCAAGCAAAACCTGGTAATAAATTTACCCTAGATGCCCCTGCATATCGTCAATTTAGCGATAGCTTCCCGTTTGAGGAAACTGATGATCAGCGAAGCGCCATAGAAGCCGTATTAGGTGATATGCAATCAAAGCAAGCGATGGATCGCTTAGTGTGTGGTGACGTAGGCTTTGGTAAAACAGAAGTAGCCATGCGTGCTGCTTTTGTAGCGGTTAACGATGATAAACAAGTGGCAATTTTAGTGCCTACCACTTTGCTGGCTCAACAACACTTTGAAAACTTTAAAGACCGTTTTGCTGATTTTCCTATTGAAGTTGGTGTACTTTCGCGTTTCAACTCAACTAAAGAACAAAAAGACACGCTTGAGAAAATGGCCAACGGTAAGCTCGATATAGTTATCGGCACGCACAAACTTATTCAGCAAGACATTAAGTTTAACGACTTAGGTTTACTCATTGTTGATGAAGAACATCGCTTTGGTGTACGCCAAAAAGAAAAGATTAAAGCACTACGTGCCGATGTAGACATACTTACACTCACTGCAACGCCAATACCGCGTACACTTAATATGGCTATGAGTGGCATGCGTGATTTATCAATTATCGCGACCCCGCCAGCTAAACGTTTAGCGGTTAAAACCTTTGTACGCCAACGCGATGTAGAACTAATACGCGAAGCGGTACTGCGTGAAATTAAACGCGGTGGCCAAGTTTACTTTTTACATAACAATGTAGAAACTATTGAGCGTGTTGCACAAGAGATCAGTGAATGGGTGCCTGAAGCAAGCGTAACCTCAGCTCACGGTCAAATGCGCGAGCAAGAACTTGAGCAAATAATGACTGACTTCTATCATCAAAAATACAACGTGTTGGTATGTACCACGATTATAGAAACCGGTATCGATGTACCTACAGCCAACACCATTATTATGGATAGAGCAGATAAACTCGGCCTTGCACAGTTACACCAATTACGTGGGCGAGTTGGCCGAAGCCATCATCAAGCCTATGCTTATTTACTGACTGGTGACCCAAAAGCCCTTTCTAAAGATGCGAGTAAACGCTTACAAGCAATCGAATCGTTAGAAGATTTAGGCGCAGGTTTTGCCCTAGCAACACACGATTTAGAAATTCGTGGTGCGGGTGAGTTACTTGGCGACGATCAATCAGGTCAAATGCAAACTATCGGTTTTAGCTTGTACATGGAAATGCTCGAGCAAGCTGTAAATGCGCTACGTGAAGGTAAAGAACCAACACTTGAAAACCTACTTAAAAAGCAAACCGAAGTGGATTTAAAACTGGCTGCACTATTACCTGATGATTACATACACGATGTAAATGCACGTTTAGGTATGTACAAGCGCGTTGCAAGTTGTGCTAACCTTGATGACATGGATGAACTGCAAGTTGAGTTGATAGACCGTTTTGGTTTACTGCCAGATGCTGCTAAAAACTTGTTTAGCCTGCAGCAACTTAAAATGCAAGCCAGTAATTTAGGCATTACAAAAATTGAGGCTAATCCTAAAGGCGGTTACTTTGAGTTTAGCCAAGATACCAAGGTTAACCCTAGCTTCATTATAGGTTTGATACAAAGTGCGCCTAAGGTGTACAAAATGGATGGCGCGAATAAACTGCGCTTTGCTATTAGTGAGGCTAATGCCCGCGAACGCTTAAAAATGGTCACTGCAATGATTGCAGATTTCGAAAAAAAGGTTAGCCATTAATGTTGCTAAAAAAATCGCTTGTTATTTTATGCTGCTTATTTAGTAGCACTGCATTTGCAGAGCGTTGGTTTGAGGTTGAGGTGCTGGTATTTAAACAGCGCCCTGCTCCATATTTACAAGAAGACTTTACCCTTAAGCACAAAGCTATTGAGGATAAAAATTCTCTAGATTTAATGACGCCACTTTACACAGAGCAAGCAATGCAAGCCTGTATAGATGGCGATGAGCGTTTTCAAAAACGCTCTTTTACCGATTCCTTAGTTAATTCAAACCCGCAATCGGGTGTATGCAGTGACAGTACAGACTACATACAAAGCTATGATGAGCTACCTGTCACACCTCTAGCCCCCGCTAAAGATGATATGCAGCAAACTTATTTATTAGCGCCAGAACAACTGCAATTTAAAGCGCAGTACCAACAGCTAGCTCGCAAAGGATTAACACCTATTCTACATACTGGTTGGCGCTTTGAAGGCGCAAGTAAATCGCGTGCACCAAGTATGCATTTAATAGCAGGTAAACACCTTAAAAGTGATTCCAACGTAACCCCTAGCTATTCAAATCCTGATTTTGTAAGTTTATTAAATTCACAACCTGAACTATTTAACGACCCAGACCAATCAAAAGCAGAGTGGGAACTAGACGGTTTATTTAAAATACACTTGCGACATTATTTATACATTACAGCTAATTTTGATATTAGCCAAAAGCTAGAAAATGGCGATATAGAGTCAGCCCGCTTTTCTCAGTTTAGACGTGTAATAAGTGGTGAAGTACATTACTTTGACCACCCACGAATGGGCATGATCGTCCAAATCAGAAAATTCAAACATTAATACTAAGTAGGATATAACAATGAAAAAACTCCTTATCATCGCAGCTACATTAAGCCTTGCGGCTTGTTCTAAAGTAAGCCTTGAAAGCTACGAAAAAATTAAAGTAGGTATGGATAAGACTGAAGTTGAAACCATTTTAGGCAGTGCTGATAACTGTGTTGAAAAAACACTGCATACTAATTGTGTGTGGGGCGATGAAGCGAAAAATATCGAGATCACGCTAGTGTCAGACAAAGTAACTTTATATAGTAAACATGGTTTAGCTAATAAATAAATTTAAAAAAAAGGACTGATTTTATCAGTCCCTTTTTTATTCATAAGCTTACTTTTTCGAGTAAATAAGCTCAATATTGACGATTTTACTGCGATTTAACGTTATTTTATAGCGTTGGTAAAGTGTTCTATCTTCCTCAGTCAGCACAAGCACCATGTTAAGTTGGTAGCGCCGCTCAACCGCCTGTTTAGATATTTTATTACTGTCTAAATGATATAACTTCCCTTCACCACGTTTTAAATAACGCGCAAATGGCGCAAGACTAAATTGCAGAGTTTGTTGCAAGGTATCGTAACCGGGTAAAAATTCTTTTGCACTTACACGCGTTTCACTCGCAAAATGTAACCACTGCGCAGCTTGTTTATTTTGCTGTCGACGTTTTGAAAATATAGACTTTACTTCTTTAGGGATTTTTTTAAAGCGTGTGTATTCAAGCCAAATTAGCTGACTCGCTATTTTGTCTTTGGTAATACTATTTTTAAAACTAAATCGCCACTTAGGTCGCCCTTGTACAATAGCTCGCCAAATCATACGCGTAATATCTTCTTTAAATATTTCACGTAGCCCGTAAATAACCCCTAAAATTAAAATAAGCGTCGCGGTGACTTCAGTAAATGTTGAGCGAGCATTAAGTATTACAACCATCACAAATGCCATTATAACGGCTGTTACCGTGCCCTTAACTAATCGCTTAAGGTAGCTATTAAGAAACCGCGTTTGACGCTGTAATATTACGCCGTGCTCAATTAAGCGTTGTAACAAGCGCATTTTATTTGTTATTCGATTAGCGTCTTGCATGGTGGTTTCAGAATTATAGTTTTTGTCGGCCCGATACGCATTTTCGTTTTTACAAAACTGCATTAAATCGTTACGTTCTTTTGCATAATCGCTACTACGGGGCCCTTCATCTAAAAGCTTTAAAAAAGATTGCTCAACATGCCAACTTAAATAGTTATCAGCATTGGTAAAAAATGGCAGTAGCTTTTCGTCATCTGGTGTATAGCGGCGCAGCTTTTTTAAAAGCCCCTCACTTTGTTCATATACTTCGTTAGCACGTTTATAAAAGTCTTCGGCTTCGTCAATTTTTAACGCGTCTTTTATATCGGCATCAAGGGCTAAACGTACTTGATAACAAAATAAGTTAAGATTTTGACGATAATCTTGTTGCTCACCTTTATTTTTACTCACAAAGCGGCTTCGAACCAAAGGCAAGTGTATATTATTCGCGTTATACGCTAAATGAGATTTGAAGTGGTTATTAAAATATGATTCTTCGGTAAGCGTTTGCGGATTAATCCCCATTTCATTAGGGATAGAAAAATACAGATCTATGCGCTGTTCAGAACGAGGAGTTAGTTCTGGCTCAATGACAAAAGATAAGTTTTCATCTTGTTTTAACAATCAGTTCTCCTTCTAAAATATCGTTTTAGTTTACTTGTCTCCTTTGTTTTGTTCAATAAAAAAGGCCCAGTAAATACTGAGCCTTAATACGGTTAATGTGCTAGATATTATAGTTTAATATTGATACCAGCAAATAAACGACGACCTAATGTGTCGTAAGTGTACGGGTCAGTGTTTGAATCATTATTACCTGAGTAGTACGGTGGCTCTTTATCAAACATGTTATTAACGCCTGCAGAAACAGTTAACACGTCATTGATCATGTAAGAAGCACTAATATCGTGATATACAATTGAAGGTGTTTCAGGAGCTAAACAGGTATCATCGCCGATACATGCAAAGCTGTCCATTCCAGCAATATAACGCGCTTCATATGTAGCATCCCAGTTGTCACCTTTAACGTTTAAGTTAAAGTTAGATTTAATATCTGCGTAACCGCCAGCACCACCAGTGATAAAGCCTGAGTAATCTACTACTGCGCCTGTATCAACAACATACTCATCTAAATAAGTTGTATCTAAGCCTGTTTTCCAGCTTAAACCTAATGCATCAAACGCATAAGTAAGGTTTAAATCGATGCCAGACGTTTTCTCAGAACCAATATTACGTAATTGGTTATTGAAAACAATACGGCCATCAGCTTGGAACACAGCAGAAGTACTTGTACAAATTGCATTAGTACTGCTGTTTGCATTACCGATACATTGGTCAACAACATATTGGTTATTGTAAGTAGAAATAGCGTTTTCGATTTCAATGTCGTAGTAATCTACAGTCATTGAGAAGCCATCCAACCATTCTGGCTCGTAAACAACACCAACAGTAAGCGTATCTGCTTCTTCTGGAGTTAAGTTGATGTTGCCACCGACTGTTACTTCAGCTTGGCTATCTGCGCCTGGGTAGCTAACTTGCTCGTAAGATGGAGCGTTACCAGAGTAAAGCTCATCAACTGTAGGAGCACGGAATGCTGTTGAACGAACACCACGTAGCATTAGTTCGTCATTTACACGCCATGTTAAACCTAGCTTCCAAGTTTCGTCTGAACCAAACGTGCTGTAATCAAATGCACGAATAGCTGCACTAAGCTCAACTGCGTCAGCAAAAGGTGCATCAGCAAGTAGTGGAATTGCAAATTCAACGTAGGCTTCGTTTACATCAAATCCACCGCTAGTTGCATCAACACGAGGATCATTACCTAAGCCTTGTGCAGAAATTGAGTCAGGTGTATAAAACGCTTTTTCTTGACGGCGCTCAACGCCTGCAGCAAACGCTGCATAACCTGCTGGCATTTCAAACATTTCACCTGAAAGTGATGCTGCCAAAATGAATAACTGACTCCCACCTGAGTTTTGCTCTGTGTAAATGTAGTCTTGTACATTAGATAAAGCCCAATCAGCTTCATTTAATGGATTAAATGTACCTGCTGAAATTGCAGTATTAATAGCAGAAACATTATGTAGGTTACTTAATTTATCTACTGAATCATTACGACCAAAGTTAGCAGAAAAATCCCAAGAGTAATCACTGATCACACCTTCAGCACCAACAACAATACGTACTGTATCTACTGTTTGAGATAAACCACGTGCACCACTTTCAGTCATACGGCGACGGTAGCTAATATTGTCATTGTAAGCGTAGTTAGTTGGTGTTGTTACAAAATTACCATTAGCATCTTCTACAAATGCACCATTAGCAACTTGACGTTTATCATACGTTTGGCCTAATAAACTATTACCCATACTTTCGTTATAATTAAAACCAAAATTAATAGGCTGTGGAGCTAATTGCTGTTCTGACCAACGTTTAGTGTAAGTAAACTCACTGAAAAAGCTAGTATCGTCGCTTAACTCATAAGTCCCCATACCAGTAAGGTTTAAACGTTCCATTGGCGTGTATAAGTAGCTTTGCTCTGCGTAGTTGTAAGCATCTGCTGCATCAGTAAAACGATGTAAACTACCACCACGGTTGCTTAAACCGCTGTCGTTTGCTAAACCTTTTTGCTCTACTTCGCCTTCACTATTAGTAATACCTGTAGTGTTTACGTTATAGATATGGCCGCCTTCACTAAATGATGAACCACCACAGAAAAGACCGTTTTCACCTTCAAATAAAGGACAGTTAGCAAAACCACGATCGCCTTGGCTAGCTTCTCCACGATTCGTGTACTGAGCGCCAAATACAATATTACCTTTATCGAATGAAGTACCAACTGTAAAGTCGATAGATGTTTCAGATGCATCGTGCTTTGATGTCATTGCTGAGTTAACGTTTAAATCTAAGCCTTCAAAATCATTTTTTAGAATGATATTCACAACACCAGCAACAGCATCAGTACCATAAACAGCAGATGCGCCATCTTTAAGTACTTCTATCTGCTTGATCATAGAAACTGGGATAGTGTTTAAATCAACTGTAGAAGCTGCGCCAGTACCTGAGTTGATCATACGACGGCCGTTTACAAGTACTAATGTACGTTGTGAACCTAAACCACGTAGATCTATTGATGCACCACCGCCAGAACCATTGTTAACGCCTGGATTAGTCATTGCGCCGCCAGTAGCGGTCATTTGCTGAAGAACACTATCAACCGATGTAGCGCCAGAAGCTCTGATCTCATCTGCACCAATTAGTGTAACTGGGCTAGCGGTTTCCATGTCAGAACGCTTAATACGAGAACCCGTTACTTGAATTTTTTCGATTGATTTTGCAGCTTCGTCTGCCGCTAAAACTTGCACACTTGAGAACATTGGGATCGCTGCAATTACAGCTAAACCAAGAGTTGATTTTTTCATGAAAGAACCCTACTTGTTGAAATTTACCTTTATTGGTAATGCTCACTTGTTATAAGAATAGTGAGTTAGGCGAGCAACTTAGGCGCTTTTAACTGAACGAAAACTTAACGACTGTTTATTTTATATATCACAACAAAATAGAATAACTTTATTAGGAACATACGTTACAACTTGTTTCATTGTTAACAAGTAAATACACATTTATATCAAGGCTTTGAGTATAAATAAACACTTAATCAATACAGATGAAATCAAACCGCATCACTTTGTAATTAAATGTAATTAATCGAATGATGTACCAAATTTAGATAAATTAACAAGTTAATCACAGTGCATTATTAAAACCGCAAAACTAAATGTTAATTACTAACCATATTTATGCATGCTTAGCGATTAAATAGTCTGATTTAGCTACTTTAGGACGTTTTTTGATTAGATTTTTTATTCAGTCACAATTAAAGTTGAACTTTTTGAGAGCACTCATTCACCATTGAAGCTTTATCAGTATCAAAACCTAAAAAGGCAATTTTATTGATCTTGTCACTCAAATAATCGTATGTATAAGAAAACGAACTCACATCAAAAATGTAAGCTGTATGCAAGAGTTTGCAGCCGCAACTTTAATACGTTACGTAAAAAGAGTAATTAAGTGTTTGTATTACAGAGGAGGCATTATCTTTAACGGTTAGTTCCAAATTCCAGAGCATATTTTTCTCAGAACAAATGCCAACCATAGTATTACTTTGCCAAAGATCATTATGTTGTTTAAATTGCTGGGGAATGTAACCCATATACATGGTAATGCCTTTAAGCTTGGCATCTTCAATTGTAATGTTAACTGGTAAATCACTAAAAATAGTAAATGGGGTCTCGGGGGAAAGGGTTTTCTCGCTTAACCATACTTTAACATCATTTGAAAAAGTACAAGGCTCATTGGCTTCGCATTGGGCGTTTTTAAGAAATTTTTCATCTGTATTTTTAGAAAAATCACACGCTGTTAATAAAAAAAACACCGCCGTAAATAAACTTAACCTGTATATAAGCATAACAATTTCGCACTAAAGAAAAGCAAATACTAATAATCACGACTATAAATAACAAGTGCGAGTGTTACTATTAGGCCAAATTAGGCACAAACTGTATCAAAAAATAAACAACAAGCTCACAAAGTTTGATTGATGTCATAATTTTATGTAATTGACCTATCTTTTTTAGGCCAAAAAATTTATCATTTCACCCGCAAAAAATAAGGGTTTCTCAAGTTTTTTTTCTGAAGCTTTCATGTATTGAAAGTTTTAGATAACACGCTTGAGAAAATAGTAGGCCCCACTTTTAAAGGTGGGTAATTCATTTCTAAACGCATTTATTGCAGCGGAAGCCAGAAAATGAGCCAAACAGTAGCATCACAAACTGAGTATAACTATAAGGTTGTACGCCAATTCGCTATTATGACAGTGATTTGGGGCATCGTTGGCATGAGTATTGGGGTTCTGATTGCTGCCCAATTAGCTTGGCCAGCACTTAACTTTGATACACCATGGTTAACTTACTCTCGACTACGTCCGTTACACACGAACGCAGTAATTTTCGCATTTGGTACTAGTGCACTTTTTGCGACGTCTTATTACGTCGTACAACGTACTTGTCAAACGCGTCTTTTCTCAGACAAACTCGCCGCCTTTTCATTTTGGGGCTGGCAGTTAGTTATTGTATTAGCAGTAATAACGCTACCTTTAGGTATTACTAGCTCAAAAGAATATGCAGAACTTGAATGGCCAATCGATATTTTAATCGCTGTGGTTTGGATTGTTTACGCTGTTGTATTTTTTGGTACCTTAATTAAGCGTAAAGTATCGCACATTTATGTTGCTAACTGGTTCTACGCTGGCTTTATTATTACTGTTGCTGTGCTTCACATTGTAAACAGCATGGCAGTGCCCGTGTCGTTAACTAAATCATACTCAATCTATGCAGGTGCGGTAGATGCGATGGTTCAGTGGTGGTATGGACATAACGCTGTAGGCTTCCTACTTACTGCTGGTTTCTTGGGTATGATGTATTACTTTGTACCAAAACAAGCAGGTCGCCCGGTGTATTCATACCGTTTATCGGTAGTTCACTTTTGGGCTTTAATTTCATTATATATCTGGGCTGGCCCTCATCACCTTCACTACACAGCGCTTCCTGATTGGACGCAAAGTTTAGGTATGGTTATGTCTATTATCCTATTCGTACCGTCTTGGGGTGGTATGATTAACGGTATTATGACACTGTCTGGCGCATGGCATAAACTACGTACCGACCCAATACTGCGTTTCTTAGTTGTTTCATTGTCTTTCTACGGTATGTCTACGTTTGAAGGTCCTATGATGGCAATTAAATCTGTAAATGCGTTATCTCACTACACAGATTGGACAATCGGCCACGTACACTCAGGTGCGCTAGGTTGGGTTGCTATGATTTCAATTGGTGCTATTTATCACTTGATCCCTGCATTATTCGCGCAAGGTCGTATGTATAGCGTTAAATTGGTTAATACCCACTTCTGGTTACACACTGTAGGTGTTGTTTTATACATCGTTGCAATGTGGATTTCAGGTGTAATGCAAGGTCTAATGTGGCGTGCAGTAAATGCTGACGGTACATTGATGTACAGCTTTGTGCAGTCTTTAGAAGCGTCGCATCCTTTCTATATCATGCGCTTTGTAGGCGGTGTATTCATCGTAGTAGGTATGTTAGTTATGGCTTATAACGTTTATCGCACTATTTCAGCTGAGAAAGAATCTCTGAAACTAGACGCGCAAGCACAATTAGCATAACGGAGTGAGATGATGAGCAATAAAAAGTCACAAAACAAACATGAAATAATAGAAAAGAACATTGGCCTTATGGCTATTCTGACTGTTTTTGCTATTAGCTTTGGTGCGTTAGTTGAAATTACTCCGCTAATGTTCCAAGACGATACAACTAAGCCTGTGGATGGTCTACGTCCACTTAGCGCACTTGAAATGGAAGGCCGGGATATATTTGTTAAAGAAGGTTGTCATACTTGTCATACGCAAATGATTCGTCCTTTTCGTGATGAAGTTGAGCGTTATGGTCACTACTCTGTAGCCGGTGAATCTGTTTGGGATCATCCGTTTTTATGGGGTTCTAAACGTACTGGTCCTGACTTGGCTCGTGTTGGTAAGCGCTACTCGGACGACTGGCACTATGCTCACTTAGTTGATCCACGTGCAGTGGTTCCTGAGTCGAACATGCCAGGCTTTCCTTGGTTAGCAGAGAATACGCTTGATACCAGCCTCACTCTGAAAAAACTACAAATTTTCCGTGATAATTTTGGAATTGATAGCCGCACAGACCGTTACGACGGTCTAGGTTATGGCAGCGACGAAGAGCTTCAAGCTGATGTTGATAAAGTTAATGCTATGAATGACGGCAAAGGCGCAACAGAAATACAAGCTCTAATCGCGTATTTACAGCAACTTGGTACCCACTTGAAGTAAAAATTATGGATTACGGAACATACAGAGGCATTTTGACTCTGGTAATTTTAGTATTGTTTATTGTGATTGTTGCATGGGCATATAGCAAGCGAAGCAAAACTCGTTTTGAAAGCGCCGCTAATGCCATTTTCGAAGATGAAAAAAAACATGACAACACACTCTCTAACGAGGAAAAGGAGTCTGAAAAATGACTAGCTTTTGGAGTATTTGGGTTATTGTATTAACCCTATCATGTTTGTGCATTTTGTTTGGTCTACTCGTGTGGAATTTAAAAAACTACGCTGGTGTACCTGAAGGTGAAAGCTGCGGACATGAATATGATGGAATTGAAGAGCTAAATAATCCACTGCCAAAGTGGTGGACTTACATGTTTTTCGCAACTTTTATTTGGTCTGTATATTACCTTGCGGCTTACCCGGGTTTAGGCAACTGGGAAGGTTTAGGTAAATGGACGAGCTCTAACCAAGGTATTACCTCTTTAGCTGAATCTAAAGAAGCGATTGCTAAAGCGAAAGAAGAAGGTCGCTTTGTAAAACTTGATAAAGAGTACGAAGCTGCAGAAGAGCGCTTTGGTCCTATTTTTAATAAACTTGCACAAGTACCCGTTTTAGATTTAGTTAGTTCTAAGTTTGAAGGTGACGCTGCACAGCAAATAGCACTTGATAATGATAATAAACATGAGCAAACAGATGGCCAAGTAGCCATTGAAATTGGTCAGCGTTTATTCTCACAAAACTGTGCGCAATGTCATGGCTCTGATGCACGTGGTGGTACTGGCTTCCCTAACCTAACTGATAAAGATTGGTTATATGGCGGAACACCTGACAAAATTAAAGAAACACTTCTTTATGGTCGTATTGCAGCAATGCCAGCTTGGGGCCCTGCTCTTGGCGAGCAAGGCGTTAAAGAAATGACAGCACATGTGCTGAGCCTTTCTGGTCGTACTGTTAACCAAAAAGATGCAGCGGCAGGTGCTGCTAAGTTTGCAATGTGTGCCGCATGTCACGGTGCTGACGGTAAAGGGTCGGTTGCACATAACCTTCCATTTGGCGCGCCAAACTTAACCGATAACATTTGGTTATACGGTGGCTCTCAACGTGCAGTTGAAGAAACACTTAACCACGGTCGTGCTGGTGTAATGCCAGCATGGAAAGACATTTTAGGTGAAGATAAGATTCACTTATTAACAGCTTATGTTTATAGCTTATCGCAAGATAAATAAGCATACAGTTAATAAAATGTTTATAAATTAATTTATTTAATTCAATAGATTAATCCAGATCAAAAAAGCCTCCACTGTGAGGCTTTTTTTTAGTCTTTTACGTATAAATCCTATAAAATAACGCTTCCTAAACTTACTTTAGAGACACTATGCAACCTACTCCGTGGTATAAAAATTTTTGGCCTTGGTTTTTAATCTTTTTTCCGTTAGTTGCCATTATTGGCTGTATTAGCTTATTTATTACAGCAATAGGTAACGGCCCAGACATGGTTGTCGACGACTACTATAAAAAAGGTAAAGCAATAAACTTAGAACTGACTAAGTTTGAAAAGGCAAAGGCACTTTATTTACATGGCGAGTTAAATGTAACTAACGAACGTGTAAGCTTTAAATTTACAAAAGGCGACAGCAGCAATGTGCATGTGTTAAAACTCTCGTTTTACCATCGCACCATAAAAGCACACGACTTTGAAGCAACACTGACTCCTAATGCCAATCAAGAATTTACTGCATTACTTAATGAGTATACTCCGGGTGCATATTCAGTATTTATTGAGCCAATAGATGGCAGTTGGAAAATGAAAGAAAATATAACGTTACCAACTGAACAAACCGTTTTAGTTACTCCTAATTATAAGTAGTAATAACTATGTCTAACTCTTGTTTTCATTGCCTTGAGAGTGTGCCAAATGGATTTAGTGCCAGCGTTATAATTGACGACAAAGCCCAGCCAATGTGTTGCATTGGCTGCCAAGCTGTTGCACAAAATATTGTTGACCAAGGTATGACCGATTACTACAAATACCGCACCGTACGTGCCGGTAAAGTAGAACAGCTAGTACCTGAGCAACTCGCATTTATAAAAAGTTATGACAACGAAGACATCCAAGACGAATTTATAGCGACTACCGATAATATCTCAGAGGTATTACTGAGCGTTGAAGGTATCACTTGCGCCGCTTGTGCGTGGCTTATCGAAAAACAACTTTTAAATTTAAACACAGTTAAACGTGTTGATGTAAATACCTCAACCAACCGCGCTATGATTCAGTGGGATAAAACCAGAACCCCATTGAGTGAAGTAATTACCTCGCTTGCTAAGATTGGTTATAAAGCATATCCATTTCAAGCCGATACTGAAGCACAACAAAAACAGCAAACTGCAAAAGCCTATATTCGCCGTTTAGGTGTAGCAGGCTTAATGACCATGCAAGTAATGATGTTTGCATTTGCCATGTACTTTGGCATGTTTTCAGGTATGGACAGTAATTTTGAGCAGTATTTTAGGTGGATCAGCTTAGTACTTGCCTCTCCCGTTGTTCTATATAGCGCACTGCCCTTTTTAACCAATGCTATAAATGGCTTAAAAGCTAAACAACTCAATATGGATTTACCTGTCTCGCTGGCTATTTTTGGTGCATTTGGTGCAAGTTGTTACGCTACATTTATGGAAGTGGGCGAGGTATATTTTGAATCTGTATGTATGTTTACCTTTTTGCTGTTATTGGGGAAATACCTTGAATTTAGAGCGCGTTTAAAAGCGAGCGAGTTTACTGCCAACTTACAAAAACTACTGCCATTAACAGCGCGCACTATTAACGAAAGTGGTGACGAGCTTATAATTGCAGCAAAAAAACTAAAACTTAATGACATCGTACTTATTAAAGCGGGTGAGACAATTCCTGCCGATGGCGAACTTATTAAAGGTAAAACCACGGTTGATGAGTCTATGATGACCGGTGAACATCAACCCGTAACTAAATTTATTGGTCACAATGTTTATGCCGGTTGCGTTAACCACGATGGCGTTATTGAAATAAAAATCAATAAAATTGGCCAAAATACACTTTTAAATCAAATTATACGCCTGCAACACAATGCATTAACCAAACGCCCTAAACTGGTTGAAATTACCGATAAAGTCGCGCAGTGGTTTATAGCCTGCTTACTCATATTCGCTTCAATCACTGCGATTGGGTGGTACCAAATTGATCCAGAACACGCATTTTGGATCACTATTTCGGTTTTAGTTGCTACTTGCCCATGTGCACTGAGTTTAGCAATACCTACCGCGCTTACCTGCGCTGTTGCAACGCTTACCCGTAAAGGAGTGTTAATTAAACAAGCACATGTGCTCGAAACACTCTCGCAAATCACTTTATTTGCATTTGACAAAACAGGCACTCTTACACAAGGTAAATTTAGCCTTGATGAAGTAGATATAATCGATAAACAATATACAAAAGCGCAAGTGCTAGATATAGCAGCTAGGTTGGAGCGCTATTCTGAACACCCTATCGCTAGCGCATTTGATGAAATTACCCCTGCTCATCATAACCTTGATAACGTTGAAGTACACCCAGGGCTGGGCATTAGCGCACAAGATGCAACTCATCATTACGCAATTGGTAAAAGTGGTTGGTTTGATAGCAAAAAATCAAATGCACAAGCAAGCTTATATATAAATAAACAAGTTGTTGCACGTTTTTACTTTGTTGATAAAGTTAAAAATGATGCTAAAAAACTTATAGAGTCTCTTCAATCGCAAAACTTAACGTGTCATATGTTAACCGGTGACGCCTCAGATGCAGGCCAAAAAGTAGCAAAACAACTTAAACTCGAAAGCGTGCAATCTGGATGCTCCCCACAAGATAAACAAACAGCCGTTGAACAGTGGGCGTCACAAAACGAAGTGGTTGCTATGGTCGGCGATGGTGTAAACGACAGCCCAGTATTTGCCAGCGCACACTTATCAATTGCCATGGAAACAGGTGCAGATATATCAAAAAATAGCGCCGATGTGGTGCTCCTTAATAGCGATTTAGCCTCAATCGATCACTTACTTAATGTAGCTAAACAAACCAGGCGCATTATTAAGCAAAACCTTGCGCTGTCTTTATTGTATAATGCGTCCATATTACCACTGGCAGCATTGGGCTTAGTTGCTCCGTGGATGGCTGTGATTGGCATGTCTGCCAGCTCAATTATTGTGATAAGCAACTCACTAAGGCTATTAAAGTTATGAGCATAATTTACATTTTGATCCCCATTGCTATTTTGTTTGTCATTATTGCTATCGGCGTTTTCTTTTGGGCTGTAAAAAGCGAGCAATTTTCTGACTTAAACAAGCAAGGTCACAGCATTTTGTTTGAAGACGACAAAGAGCAACATAACAAAAGTAATGATTGACCCTCTTTATACCAGCGCATTCTTAATGGGGCTAATAGGTAGCGGACATTGCATTGCCATGTGCGGTGGTATAGCAAGCTCATTACAACTGGCAAGTGATAAACATAAAACGTTTACCTATTCATTTGCTTATAATATTGGACGTGCACTGAGCTACATGGCAGCAGGCGCGCTTGTTGCTGGAATTAGTAGCCAATTTGCACGGCAAAATACGTCTTTTTCTTTAGCCCTTTCATTCATTGCTGCTATTTTTATGCTCCTAGTCGGCGTGTATATAATGCGCTTAGGGCCCACTTTGCAATGGCTTGAAAAGGTTGGTAAAACCTTGGTGTGGCAGCACATTGTTAAGCTCAACAAATATTTAATGCCTATTAACACCCCTTTTAAAGCCCTAGGTTACGGTGCTCTGTGGGGATGGCTGCCTTGTGGTTTAGTCTATTCAGCGCTTACATGGGCAATGACTAGCCCAAGTGCTTTAGATGGTGCTTTAGTGATGCTTTGTTTTGCTTTAGGTACTTTTCCGGCAATGATTACGTTAGGCGTTACTGCACAAAAACTAAATACTATTATTAACCATCCATGGACTCGTATTGTATTAGGCAGTGTTATAATTTGGTATGGTATCTACTTATTGATTATTGCAACCGACAAGCTGGTACACTAATCTAGACAACGTCGTGAATAAAAATTAAAAACGGATTAAATTATGGATTTTTCTCAAAGTCGCGCTAAGGGTAATTGTGCTATTAGCTGTAATAATTGCAGTATTAGTCAATTGTGTTTGCCATTTTCACTTAATGGCCAAGAAATGGATAAGCTTGACGAAATTATTGAGCGAAAAAAACCACTGCATAAAGGCGACTATCTATTTGAATCAGGCGCACCGCTGCAAGCTATATATGCAGTACGCTCTGGCTCATTTAAATCATATACATTATCAGAGCAAGGCGATGAGCAAATTACTGGTTTTCATTTAGCCGGTGACTTAGTAGGTTTTGACGCAATAAGTAAAATGGCGCATCAAAGCTTTTCGCAAGCGCTAGAAACGTCAATGGTATGCGAAATCCCATTTGATACGCTTGATGAACTTGCTGGTAAATTACCAAAACTTCGCCAACAAATAATGCGTTTAATGAGCAGCGAAATTACATACGATCAAGAAATGCTGTTATTACTTAATAAAAAATCAGCAGAAGAGCGCCTAGCTAGTTTTATTTATAACTTATCTGAGCGCTTTGGCGAGCGTGGTTTTTCACGTAAAGAATTTAGATTTACAATGACTCGCGGTGAAATTGGCAACTACCTAGGCCTAACTGTAGAAACGATTAGTCGTTTATTAAGTCGTTTTCAAAAAGCAGACTTAATAAAAGTAGAAGGTAAATTTATTACTATTTTAGATAATGATGCGTTAGCTAAAACTGCAGCCATAGTAAAACCTCGTCAAATTAAATAGTTTGATTTAGAACAACAATTTATATGCTACCCCTTTAACTGTTTTATATTTACGTTACACTAAATGTACACCCGTTATGTAAATGGAGTAGCATATGAACACTATTAAACGCATTATTGCGATTATTGACCCTACCAAAGATGATCAACACGGTTTAGCACGTTCAATAGATTTAGCTAAAAAGTCTGGCGCAAGTATTACCGCTTTTATGACGGTGTACGACTTCTCTTATGAAATGACAACCATGCTCTCTGGCGATGAACGTGAAGCAATGCGCGATGCCGTATTAAAAGATCGTGAGCTATGGCTAAACGATTTAGTCTCTCCTTATAAAGATATAAATATTGAAACCCAAGTGGTTTGGCATAACCGCCCTTACGAGGCGATAATCGATACCGTTATTGATCAAAAATACGATTTAGTTATTAAAGGCACACACCAACATGGTGCACTTAAATCAGTTATTTTTACCCCTACCGATTGGCACTTAGTACGTAAATGTCCCGCTCCTGTATTGTTTGTAAAAGAAATGGCATGGCCTGCTAACGGTAATATTTTAGCTGCTGTAAATGCGGTTAGCGAAAATGAAGAGCATGTAGCACTTAATAAACGCGTTATTAAAGATGCACAATTTTTATGTGAACTTGCCAACGCAAAGCTTAATTTAGTTAATGCCTACCCCGCTACACCGATTAATATAGCAATCGAAATCCCTGAGTTTAACCCTGGGCTCTATAACGAATCAGTTAAAAAACACCACCATGAATCAACTAATGCATTGGCAGCTGAGTTTAATTTAAGTCAAGAGCAATGTTTTATTGAAGAAGGCCTACCAGAGGATGTAATTCCTGATGTGGCTAAGCGGTTAAATAGCGAATTAGTTGTTATTGGTACTGTTGGACGCACTGGCTTAAGCGCGGCGCTTGTGGGTAATACAGCAGAGCATGTAATTGATAGTCTAGACTGTGATGTACTGGCACTTAAACCTGACGGTTACGTAAGCCCGCTGGCAAAAAACTAGATTAACCAAAAGATCTTTTAGCAAGTAACTGTCCGCACATTACTTGCTAAAAACACCATGCTTAAATCGCTTTTAATTACATCCTAAACTCGCATATTCAGATGGTTTGGGTATAATACGCCCCTTTATTTTTAGCAAATAACTTTGCTGTATTGTTTTACTAGGGGGCGTAATTGTCACACTCAGATCAAGCTAAAGCTCAATTTAACTTAAATAAGCTGCAAAAGCGTTTACGTCGCCAAACTGGTCAAGCCGTTATGGACTTTAATATGATTGAAGAAGGTGACCGCATAATGGTATGCCTTTCTGGCGGCAAAGACAGCTACACTATGCTTGAAATGCTTCAGCATTTAAAACGTGTAGCACCTATAAAGTTTGACCTGGTTGTTGTAAATCTTGATCAAAAACAACCCGGTTTTCCTGAGCATGTATTGCCTGAGTATCTTGATAAACTAAATGTTGAATACAAAATAGTAGAAGAAGATACCTACAGTATTGTTACTGATATTATTCCTGAAGGTAAAACAACGTGTTCACTTTGCTCACGCCTACGTCGTGGTATTTTATACCGCACAGCAAAAGAGCTAGGCGCTACTAAAATAGCCCTTGGCCATCACCGCGATGACATGATTGAAACCTTATTTTTAAACATGTTTTATGGCGGTAAATTAAAAAGTATGCCGGCTAAATTAATGAGTGATAACGGTGAGCACATGGTTATTCGCCCGCTTGCATACTGCAGAGAAACCGATATAGCTCAATATGCATTTGCACAAGGCTACCCTATAATTCCGTGTAACCTTTGTGGCTCACAAGAGAACTTGCAGCGTAAACATACAAAAGCAATGCTCGCTAAATGGAATGCAGAGCACCCTGGCCGTATTGAGAGTATTTTTACAGCCATGCAAAACATAGTGCCTTCACATTTAGCTGATGCTGATTTATTTGATTTTAAAAACTTACAAACGGGTGAAATCATTGATGGTGGCGATATCGCCCTTGATAAGCCTGATATACCTAAAGTGCCTATTACTAATGAGCTTGATGAACAAGAATCGCCAAGTGTAGTTACTTTAAATCTAAGCTAACAAATTTAAGGGGGTTGTATTTATACAAACCCCCTTAAATTTACCAATTCAGCATTGCGTTCTATTTTTAACTCTCAGCTAAGCCTTGTAAAAATTCCAAACTTAACTTTTCTTGTGCATTGGCCTGGTACGGCAACTGTTGCAAACTATCGTATGCAAAATCAGTAATATCAAAATAACTTATTTCACTATTCCCAAAGCTGTTACGCTCACCGGGGCTTGGCGACATTCTCTCAATTACAAAATTACTTAAGCGCATATCTGTAATACCGTGAGGTAATACTGACCAATGGGCTTTTAAGTTTAGTGTTTGGCTTCCCTGTGTTAAACGTTCCTTAGATACTAAATGAGCAAGTGGTGTATCACCACTGTATAAATTAGCCCTAACACGATACAAACCGCTTTTTACCACGGTTAAATTAGCTGGCACGACCATGTTTTCATCTTGTGCATATGCAGTTTCAAAACCTGTTAAAGTCGCACTTGGCGCCATATATTGAATTTGCGCAACTACGGGGACTTTTTTACCAGCAACATCACCCTCTACAAACACTTGCAAACTACGAGGGTAATCATCTTCGCCTTTAAAAGTGATAGTTGCCTCACCTTCACGTGCATTACCTGTATGAGTGTTTAATACTTCTTTCGTGTCTGTATTTGCAAGTTCAACGACCACTTTACCAAGTCCTTGAGCGCTTACTTTTATTGTTATTTCTTCTGGGTATACAAAGCGATACTGCTTAAGGCTTAACGTTAAAGCATCACCACTTTCACCAATCGGGCTCGATACAGGATAGAATTGATTTGGCTTTAATCTATCTTCATCTAAAGCGCTTAATGGCTGAGAATAAGGAGGAAATTTAAGTGCACTTTCATATTGCATAACCACTTGCTGCGCTGCTTTTGTTAAGTCTTCATTAAACGCGATTTGCTTTTTTGATTGTGATTTATTTACTTTAGGTACATCTATAGGAATTACTTTTACAGGTGATAAATCAGCTACACTAGTTGCCTGCTTTAACTTCGGCGCTATTGACTCAAAAACTCGATGAGTATTATTTTTACTTGTAAACCATAGCGAAAATAAAATAGCGCTAATAATTAAAGCAACGACATAAAATTTTTTCATTAGTTAAATTTAATCCTTTATAAGGCGTATAGTTTTTAATACCAATCTGCTTATATATGGGGTCTATTTAACGTTAAGGAAATTACGCTAGAACTAGGCAAAAATTTTTGTATCTAGTTGTTCTAAATAAAAAATTTTTAACGACGTTATAGTGGAATTTAATTCGTTAAATTGATCAAAGATTTATGCAGATTGGTATAACTACACGCCTTGCATGTTATGGGATCACATTATAAATAAGTGCTGATGCGCTTAAATTATTTGAATCCTTAATATAACGATATTGTTTTTTCCAAAACCAACTACCTGTAGTTTTATCAAACGTTTTAAACCCTACGTTATCATCGGCTACATTTACGTTGTTCATCGCTATCGTTACATTACCTTTACGCTGCGCGTTATGTATTTCGTTGTGGCTATAACTGTCACTCATCATCATTGGATAATGGTTTGGCATAAAGCTGTTTACCGCATCACCTTGCGATTTTAAACGGCCATCAGTATCAATACTTTGGCTACAACTTCCAAATGAGCGAGCTGAACTTGCACCACATGAAGAATGCGATGCAACAACCGAATCATCATTGCCTTTTAAAAATCCACCTGTTAAACCTAAATAAGCATTACCATCGGCAACAAAGCGTAAACGAGGTGTACGTGCATCAGGAAATGGCGATATTTTGCGGGCATTATTCACTTTTAAATCGTGTAATACACCAACGGCCTCGGTTACATCACTCCCTAGCCACCATTTGAGTGCGGCATCGACCGCAAAGTTCCATGATGCGCCAGTTAAAGCACTCACTGCTACATCAGCCAGCTCACTTCCACCACCCGCGCCTGCTAAATCAAAGGTAGCCACAATATTAAGCGGCTCTAAGCCTTCGTTTTCTAACCAGTTTTCTTGATTATCAATAATATGGCGTGCAACTAAGTCGCCTGTTGAATGCGTTACAAATACACAACCATCACTGCATAAATTAGAACGTGATATTTGCTTTAATTTTGGCCACACCCAATCGGTAGCAATTTTACCTTCAATACGTTCATACGCAGGCCAATCAATTCGCTCATCTGCGCGATTATTCCAGTACGATTGCCAATATGTCTCACCATCATTAATTACATCACTTCCAGATTTATTGGTTATTTGCGAAGTTTGTAAGCCATGAATTAATATAATTTTGTAGTCTTTACTCGCTGCAGAAAAGCTCATTAACATAGCTAATCCCGCACCGAGTATGTGGCTTGGCTTAATTAATGTGTGTGTGCGTTTTTTGTTGTTCATACAATTCCTTAATGTTGTGTACTTGATATTTTATTATCATTTAAGGTATTCATGTTGGTTTGCGTAAGCTTGTCAGCCTAAGCGCTTACTAGTATTAGGAACAACGGACAAAAATGCAACAATTTATTATCATTTAGGAGGGGGTTGAAATTTATTTCATACTAATTAATGACTTAATAAAGCTATACTTGTTAAATTTGAAATTATTAGATGGTTTTCAAGGGGGATATTGAGGTAGTAAGACTAAAACGAGCACCATTAAAAGTGCCCGTTTTAGAATAAGGACGAAGCTAATCTAACCGTTGGCTTTAAGCTCACTGGTAAATTGCCCGATCGCATTCACAACTTCTTGTGCACCTTCTTGAATTTCCTGCATTACATCACCCGATTTTTTAGATAATGCTAAGCCTTGCTCTGCTTTTTCTTTACCTTTTTCTATTACAGCCACAGTATTTTGTGTTTGTGATTGATTGCGCTGTACCACTTCTACAATTTCTTCTGTTGCTTTTGAGGTACGCGATGCAAGCAACCTTACTTCATCTGCAACCACAGCAAAGCCTCGCCCTTGCTCGCCAGCTCTAGCCGCTTCAATTGCCGCATTTAGTGCTAATAAATTTGTTTGCTCAGCAATACTACTAATGCTTTGTACAATACTCGATATTTGTTGCGACTGCTGATCAAGCGCTGAAATTTCATTTGCAGCTTGCTCCATGTTAATAGCCAACTCCGTCATTACAGCAACCGTATCTTGTATAACGCTCGCGCCTTGTTCAGCTTTTTTGTCTGTTTGAGTTGAGGTGCTATAGGCAATTTCGGCAGCTTGTGATATCGCAATTTCTTGATTTACTTGATCAGTGATAACAGTCGCAAACTTCATCACTTTATAAAGCTCATTAGCATCATTAGATATCGGGTTATATGACGCTTCTAGCCAAACAATATTGCCATGCTTATCAACTCGCTTAAAACGCTCTGCAATAAATTGTCCTTCTCTCAATTTAGTCCAAAATTGCAAGTACTCTTGGGAGTTTGATTCTGACGGTTCACAAAATGTACGGTGATGTTTACCTAATATTTCGCTTTCTTGATAACCCATTGCCGATAAAAACTGATCGTTTGCTTTTAAAACATGACCCTCTAAATCAAACTCAATCACTGCCATAGAACGGTAAATAGCTTTAATGGTATCGCTTTGCTCGCGAGAAGCCGTAATTGTTTTTGTAAGCACACTGCCAAATACAGAAAAATAGAGCAACTGATCTTGCTCCCCTTTTACTGGATGTACTATTAAACGTAACCATTCAGCTTTGCCGTCGCTGCGCATAACTTGTAATGCACCGCCCCAATGCCCTTCTTTTTTAATGGCTTGCTGTAGACTTTTAAATTCTGCAGATTGACGAGAAGATTCAGTAATAAAATCACTAAAAGAATTATTACTTAAGTCATCTTCGGTGTAGCCTAAATTACTTAAAAATTTATCATTAGCGTGCGAAATTCGCCCATCATAGAGGATATTAAGTACTAGCATCTCTCGATAAAGCCCTTCCCATACTTGCTGTAATGGGTAAAGTTCAGCTTTTAAAGACGCTATTTCATTTTGTTTATTTTTAGAAAAAAACATTAATATGCCCACTAATACAATCAATATAAAATTAATTTTAGTATAGGAGACATTTACCATAACGCGATAAATAATAAGAGTTTTAACCGCAACTACATATGAACACTTATATAAGTGAAAATGTACTTATCCAATAGCTTCGACGCAACGTAATCCTCAAGTTTAAAACTTTAATCTCTCATACAAACCTGATGCCCTAGATACGCTTTTATTCATTGCTAGTTGCAGTACTTTTTTGTCAGCCACCAGCTCAAAGGTGTTTTTAGCACGGGTTATTCCCGTATACACTAATTGCCTGTTAATACCCATGCGCGCTTGTTTTAGCGGTGGCAGTACCATGGCTGTGTAGCTAAACTCTGAACCTTGTGATTTATGAATAGTCATTACATAGACTTTATCGTGCGCAGGGAGTCGTGCAGGCGAAAATGCTCGTTGATTACCTTGCTCATCAATAAATATAGCTTTGAGCTGATTACTTTCATCGGGCATTAAAATACCAATATCGCCGTTAAATAACTTAAGCTGGTAATCGTTTTGGCTCACCATAATAGGCATACCCGTATAGTGGTGAGTATTAGGACTAACAGTTATTAAACCTTGCTGTTGCAACACGCGCTCTATTCGCTGATTTAAGCTATGAACGCCGTAATCGCCCTCTCGTACCGCAGCTAAAAGCTGATAACTAGTAAAAGCAGCATGCACCTGTGCAACATCTGCACCTTGGGCAATTAAGTTAAGGTATTTTGCATAATGACTTGCTGCACTTTTAACGAGCTTTTCAATCGGTTTTGCGACAAAGTCGTAATCTAAAATTACATCGTTAAAGCGCCCTTCAGTACTTTCTTGCTCAACGTAATTTAAAATACCGGTGTTGTTGGTGTTTACCGCCAGTGCGAGTTGACCAATACCGCTTTGTGCATCAAACCGATAACTGTGCTGCAAAAAAGCAATGCAATCTGCGAGCTTAAATTCACTCTTGTTTTGAGCTGCTAGTTTAGGCTGATTATTGAAACATAAATTATTTAGTTCATCACAGCGTGCTTGCGAATAGCTTGGCGTTTGCCCAAGTGTTAAACCTTGGCATAAATCGCTCATTACACTGCCGGTATCTACCGAGGCAAGTTGATCTTTATCACCTAAGAGTATTAATCTCGCGTGCGCAGGTAACGCTTCTATTAATTTAGCCATTAGCGATAAATCGACCATACTGGCTTCATCAATAATGAGTACATCTAAATGCAGCGGATTACTTTTGTTATGCCTAAATTTGTTTGTGAACGGTTTTACGCCGAGTAAGCGGTGAATAGTTTGAGCGCTTTGCGGGATTAGCGTTTTAATATCATCTGGAATCGTTGTGAGCTTATCTTTAGCGCCCAAAATAGACTCACTTAAACGCGCGGCTGCTTTACCAGTAGGAGCCACCAGCTTAATGCTAAGCGGCGCCGTTTTATAAAGCGACTGTAAAATAGCCAGTAACTTAGTTACTGTGGTAGTTTTACCTGTGCCAGGACCGCCCGTGATCACACTAAAGCCTTTAGTTGCAGCAATTGCGCACGCCACTTTTTGCCAGTCCGTTTCAATGGTTGAATCAGCAGGAAAATAGGTATTTAAAAGCTCAGCCAATACTTCATTATTAATATTGAGCTTACGCTCGCTCATATCTAATAATCTATCCGCGAGTGTTTGCTCATAACCGGCAAGGCGCGCAAAATAAAGCCGGTCGTTAAACAGTTGCAGTGGTTTACTCTCGCCTACACTTTCATGGCTTTGTAAATAACTAAGCGCTGTGTGCACGTTAAAATCATCATTAAACGGGCTTAGCGTACTGGGTACATTACCATCGAGTTTATTAAAGTCGCCTTTGCGCAAGTTAAAAGGATTACTCCAATCAACTTCATTTAAGGTTAAACAACTGTGCTGACTTTGCTGCGATAAGCACAGCAGTAAAATAATATAAAACAATTCATTATGAACGTTTGATGCGTTATTAGTGCACAATAGCTCAGCGAGTTTTACATCAACGACACGTAGCCGATTTTCAGCTAATAGATACTCAAGTAACGGCACTTCGGTAATTGTATTCTTTATTGCAATGTCTTCTTGTACAGCATCTGGCGTTGTATTGTGTGCTACAACGGATGCTTCATCATTAAGCGTTTGGTCAATATCGTCAAACAAGCCAGGTTGCTCATTTAAATCGCTCATAGCATGGCTCCTTGGCTAAATAAGCCATCTAAAATAATCACTTGTTCTACAGTTAGCTTTTTAAAGTACACGCCTTGCCCTGCCGGCATTCCTCGTAAAAAGGTGTAATACACACCACCTAAATGGGTTTCTATTGAGTAATCGGCTATGCGTTGCTTTAATAAACGATGCAGCGCTACGGTGTAAATTAAATACTGCAAATGATACTGATGGCTGCTCATCGCTTGCTCAAGCATATCGCCTTCGTAATCAGCTGGCGTACTGCCTAAATAATTAGACTTATAATCTAAAATATAATATTTGCCTTGGTAGCAAAATATTAAATCGACAAAACCTTTTAATAAGCCTTTTACCTGCGAAAACTCAAGCTTACTTTGCGTAAAACCAAAATGCTTAACCAGCATTTCGTTTAGCTTAGGTGCACTTAAGCTCTCAAGGGGTAAATTAAACTCCATTTCGACTAGGCAATCATTGGGTGTAAGCACACCTAATGAAAGAAGGCTGTCTTCCTGAGAGCTTTTATCTAGGGGGCACGCAAGAACATCAAGCACCCATTTTTCAGCCACTTCTCGCCATTGATCACCTATGTGATACTTTTCAAGGCTGCGCTTAACTACCTCAGATAAGTTTTGCTCGGTATTGGTGGGGTGAACGATTGGGCTGGTAAAATCTATTTGTTCAAATATTTCGTGCAAACAGCTACCCGGTTTTGGCCCTTTAGGAAAACTATAAGGTGATGGTAGTTCGTCCTCTTGCACGGCAAATTCGTCTTTTTCGTGATCTTCATCACTTCGCCCTGGGGCTAATTGGTCGTTGTGCTTTTTAAAACTCAACGCACTAAAACTTGTTGCTCGCCAGTTACGCTCAATATTTGCCGTTACGCTATTAACACTTAACGCTTGCTGCGTACTTTTACTATTATTAAAGCAAAGTGTCCCCTGTTCTAATAATGTTTGTGAGGTAAATTGCTGATAGCTCATTGCGCTGTTAGCGTCGCAAAATTCACTTAAATGCGTGCGCCATGTTTGGCTACTATCGAGCTCAAGCCCTGCAAATAAAACATGCCCAAGTGAACTACTTTGTATAGCCAAGCGGCTACTTTGCCCTTGCCCAATATTATAAACACCAAGCGCACAAAAATGTACGGCGCGAGTAAGTGCTACATATAGCAGGCGTAAATCTTCAGCTAAGCGCTCTTGCTCTGCTTTTTGCAGGGCATCTTCGTCTTTACTTAAATCGTAAATTAGCTTGCCGTTATTGTGATACAGCGCTTCTTTTGTTTCGCGATAGCCACTGGCAAATGGCATAAATACCAGCGGGTACTCAAGCCCTTTTGAGGCGTGCATAGTGACGATTTTAACTAAGTTGGCATCACTTTCTAGGCGTACTTGTACTGTTTCGCCATCTTGCTGACTTACCTTTTGTGCAAACCATCGCAATAAACGCAGCGTACCTTCAAGCTCTATTTGTTTTTGCTGAAGTATTTCGCCCAAATGCCTAAAATCGGTTAACCAACGCTCAACGTTATACCCTAAACCTTGCCATTTAGCGCTAAGCTGATTGTGGCTCATTAAGCGCTCAAGCATGGCCATAGCGCCTTGCTTGTTCCAAATGTGGCTAAGTTGCGCAAAAAAGTTTAAATGCTCTTGCCATTTATTTTCATCATCGGCGAGCGCGTGTATTTCGTTATAACTTAAACAAAATAGTGGTCCAGCTAAAACACCTCGCAGCAGTGACTCGTCATATTGACCATGCAGCGCCGTTAAAAAGTTAAGTAGGTGATGGCTAAGCTCTTGGCTAAAAACGCTCTCGCGCGATAAGTACACGCTGGCTATTTTTGCTTCGCTTAGCGCTTTTTTCATTATTTGCGCTTCAACACGGTCACGCACTAATATACAAATATCAGCAGCGCTTACAGGGGTACTGCCAATACACGCATCCCCTTGTTTTGCTTTTTCAA
Organism: Pseudoalteromonas sp. Z1A8; assembly: GCF_011378855.1. Taxonomy (GTDB): domain Bacteria; phylum Pseudomonadota; class Gammaproteobacteria; order Enterobacterales; family Alteromonadaceae; genus Pseudoalteromonas. Next base: position 14,132 of record NZ_WTLB01000027.1, on the reverse strand, counting down.
GCAGGGTCACTATTTTATTAGCAAAATGAGTGGCTAAATGTGCTTGCCCTAGGCCTTTGTTGGTTGGTTTGTTTTTTTCGTCTGCGGCTTCATCCACAAATACATTAAATTCAAATGCGGTCGCGGGTTTGCCATCAATTAAAAAAGAGTCTTCTGCTTTTTTACCTTTCGCAGCTACTGCGTTAAACGGTATGGCGTCGTTATAAATAAAGCTGTTAGCGTGTTTGCCAAATAAGCTATTAACGCTATTGACTATATCGGTGCTTGAGCGAAAGTTAGTGCCCAGTGTAAATTGCTGATCAGTCTGTACAGCCTCTTTTGCGCCAATATACGTAAAAATATCCGCGCCCCTAAAGCCATAAATAGCCTGTTTCGGGTCGCCTATCATGGCAAGCGTGGTATTTTGTTGCCCATAAATTTTACTAAAAATACCGTACTGAATCGGATCGGTATCTTGGAATTCATCAATCATGGCAACCGGAAACAACTGCGCAATTTTTTGCGCCAGCACATCGCCTTGCTCATTGTTAAGCGCGCTGTGTAAATTGGTCAGTAAGTCATCGGGGGTGATCACACTCTGCTCTTGCTTGCGCTTAACTATGGCAGCTTTTACCCAGCGTGCAGCGTGTTGTATAACTGCTATTTTGAGCCCTTGGTTTATGGTGTTATTAAGTGCGGCAAGCTCGTCAAACTGACTCAGTAATGGATGCGTAAATAATGGCTGATTTTTTTTATAATTACCTGCATCGCTTAAGTTTTCGCTACTCCACACTTCAAACGAATACTTGCTGGTGCCAAATTCAAAAAACAAATCGCCGCCTAAACAAAATGCTTCAAGCGCAACAAGGCTGCCTTTTCGTGCTGGCGTTTTAGAACCACTTAAACCCGAGCCTTTAATAGCACCGATGAACTCTTGCTCTAACACCGCTTTTTTAAATGCGGGTACACGGGTTATATATTCATCGCGTGCTTTCCATACATCATCTAAATTTATTTGTGGTGTAATGTGCGCATTGGCTTTATTTAAAATACTCGCCACTTGAGAAAATAACGCCTCTGGTGCGGCAAATACATCTAAAATAGCATCGGTGCGTTCTTTATTAAGTGGGTATACAAACGCACGCCAAAAATCTTTAATGGTTTCGAGCAGTATGTCGCGCTCATCTAAAATAAATTCGAGATTAAACGCCACACCCGACTCAAACGCATGTTGTTTTAGCATTCGCTGACAAAAGCCATGAATGGTAAAAATAACCGCTTCGTCCATTGATTTAGCAGCTGCATCGAGTAAATCAAATGCGCGGTGTTTATCGTCAATGACGGCAATTACACCTTCAATGAGTTCATCGTTTGGGTCTTGCCCAAGCAGTGCGTCGCGCGCAGCAATAATTCGGCTGCGTACGCGGTCTTTAATTTCTTGGGTGGCGGCGTCGGTAAAGGTCACTACCAAAATTTGCTCAACACTGAGCGGCGTATTTAACTCACCGTCTATTTGCATACCTAATAAGTAACGCAAATAAAGGCCTGTTATGGTGTAGGTTTTACCGGTACCCGCACTGGCTTCTATTAAGCTTTGACCAATGAGCGGCATAGTTAGGGGGTTAAGCGCTTGCATGGTCACTCTCCTTTGCGTGCTCAAATAATGGTATGAGCAATTTATCGCTCCATTTTATAAATTCTTCTTGGCAGTCGTTTAGCGATTGCACCGTTAAGCGAATATACGGATTTTCGCCCTCGCCTCGCCCTATGTATTGTGGGCTAAATTTGCTCATTGCTTTTGTTATATCGCCGCCACTTTTAACGTATTCATAACCACTTACCGGAAAAAATGGCACGGGTTCTTTGCGCAGTGCTTTGTATAATTCAAACCAATCAAGTAACAATGCATCGGCATCAGTTTTATTAATTGGCGCAAAGGTAATTTGCTTATCGAGCCCAAGTAACAATGTTTCTACTTGTTGATCCATACTTTGCGCTGCAAGGTGATAAATAAAGCCTTTAATTAAATCTTTCGCTTTAATACTGGCACTGCGGTAAAACACTTGTTTTTGCAAATACACATGATTAAGCCAACCCTCTATTTTGGTGCCCTCAATGGTAAGCAAAACTTCTATCGGCTCACTTATTCCACCTTTAATGTGCTCTTTAACTTGCCCTGCAAGCGCGTCAACTCGGTGCTCCATACTCTCAAATATGAGGCTGCCTACATTGGCTTGAGGTAACTCACCCCGCTGCAGTATTTGCTCGGTACTCAGTGGTTGCTCATTTATATTGGCTTTAAGTATTTCATCAAGATAAAAATAGCGGCGCAGTGCATCTAAGCTAAATGGCTCTTCGTCTTTTGCTACTTCGTTAAATTGTGGTAGGCGTAAACCCAATGTTTGTTGATAAAAGCTCTCTTGTGCACTGCACACACTTCTAATAAACACATCGAGATCTAACTGCTCAGGCACAGCAACATCAAGCGCGGTAACTGGCTGTGGTTTAATTGACTCACTTGGCAGCCAAATAGGGTTGTAGCTGTGGTTGTTCAGCGCGCTATTAGTTTGCTCGCTCTTTAAGTAATACGCACTATTAAAGGGCTGTAAATGCTGCTGATTGATTAAACATTCTGGCAGCGTTTTTTCGCTTTTCTCGCTTAATACAAAGCTGCGCCCTATGTATTCTAACAGCTCGCTTACAAGGGTTGATGGCATGCGCGGTTGGTTATCAAAACACGAGCGACCAATGTAACTCATGTATAAGTTGTCGCGGGCACTCAATAGCGCCTCTAAAAATAAGTATCGGTCATCTAATTTACGTGATCGGTCACCTTTTTGCTTTTTAGAATACGGCACCAAGTCAAAACCAATAGGCTGTACATTGCGCGGATAGTCGGCATCGTTTAAGCCAAGCATACATACCACTTTAAATGGTACGGCGCGCATTGGCATCAATGTACAAAAGTTTACTTGGCCTACTAAAAACCGCTGCCCTACGCCTTTTTCTTGAATGCCTTGTTTAATTAAATAACTAACAATACGCTGCGAAACCGCTTTGCTGTAATCGCCGTTGTCGTGGTGCTTTTGTAACTCTTCGAGCACGTTTTGCAGCACTAATAGATCCCAGCTGTCGTCGCTTTCACTTTCGTATATCGCGTTTAATAGCTCGCTTAAAATATGCGCTTTATTAATGAGTGTATCGTCGGGCGTTAATTGCTCTTTAAAACTTTGTAGTACATCAATAAAGTGCACAAGCTTATTAAGCGTATCAAGTGCCATGCCCTCTACTTCGTCGGCGCTATAAATACCATTAAACGGGCATTGCTCGTCGCGCATGGCAATACCAAGCAGTAAACGGTTGAGCCCATGTTGCCAGGTATTTAAGTCGATAGCGGGTAAATCAAAGCTGCTTTTATGTTCTGCGTTTATGCCCCATTTAACGCCTACGCGTTCAAGCCAATATTGAATTTGCTCGTATTCGTGTGCTTCAAGCCCAAATTTTTCGGCTATTTGCGTCACTTGTAATAAATCAAGAATATCTGACACACCAAAGCGCGAAAACGGTAAGTTAGCTAAACTCGCAAATGAACTAAGGACAGGCTTTTCTTGCTCTATGGCTAAATCGGCTAGTGCGTATGGAATAAAACGGCTGCCTTGTGCTCCGCCAAATACGGCTTCAATGTAAGGGCTGTAAGTGCCTACATCGGGCATCATGACGATTATGTCTTTGGGGGTAAGCGTTGGGTTTTGATTAAATAAGTTAAGTAAGTAGTCGTGCAAGCGCTCAACTTCTCTGAGCGGTGTATGGCAATCGCTGAGCGTAATGCTAGTGTCGGCTGCGCTGATTGGTAATTTACCTTCGTCGTTTATAAACCACTCTTTGTTATCGGTTAGTGATTCGCCTTTAAACGCAAGCTGATAAATCTCGCTTTGTACTTGCCCTAGTAAGGTGTCGTCAAACACATCAATAAAACCGTCAATCCAACGGGCATCTAACTGTACAAGTTGCTCAAAATAGTCGCGACCTAATTTACCCCACGACGATAACAACGGATTACCAATAAAGTAGTATTCTTCATCTGGATTGGTTTGTTTTTTTTGTTGCGCTTCCACCAGCGGCATTTTAGCGTATTTAGCGCTTATTTTAGCCGCTGTTTTTTCATCTATAATATCGCCCCAGTAATGCTCACTCGGGTTAAAAAAGAATAATATAACCTCTGTTTTTTTACTCAGTGCTTCAAACACCTCAAGCTGGGAGCTGGCAATTGCCGATATACCAAATAAGCTAATGCGTTGTGGCAGTATGCTATTATCCATAGTTTCAAGTGCTGCCAATAATTGCCCTTGCATATTAGCGCGATGAAATTGGCTTTGCCCAAGTTCTTGGCTTAGTTTTACAATACGTCGCCATAAATCAGGTTGCCATGGGGCAATGGTTACATCTACATCATCAAGCTCATCTTTACCGCTATCCCACGTGGCTATCCAGTGTGGTCGGTACATTAAATATTGGTCATACACATCGGCTATTTTTTCGCACAGTGCAAAGGTTTTTTGACCGTCAATATCGCCCTCTAAATAAGTTTTTAGCGGCAAATATAATGGCTCATCAATGCAGGTTGGTAAAATTGCAAACAGTTTCCAAGCAAGGTTGGGTTTGTTAAATGCCGACTCTTTAGGGACATTTGGCAGTAATTGCTGATACAACTGCCAAATAAAGCTCGACGGCAGCGGAAAATCCACCTGCGCTGCGACTCCTAAGTTTTCGCTCAAACCTATTTTTAACCACTGCGACATACCCGGCGATTGCACTAGCACCACATCTTTGTCGAACGGACTTTGCAATGGGTTTACTTTTAACAGCTGGTGGAACTGCGCTTGCAGAGCTTCCATCCGGTTTGATTGAATAATATTTAGCATATAACACGGTCCTTGCTTGAGATAAAACCAGTGTAAGATATTTTTAATATTAGGGGTAGCGCAAAAGGGTAATTGGCTTTAATAAATTAGAGAGTTAAGAACTAATTTACAGGTTTTTAAACGCACAGCATCTATTTTATAAACTGTGCGTAGTGAGTTTATTTATAAGGGCTAATACTTGATAAACTAAAGTCACTTTGCATTATTACTTCGCCATCAATGCCTTTTAATTTAAGTGAAATAGTGGGATCAGTTTGCTGCCAGTCGATGCTTAAATCACCATAATTTACGTTATGAGTAAAATCCCCTACTCGGTGTTTGTTAGGGCTTACGTCTTTCCACTTTTCAGTTAAGCCAGAGCTAGTCATCTCAATTAATGGGTAATCAAGGTTTTGCTGATACTTTGATATTTCACCCCAGTGCGTATCGCCGCTGATGATCACTACTCCATTTACTTTATGCTTTTTAATCAATGCAAATAAACGGTTTCTATCTTCAGGAAAGTTTGCCCATGACTCCCAACCTGTAAAATCGGGTAAAAGCTGTAAACTTGAGGCAATCAATTTTATTGCAGCAGGCTTTTTAAGCTCTTGTTCAAGCCATTGCCACTGCGCTTCACCTAGCATTGATGCGCCCTTCACTTCACTAGGACTATACGGGCCTTGGTTATTTAACTTACGCTTAGTGTAGTATTCAAGCTCACCTACATGGTTTAGCGCATCACGGTTCCAACGTAAATCAGGCATTATTACTTGTATGGTTTGCTCATTTTCACCATACATGTACGAGGTATAAATTCCATCAGGACGAGTGCGACGTGCTGAGTTTGCAGGTTCATCCCAAAAATTAAGCATAATTTGGCGTGATTGCTCTTTATGCGGATACTCTTTACCTGCATCGTTTTGACCATAATCGTGATCATCCCACATAGCAATAATAGGCGTTTGCGCTTTCAACGTTTTAAAACCAGCCTTTGCCCCTAAACGTTGGTACTTATCGGCAAGTACATCCATATCGTTGGTATCGCCATAAATATTGTCACCCAAAAATATAAACAAATCCCCCTGCTCTTTGTTAATTGCATTAAATATGGGTATTTTTTTATCTTGATGCCCACACGAACCAAACAGGATTTTAGATGGCGCAGCAGTAACACTTGCGCTAATAACCAAACTCAACGCCAAGCCAGATAGAGTCAATGGTTTTAATAGGTTCTTCATTTTAAAATCTCGCTAATAGCAGGCGCCATATTTGAATTTATTTCATTTGGGTTCTGCCCAAGAGCCTTTAAAACGGTCGCCGCTATTTGCGCTTGTTTAAGCTCATTTTTAGTTTTAATTAAGCCACTACCTTTTATTGCGGGGCCAATGGCTGCAAGCCAAATATGTTCAGAGCCGACTATTCCTTCTGGGTAGGTATTTTCACCTAACTCTAGCTCAGCAAGTGCACGTTTAGAGCTGTGATGTTGCCAATCATTGGCATTATTGCCACGGCCGTGATCAGTAGTAATAATTAGTGTGGTGTTATTTTTATAACCCGTTGTAGTTTGAATGGTTGCCCATAAGTCTTTTATAAACGCGTCACTTTGCCTCGCCGATTTAAGGTATTGATCGTAATGCCCATCATGCGCAAAATCATCGGTTTCGCCTAAACTTATCACTAACAACTTAGGCTTTTTAGCCAACATATACGCTTTAGCAAAGCGATATGTAAAACTGTCTAGTCGCACGTTATACCAAGGACTGGGGATTTCATTTTGTAGCGCATTTAATAGTGGTGCATCAGTGAATAAATTCTCTTCAATTGACATAAAACCTGCATTTACATACACGTTACTGCGCTTAGTATTTACAATGTATGGGAATACATCCCAACTACCGAATAAGGCTGTGCTATCTTTAAACTCAGGTAACTTATCTAAACGCTCTAAAATAGTTTTATTTGGGTTGAGCACTTTGTTGTTACTATTTATATTTTCGTCAACTTCACCGGTGAGTATTTCGTTGTAACCAGGGTATGAAAAATACCACGGGTTACTTACCGACATAGTAGAGCCGTTAGCTCTATCGCCAATTATAATCCCTTTTTTAGCCACTACTTGAGTTAAAAAAGGCATTAGTAATTGCTGGCGCTCATTTGCTGTTTTTGCCCAAAACTGGGGCTTTAATTGCTCAGGCTTTTTAACAAAATCTGCATTATTAATTAAGCTATTATCAGCCCCATTAAATACTTCTTGCCAGCGTACTCCATCAAGCGTTACCAGCACTACATTTTGCGCTGCTGCAAAGTTGCTCGCTAATACACTTAAGCTAAATAGTGTTACTTTTAAAATCGTTTTCATCGCGTTTTTCCGCCCTTTCATATAATAAAGCCCATCAATGATGGGCTTTTTAAAATTCAATTACTTAAACCTAATTAAAAGTCAGCGGTAAATGTCACTGCTGCTGTGCGCGGCGCACCAATATAGTAAGTAGAGCCATTGCCTGTTCCACCTGCTAAATAGCTTTTGTCAGTAACGTTATAAACAACAAACGATACGTCAATGGCTTTGAACGGGCCTGCATTTACATCAGTTGAATAACCTGCATTAAAATCAAGTACGGTGTAGCCGTCTACTTTATTACGCGAGCGAGTGTCTTCATCTTGCCATGCACCTAAACGCTCGCCTGTGTACTTAGCCGATAAACCAACACGAAATCCATCGCTAAAGTAGTCGGTAGATACCACAAATAAATCTTCTGATGAATCTATTATGCTATCGTCTTTTCTAAAGCTAGGCGCTACATCATTGCCGTTTTCATCTTTTAATATTACGCCTTGTGAATCGTATGCATTTGGATCATCTGATGAATATTCAGAACTGCTATTAGTATACGACGAGTACACGCTCCAACTTGGTGTTAACATATAGCTTGCTGCAAGCTCAAGCCCATTTGAGTCAATGCCCCCTACATTTACGTACGAGCCATTTGTACCAATTGTGTAATCAATACCATCTGTACCGCTTCCTGGTGCAATAAAGGTAATACGGTTATCAAACTTAACACTGTAAGCCGTTGCGGTAAGCGTTAACTTATCGGCTTGATAACGTACACCAAAGTCAATATTGTCGGCAGTTTCTGGTTCAATATTTGTAAGCGTTGAGCTGTCTCGTTCAAGTACACCGTCTTTAATTGCTGCAAAATTTTCGCTGTAGCTGGCAAACAATTCTGTGCTGTTATTTAACTGATACAACACACCACCACTAAATAATACGTCTGAGTCGCTATCTACTTTATCTGAGCTCTCATTGGCAAAATGGTCGTACTTTTGTAACTCAACTAAATACTGTTTTGCACCAATATTTAATGTTAAGTCACCAAAATTAATCGAGTCTTGTAGGTACCATTTGAATGTATCTGTATCAAAAGTATTTTTGTACTGAGTCCAATAAGGCGTGCTATCAAAGTGATGATAAATACGCGCATCAATTACTTTGTGCCAATCACGCGATTCTTCACGTTCGCTTTGCTCATACCAAAAGCCCGCTTCTATATCGTGATCGCCAAATGTAGCTTGGTAGTTTGCGGTTACACCCAAACGGTCTTTGTTGTAATGCGTATGGCGGTATGACATAACAGGCGTAACTGTTGCATCGTAACACGCAGGATTTAAACCAGGACCCGACTCCCATGGCCAGCTTAAACTTGCAGTACACCCTTCATTAGGTGCAAGTGGGCTGCCTTCACTATCAGCAAAACCATAAGAGCCTGCATTAGTACCGCCCTCGGTAGTTGGGTCGCCATTTTCATCAACAGGCGTTGTTAAGTAAGGTGGGATCCAATCGCCGCGACCTGAATTTTTATGGTAATAAGGACTAACGGTTAATAATGAAGTTGGCGAAATCGCGTATTCAAACTTTAAATAGCCTAAGGTATTCTCACGCAGTGTTCCCCACCCTTCTGCAAACATTTGGTCAAAGTGCGGAACTCCCGTCCAATTCCATGTTAGCTGATCCCACTCTGGTGTTTGTTCAAACTGCTCAAGGCTTACGCTGTTATAGTTTGTCTCGCTTACATCATCGTAAGATAAACGCCCAGTGAGTGTTAAGTCGTTAAAGTTAGATACAAATTTAACTTCAGCATGTTGGTTGTCTTTACCCCCATTACTGCCAGAACCAATCCAGCGGCTTGTGTCGGTTTGCGAGTAACTTACATACGCTTGCGTGTTATCAAAAACAGTGCCTGTTTCGTGTTTAATGTAATAACGCGTGGCATCGTGGCTGCCTGAGGTATAAGCAAACGTAGTGCCTTTTTCAAGGCTTGGGTCTTTACTTACAAAATTAAATGTACCGCCTAGTGCTTCAAGTGAAGCCGACTTAATATCAGACGTACCTTGACCAACTTCCACCGTTGCTAAATTTTCGCTATCAAGGTAACGGTTAGCTTTAGCACCACCACCGTAATTAGAGCCACCATTGGGAATGCCATCAACGGTCATTCCTAATTGCTGTTGATTCCCATCAATGCTAAAACCACGCATAGTGATTGTAGTCGACCAATCATCGCCACCAAATGCATCACCTTCGTTTATGCTAATACCCGGTAAATTGTCAATAACCGATAATATGCTCGATACCGAACTTTGTTGCTCAAGCATTGCAGGCTCAATAACATTATTAGCGTAGCTTGTTGGTTTAGCAACAACGGTTACTTCTTCTATTGTGTCATCGTTAGCATAAGCAGATGTTGATACAGCCATGGCAATAGCCATGCTCAAAAGCGATTTGTTTTTTAAAGCGTACATTGTTGTCCCGTTTGATTTTAATTATAAATATGAAAACGAGCACAGTATGAATTTCAAATATGACAACGAGGATGAACTTTATTTACATAAAGATTAAACAAATATGGAAGATTTATGGCGGGAATATGTACAAAAAAAGACACCCAAGGCTTTTTCCTCGGGTGTCTTAATTATTTTCTACAGCTTATTACACAGCCATTTATTTTAATTGTGCTAGCATTTCATCGCTGTACGCTACTAACTCTTCACCGTTTGCAATTTTGCTAACGTAGTCTGGATTTGCAATAAGTGGGCGACCGATAGCGATTAAGTCAAACTTAGCATCGTTAATTGCCTCTTTTGCAGACTCAAAGCTATAGCTGCCTACACCTACTAATGTGCCTTTGTAGCCTGCACGTAAAAATTCAGACGTAGATTTACCTTCAAGTGATTCAAACGTTGTACTGTCGTCAAAAATACCGCCGTGCAAGTACGCTAAATCTCTCTTTTCAAGTTCTGGTAACAAGTAATCAAATACCGCTTTATCACGGCTATCTTCGCTCATGTTAAAGTACGCACCTGGTGTTAATCTAAGTGCAGTACGCTCGTTGCCTACAGCTGCAATAACGGCATCGGTTACTTCTAGAGCAAAGCGCGACATATTTTCAGGCGTTTGACCGTATTCGTCGCTGCGCGTGTTTGCAGCGTAATGTAAAAATTGGTCAACTAAATAACCGTTAGCACCGTGAATTTCTACCCCATCAAAGCCCGCTTCAATTGCGTTTTCAGCGGCTTTTGCAAAATCAGCAACTAGAGCTTTAATGTCATCCGTTGTGGCTGCTTTTGGTGTAATGTATGTAAGCTCGCGCATACGTGGTACAGAGCCTTCAACACCAATTGCAGATGGCGCAAGTACATCACCATCAAAAAAGTGAGGGTGTGCAACACGACCAACATGCCAAAGTTGTGCAAACATTTTGCCGCCATTAGCGTGCACTGCGTCTGTTACTTTTTTCCAACCTTGAACTTGCTCACTGGTAAATAAGCCCGGGGTATTTGGGTAACCTTGCGCATCTGGACGAATAATAGTTGCTTCACTAATAATTAAACCGGTTTCGGCACGGCGAGCATAATATTCAACCATATCTTGTGTTGGCACTAAGTTATCATCAGCCATACAACGCGTTAATGGCGCCATAAGTACACGGTTTTTAAGCTCAATCGTGTTATTTAGTTTAAACGGAGCAAGTAGATCAGTAGTCATTTTTCAATCCTTCATTTAGTGTATGCTTACTACAATGTGGCCTTTTTACAAACATTCAAGCTTATTTTGAATGATCGCTCAAATTAGTGAGAAGTTATACTGATCAATATACAAATTAGATCTGTGTTGATGAAATTAAATAGCAACTTTTCACCACTGTGTCATATAACTCGATATACTTGTGTGCATATAATTTAGATATACTAATATCGATAGTAATTAAAAGTGAGCTAACTATGACAACGCCAAATTTAAGCGAAGAACAAGCAGTAATTTTAGGGCTTGGAGCAAAAAAACGTCTCGCCTATATGTTCGAAACTGTGCAGCAATTTAAGCAAGTATGGATTTTAAACGACGATGATGGCTGCGTTATGCTTGCCAACGAAGATGACGACTGCGTACCAGTTTGGCCAACTCGCGAATTTGCAGAAGCATGGGCAACTGGAGAATGGGCTGGCTGTAGCGCTAAAGCAATCCCACTTGCAGATTGGTTTAGTCGCTGGACACCGGGTCTTGAGGAAGATGACTTACTTATTGCTGCATTTCCTACTGAGGAAGATGATGGCACGATATTGTTTTCAGATGAGTTTGAAAAACAATTAAAAGCGCCAAAGCAAAAATATTAAGGTGTAAAGCCTAAATACTCAGTGTTCTTTATTTATAAACGCGGCACTTAATTTAGTAGCCGCGTTTTTATTGGCAATTTCTAAATGCCAAGTAAGCCTGCGTAATAGCATCTGGATTTTCTACTTGCGGATAATGCCCAAGCTCTACAAACTCTTGTACACGCGCATTGGGAATAAGCTTTTTGTAATGCTCAATCATGTGCTTACCAGAGATGGGGTCTTCTGCGCCTGCTATAAACGTAAGTGGTATATGGCTATTTACAATGGCACCAACCCAGCGTTCTCGGTTTTGCTGCCTCTGTTTTATATAACTAATGAGTTTAGGCATAACGGCTAAGCCATCTTTGTAAACCAACAGTTCCCAAAGTGTGTCTATTACCTGTGTTGTAGGCGGTGTATTTTTTCCAAAAATAGTCACTAGGTTATTGGCAAATTTTTGTTTATTCATTAATTTCGGCACTATCCAACCAAGCCTTGAGAGTAAAATCTTTTGTATAAATAATGGTTTATGCGCCTCAGGAAATAAACCACCATTTAAAAAACACACGCTGTTAATTTGTATTTCACTTTGCGAAGCTACTTGCCTTGCTAGTAACTCTTGGGCCACAGTATCGCCATAGTCATGAGATAAAATATGTACATCATTAATATTTAACGTTTTTAAAAATTGAGTATATAAGTCGGCTTGTTCGGTAATTTTATAAGTAGCGTTTATTGGTTTATCTGACAAACCAAAACCTAGCATATCGAGCGTAATTACAAAATAATGTTCACTAAGCGTTTGCCACATACCTTCCCAATCCCAACTTGCGCTGGGAAAGCCATGTATTAAAAGCAGTGCAGGCTTAGTTATATCGCCGGCTATTTTTGTAAATATTTGATGGCCATTAATTTGAGTAAATTGGCCCTGTGACTGCCATTGCACAAGAGAAAACATGTATTAGCTTAATTTTTATTATTTATTTGTTAGTTTTATCATAGAGGTAATTAAAAAAGGAAATAAAACCAATGTATAAATTTGCATTGGCTTATTAAACGTCATTTTAAAATTTAATAGTGTAATCTACATAGACTCGGTGGTCGGCTCTGCCGCCTTTAACACCATCAACACTGCCTGTTTTTTCGGTTGTATAATCTAAAAACAACCAACGTAAGCTTAAGCCTTTTATTGCCTCAACCTTATAGCGGGTATCTACTGCCCAATATTTTTCATCGGCTTCACCGCCTATTTTACCTAAAGCTGAATTTTCAGCGCCCGTACCGCTAGTGTAATAAAACTTAGTGCTGAGCCCTGGAGATACAGCTTTTAAGTTAATGCCCAGGCGTGCCTGCCATGATATTTCATTTTGGTTTGTTAAATCGGCACCAATCAGTGAGCGTGTCGGGAATGGATTTGTACCATGGTCGCCACTGAAATTATCTTCAATCCAAGCATCGCTTACTTTAGTAAAGGTCGCACCTACACTCCAAATATCTTTTTTCCAATCAGCATCTAAGTAATAGGCAAATCCATCGTTTTCACTTTTAGTTAAGCCTGTTAATACACCAGGTGCATCTTCATCATCCAAGTCACCGCTCTCTGCGCCTGTTACAAATAAATCACCATCATCTTGTGAGGTAAATATACCACTTGAAAGCGTTAACTTACTTTGCTCAAGTTTTATGTCGTAACTGATTTTTAATCCCATTTTACTTAGGTAATTGTGGGACTTTAAATATTCAGCTTCTAATGTTATGTCGTCTTTTTTATGCGTAGCACCTACGCCCCAAATTACACTAATAGCGCCAGTTGCAGATTGATCGGTAGAAAAATCTTCCCATCTATCATCATGTCGACGGCTCCATTTATCGTATACATAACCATATAATTTAGTGTTGCCGATATTATAGTCGCCAAAAACACCTCGAAAAGTATTAGGAATAGCACGGCTGCCTGAGCTTTTTAAAAGCATACTTTTGGTTTTTTGCCCACCTACTTTAACGTGACCGTTGTTGCCCAATTTAAAATCTAAAAAATATTGACCAAATTTAGAAAAGCTATCGTCTACTCCACCACTCTCATTACCTGCTGGTAAAATATTACCTGCGGCTGAACCTGTAGAGTTAATATTCATTACGGTGTAAGTCGATACACCCACACTCAATAAATCGTTTATATAACCCGATGTGTAATTGAGCTCTATACCTTGAGCAAAAGTTGAATCGTCACTTACGTCGTTATCGTAGTCACGGTCAAAATAAACTGATCTAAGTTTTATATTAAATTCATCTTGTTCTGTCAGCCCACTAACAGCAGCATACGAAGGAATAGAAATACATGTTAATACTGCGCCTGTTACCGCAAATAATTTATAGAGCCGTAGAGTCATAGTTATCTCCGTTACCTTGTTTTGTGTTAATTTAATGCAGCAGTGCATAACAACGTGTACGTTTAGCAAAAATGGCAAACGCCGTATAAGGTAATTATATTTCACGCAATGGCGTTTTTTCATTCCTTGAATTCAAGTATTAAGTGCAATCATTATGCAGCCACCAGAACTTCTGATTGCCCCGTAAATAATTCATGAGGGGTTTTAT
>NZ_WTLB01000026.1 GCF_011378855.1 Pseudoalteromonas sp. Z1A8 | reverse complement strand
ACGGCCCAAAAGTAGGACCGTTCGAATTTCAAAAACTCGGTACACCATTAAGTCAAAACATGCTTAACTGAATGGTGTTAACTTTTCAGTGGCTTTTAAAGGTTAATTATTTTACTGGTTATTAATCAGTAACAACCTCAGGGTTGGAAACTAATAACATCCGTCCGCGAGCAGCTAAGTAAGTAGCTACTTGCAACTGCATTTCTGCATTAGCGGCAGCACTGCCTTCAACAGTTGCAGCCTGTGCAGCATCTTGAGCTGGTGTTAATATAGAACCATGATGCCCTTTAGTAAATTTAACTAAATAGCTTGTTGGTGTTTCACTCAATGCTTGCGAAGTACTTACTGTTTCAAGACCCATCAAGTTAGCTAATGGAATTGTGCCAGAAATAGGATTATTAGCTGCCATTGGTGGTATCACTTGGTCAGGCTTGTTATCAACACCATCACCCACAACAACATTTGTATAAACAGGAGTACCTAATGCTTTCACAGTGGCTGCGTAGTTCGTTGGATCGCCACTATCTAGCGCTGTTTGCGCCGCAAAAGCAAACTGTGTAAATACACCTTGAATGTTAGTAAGTTTAGTCGTTTCACCCGCAGTGGTAAGTGATGCAATATATTCGTTGTAACCACATGTCAAGTAAGCTTCCATGTCTGGTATAAATGAGCCACAGTTAGAAACTGCATCTCCTTGTAAGTATGCAGTAAATTCATCAGCTTCTGTTGTACCAGCTTGTGAAAGTACTGAACCTTGAATAAATGGGCCAAACGCAGCGGACTCAAGTAAGAAGCTTGCTATACCGCCGCCACCACTTGCAAGAGCTACCGTGTTTACATTAAATAGCGGATCAAGCGTTTCTGCCATTGGCATATTAGCTTGAGCAATAAATGCAGGGGCTACAATAGAGCCTAATGAATGACCAATGTAAGTTACATCTTTACTGTTAATCGTCGCATCGTTAATAAAGTTTAAGCCTAAACGAAGGCCTAATAAATCAGCAGCCGATTGACGTAAGCTATCACGTGCAACAAGTAATGAACTTAAGTTCATGTAACTAAGCACAGAACCCGTTGTTGCATTAAAATCGTCAGTTCCATCACCATCAACATCTATTCCACGCTCACCGTGGCGAGGATGATCAATTGCAACAGTCGCAAAGCCTTGAATCGAAAGCTGTGCAGTTAATGCAAGCATACTTTCTTTTTGAGTTGTAATACCATGTTGCATAATAACAACAGGCCATCCGCCTTCAGGCATTGCGATAGGATCTAATTCTAACTGCGCACGAACACCATTAATTATAGGTAGAATAGGCTTGGTAACTTGTACTGGTACATTAGCCATGCTTTGTACTTTTGGAATTGTATTATACTTAGTCAAATGACGAGTACTGTCTAGCCCTAAATCACGTAATTTCCCACCACTCAAGGCTGAACATAACCCATCATTTTGGCTAATTGGATCTACAGGGAAAGCATCGCCTGCAATTGCTTTATAGCCAATTATTGCAACTGCGTTATCACACATACCTTGCCAGTATGTGTCGTTCAAATCGCTAATATCAGTACCTGTTGGTGTGCCTAAATACATTGGTAGCATAATGCTACCTTTTTGATACTGCACACCAGAAAACGCAGCTGATACAGTAATACCCTGAGAGGCAAATACTTGTTGTACATTAAGCATTGGCTGCTCAGGTACATTAACCATCGGTGTAGGCAGTGCATCATTTTGCAAACTTGCAGCTAATAATTGCTTAATAGTACCAAGTACTGGCCCTGCTGATTGAATAGTCATTGCACTAGAAAAAATAATATCGTCTTTTGAAATGTCGCCTGAACTTACCACTACATTTTCGTAGCTATTTACAGCACCTTGCAAACCAAGTTGGGCTTCTGTAATTAACGGCGCTTCTTCACTCACAGAGGCATAAGTAGAAGAAGGTTCAATAGAACGACCTAAAGAATCTTTAAGCCCTGTAGTTAATACATTGATGTATGAGCTACCGGCTGTAAATGGTTTTAAAGGAATAATGGCAACGGCATCACCTGAAGCTTGAGTTACAAAGTCAACGCCAAAAGTAAGTTCACCCACTAATTTACAAGCAGTGCCTGCCGCTACAACAGAACATTCTGCGTCAGTTAAGCTTGCACCCATTACGACTTCAAAAATCCTTACTGTACCTGGGGTCCCAGCAGACGCTTCATCTAAACTCACATTTGGTGGGAATGTTAAATCGATTTTATAAGGCACTTGCGAAGACCAGCCATCAAGTGCACCTAGTGCAAGCTGAGGGTTTGCATAAGCCGCACGAGAAATAGACACATTGCTGTCATCTAACTCTCCAGGAATATTAAGTGTACCGTCTTGAGTTCCACTCATTAATAAGTCATTAGGTACCGATAATATACCTGCAGCAGGATCAAATGTAACCGTTGCTGTTGGAATAACTGGTGCTGTGTCATTTTTGACATCAGTTAACGTTTCTCCACCGCCACAACCTGCTAAAGCAGCTGTAACCGAGAGTGAAAGTAGCATTTTTTTCATATTGTTGGCTCCGCACATATTTTATTTTTATAGTGTGTTTAATCAGTGTATTAAGTTAAAACAATGTAATCAGATTATTAATGAGACATTAGACCAGTTAAACTTAACGTAAAGTTTCTATTTTCGCCACCTAATTTTACAATAAATTCGATTACTTCACGTTTTGCTATGTTAAAATCAAAAAAATTATATGAATTGGTACTTTTATGCACACATATCAAGCAGCTGAAAATGCACTTAAAGATAAAGTTATTTTAATAACAGGCGCCGGTGATGGTATTGGCCGAGTAGCAGCAATTACGTATGCAAAATACGGTGCTACGGTTATTTTATTAGGAAAAACAACTAATAAACTTGAATGTGTTTACGATGAAATAGTTAATGCTGGTTACCCTAAACCTGCAATTGTGCCTATGGACTTAAAAGGCGCAACGAAGCAAAACTACCGTGACCTTGCTGCAACAATCGAATATCAGTTTGGCCGCCTTGATGGGTTGCTTAATAATGCAGGTATTTTAGGTTCACTTGGTCCACTTGAACATTTTTGCTCGTCAACGTTCGAAAACATAATGAAAGTAAACGTGACTGCACAAGCTATGATCACTAAAGCACTTTTTCCCGTTCTTCGTAAATCTGATAATGCATCGATAGTATTTACGTCATCAGGTGTAGGCCGCAAAGGTCGTGAATTTTGGGGTCCTTACGCCATATCTAAATTTGCAGTAGAAGGTATGATGCAAACATGGGCATGTGAAGTAGGTAAAACGAATATTCGTATAAACTGTATTAATCCAGGTGCTACTCGCACTTCAATGCGTGCAGCTGCCTATCCTGGCGAGGATAGAGATACTCTGGCTACACCAGAGGATTTAATGCCTACTTACTTATACTTGATGAGCGATGACTCTAGTAAAGTGAATGGCGAATCGTTAGATGCACAAGAAAAAAATAAAAAGTAATTTAAATCTAAAGCCTTATACTCTGTTCTTACGGAAGTTAAGTGAACTTTTATTTGATCCTGTGACAGAGTCTGTATAAATGCCTATCATTAATCCTCACGTAAGTTTTAGGATGGGCGTTTATGGATAAAAGAGAGCTAGAAGCATTTGTTAATTAAAGTAGCTAGATGCATCATTAACTGACTAAAGCGATTTATTTGGCCTTATATATCAATATTGAAAGGTCATAAAGAATTACTCTGCATGTGGATATCAGAAAATGAAGGCATTAAGTTCTGGCTAACTACACTGACTAAATTACAAAGTCGAGGTGTAAATAACCTTCATCATAACTATTGATTGTAGTGAAGGATTTCTTGAAAGATCACAAAATTTAAAACGCATACATCAATCTGAGACTGAAATAATGCGTTACTCGAGCTTAATATATTCTGCTCCGTAGGAATAATAAATACCTATATTAGCGAGCGTATTGGAAAACCTAGATACGTTATTCAAATACATCAAAACATAGAAAAGCGATTTAAAAAACGTAACCTATTTTCGTCTTATGACGTAAGAAGATAAGTAGTTTTTCTTACGATAGAGCGACATCCTAAAAGTGGACGTTGCTGATAAGAAAATGTGAAATGGCTTGAGTCGATTTATTATTAAATTCGAATATTATTTTAAGGACATTATTTATAATGAGCAGTTCTACAAAGTATGTTAATTGTTTTTCAGAAATACAGCCCAGCTTTTACTAATAAAAAATTCTCAGGACTTTAGTTCGCTACTACAAAAAATTTACCCTTATGGTATTTTTGTACTGTTATTAGAGTAAATTAACCAACCACAGGAGCCTTTCTTTTTTGAAACTTACGCCGCCCTGAGTTAATGCCCCCTTTCATTTATTTGTACGCTATGTGCAACCCTAATCGCCGTCTGCGCGAGAATCACTGTTATTAAAATAAAATATTCCCCTATACTTTGGGAAACTAACTAATTAGGTTACTTACATGTTTGATCACGTAAAAAGAGATTGGCTCTCTAATATTCGTGGCGATGTGCTTGCTGGTATTGTTGTGGCGCTTGCCCTTATACCTGAAGCTATTGCCTTTTCTATTATTGCGGGTGTTGATCCAAAGGTGGGGTTATACGCCTCATTTTGTATCGCGGTTATTATTGCCTTTGTAGGCGGACGCCCAGGAATGATTTCGGCGGCAACCGGAGCAATGGCGCTGCTAATGGTCACGCTGGTTAAAGACTACGGTCTTGAATATTTACTTGTTGCTACCTTACTTACTGGCGTAATACAAATATTTGCAGGGTTTTTAAAGCTTGGTGAGTTAATGCGGTTTGTATCACGCTCTGTTGTTACTGGGTTTGTAAACGCATTGGCAATTTTAATATTTATGGCGCAGTTACCAGAGCTTACCGATGTTACCTGGCATGTTTATGCGATGACCGCAGCGGGCTTGGGTATTATTTACTTATTTCCGTATATTCCCACTATTGGCAAAATACTTCCCTCTCCTTTAGTGTGTATTGTTGTTATTACGCTTGTTTCACTGTTTTTAGGGCTTGATATAAGAACCGTTGGCGACATGGGCGAACTGCCTGACACTCTGCCTATATTTTTATGGCCTGATGTACCGCTAACACTCGAAACACTGCAAATTGTTTTACCCTACTCAATTGGTCTTGCTGTTGTCGGCTTACTTGAGTCAATGATGACCGCCACTATTGTTGATGACTTAACTGATACAACGAGCGATCGTAATAAAGAGTGTAAAGGTCAAGGTATTGCAAATATTGGCGCAGGTTTATTTGGTGGTATGGCGGGTTGCGCCATGATTGGACAGTCAATCATCAACGTTAAATCGGGCGGTCGTGGACGACTTTCAACCTTTATTGCTGGTTTATTTTTAATCATCATGGTGGTGTTTTTAGATGAGTGGCTGCGTTTAATTCCTATGGCGGCATTAGTTGCAGTAATGATTATGGTATCGATTGGTACGTTTTCGTGGACATCCGTTAAAGATTTAAAAAAGAACCCGCTTTCATCAAATGTAGTGATGATTTCAACCGTTATTGTGGTTGTTGCCACGCATAACTTAGCCATTGGTGTTTTAGTTGGCGTATTGTTAGCAACGTTGTTTTTTGCCAATAAAATTGGCCGCTTTATGGTGGTTAAAACCAATCATGATGAAATCAACGACCAAATAACTTATGAAGTAGTCGGCCAAGTATTTTTTGCCTCTGCGGAGCAATTTATAGCGTCGTTCGATTTTAAAAATGCAGTTGCTAATGTAGTAATAGATTTAACCCATGCACATTTTTGGGATATAACCGGTGTATCGTCTCTCGATAAGGTGGTTATTAAATTTAGGCGTGAAGGCGCAACAGTTGATGTTATTGGTATGAATAGCGCAACCGAAACCGTTGTTGATAAGTTTGGTGTGCACAATAACCCTGAAGAAGTCGAAAAACTACTTGGCGGTCATTAAGGAGAATGTAATGGAAAAAATAATTACCTGTATCGATGGCTCTGTCATTACACACGCTGTAACCGAAGCTGCTATTTGGGCTTCAAAAAAGCTAGATAAATCAATTAGCTTTATACATATGCTTGAAAAAATACAACAAACTAATGTAGGTAACTACACCGGTACGATTGGTTTAGGTGCCCAATCGGCTTTGCTTGAAGAAATGACAAAACTCGATGAACACCGTAGTAAAGTTTCTTTAAAACTAGCAGATGAATTACTCGACTCGGTTGCTGTACAAGCAAAAATTGCTCATATTCAAAACTATGAATTAATTAAACGTCACGGTGATGTAATCGACGCTATTATTGATTTTAAAGATGATACTCGCTTAATCGTTATAGGTCGAAATGGTGTTGATCATCGTGTTGATTTAAATGCACTTGGTTCACACATCGAAACGCTCGTGCGTAGCGCCTCGCAACCAATATTGCTTATTTCTAAAAAGTTTAAGCAGCCTAAATCATTTATGATTGCGTACGATGGCCGCGAAACAGCCGACAAAGCGCTACAACAAGTGATTGATGGCGGTTTATTACACGGCTTGCATTGTCATTTAGTGAGTATTAAAAACAACGAAGAAGACCTTGAAGAAAAGTTTATTAACGCGCAATACAAACTCACCAGTATGGGTTTTAAAGTGTCAGCAAGCTTTTTAGAGGGCAATATTTTTGACTCGTTAATGCAATACAAAGAGCAAAATAATGTAGAACTAATTGTAATGGGTGCGTTTGGCCACTCTAAGCTAAGGCAGTTTTTTGTAGGCAGCAACACCATTAAAATGCTCGAAAACAGCGATGTGCCTGTGGTTATTTTGAAGTAAAGGTCACTTTTAAGTAAGTGGTTATTTTAAAATAAGTAGTTATTTAAAAATAAATTTAATAGCCCACACCAAAAAGCCTAAAATCACTTAACTGATTTTAGGCTTTTTTGTTTTTGGCTTAGCTTCAAACTTTTCGAATAAAAACTGAATAAACGACGTCACCTTTTGAGCCACAAATTTTCTATGCGGATAAATAGCAAATAAACCAAACTCAAATGTTTTATAATCCCGCATAACCTGCACAAGCTTACCCGATGCAATATCGTCTCTCACCACTATTTCAGGGATTAAGCCAATACCGCCACCCGCTACAACCACCTCTTTTACAGCTTGTGGATTATTAACCGAAACACGCGAGTTTACGCTTGCCGTTAATGCCTCACCACTTGGTGAAACTAGAGGCCAATGGCGACCTATTTTAAAGTTGCTATCAATCACTGTGGCGTGTTGTTCAAGCTCTTCAACGCTCGTAGGAGCACCAAAGCGGTTTATATAATCTGCCGAAGCACATAAAATTAAAGGGTAACTGGTAATTTGCCTCGCAATTAAATTAGAGTCAGACACACTGCCAATTCTAATTGCTAAATCAACCCCCTCTTCTAGCAAATCAATTGTTTTGTCAGAAAGCACTAAATCAATACTTAAATCAGGGTATCGGCTCAGTAACTCAGGCATTAACGGCGCAAGGTTTGATTCACCAAACGACACCGGCGCACTCACCCTAAGCTTTCCGCTGGCAAGCGCTGTTTGACCCGATAAGTTATCGAGCATTTCGCTGTAGCTTTCAATAACGGGCACTACGCTTGCGTAATAACTTTGCCCCGCTTCGGTAATCGAAATTCTGCGCGTGGAGCGGTTAAATAATCTAACCCCTAAGTCTTGCTCTACAATGCCCACGTATTTACTGACCAGCGCCTTTGAAAGCCCTAGTCTGTCGCCTGCGGCTGTAAAAGAGCCTGTTTCAACAACCGCGATGATTGTTTTAATGCCAATAATAGTATCCATGATTGTCAATATAGCATTGACATTTATTCCTTACTAGCTCGGTTTTTCAAAACCCATAATGATGAAAGAATAGCGTTACTAAAAATCACTATTCAAAATTAAAAACAGGACAACCCATGAGCAACCTAACACTATACCGTTTTACTTTATCTGGTCATTCACACCGTGCAGAGCTATTTACGTCACTTTTAAATCTTGATGTAAATATGGTTGATGTTGCACTACAAAACGGCGCACAAAAGCAAGCTGAGTTTCTAGAAATGAATATTTTTGGACAAGTACCGGTACTTAAAAATAACGACGACGTTATTAACGATTCAAACGCTATTTTAGTGTACTTAGCACAAAAATTTGATGCTAACAGAACCTGGTACCCTGAAGATGTTACGGTTCAAGCACACATTCAGCGCTGGTTGAGTGTTGCTGCGGGGCTTGTGGCTTCAGGCCCTGCTGCAGCGCGTTTAGTTACTGTGTTTGGCGCGCAGCTTGATCATCAAAACGCGATAAACATCGCCCACACATTATTTAAAACCATGGATGCGTACTTACAAAACCGCGAATACTTAGTTGGCACTCAGCCAACTATTGCCGACATTGCCAACTTTTCGTACATAGCACACGCACCAGAGGGCGGCGTATCACTTAGTGAATACCCAAATATTTTAAGATGGCTAAGCAACGTTCGTAAACTTGATGGCTTTATAGCAATGCCTGAAACAAAAGCGGGTTTGTTAGCTTAGTCGTTCAAGTATTTAAGAGTGTTTTATAAGAGGCTATTAAGCCTCTTTTTTTGTGCTTGTTTAAGTGAAATCTGAAATTTGGACATCGGTTTGTAATCCGAATAGCTAGTAATAGATAAATTGGCTCTGGTAAAAACCTTTATAGCAATTAACCTTACGATCCATCCGATGTTGCACATATATTCAGAAAACACTCTTTTCTTAAGTCTGTTTTGTTATGAGTTTATAAAAAGCTTAATAATAGTAATCTCTAAGAGAATTTGCTAAAACTACATAAAATAGAAAATGAACATGACATCAGAAGATATATGTTCTATTTACGTACAATTAAATTGTTAAGACATTAAAAGAAATTCGGCTTTGAGCCAACAACACCTATAGTGTTAATCTTTCTAGTTTTGGGGCTAAAAATTTAAACAAATTTATTTTTGCGATGAACATATATTTATAGAGGGCTTGAATTGGAAAATACAGGATTGAGAGATTGGTTAGAGCCGCCAGAACAACGTGGTTCACACTGGTTTCAAAAAAGAGGCAGAGTATTTGAGGGAATTCTTAACAGCATGCTTTCGAAAGAGGAAATGGAAGCACGGACGAGCATGCGCCCCTCAGGAGAAGAGATTGATGGTTCCTTTGCAATCGGTGATAATTTCTATCTACTTGAGGCAAAGTGGCATGCATCCCCAATCCCTGCATCTGCATTATACTCATTTAAAGGAAAGGTTGATGGAAAGCTGATAGGTACTATAGGTGTGTTCTTTTCCATGTCTGATTACAGTACAGATGCTGTAGACGCCTTATTGAATGGAAAAGAATTAAATCTTATCCTGTTTGGTCATAACGATCTTCTGCTTATTGAAGATGGGAAGATCACCTTCCGTGAGGCTATGCGTGTGAAGCGACGTTATGCCGCGAGCTACGGTCAACCATTCTATCCTTTAGAGACTTATTTTTCAGAGACTAAACTAGCAAATCTGGATATTAAAACTCAAACTCAGAGACAAAAGTGGAGTATATTAGTTGAAGGCGAGGATGATGTCCGCACTATTCAAGTATTATTAGGACGCTTCGATATTAGTGCCCAATTTAATGTTGTGCCAGCAGGCGGACAACTAGCAGTTGCTCAACTTGCAGAGCATTTAATAAATAATAATAAGACAAATGTTGCTGCGATAATTACACCTATATCGGATCCAGATATTCAGCAAGAACAAATTAAAAGAATCAATGAAATCGGGGCAGAGTTAATCGTCTTAAAGCAAGATATCGAACTCTGGCTTGATAACTACGTTTCCGTGGAATACCATAACGCAGCTTTTGCTCTCAGTGACCGGAATGGGAAAATGGCTCGACGATATGCTCGGAATGCAGATTTAGAAAAACTTATTACTGAGAATCCATCTTTTTCGGAACTAATGTTGAAACTTGGCGCTAAACCAAAATCTACAGGGCCAAGTTCTGATTTCTGACGTCCTAACGACTAACCACCCATAATTAGCACTACAGCTCTATATCAAGTTCCTCAACACCTTTGGCGGGTACGGCGCAGCAAATTAGCGCCTGCCCTGTTTCTATTGGGTAACTTACGTTATTTCGATAAACCACACTTCCTGTATTAATTTTTACAGCGCAACTGCCACAACTGCCGTTTCGACAGCCAAACTCAGGCTCTAAGCCATGAGTTTCGGCTACATTAAGGATCGTGTTGTCGCCTTTGTTCCAGCGCTGCTCAAAGCCCGATTTACTAAATTTAATTACGGTGTTATCTGCTTCTTCAGCGCTAATCTCTTTGCTTTTGTTAGGCACTTCGCTTGTGATAAGCACTTTGCGGTTAATAGCGGAGGGTCCAAATGCTTCAGCAAATATGTTTTTATCCTGTACACCGAGCATTAATAGCTCATTATATACGTGCTGCATAAACGCTTGCGGTCCGCATAAAAAGAACTCGTAATCATCAAGTGGTAAATAATACCTAAACACATCAGCATTTATGCGCCCTTTTAAATCAAAGCTTTCGTCTTTTAAATTAAAGCTCTTATCTTTTACGTTAAAGCCATCGCCTTGTTTTTCATCAAGCTCAGGCTGAGATAAAAGTGAGTAGTAATCAATTGCCCCGCCACTCGTATCTGCTAGTGTTTTTAGCTCGTTATAAAATGCGCGCTGTTGGGTGTTTTTAGCACTGTGGAAAATATGCAAAGGGCGTGTATGGCGGGTTCTTAGCCCTTCATTGGCAATGTGTTTAGCCATTGAGATCATAGGTGTAATACCTATTCCACCACCAATGAGTACCGCAGGTTTGGTACTGGTTGGGTCAATAAAAAACTGTCCTTGTGGGTATTTAGCTAAAATAACATCCCCTACTTTTACGTTATTATGAAAGTAGTGTGATACCTCGCCTCTGAGCTCTTTTTTAATCGATAACCGATAAAAGAGTTCATGCGGGCTTGATGAAACGGTGTAGGTTCTAGTAACAGGTTTGCTATTACTATTGTTATTGTTATTGTTATTGTTATTGTCGCTATTTTTACTTGGTATTTGTACGGTTAAGTGCTGCCCAGCTTTAAACGGTAACAAGGTTGTATTGTTGTGCCCTTCTAAATAAAAGGAGGTAATTACATCACTCTCTTTAATTATTTTAGTTACTTTTAAAGGCTGCCAAGCATGTTTTAGTTTTTCGGCTTGTTTGTTTTTATCAGCCTCAAGCCACGTGCCCGTCATTTTAGTGTTAGGTGAGTAAGCATCAAATTTGGCAGTAAAAGGGAGTAAGTTTTTAAGCCACATTCCTTTAGTAACGGTAAATTTCCAGCCTCGGTCTGCACCAATAAAACCTTTAAACTCTGGGTGCCCGTCCCATAAAATTTCAACGCTGCCGGTAAGCATTAATACATTACCCGTGTCAAAATCAGGAAATAACAAACCTGCTTTTGGGTTTAATAAAAAGTTACCCAAGGTATTAAAAAAATTATTCCCTGCGTAATCAGGTATCGTTAATGTGTTGCTTTCTCGCTTTACAAAACCTGGCATTCCCCCACGGTGAGAAACATCAACACCTTCAATTTTTGGATTGTTTTTTGCCGTTATAAAGCTTGAAACAAAAAATGTATCGGTGGTGTCAATTAACGCAACTGCTGCGTTATCAAGCGTATTAAATTCAACTTTTTGCACTGCATTACTTTTAAGTAAAGGATCTCTATTAAACGTTAAGTCGCGTGTTTGAATATACTGCGGGCAATTTCCAAAAGATTGATCAACATTAAAACTCACTTTATTATTACTAATTACCTCACCTACGCGCACATTTAAACGGTTACGCCTACGCGTACTTAGTTCAATGCCTAATAAACCAATTGGCGAGCCTGTAACCTTTAATGTGTTATGTAGAGGGTCGTTTTTATCAACCGCATGGGTCATTAATAACGACGTAGGAGTTGGGGCGCTTAAAAAGCCTGACTGCCCCGAAACAATAGATACCCACACATCGGCGTTTTCATCAACACTGCCTGCAACCACAAACGGTAACTGCTCAAAAAATGCTTGATGCTGCTCTGGCATAAACGAGCGCACAGCACGTTTGCCAAATGTTGCCATTATTTCTCGTTTACCGAGTTTGTCTTGTATTGCCAGCTCGCCTTCATGAAAAGGTGAAGCATCTATTGAGTTTGTGTTAGTCATTTCGCTCGTAATTTGTGTGCGTATTTTATGGGTTAAATTTAACTCAATACACAATAAATGATAATGGGTGTTTTATTGACTGATAATGCACAAAACAATGACAATACTTGCACCCTATTAGTGCCAGGCGCGCACCAACATATAACAAAACTGGTTTTATCCTCACTCTAAAAACACATTAAATGCCTTTTAAACAATAAGTTATAAAACTGGCTGTGTTTTTGCAAACATTCTATTAACAAGCCCGTTTTACTTACGGCAAAAATTTAGGTTGTGAGCACACTAGCTATTAGCAACCATCGGCAAAGAAGCCCGCACACAGTTATGCATAATGCGTATTTGTGGCGGGCTTTTTTGTTAATTGTATTTAAACCGTCACTTTAAGGAATGCCCTATGCAAACCTCGCAAAAAATACTCATTATTGGTAATGGTATGGTCGGACACCACTTTGTTGAGCAAATGCGCCAAAGCGATGCCAACGCAGACATTACTGTACTTTGCGGAGAAGCAAATCTTGCATACGATCGCGTGTACTTATCAAGTGTATTTGATGGCAAAACAGCTGCCGATTTAGCACTTACCACCCACGACAACTACAAAACACTCAATATTAATGTGCATACAAGCCAGTGGGTTGAAGGCATTGATAGAACTGCAAAGGTAGTTACCACGCTAACGGGTGAACAATACCCGTACGACAAACTTATACTTGCAACCGGTTCGTTTCCGTTTGTGCCGCCTATAAAAGGTAACGACCAACCCCATTGCTTGGTGTATCGCACATTAGAGGATTTAGAACAAATAAAAGCCAGTGCTGCAGTAAGTAAAAGCGGTGTTGTTATTGGTGGTGGTTTGTTGGGGCTTGAAGCCGCAAACGCGATTAAGCAACTAGGGCTTGATACCCACGTAGTTGAATTTGCGCCGCAGCTTATGGCTGTCCAGCTTGATGGACAAGGCGGTACGCTACTAAAAAATAAAATAGAAAAACTTGGCGTTACGGTACATACATCAAAAGCGACCAGCGAAATAGTAAAAGGTGAAACGAGCCGCTTTAGATTAAATTTTTCAGACGAAACATTTTTAGAAACAGACCTAATTTTATTCTCTGCCGGTATTCGCCCGTACGACCAACTCGGTAAAATTGCCGACTTAGAACTGGGTGAGCGCGGCGGTATTATTATTAATAACCAATGCCAAACATCTGATCCTGATATTTTAGCCATTGGCGAATGTGCCCTGTGGGACAAAAAACTATTTGGCTTAGTTGCACCGGGTTACAACATGGCACGCGTTGCAGCGAGCCAATTAAGTGGTGGCGAGCTTGAGTTTTTAGGTGCTGATATGAGCACAAAACTTAAGTTATTAGGCGTAGAAGTAGGCTCAATTGGCGACGCTCACGCAAAAACGCCAGACTGTAAAGAACTTATATACCAAGACGCTATTCGCGGTTGTTATAAAAAAATCATACTAAGTGAAAAAGGCGATAAATTACTGGGCGCTGTACTTGTTGGCGACACCAGCGATTACGATACATTACTACAGTACATGCTTAACGACATGGACTTACCCGAAAACCCTGAGTGCTTAATTTTGCCAGACAGTGGTGGCGCACCGTCGCTATCGGGCAGCGCCCTACCCGACACAGCCACTATTTGTTCGTGTCACAATGTGAGTAAAGGCGACATTGTAGGTGCAATTGATGGCGGCTCATGCGATTTAGCCTCGGTAAAGTCATGCACTAAAGCAGCAAGCGGCTGTGGCGGTTGTGCGGCATTATTAAAATCAGTTGTTGATAACGAATTAGCAAGTCGTGGAGTTGAAGTAAACAACCATGTATGTGAGCACTTTGCGTATTCACGCCAAGAACTACTGCACATGGTAAAAGTAGAAAGCATTAAAAGCTTTGATGACTTACTAACTAAACACGGCAGCGGTCATGGCTGTGAAATATGTAAACCTGCCATTGGCTCTATTTTAGCCTCAACATGGAACGACTTCATTTTAGAACCCGCCCATGTTGGCTTGCAAGATACTAACGACACATACCTAGCAAATATGCAAAAAGATGGTTCGTACTCTGTAGTACCGCGTATTGCTGGTGGCGAAATAACGCCCGACAAACTCATTGTAATAGGACAAGTAGCCAAAGACTTTAACCTGTACTGCAAAGTCACTGGCGGTCAGCGTATTGATTTATTTGGTGCGCGCTTAGAAGAACTTCCTGTTATTTGGGAGCGACTGATCGAAGCCGGATTTGAGACCGGTCATGCTTATGGTAAGTCTCTCAGAACCGTTAAATCGTGTGTGGGTAGTACGTGGTGTCGTTATGGTGTGCAAGACAGCGTTGGTCATGCAATAGAAATTGAAAACCGCTACAAAGGTTTACGTGCGCCGCATAAATTTAAAATGGCGGTATCGGGTTGTACCCGAGAGTGCGCCGAAGCACAAAGTAAAGATATTGGCATTATAGCCACCGAAAACGGCTGGAACTTATACGTGTGTGGTAATGGCGGTATGCGTCCTCGCCATGCTGATTTATTTGCGACCGATTTAGACACACCAACACTGATTAAATACATTGACCGCGTAATTATGTTTTACATTAAAACGGCTGACAAATTACAACGCACCTCGGTATGGATGGAAAACCTTGAAGGCGGTTTAGATTACCTTAAAAGCGTAGTTATTGACGACAGCTTAGGCATTTGCGACGAACTAGAAGCGCAAATGGAGTTAATTACACAAACCTACGCCTGTGAGTGGAAAAAAGCGATTGAAAGCCCAGATGCAGCTAAACGATTCCGCCAGTTTGTTAATAGCCCCGAAACCGACGACAACATTTTATTTGTGCAAGAGCGTAACCAAATTCGCCCTGCTACAGAAGCCGAAAAACGTGAGCAACGTAATACACAAAACCGTATTCCAGTAATGGAAGTTGAAGAGGAGCAAGCTGATGTCTTGGCATAATATTGGAACAATCGATAACCTAGTGGCTAATAGCGGCGTATGCGCATTAGTTAATAATCAGCAAGTGGCTATTTTTTACATTCCACAAAATCCAACTGCTGTGTTTGCTATTAGCAATTACGACCCTATTGGCAAAGCCAATGTATTATCGCGTGGCATTATTGGCTCAATCGACAATAAATTAGTTGTCGCCTCGCCTTTATATAAGCAACACTTTTGCCTAGAAACAGGTGAATGCTTAGAAGCAGAAGCAATACACTTACCGGTTTTTAATGCAAAAATTGAAGACGGCAGTGTATTTATAAGCTCTGAACCAAAAGTTACAACAACTGTGGCTTAGGGGAATATTATGAATGTACTGTCTTATTTTTCGGGTATTGAAAACGTGTGGCTAAATAAGCTTGTTAATAAACTAACAAGCTCAAATAGTCGCAGTGCTAAAAGCGGCAACGTTTATATAATTGGTGCGGGCCCAGGAGACGCAGAGCTAATTACGGTAAAAGCGCAGCGTTTAATTAATACCGCCGATGTTGTTTTATACGATTGGTTAGTAAGCGATGATTTATTAAAAACACTGCCTAAAAAAGCGCAGCGTGTATTTGTAGGTAAACGTGCGGGTAAGCATTCGATGACCCAAGCTAACATTTGCGAACTACTGGTTAAATACGCGCAACAGGGCTTAAACGTAGTGCGTTTAAAAGGCGGCGATCCGAGTATATTTGCACGTATTAACGAAGAAGCTGATGCACTTACCAAGCATAATATTAATTTTGCTATTGTGCCAGGTGTTACAACGGCTTGTG
The DNA here is from genome assembly GCF_011378855.1 of Pseudoalteromonas sp. Z1A8. Classification (GTDB taxonomy): domain Bacteria; phylum Pseudomonadota; class Gammaproteobacteria; order Enterobacterales; family Alteromonadaceae; genus Pseudoalteromonas. Next base: position 47,413 of record NZ_WTLB01000026.1, on the reverse strand, counting down.
CTACTTCCGCTTATACGGGTATTCCGCTTACAGCAAGAGACGTAGCGCGCAGTGTTACGTTTTTAACGGCGCAGTTTGCCGATCCTAACAAGCAGCCTCATTGGAAAAATTACGCGTTTATGCCTGGAAACAACAACCCCACTTTAGTGGTTTATATGGGGCTTTCGCGCTTACAAACGCTAAGCAACGGTTTACAATCAGTGGGCTGGCCAAGTAATACACCCATTGCACTAATCGAAAATGCCACTACTACTAAGCAAAAGGTAATTACCAGTACGCTTGAACTGATAGTAAATGAGCATGCTAAACACAACCTTCAAGGCCCTACCCTAATTATGATTGGTGAAGTGATAAATCATAAAATGGCAATTAGCCCTGAGTTATTAAACAGTATAAATGTTAACACATGATACAAAATGAATAATGCACTTTTCGCGCTTACTACCTCCCCAGGAGTAGGCGCTTTTTTTGTTTTTAATTTGGGTTCAAGTTGTGTGCAATAACATGCTTTAATGCACCAAATAAGTTAAAAGTAATGGTAAGTTAAATTATAGAAACACAGTGACAAACAAAAATAACACTTTAAGTAATTGTATTAGCTTGATTTTAAATTCAATGATGAAATTTATTAATGATTGGAACGGTGGTTGCACTTTAAAAACAAAAAAGTGTGGAATACTATCAATGGCGACAAACAATCCTCTCACAAAACAGTTTTTATTAGCGGCTAAATATCAAGAAATACACGCGCTAAAGCAATTACAAAACAGTTGTTCCTCGCTCACTAAGTTAGGCGATTTTGTACATCAGTTACAAAAAGAACGCGCAATGAGTAATATATTTTTGGCCTCAAATCGAGAGCGATTTAAAACCCAATTACAAGAACAAATCCCTTTAAGCAACAGCGCACAAACTGCATTTTATGATTCTCTTAAACAAACATTTATAAACGACAACGCCGATACGGGCCATACTCGGTTATTTAATTTAATTACCTACAGCTTACAAGCACTCGATGCATTACCGGTATTGCGCAAGCAAATAGCACAACAAAACATTAGTGCAGTACATGCTACGCAGTCGTTCACGCAGTTAATTGCTAGTTTACTCAATATTATTTTAGAGGCAGCAGATGGCGCAAGCGATCCTAAAATAACGCGTTTGTTAGTTGCCTTTTTTAATTTTATGCAAGGTAAAGAGTACGCAGGACAAGAGCGTGCCTGTGGCGCACAAGCATTTGCAGCAAGTAAATTTACCACTGAGCAAAAACAACAACTCGCGCACTTTGTACAAGAACAAAACCACAGCTTTGAATTTTTTAATGAATACGCCGATGAACACCTTTTAAAATGCTTTGCCACACTAACAACGCATCAGGTAAATAATCAGGTAGAGCAACTTAGAAGTTTACTGCAAAAGCTCGATGACGAGAATGCTCAACCGCTCTCACAACTGAGCGAAGTATGGTACGAAGTAACCACTACGCGCATAGATATAATGCACAAAATTGAACAAAATATAGCAGATCAATTAATTGATACCGCTGCAATGCAAATAGCCTGTGCTCAACGCAGCTTAAATACAAATAAGCAGGTACTTAACAATATGGCAGAGCAACACATAGCCCCTACTTTAGGCCAATTAGCCATTAAGCAACCAAAGCCAGAAGTAAGCCAAAACATAGCGGCCGATAAGCTCAATAGTAATAAAAGTATGTACGATTTAATTATCGAGCAAAGCCAGCATATTAAACAAATAAACCAAGCGTTACTTGACGCTAAAAAAGTGATTAGTGAGCAAAAGGTCATTCACCAAGCCAAGTACATACTTATTGAGCAGTTAAAGCTCACCGAAGAGCAAGCCCATAAACAGCTACAAAAACAAGCAATGGATACGCATAAAACCTTATTTAGCGTAGCGCAAACAATTATACAAATGAGCGATTAAATATGCTGTTTTTACTTGGGCATGTTGATCTTCAGTAAGAACACTACCCTACATAATACTTATTTATTCAGTTATAAATTTCACGCCCAGACTTAGTTTCGCCTTATTTTAAAATAGATTCATAAGCTACTGACTACAATAAGGTAAGGCTTTAATTTGGCATTAATTTATAAAGTGAATAATTCAACACATTCAAAATAATCAACTACAATAAGTTAATCATTTGTTGCATCTCATTTTAATGAGGCATATTTATTTAATACTGTTGTAGGAGTTTGAATGCCCAATGTAGAGAGTTATTTAGAAGATGTATTATTAATTGATGAACAGCAATTAACGACTTCTCTTGATAATGACATTCAAACAAGCTTAAAAAGCTTTGCTGAGCTAATTTTAACTATTTTTGATGCCACCGCATTTTCTATTGTTGCTAACCTCCCTGAACGTACCGTTGAGCTATATAAATCCGGTTCAAAAATAGCAGTCGCTAAAGAGCAACTATCTGATGACGTTTTTAATGAATCGATTATCGAACATGATCCTAAAATATTTAGAGTGGTGTCACCTATTGTTTTTCCCTCAAACCTTAAGTTTGGGTGGTTTATATTTGACCGACCAAGTAATTCACTACTTACCGAAAAAGAAAAATTAATCTTAAATAGTTTACAAAAAAACTTTGTAAATCAGTTAGTCCAACAAAAAGAATTATTAGAAAAATTAAACAGTGCTAAGTTTCACTCAACAATTTGTGAGCTAAAAAAAGAAGACGAAACTGAAAAAGATCGCCTAATTAAAAAATTACAAAAAGTGAGCGATGAACTTGATGAATTTATCAGCATTGCTTCACACGATCTCAAGTCACCATTAAATGCAATTAAACGTTTATTAGAGTGGGTTTATGACGACTGCAAAGATTTACTTACGCAGGAGCACCAAGAAAACTTTCAGCTTGTACTCAGCCGTGCGAATAGAATGCAAACACTGCTAGAGGATTTACTAAACTACTCGAGAATAAATAGCTGCGATTCAACTCGTGCAAACATATCTTTAGAAAGTATTTACCAAGATATAGAACAAATTTTAGAAATTCCACTCACTGTAACTGTACATATAAATGCTAACAACAAACTGCTCGATATACCGCTACTCCCTTTTAAAACTGTTTTTCAACACCTTATAAGTAATGCAATAAAACATAATAATAAAGAGCACCCGGTTATCGATATTTCACTTATCCCCTCTGATCGTTATTACATTATTGAAATAAAAGATAATGGCCCAGGGATTGACCCTAAATATTTTTTACTCATATTTAAGTTATTTCAGACATTACAATCTCGAGATGCCGTTGAAGGGAGCGGCATTGGACTCTGTATTGCTAATAAGCTCATTATTAATTATGGGGGCAAAATTGAAGTAGCCTCCGATGGAAAGCTTGGCAGTACATTTACTATTTTTTGGCCTAAAGCTTAGCTATGGAATTATCAATTATAAACGAGCATCACCTAGATACAGCTCTTATAAGGAACGTATGAATATCTTAATTGTTGATGATGACTTAGTTGATCGCAAATTAATTAAAAAAATGCTTATTTCTGATGGCTCTCACCATCATGATATAACTGAAGTAACGTGCGTTTGTGAAGGATTAGAAGCAATTGAAAACAACCACTTTGACATAATTTTACTCGATTATAATATGCCCAAAGAAGATGGCATTGAAATGCTAATTGAAATGCGCAAAAAACCTAAACTCGGTAATACCGCAATTATTATGATTAGCTCCTCAGAAAACTCAACCTTAGCTATTGAGTGTATAGAAGCAGGCGCTCAAGACTTTTTACCTAAAGGTGATATAACAGGAAGCAGTTTAAATAAAGCCCTTATATATGCCAAAAAACGTTTTGAAGCAGAACAACGTATGCACAACAGTTATCTTGCTGTAAAGCATATGGCTGAGAGGGATCAGCTTACGGGTTTATCTAACCGGTATCATTTTGAAGAAATACTAAAAGTAATGATAGCCAATAATAAACGTGCTAAAAACTGCGTTGCTTTACTTGCTTTAGATTTAGATAACTTCAAAAATATAAATGATACGCTTGGGCATAGTGTCGGCGACGAAATTTTAATACAAACCGTGCACAGAATTAATAGTTGCCTAAGACAAAACGAAGGTTTTGCTCGATTAGGAGGCGATGAATTTGCAGTTATAATAGGCGGAATTTGCAATATTAATCAAATAGGTATGATAGCAAATAGAATTTTAGCTGAAGTGTCTAAGCCCTTTTTACATGAAGGTAGAACTTTAAATTGCAGTGTTAGCATTGGAAGCGCCATATACCCAAATGATGCTACTGAATCTCATGAACTGCTAAAATGTGCTGATATTGCAATGTATCGCTCAAAGCAAAGTGGTAAAAGTAGAATAAGCTTTTACAAAGAGCAATATCAATATGAATTTAGTCGTCGGGTAGATATTCAAAATAGTATAAAAGAGCATATAGAGGAAAAAAACTTTAGGCTATTTTATCAACCTGTTTACTGTGCAAAAACACAAATGATGACGGGGGTTGAAGCACTGATACGTTGGCCAAATACAGAAGTTAGTTACACCCCTGATGAATTTATTCCTATTGCTGAAGAGTGTCGCTTAATAGAGCCCCTTGGTAAATGGATAATTGCGACTGCATTAGAGCAGTTATCTGCGTGGCAGCAAAGCTATGAAACGCCCTTAACCCTATCTATAAACATTTCACCTATACAATTACAAAAAGAGGCTTTAGAAACATATTTATTAAAAACAGTCGAAAAATACAATTTAAAAACCAGTAGCATTATTCTTGAAATAACAGAGACCGCTTTTATGGAAAACAGTAAAGAAGTGATTGATATATTAACTTCTTTATCTGACAAAGGGTTTAGGATTGCCTTGGACGACTTTGGTATGGGCTACTCATCTATATCGCACCTAATATCCTACCCTATAGATATAGTGAAATTAGACAAAAGCATGCAGTCGTTAGATGGCGAAAATAATAAGCGATTAAAAGTAATCGAGAGCTTATCTTTAATGCTTAAAAAATTAGATTTTTCTGTAGTGGCAGAAGGTGTCGAAACTCAAACCCAGCATCAACTATGTAAAAAACTAAACATAGACTACCTGCAGGGTTTTCTATTTTCAAAACCTATACCCGCAAACGAAATTAATGTGTTACTAAATACCTACACAAAACAAATAAGTTAGTATATGAAACGGTAATATATCAGCTATATAGTGGAGCTTTAAAAATGAACTTTAGAATTTTTAAAGCTCATAAAAATCAGCTGTTTTCGTTTAAATGCTGACCGATGACAGCCAATATTTTCTCTTTCAAATCTGCCGCTTGAAAGGTGCCTTTTACAAGGTAACCTTTAACAAAATCGTGTGACATTATTATCTTTTTTTCTTCTTCTCTTTCTGATGAGCTAAACATCATAACCACACAAGAGCTGATTTCTATCATCTTCCTTAGTTTAGAAAATTCCTCTAAAAATTGGATCCCATTAACTCTTGGCATATTAATATCTAAAAATATGAGTATGGGAGGAAATCCATCAGGGTATTCTTTTCTGTTAGCTTCATAGTTTTCGAGGAATTCTAATGCTTCTTGACCATCTTTTTTTTCAAAAATTGTAAGCTCTAGTTCGGCTTCTTTTATTAGTCTTTTAAGAATGTAGCGATCAACTTCATTGTCATCGACAATTAATATTGGGGGTTTAATTTTTGTCATGTTAACTTATCCATTGGTATTATTATTTTAAACGCTGTACCTTCAGCAGAACTTTGCAGCGATATTTCACCATTCAAATATTCAATATGTTTTTTAACCAGCGCCATCCCTAAACCAGAGCCAGTGCTTGTGTCTGCATGAAATCGTTTGAACATATCAAACACTTCACTTTGATGCTTTTGTGGTATTCCAATCCCGTTATCTGTAACAATAATAATAAAATTTTCCTGTTCGTTAAAAATATCACAGTGAACAAAAGGTGCATCTTTATCTCTGTCGTAATATTTAAGTCCATTTGATATCAAATTTTCAATAATTTGAGCAAAACGCGCTTTTTCCGACCTTATAGGTACTGATAGATTAATTGTTGTTTCGAGCGTACAAGGATTATCTTTCATGAGCCAAGACAGTCGTTCTTTCATATCAATAATTAACTGATTAAAGTCAATTACATCTTTATCTTCATTACCAATTTCAGCTTTCGCTAACAGTAAAATATCAACAACAAGTGTTTCTAACTTTTCCATTTGTTGATAAATAACCAGCGCATTTTTACTCGCCTCTTCAATATCTCCTGCTTTTATATCTTCAATAACAAAATGTGCCAGAGACTTAGCCCCAGATAATGGTGATTTCAGGTCATGAGATGCCCGGTAAGCAAACTGAGCAAGTTCATCATTTGCTTGCTGCAGAGAAGCCGTTTGGCTGTTTATAATTTCTTTGAGCTCAATGCTGTTTTCAATATTTAAAAGATCATTTTTAATACGCTGCCTCGCCGCTATCACTAATGCTTTTAATTCACCCGACGTTTTTATTTCAAGTTCATCATCTAGATTAATATTGCTTTCGGGTTTACTAGATAAAAGCAGGGTTAGATTTCGGATAGAGCTAGATATAGTGCGAGAAAGATACGTTATAAAAATAATATTGAAAAAAGATATAATCAAAACAAGGGGTATTAGCGTCATCAGTATAAACGATACTGTTTTTCTGATTGGTTCTTCAAACAGCTCTGAACTTTTATTAAAGCCATTAAGTGACACATTTAGGTTTAGTAAAAAATCATCTCTGCTCAACTCACCCTTTTTATATTGATCAACTGACAATAAAGCTTTATCTGCAATTTTAATATCGTTTTGACAGATTGTTAGCATGTGATCTGTGTTAATAGCTTTCATAATAGCAAGATTTAATGGGTTTATTTCGTTAATACATTCAATCGGTTGCTGCCTGATTAACAATATATCTGACTCGATAGTGTTTATATCTATGGGAATATCGTTTTCTATTTTGTTAACTGACTTGGTAAGTTGCTGAGCATATTTTAAGTGAAGAAAATTAAGTTGGTGAAACTTAGCCCCCTTTGCTATTTCAAAAGCTGAATAAATAGTAATACTTACTTCTGCTGCAGTTAAAATGACAATAAGCATCAACTTTCTGGAGATATTCATGTGCGACACCTATTTTTAGCTACTAATTATTATTTTTATGCATGACACTATATTAAATATAGTATTCATAACCTTAGGTATAGCAGATTTATTTTTTTTTACTAGGTAGCCTATAAATTTTGATTTTATTTAGAGGATTTAATCACAGCATTAAAAATTGTAATATTCAAAGCTAAATAACAGTACATATTTAGCTTTACTCAATTTTTGATAAAAGCTTCTTTGTTATTTTTTTGCCACTACAAAGCGTACGCAGGTAGTATAAATGCTTCTAAAAATGCTGGTGTATTGGCAAATACACCAGCAGCTAAATACAAAATTTTGTTAAGTCATCCCATATTTAAAAAGTGTATTAACATGCAGCATTTTTTGAATGAAAAATATAGGCTCGTGTGTGGTCGTACACTAGGTTAAAAGTAAAAGCGTAAAGGGTTATAAAAAAAGTTACGCCAATATCCATTATTAATGCTTCCCATAAGCCTACTTTTAAAATGATTGCCATCACGGGAATAGTAAAAACAAGTAACCCGCCTTGAAATAAAAGCACGTGAAAAATACGAAATAATACAGAACGTTGCTCTTTTGCACCGGTAGCTACTTTGTCAAAACACCAATTGAAAATAAAGTTCCAACACATAGCAATTGTCGCAACAATTATCATAGTGCCCGATAAAGCCCCAATTGCATGATCTGTAAATAGTGCTAAACCTAAAATTGATAACGACACGGCTAAAATCTCAAACAAAACAGCCTGAAATACTCGCTCTGTTGCCCCCATTTTCTCTGTCATAATGTCCTCTTTTATCTATTAATATTTAAGTGTAGTGATAATGACAGATTTATTTAGTTACAAAAGTTAGCAACTATCACCTATAGTGATAAGATGAATATATAGTTCTAGGACGTGTTGATCATTGGTGGGTGAATTTGCAGCAGTATGTTTGGTTTTTAGGCAAGGCAGAGCCTATATAGTGTGGTTATTCCCCATAAATAGGTGATAACGCAGCATAAAGACCAAACATGCGCTGCCCTTTGGGTTCTTTCTAGGGGCGATTAACTCTTTGTTGCTCGGCTTTTACTTAGCCCACTAGGTTACAAACCTCGCGCCGTGATTTAATCGCCCCTAGATTGAACAAATTTCAATCCACAAAGATCAACACGCCCTAGATAAAGTAGAATAAAATGTACAGCTTAGAGCAACTAAAAATATTTGTAAGCGTAGTAGAAACCGGCTCTTTTTCAGCAACAGCGCGAAAGTTAAAGCGTGCGCAGTCGGGTATTAGCCAAGCTATTTCTAATCTTGAAATCGCAATAGATCAAACATTGTTTGACCGCAATAAAAACACTCCCACTTTAACAAAAAGTGGAAAAACCTTGCTACCGGTGGCTTATTCAATACTGCAGCAACAAACTTATTTCGATCAAAAAGTTGAGTCTCTTGCTAAAAACAACGAGCAAGACGTAGTAATTGCGATTGACGAGAGTATAAGTAATCACGGAATTTTAAAAATAATAGCCCCACTTGCACAGCAGTACCCTATTACAAACTTTGAGCTAATATCAGCTACTACGTTTGATGTAGAAGAACTTATAAAAACAGGTAAAGCGCAAATAGGCATCATATATAGTGATGGTGAATTAAAGATAGATATGGACTTTTTTTTGCTAGGCCAAGCTCGATTTTTAACGATTGCGTCACCGCAACATGCGCTTGCTAAACTTAATAAAGTAAATAGCAGTGACTTAAAAGCACATAGGCAATGTGCTCACCGTAGCCTTAATCAATCAGAGTTATGGTTTAGCTATGCTATAAGCGCTAAGGTTTGGTACGCCAATACTCATCAAACACTTATAGATTTGGTAACACAAAATGTGGGCTGGGCGTTAGTGCCTGAGTTGGCAATAAAACAACAACTTAAACAAGGTGACCTTGTTGCTCTTCCTGTAGTACATGAGCAAGGTGGTTGGCTAACGCCTTTAGGCTGTGTGGTATCAAGAAGTAAACCTACAGGCCCAGTTACTGAAAGTTTACTGACCCTTTTACAGCAACATTTTTTAAAAGAAGGTAATTGGAAAGCTAAAGTTTAACAGCACTCACACGGCGTTATATTGCGAGCTTCTTTTTAATCTTAGTTTGCCACTCAAGCGCAAGCTCGGGTAGTTCAAGTGCTGCTAGTAATACGCTTTCATAACCTGGGTATTGTTTATCAAAAAACGCCTGGAACAACATTTTTACTGAAATGTTATGCGTTGCTTTTTTCTCAATAGTCACCGCATCACCGGTTTTAGCAATGCCTTGTTCAAGCACTCTAAAGTAAACACCGGTGTGGTAATACTGAGTAAACAGTTTTAGGCTTTGTTTATTATTAAGTGCAATAGCCAATTTAAAGCACGGCACACGAGGCTGACTTACTTCAAGCAGTGCAGTACCAATGCGAATATGATCGCCTATATGTATATTCGCTTCATCAAGGTCTGTAATCGTGAAGTTTTCACCAAATATGCCACTACTTAAATTTTCGTTTTCAAGAGTCTTCTGCCAATACTCATAATGATTGTGCGAAAACGCATATACTGCTTTATCCGCCCCGCCGTGGTTAACTAAATCAGCTTGCTCGTCACCTATAATGTTTAGCTTTTCAATCGCTACAGGTTCGTTAGTTGGGGTTTTGAATATTCCCGTTTTCACCTCTTTACCATTATGAATAAGAGTTTTAATTTTAGAGATATTAGTCGAGATGATTTTCATATAAAACCTTTAATGAATACTTTAAATAGCCTAAAAATATATTACTACCTAAACCTTCCGTTTTATAGCGATTAGGAAGAGCTCAACACTAAATACAGCAGCACACTAACAGGTAAGCTCATAATAAATACATAGCCATAAAAAAAGGCGATGCCACCCGCTGAGGTATTATCTACGTCACTGCTTACAATAGCGCCACCTATAGGAATAAGTAGAAATATATTAATAAGTGTACATAAAATAAATGCATCCCCAAATGCAGGAATAAATGACGCAGCAACGCACAAAGCCAGCACGAGCATATTACTCAATCCATCTTTTATTTTTCGTTTTCTTTCAATGACCTTTATAATTAAAGCACTAAAAATCAACCCCAGAAAATAAAGTGAAGGCCAAAATTTTTCATACCCGTTTTCAACTATAAAGTGACCAACTAACCAGTCGAAAAAACCTGCTATCAAAAGAAATGAAACTATTGACGTTAGGATAGCGCTAGTATTTATTTTTCTAGCTATTACATACCTAAAATTTAGCAACAACGATAAAACAAGTGACACTACAGTAACAATAAACAGTAAAACGAATGCATTCCAGAAACCTTCTGCGGATAGATATGCAAGACTTGGCGTAACACCTAACGCAAGTTGATTAATTGGCTTATTTTCTGATGAATATTTTGCTTTGGCATACAAAGCAAAGTAAATACAGAACGGTTGTAAAAAAATAGCTAATAGTAAGAGAGTGTAAATTTTCATCATTCATCCTTGATGACAAACTGAACAATTTTTATAAGTCGCTAATATATAATAAAGTTAAAATTAGAAACACTACAAAAATGGGAGTAAGTATATAAAAAAGAATATTTGATATGATTTTGTATTTTTCTCTGAAGCTAAGCAAGCTATTGTACTGCGCCCTAAAAAATGGAAAAGTAAAAAAAGATCTAAAAATAAACCATAATACTAAGCTGCAGTGCAATTTTATTTCAAACCAAAACTGTTCAGGCTCAATATTTATAGAGTGACCAGCAGTGCTTTTTCCACCTATCGACCAGCCTGTTATGAGCTCTAACATAATAGCTAAAATTAATAGAGCCGCTACCCAAAGTGCAGCGGACTCTAATGACTCTCTTTTTGAGATAAATTTTGAACGCATCTTTATTCACACATTACATTTATGGCTACTTTTCCCATTTGCCCAGCGCTTGTTTGTCACTTTGTTTAAACTCAACCCAGTTTGATGAGTCTTTAAAGTGCTCTTTTTTCCAAAACGTGGCGTGGTTTTTTAAATAATCCATTATAAATTGTGCGCCTTCGAACCCGGCTTGTCGATGGCGGCTGGTCACGCCTACAAATACAATTTGCTCGCCAAGTGCTAAGTAACCAACGCGATGAATAATGCATATTCTCGCCAGTTGCCAGCGAGTTTGTGCTTGCTCTGCAATAGATTGAAGAAGTTGCTCGGTCATACCAGGGTAGTGCTCAAGCTCAAGTGCAGTAACGTTATCGCCACTGCTGAACTCTCTTACCAAACCTGTAAAGGTGACAACAGCGCCATCGCTTTTGTTATTACTACAAAGCGTATTGTGCTCGTCACCTACATTAAAATCATCGGTTTGTACTTGAATATGTATGCTCATTAGCCACCTGTAACTGGCGGAAAAAAGGCAAGCTCATCCCCCACTTTTACTATTTCATCACTTGATGACATAGTTTGGTTAAGCGCAGCAAGTAGCTCTCGCTCTTCCAGCCACGGTTGCCAATGTGGGTATTGACTCACTAATTTTAATTTAAGTTCTGAAATACTAAGTGGTTGGCTAATCTCAAGACTTAATTTACTGCACTTTAAGCGCTCTTTTAGTTGCCCAAAAAACAATAACTCTACTTTTCCGGCGCTAGGTAAAACATCGTTTGGATTAATCGCGCTGCCAACTGCCATTTTTGCCCCCAGCTTTTTGAGTAACCCGCATGCCACTAATTTCCATTAGTGGATCGGCTGCTTTACACATATCAAACAGAGCAAGTGCAGCAACAGAGACCGCCGTTAGTGCTTCCATTTCAACCCCAGTTTTACCGGCAAGTTTGCAGTAGCTGGTTATTTTAATTTGGCTGTTAGCTTCATCAAGTTCAAAATCGACTGCTACTTTACTCAGTGCAAGCGGATGGCAAAGCGGAATTAAATCGGCGCACTTTTTAGCGCCTTGAATACCTGCAATACGTGCAACGCCTAACACATCGCCTTTTTTATTTTGATTAAGCATCACTTGTTCAAAAGCAAGCTTACTCATGCTAATAAAGGCTTCAGCTGATGCATCACGCAGGGTAACGTCTTTGAGCGATACATCAACCATATTCGCTTGGCCGTTTTCGTCTACGTGGCTCAACATACTATTGCTCACGCGATTCACACTTTTTACCAATGGTAATGTGCGGTACAAAGTTACACGGTTTATGCATTGAATTAAGTTGATCTTTTATAATGCCTGTCCACGCTGTTTTACATGCGCCAGTAGAGCCTGGCATACAAAAAATAACCGTATTGTTAGCAAGCCCTGCCAATGCACGCGATTGAATAGTTGAGTTACCAATTTCGCCGTACGATATATGTCTAAATAGCTCACCAAAGCCATCTACGCTTTTATCAAACAGCGGTGCAAATGCTTCAGGTGTTGAATCACGTTCAGTAAAACCTGTACCGCCAGTTACTAAAATAGCGTGAATGGTGTCATCTGCTATCCACTGCGATGCAATAGCGCGCATTTGGTAAACGTCATCTTTTACAATTTCTTTATCGGCTAAGTGATGACCCGACTCAGTGAGCACTTTAATTAAGTAATGACCAGAAGTATCGGTAATCGCATCGCGCGTGTCGCTTACGGTAAGTACCGCAATGTTTAAAGGTATTTGTGTATCGCTTGTGTGGCTCATAATGTTCTTCTCAATTGGTTAATGCTTTGGTCAAAATGCTCATTTACAGCTTTAAATTGCGCCGGTGTATTGGTGTTTATTAATGCATGCGCTTTATTACATAAAAGCGTTTGCACACCAATGCTTTGGGTAAACTGTTTTATTGATTTATGACTGTTTGCGTTTGTGAGTATGTGTTTTAAATGATTTTTTACACTGCTTGTATTACGAATATACAGCGGTAGTGGTTCATTTTCAAAGTGCCAAGCATGTATTTGTGACTGATTTAATTGATTGCTCACACTTTGTACGTTATTTGTCTGAGAAGCCAGCACTATTGTGCTTAGTAAACTGCTAGTAAGTAGTGGCATATCTACCGCAGTAATAAGTAAGTCGTGCTCGGTGGCTATTAATGTGGAGTAAATTCCGCCAAGGGGGCCGCTATTTGGGTATATATCTTTAACGTACTTTTCTGAGGGATAATCGCTCGGTGAATAATGGCTAGATGACTTGGCTGAATTTGTAACATTACGGCTTATTAGTATATTTTTAGCACCTGCGTCTTTTAATAAATCACACGCATTTTGCAATAGCGTTTTATTTTTTAAAACTAAATCGGCTTTGTCTGTGCCCATTCTTGATGACTTACCACCAGCCAGCACAACACCTGTAAAATCTCGCGCAACTTTTGCTTCCACATTAGCCACCTAACATAGCTAAGTGAGTTGTCGCACCTGTTAAGCGTTTATCTAGCTCATGGCTTATTTCTTTATTGCCCATAGCAGCTTGAATTGCTTTTACGGTCGCTGCAGTATCGTCCTCGTTTAGTAGTTCGCGTAAATCTATACCTTGTTCGGCAAACAAGCATAAGTGTAATTTACCCAGCGCCGACACTCTTAAGCGATTACAGCTTTTACAAAAATCTTTACTGTACGGCATTATTAAACCAATACGACCATCGTAATCAGGATGACAAAATTCCTCAGCGGGTCCGTTTAGTTTCCCCCTAACGACTTGTAACCAGCCTTGGTCGAGTAATTGGGCTTTAACCGTTTGCCCACTTAAGTGGTTTTCTTCAAAAAAGGTTGCGCCGTCACCTGTTTCCATTAATTCTATAAAGCGAACCGTAATTTTGTGGTGTTTTACCCACGCTAAAAAATCCTTCAATTGGTTTTTATTAAACTGCTTGGCAAGCACTGCATTTATTTTTATGTCTTTTATGCCCAGCTCTACCGCGCGCTCAATCCCTTTTAAAATAAGGGTAAGTTTGTCGTGCCCTGTTATGAGTTTAAACATACTCGGATTTAAACTATCAATGCTGACATTAAGCGCATCAAGCCCTGCTTCTGCAAATTCATCAATTTTATTTAATAAATTAAACCCGTTGGTAGTAATAGCTACTTTTTCTATGCCTGGCGTATTTTTACAGAGCTTTATAATATCGGTTACGTCTTTTCGTAAGCATGGTTCGCCACCTGTAATGCGCACTTTTTTAGTACCTAGCTCTGCAAACGCATTTACCAGCGTGCTAATTTCGTTTTTATTTAAAAAATTACGCGGCGTATCGCACTGATACCCGTTTGGTAAACAATAACTACAACTAAAATTACATACATCGGTTATTGAGAGGCGCAAATAGTTAAACTGCCGACCAAATTGATCATTAAGCATATGCTTCCTTTTTTCTTTACATTACAACCGCAACGTCAATGCTGCTAGAACCTGCTTTGTAATGTTGTTTTATTAATTGGCTTAATTGTGTTTTACACGAACCACAATTCGTTCCACATTTAAGTTCAGACCCCAATTGCTCGACTGTGTTTGCACCGTTTTTAATGGCGTTTATAATTGGCTGCTCTCTTACTTTAAAGCAGCTACACACTTGTGCACCTTGGGTAAATTCTTCATCGGGAGTTGCATAAAGTAGTGACTGTAATTGGGTAAAAGTCAGTAACGGCTCTGCAAATAGATGATTTATCCACTCAAGTGATATTTCTTTTTGCTCGTTAGAAATAACACCAACAAACGCTAGTTGATCGTTTTGAATACATTGCACGTGCATGGCTTTTGCCGTATTCATAGCCGACCACTGCCCTTGTAAACCAGTTAAGGTTTGGCAGTAATACAGTAAATCACTTTGTGGCTCATTAAGCGCCAATTGGTAATTAAAGCAATTGCTTGCATTAACTTTGAGCCAAAAATCACTGTTTATAACAAGTTCGTTTTTAGCAAACAGCTGCATATATTGCACAAAGGGTGCTTTAACTATATTAACAGCGCCGTGTTTACACTCAGCCTGACCAGATATCGGATCAACTACCGATTGATACAACCCACTTACTGTTGCTGATGACGCAAATTGCTTATTCCAATGAATAGGCATAAAGCATTCACCTTTTCGCACGGCATCGGTTACTTTTGCATGCGCGGTAACCTGCCCAGTTTGGGCAATTGCACTTATTAAATCGTTTTGTTTAATTGCTAATTTACTGGCATCAAGCGGATTAATTTCTATGTACGGGCGTGTAATATGCGATGAAAGCGCAGTGCTTTTTCCCGTGCGGCTCATGGTATGCCATTGGTCGCGTATACGACCCGAGTTCATTACAAACGGGTAATCACTTGATGTTTTTTGCACCGGTAATTGCGGCGTTATGGCTATAAAGCGTGCTTTTTTATCAGCGGTGCTAAATTGGTTATTTGTAAAAACCTGACCATTTTTATAAGGCTGATTTTTAACAACAGGCCACATAATGGGTTTTAAATTATCATACTGATTTTGTGTGAGCCCAACTAAACCAGAAAGATTTAATAATCGGCTGCCGTTATTTTCAAAGTCGGTTAATTGTGCCCATTCTTCAAAAATGCCACTTGGGTCTGTAAAATCAAAACCTTCAAAGCCCATTTTTTTAGCAACACTGCACATAATTTGCCAATCGTTTTTAGCTCCTGAATAAGGCACTACTAACGGGCGCTGCCTTGATATTCTGCGCTCTGAGTTAGTTACTGTGCCGTTTTTTTCGCCCCATCCGGTTGATGGAAAAGCTACATCGGCAAATTTTAACGTATCACTTTTTGCAATACAGTCAGATACAACCACCAGTTCGCAAGTCTCTAATGCTTTTTTAATAGCCGCGTTATTAGGCAAGCTCACCATTGGGTTTGTTGCCATTATCCATACGGCTTTTATTTTACCTGCAGCTATTTCATCAAACATATCGATGGCATTACTGCCTGCTTTTTTAGCGATAGTTGGCGATAACCAAAAGCGTTGCACAAGTGATTGATGCGCTTCGTTTTCAATATCTAAATGCGCTGCTAACTGATTAGCCAAGCCACCTACTTCGCGCCCGCCCATCGCATTGGGCTGCCCCGTAATCGAAAACGGACCGCTACCTGGTTTAAGTAATTTACCAGAGGCTAAATGTGCATTAATAATGGCGTTGCATTTATCTACACCTGAGCTTGATTGGTTTATCCCCATTGAATAAAAGCTAATCGCACTTGGGCTGTTAGCAAATAGCGCGTAAAACTCAATTACTTGCTCAATTGCTATATCGCAAAAGTCGCTAACCGCCTCACAGCTCCATTTTATTGCCTCTTGCAGTGCGCTTTCAAAGCCGTTTGTGTGCTGAGCAATAAATTGCGTATCGAGGTAGTTATGCTCATTTAAATAATTAAGCAAACCGTTATAAAGCGCGGCGTCACTGCCTGGTTTTATATTTAAAAATGTGTCGGCAAGCTCAGCGGTGTCGGTTTTACGCGGATCAATAACCACTACTTTCATATTTGGATTAAGCTGCTTTGCACGCTCCATTCGTTGGTACAAAACCGGATGCGTCCATGCTGCATTAGAGCCAATTAAAATAAGCAGCTCAGTTTGCTCTAAATCCTCGTAGGTACACGGCACTACGTCTTCACCAAAAGCGCGTTTGTAACCTGCCACAGCAGATGACATACACAGGCGCGAATTTGTATCAATATTGCCTGAGCCTATGTAGCCTTTCATTAATTTATTAGCGATGTAGTAATCTTCGGTAAGTAACTGCCCAGACACATAAAAAGCCACCGCATCGGGTCCGTGCTTTTGTATTATGTCGTTAAATTTATTGGCAACATGGTCGGTTGCTTCATCCCACGTGGCTGCTTGGTTATTAATAAGGGGCGACGTTAAGCGATTATCACTGCCTGTTGTGTCGAGCAAATGCGTGCCTTTTACACATAAACGACCAAAGTTTGCGGGGTGCTCTCGCATGCCTTCAAGTTTGGTTGGCACATTATTAAAAAGTGAAATATCAACACCACACCCTACACCACAGTAAGCACATGTTGTTTGTTTTAAACTCGTTTTATTTATAGTTGGTGACGTATTTGCGGTTGCCATACTGCTCTCTTTTAATGTGCTTTAATTAGTGTGCTTTAATTTATGCGGGCTGTTTTATAGGCTCATTAAGCGTAACTACGTTAATAGTGTTACTTGCTTTAGCGAGTGCGCTGCTTATTACGTTTTGAACGAGTTTTTCACAACCACCACAGCCTGTACTGGCTTTGGTGTTTTGCTGCACACTTGCCAGATCTATGCAACCTTTAGCGACTGATTGTTCAATGGTGTGTTTAGTTACTTTATGACAAGCGCAAATAATGGCGTCATCAGGTAAGTCGTCGGCGCTTAGCTCTGCTATGTCGCCTGCAAGAGGCATAATGAGTGCTTCCGGCGCAGTGGTAAGTTCAATGTCGTTTAAGTGATATTGCAGCAAATTGTCGTAATCGCTGGTATCGCCAACAAGTACTGCGCCAATCAGCTTATTGCTTTGTGAATTAGTGACTACTTTTTTATAAATACCATTGGCTTGGTCTTCAAAATAATAGCTTATTGCGCCTTCGCTGCGTGCATGTGCATCGCCAATAGAGCCTACTTCAACACCCATTAATTTAAGCTTAGTGCTCATATCGGCACCGCTAAATTCATCGGCTTTGTTATTTGAAGAAATGGCTTGCTGCGTACTTTTTTGGACATCTTGTAAAATATGCCCAACTGCAATTTTAGCCATGGCATAACCGGGTGCCACTAAGCCAAAAATAAAGTTATTCCACAGTGCGCATTCACCAATAGCGTATATGTTTTTATCGCTCGTTTGGCAGTGGTTATTAATTACAATACCGCCGCGCTCGCCTAACTCTAAATTAAACTCGCGGGCTAAATTATCATAAGGGCGAATACCTGCAGAAAATACAATCATGTCGGTTTCAAGGGTTTTGCCGCCTTTAAAACGCATTTTGTAACGGCAGCTCTCACCTTCTACAATTTCCTCGGTTGCTACTGATGTATGTACAGTAACGCCCAAATCGGTAATTTTGTTTTTTAGTAGCCGACCGCCCCCCGCATCAACTTGTACGCCCATAAGTTGCGGTGCAAATTCTATTACGTGAGTTTGTAAACCCAGTTGCTTTAATGCGTTTGCAGCCTCAAGCCCCAATAAACCGCCACCAATTACCACGCCTACTTTGCTGCCGTGGGCTGAGTTTTTTATTGCGTGTAAATCGTTAATGGTGCGATAAACAAGGCAATGTTCACGATCTTTACCCAGTATAGGAGGTACAAATGGAAATGAACCGGTAGCAAGCACCAGCTTGTCATATTCAAACAATTCTCCTTTAGCGGTTGTTACTGTTTGCGCATCACGATTTATATCAACCACTTTAGAGTGAGTATGAAAGCGTACTTGCCAATCGTCATAGGTTTTATTGCATGTAAGTGCGAGGTCGTCTGCGGTTTTACCTTTAAAAAAAGACGATAGTTGTACTCGGTCATACGCTAGGCGGTCTTCACCGCTCAGTACCGTAATCTCAAATTGCTCATCAGCTTGATTTTGAGAAACCAGCTGCTGCACAAAATGATGCCCCACCATTCCGTTTCCTACCACTACAACACGCTGCTTGCTTAGCATTAAAATCACCTATTTTGTTTGAAGCTATCATTGCGTTGATTAATGCTTCAAACGTATAATTTGTTATAGGATTGTTATAGCAATATGTAAGCCAAATATATAAGTGTTTAAAATCATCAGGTTGACCACATTGGTGCAGAGGTTGAAAGTGTAAATCCCCACAAGATGGTGCAGTTGCACCATCTTGTATCGCTATAAATTAATGAAGAAAATAAGAAGGGAAATTAAATACAACAAGGTATTAGAACTTAGCGCTCATCCATACCCATAATTTTTGAGTATCGACTTTATTTGCAGCAGTATCGCCCGCTGAATAATCAGCGTATTTAGCACCCACTGTGTAGGTTTTATTAATCGGTTTAACGTATTGTACGTTTAGCTCACTGCCTAAATCGTCAACCCCATTTGATTGCTCATTAGCATCAAAACTGTGATAAGCCACCAACCATTTTCCGTCAAACGCTTTACCATTTAAGCTAATGTAGGTGTCGTCCAAGCCTTGTGTGGGTGTGCTCAAAAATGTATCTGCCCAGCCATTAAATTTATGCAACGTGGCAAGTGGTGTTGCAAAGCCGTAATCGCCATTGTCAGAGCCAAGTGACTCTATGCCGACTTTTAATGTTACTGTTTTAATGCCCAACCCATTTAAATCGACAGCGCCTTCAAGTGCATAATAGTCTGCATTAAAATCGGCATCAAAATCACTCACACTTGTTGAAGCAGACTGCGTTGCATACTCCGCTTTGTAATAAAATTTTATGTCGTTTAGAGTTTTATTACCGTTAAAAGAAACGCCATAAGTGTCTAAACTGTCGTCTTGTATAGCATCGTCACTTAATAAATAACTGTATAAAACCACTTTACCGTAGTCTGTTTTAAAGCTTGCATTAATTAGATGATCGGACGATTTAATGTCTTTATCGTCAGCAAATATGCGGTTACGCTTATTTAAATAACTGTATTGTAAATCTATGTTATTAAATGCGTAGTTAATGGTTGCTGCATCAAATGTTTGCCTGTCTTGACGCCAACCTACGTGCCCAACAAAGCGTTGCCGATCAAGGGCTATTACTTGGCGCCCTACTTTTAGCGATAAGCCATCGCGGGCATATTTAACAAAGCCTTGGTCAATTTCAGTGGTTTCGGGGTCTGCAATAACTGAGTAATCGGCATTTTTACCCACTGTGTTGTTGTAATCATCTACGCCAAATAGGCTGCGAGTGTCTTCTACTTCAATAAGGGCTGAAAAACCATTCACCTCATCTGTTTGATGCGTTAAGCGGGTTCTAAGTGTTAAGCCGCTTGCATCTTTTAAGAAATTTTCTTGATCGACGCTTTCAAAACGCAGTCTAAAATCAAGATCGGTTTGCGAAGCTTGGCTTATTGAAGGCGCAGTGAAGCAACCCAGTATAAAAATAATAGGTAAGTTGTTCTTATAGTTAAGCATTTTGGTTCTCTAAGTTTTAATTATTAATACACACACCAAAGCAATAAATAAACACAGCGAAATACATTTCCAGACCATCACTGGATCGCGTTTTAGTATTGAGCTTTTATTGGCGGTACTTTCTAAATAAGGGTTAGGTTTATTGATATCGTTTATAAACTCAGAAAAGGCTTGGTATCTGAGCTCGGGTTTAGGTGCAAGCGCCTTCATAAGGGCTTGATCTAACCAAAACGGAATATCGGCTCTGTATTTACGAATACTTGTGTAGTGCCAATGGCTGTAATCTTTTGGCGCTACGTGGTTAAGTGGCAGTGGTTTGTAAGGCAATTTTGAGCACAATAACTCGTAAGCTATAACGCCAAGTGAAAACAAATCACTTTTAAAATCGGCGTGCATAGTAATGAGTGTTTCGGGTGCAGTATAATCGGCAGTACCTTGCGGGCAATCATCCGCAATTTGCTTAACCGACTCGTCCATAGCCGCAACACTTACTGTGCCGTAATCAATGAGCGTTACTTTACCGTGCGCATCTATCATTACATTATCGAGTTTTAAATCGCGATGTACCATATCGAGTCGCTGAAACGCCCTTAGTGCATGTACTATTTGTTCAATAATACTGCGTACTTGGGTTATTTCTGGGTGCGGCACGTCGTGTTTCCAATCACTGAGTGTTTGCCCGTCCATGTACTCACAAATATGATACAAAAAACGACTTTGCGATTGCGTGCTTAGTACTTTCATCACGTTAAGGTGGTTTATGCGTTGCCCTACCCAGCCCTCTCTTATAAAGCCTTGAAGGTAGTGCACATCGTCTTCAAAATTAACCGAAGGTGCTTTTAAAACCACTGGCGGTATATCGGGGGCTTGTTGCACTAAGTAAATATGCGAGCGACTACTGGCATGCAATTTACGAATAACCGTGTAGTCATCAATTTTTTGCCCCACATTAAGCGCAGGTGGAATTTTACGTCGTGTTAGCGAATGATAAAGCTCATCTAGCTTTTGCTCGGCAATGTTTTCTACTTTTACCAGTAAACAACTTACGTTGTCGTCACTGCCTCGCGCTAATGCAAGTTCGGTAATTGCTTTAGCTGCATTTTCTAAATTAGTGGGCTCTAAATTAGCGTGCTCATTAATTAATTTAGCTATGTCGCTGCTTGGCAGTACATCGTGTACACCGTCGCAGGTTAATATATAAATATCGTCGGTTTTTAGGTCAACTTCGTATACATCTATTTCTTGATGAAGTTGTGCGCCAAGTGCACGGGTTAACGTATCATTTACTTTGTGATCCCGTGTTATCGCCTCTATTTTAGTCCCGCGTAGGCGGGTAATACGCGTATCACCTAAGTGAAAAATATAACCCGTTGCCGACTTTAAAATAAGCGCTGTAAAAGTGGTCATCCAATCAGCTTGGCGCTGACCAAGATGATTGTAATTAACCGATTGCGAATAAAGCCACTGATTTAAACTTGCTAACACCTTCGACACTGACTTTTTAACCGCCCAACTTTCGGGAGTATTTAAATACTCATTTATAAAATGAGTAACCGAAAGTTGAGACGCTTGTTTAGCATTTTTTGCTGATGAACACCCATCTGCTAAGCAGGCAATAACGCCTTTAGACTCTTTTTCTTGCGCTTTGGTGTTAAGAGCAGCAAACGCATCTTGGTTTTCTGCTTTTAACCCTTTAGCGCTGTGCCCGCCAAATGAAACATTGAGTTCATTTTTAAGTGCTTTTGCTTGGAGTGTTTCATCAAACATAATCAATAATGCCTTAAGTTACTGAAATAAGTTCAACGGTGCCGTCTTCATTTACTTCGGTAATATGTCCGTCTGGTTCTTTCATAAAAAACAGCGCGCCTAAGCCAAGTAATGCACTGCCTGCTATAATGAAAAAGAAGGTTTTATAGTCAACAAGCGACAATGCCGTTAAGTAAACCACTGCACCAACATTACCGTAAGCGCCAGTCATACCTGCAATTTGCCCTGTTAAACGGCGTTTAATTAGCGGCACTGCAGCAAATACTGCGCCTTCACCTGCTTGCACAAAGAACGAACACGCCATAGCTGCTACAACGGCAAGCCATAAAGGCCACGATGCGTCTACCAAGCCCATTACAAAGTAACCAACTGCAAGCCCCATCGTAAGTACAATAAGTGTTATACGACGACCTAATTTATCTGAAATCCAACCGCCACCAGGGCGAGATGCTAAGTTCATAAATGCATAAGCAGAGGCTAAAATACCTGCGTACACCATATCAAGACCAAACACATCCATAAAAAACAGCGGCAACATAGAGACAACCGCAAGCTCAGAACCAAATGTTGTAAAATATAAAATATTTAAAACAGCTACTTGCTTAAACTCATAACGATGCGATTCAGGTACCGGTTCTTTAAAAATATGACCATTTACATCAAAGGTTTTATACACTTCGTAAATATAAAGTAGAACTAAAAAAGCATACACAGCAAGTACAAAATTAGCCGAAATTAAGTTAGCACCCGTTGGCGAAAGCTTCCAAGTAAGTAATGCTAATGCGCCGTACATAGGGATTTTCATAATAAGCAGTAATACAAAGTCGCCTTTACTGGTAACTTCCATTGCGCCTACTTTTTTAGGTTTAAAGTATGTGCCGCCCTTTGGTGTGTCGGTTACATTTATGTACCAAATAACACCAAATATAACGCTTAACACACCCGTTAAACCTACTGCATAACGCCAGCCATCTTCGCCACCAAACATAAGTGCAATAATTGGCAATAGCATAGCCGCTGCTGCAGAGCCAAAATTACCCCAACCGCCATAAATGCCTTCAGCTATACCCAGCTCATTAGCAGGAAACCATTCGCTCACCATACGAATGCCTACAACAAAGCCAGCACCAATAAAGCCTAGCGCAAAACGCGCTATTGCGGCTTGCTCAAATGTAGTTGCCATAGCAAACATAAAACATGGAATACTACAGCTAATAAGTAGTGCCGCATAAACAATACGGGGACCAAATTTATCGGTTAGCATACCCACCACAACACGCGCTGGAATAGTTAACGCGACATTTAAAATGAGTAATGTTTTAACTTGCGCCATGGTGATCCCAAGCGAACCCGCTATAGCACCTAACAAAGGAGCATGGTTAAACCATACAAAAAATGACACAAAAAAGACCATCCAACTTAGATGTAATACTTTCATTTTTCCTTTAAAGGATATTAGGTTAAACCCAGAACTCGGTTGCATGTTTATTTTCCTCGTAAACGTATTATTGTTTTACTAATGCCCCACCCTTTTATATGAGTAGCGGCCCAATACTTGTTAAATTTTAGTTAACTCAACTTAGCAATTACTGAGCCACTAATTAAAAGCGATTATTTTCAGTTGGTTATAGGTATTTACTGTTTTGATACGTTATAGTTGCACTATATGAGTGAAAGGCTCTGGGTTGTTAGAGTGCAAATAAAAAGCGTTACCACTTGCTCTTGGATTTAACAAATTGGTATTGTTTATAAAAAGTATGAGAAGCTAAAAAATGCAAAAATCACCGTTAACTTACCAGCAGCAACTGCGCTACTCTCGGCACATTATGCTCCCGCAGCTTGATATAAACGGACAAGAGAAAATATGGCAATCGCATGCTTTAATTATTGGTGTCGGAGGGCTTGGGTGCGCGGTAGGTCAATACTTAGCAGCATCTGGCGTTGGCACGCTTACCTTAGCTGATAACGATGAAATAGACGTTACCAACCTGCAAAGGCAAATACTGTATAAAGAAAGCGATATCGGTAGCTCAAAATGCTGTGCTGCTAAAAAACAGCTTAACGCGCTTAATAGTGAAATAGACATAAACACCATTGAGGCATTTTTTGGTGAAAATACGTCTATCAATCCTCTATTTAATAACATTGATATAGTAATTGATTGCTCAGATAACCTAGCAACGCGCAATGCACTTAATAGCGCCTGTTTTAAAGCTAAAGTTCCGCTAGTGTCAGGCTCTGCAATACGTATGGAAGGACAAGTCGCCTGTTTTACTATGGATGAAAACAGCCATTGTTATGGTTGTTTGTCGCAATTTTTTAGTGAACAAACACAAAGCTGCTCTGAATCTGGCGTGCTCTCCCCTATTGTGGGGCTAATAGGCAGTATTCAGGCTACTGAAGCGCTAAAAATACTTGCTGGTTTGCCAAGTGGCTTAGACAAACACTTATTGCTGGTGGATGGTTTAAGCATGGAGTTTAATCGTTTTAAAATAGCTAAAAACAGTCAATGTGCGGTGTGCAGCATTTAGTTATTCTAGATTACTGATTGTTGTATAAAGCACATCGCCCACTTTAAAGTCGTTTTTGTCCCACACTCGTCTTGAAACCAAGCAATACAATATTTGCCCATCTACATTTAGCGTTAACTGCCACTTATTATTAATAAGCTCAGCCTGAATTAATACCGACTTTAAAACATTGCTATGCGTTGTTTGCTCAGGCTTTAACGCACTAAACGACATTTGCTCACTTTCTATAATTAGCTTACTACTGCTATCTACAAGTGCAGGAAGCACAAAAAGCGGCTGCTCACTTTGCTGTAATTGTAGTTGATATAGCCCGTAGTCTTCATCAAATTTAACCACGTCGTAATTAATTAAGCTCAGCGGTGTTTGCCTATCATTTGCATAAATAGCTTTTGCAACGTGTGCACTTGCACCTTGGTTTATCACTTTCCCTTTATCAAGCTGAATAAGGGTATCGCAGCAAAATAGCAGCTCTTTTAATGAGTGACTTACAATTATAAATTTAATATTAAACTTAACGGCAATATCATTGAGTTTAGTGAGTGTTTTAAAACGCAATGACCAATCAAGCGCACTAAAAGGCTCATCAAGCATTATAAATTTTTGACCGGCAAGCAACGTGCGCGCAAATACTACACGTTGGCGCTCGCCGCCCGATAAGCTTTGTACGTCACGATTTAGTAAGTCTTGTAATTCAAGTGTTTTAACAACGTATTGTAGCGTTAAGCTGGTTTGTTTATTACCGCAGTGTTTTTGTGTAAACGCTAAATTACCTGCCACATCTAAATGAGGAAACAACGGGCAAGATTGCAACTGAAGCGTAATACCGCGTTTATCGCTTGGCAACTCATGCACTGGCTGATTGTTTACATAAACACTTTTTGCAGGCTCTAAACCGCTAATACAACGCAGTAATGTTGACTTACCCGAACCGGAAGGTCCGTAAACACCCAATACATTAAACGACTCAAGCTCAAGGTTTATATCTAAATCAAAATTATTGAGTGCTTTAAAAAGGCTTAACTTAATCATGTTATTGCTTAACCCCTACAATGCTTTTATTAAACTTAAATAACAGCACTAAACAGGCAAACGAAATAGCTAGTAAAATAAGTGAAAGCTGATGCGCCGCCGTATAATTTAACGATTCAACATGGTCATAAAGCGCAATAGACACCACCTGTGTTTGCCCCTGAATATTACCGCCAATCATTAATACCAAACCAAACTCACCCAATGTGTGCGCAAAGCCTAAAGCAAATGCGCTACCAATACTGGGTTTTAAAAGCGGAATAATTAAATGTACAAAGCGTTTAAACGTGCTTAATCCAAGCGCAATGGCAGCTTCGTTATAGGTTTGATTAATATGCTTAAACCCAGCCACAAGAGGCTGCATAACAAAAGGCAGCGAATAAAAAAGCGACCCAATAACCACACCCTGAAAACTAAACGCAAGCTGTGTACCCGTTAGCCAAAACCAAAACTGCCCAACAGCGTGATCAGGCGAAAATAAAACAAGTAAGTAAAACCCTAATAACGTAGGCGGCAGCACTAAAGGCATTGCAATTAATGCCTCTAAAAATGGTTTAAATTTACCGTTATAACCAGCGAGCTTGTAAGCCAGTGGAATACAAAAAACAAGAAGGAGCACTGCGGTTATAAAGGCAAGTTTTATAGTTAACCACAGCGCGGTTAAATCACTTTGAAGCATTGTTGTCCTTTATTCTGTAACCTAATTCAATTAACTGTTGCTGCGTAGCCTGCGTCATTAAAAATTGCATGAGTTGTTTAGCGCTAGCGAGTTTTTTAGTCGACTTAATAATAACACCTTGTTGAATTATATCGGGATATTGATTGGTAGGCAGCACGGTGTAATCTAAATATTTTTGATCTTGCGTGTTACTGTAAGCTGCCTTTAGTGATGAAACAGCCACCAGCCCTATTCCTACATTACCACTTTGCACAAACTGAAATGCATGCGTAATATTATTACCGTACACATAATTTACTGGCTTTTTAAAATGGTTATTCGCGTAGTGCTCTGAGGCACGCCCGTATGGTGAAAAACGCGGATTAGCAATGGCTACTTTATCATTTACTTTTTCAGCTTTGGGTTGCCACAAAGCAAGTTCGCCTAACGCGTAAGTGATTAAGCTACTTTGCTCGGCATAGCCTTCTTTAATAAGTGATTGCGGTCGAAAATCGTCAGCCGATAAAAACACATCAAATGGCGCACCATGCACTATTTGCGAATATAAAACACCGCTAGAAGCGGCTGATATTTTCACGTCAACATTAGGTAATGGGGATTTTTTTAGTAGGGTTTGCAATACAGTTTTAAAATTACTCGCTACGGCTACTTGCAGCGTTTCTTTTGCGTTTACGCCGCACGAAAGCATGCATGCTATAAGCAAAAAATAACCCAACCATGTATTGTAAAGCTTTGACATTATAAGTATTGTTTCAAAATAAAATGATTTAAGTAAGCAATATATATGAACGATGTTTGCAATGCACCCGGTTTATTGCCAATTGAAACTGCAATACAAAATATACTTGGCTCAATAACGCCTGTTAAAGACGTTGAAACCATCACTATAATGCAAAGCGTTGATCGCGTTTTAGCAAGCGATGTTAAATCAACTATAAACGTACCAGCTCATAACAACTCCGCAATGGATGGCTATGCGCTATGTATTTCAGATAAAAGCTTAACCTATACACAAGTAGGTAGCGTGTTTGCAGGGCAAGTTTTTGAAGAAACGCTTACCCCAGGGCAATGCGTAAGAATAATGACCGGCGCCGCCATTGCACCTGGCGCTAATGGCGTTGTAATGCAAGAAAACGCCTCGGTTGATGGCGACAAAATTACATTTACTGCGCAACCTGAACTAAATGAAAACGTGCGTTTTGCTGGTGAAGATATTGCAATTGACGATGTTATTTTAAAAGCAGGCGATAAATTAAAAGCCGTTGATGTGGGGCTACTTGCATCTTTAGGAATTGCCAATATAGACGTGGTAAGAACCCTAAAAATAGCCGTGCTTTCTACAGGCGATGAGCTAATAGAACCTGGTCAGCCTCTTAAGCAAGGCGCTATTTTTGAAAGTAACCGCGCTGTTATTATTAGTGCGCTGCAACAAAAAAATATAGACGTGCTTGATTTAGGAATTATCCCTGATGACAAAGAACTCATCACTAATGCATTTTTAAAAGCGAATGAACTTGCCGATGCTGTAATAAGCTCAGGCGGTGTATCGGTTGGTGAAGCCGACTTTACTAAAGAAGTGCTCAACGAAATTGGCGAAATTCACTTTTGGAAAATAGCCATGAAACCAGGCAAACCTTTTGCCTTTGGTAAACTAAGTAACAGTTACTTTTTTGGCTTGCCAGGTAACCCTGTGTCGGCTGCTGTTACGTTTAATCAGTTAGTAGAGCCTGCACTGCAAAAGTTGTCGGGGCTTGGTGAAGTAAACCCTAAAATGCGATTTAACGCGGTTACTACATCCGTTATTAAAAAGCGCCCTGGCAGAGCCGACTTTCAGCGAGGTACTGCAACAATTAACGAGCAAGGTGACTTGATGGTTGCCCCGTTTAATAAACAGGGCTCGGGTGTACTTTCGTCGCTTAGTAAAGCTAATTGTTTAATTGTAGTGCCAGCACAAAGCGGCAATATCGAAAAAGGCGCAACAGTAAGTATTGAGTTGCTATAAGCCTAAAATGCTACAGCTAACTGTATAATTTAGCTGTAGCACTGCTGCAAACCTTAAAATATTTTTATATTTAATGTTTGAATTAAACAATTTAACTTTTCGCTACGCCCTACAAACTCTTCTTTGCTCAATTTATTAACACACTTTAGCGCATTTTTAGTCGCAAAGTATCTATCATAACTTAGGCTTCTTTCGCATTTAACACTATACGTTGAGGGCCAAGAGCCACCAGCACCTGTTGCTACTCCAACAACATTACATGTAGCATCTATATACTGCTCCCATGCTGATATTTGCGCTTTAACTGCATCAACTTGGTAATCATCAGTTAGTTGCGCGTAAATTTCATCCATCATTTTACTGATTTTAGTTTTGTATCTATTACCCTCTAAATTATAAATATTCCCAGTGTGCATTGCACCGCCTTCTGGCCAACCATCAGCGCTTTGTGCAAATGCGCCAAATGATGAAATAGCAAAAGCAAACCCAATAATAATTTTATTCATTTTAAATCTCTTTAATACCAATCTGCTTATATATGAGGTCTATTTAACGTTAAGAAAATTACGCTAGAACTAGGCAAAAATTTTTGTATCTAGTTGTTCTAAATAAAAAATTTTTAACGACGTTATAGTGAAATTTAATTCGTTAAATTGATCAAAGATTTATGCAGGTTGGTATAATAGTTAGACAAGATACCTGTAAAAAACGCCTATAAAAAATGCCGCTAAGCTTAGCTGAGCGGCATTATATTATTCAATAAGCTTTTAAAGAGGTCTATTTAAAAACCAAATATTTTTAAATCAAAAAACTTAGTCGCCACTGTATTTATAAATATCACAGCTAGAATGACAGGAATAAACGTTGAAAGTGAAAAGTTAACGTACTTTTCCATCAAGCTTCCCGCATAATTAGGCGAACCTAAGCTTAGCTCCTGCGTTAAGCGTGCTTTTTTCCAGCGGTACATTACAAACAAACACACCATTAAGCCATTAAGCGGTAAAATTGTGTCGTAAAATACATCAACAATAATATCAAAAAAGCTCTTATTCGCGCCACCATAACTGGTGAAAGATGTAAGGCTGTCGATCATACCAAACGACATCGTACATAAAATAGTAAGCACACCGGTTGAAAGTGTAAGGATGCCCAATGCTTTTTTACGGCTAATACCTTTACGGTCACTTAGTGTTGCTGTCGGGACTTCTACTATTGAAACAAGTGAAGTAATCGCTGCAAAAAATACTAATAAAAAGAATGAGAACGCAACAATAGACGCACCTACATAACCAATATCATTTTGCAGTGCTAATAATATTTTAGGTAGGTATACAAAAATCATTGATACAGACGAGTCAGAAAGTGCTGATGGGTCTGTGTTTGGATCAAAGCTAAATATAGCGGGCAACACCATTAGGCCCGCTACAAACGCAACGAGTGAGTCTGTAATAGCGACCATTTTAGCGCTACTTACAATGTCATCTTTTTTAGAAATGTATGACGCGTAAGTCATTAATATACCCATACCCAGCGATAGCGAGAAAAACGCTTGGCTTAATGCGCCATTAAGTACACTTGCACTCATCTTAGAAAAATCAGGAATAATGTAGTATTTAACACCGGCCATTGCGTTATCAAGCGTTAATACATAAGTAACTAAGGCAAGTAGCATGAAAAGTAAGGCTGGCATTAAAAATTTAGCGGCTTTTTCTATGCCTTGTTTAACACCACCTAACAAAATTAAGTTAACAATAATAACCACAACGGCCATATAGCCAAACACAGTGTAACTATTAATAAAAACACCAAAGTGGCCAGGATCTGCAAGTAAATCTAAATTACCGAGGCCTGTTTGCGTTAAGTAACCAAAAATCCAAACCGTAATTACCATATAAAACACAGCAATCATAAATGGTGTAAGCACCGCTAAAAAACCTGCTAGCTTCCATTTTTTATCGTTATGAGATAATAGTTTGTACGAACCAAGTGGATCTTTTTGAGCGTTACGACCCATTGCCATTTCAGCCATCATGACTGGCAAACAAATGAACACGACAAATAAAGCGTAAATTAATAAAAATGCGCCACCACCATTTTTGGTAGCAGAAACCGGAAAACCAACTAAATTACCAATGCCAACAGCCGAACCTGCCGCTGCCATTATGAATCCGAGACGGGAACTAAATCGTTCTCTATTATCGCTCATGCGTAAAACCTTTTTATTATTTTGTATATTTCAGCGACTCTACCAGTGTTACACAGAGATTTTCAAGCAATTACAGCTTAAAAATAAAATCGAAGTGTAAACCTGTGTAAATACGCTTTTAATTCACCAATTTTCAACGCTGTGATAGTATTGCGTTAATCAAATTTAACAATTTTTATGAGATTCCTTATGTTGTACATGATTCACTCAACAGACGTTGAAAACAGCTTAGAGTTTAGAAAAGCAGCACGCCCGGCACATTTAGCACGCCTTAGTGAGCTTGATTCACAAAACCGTTTACTTACCGCAGGTCCGTTTCCGGCAGTTGATAGTGAAGACCCTCAGGAAGCAGGTTTTACCGGTTCATTAGTTGTTGCTGAGTTTGAATCAATTGAAGCAGCTCGAGAATGGGCAGCAGCAGATCCATATGTTGCCGCTGGCGTATATGAAAATACAGTTGTTAAACCTTTTAAAAAGGTGTTCCCTGCTTAAAAGTGTATTAAACCCTAAGAGCGTGTGTTGCACTGTAATTCAGGGTTTGTTCACAAGATTTTAATTAAAATTACTGAGATAAAAGCGAATTTAGCGTTTTTACTTGAATTTTAGTAACTTAGTTAATTAAACTAAGTGAGTCTGGTCTAGGAGTTTTCCATTATGCGCGTATTATTAAGCCTCGGTTTTATTGCTTGTGTTAGCTTAGCTAACTTTGCTCAAGCAGCAACCGCCACCCAAGCATCTCATGCTCAGGTGGACAAAAAGAAAGCCGTAATACTCGCAAAGAAAACAATTGGTGGTAAGACCTTAAAAATCACCGAAAAAACAGATTTTTATACCGTACGAATACTTAAATCTGACGGCCACGTCGTTGATTTACATATAAATAAAAAAACCGGCGAAGTGAAAAAGGATTAAAAATGCGAATTTTAGTTATTGAAGACGATTTACATTTAGCAGACAACCTACGTAATGCTTTAGAAAAAGAACGTTACAGCGTGGACTTATGCCACGACGGTGAAGCAGGTCTTTTCCACATTACAGAATACCCGCTTGATATGGCCGTAGTTGATTTAGGTTTACCTAAAATAGACGGTATTGAGCTAATTAATAAAGCACGTGCACAAGGCATTACTATCCCTATTTTAATCTTAACAGCGCGCGATCGCTGGCAGGATAAAGTAGAAGGTTTAGATGCAGGTGCAGATGACTACCTTACAAAACCATTTCATGTTGAAGAACTCATTGCACGTTGTAATGCATTAATTCGTCGCAGTGCGGGTAAAGCAAATCCTGAAATGACTGCGGGTCCAATTAAAATTCATACACGTTCACAGCAAGTATGGGTTGATGATAAAGAACTTAGCCTTACAGCTTACGAATATAAAGTACTTGAATACTTAATGGTAAATCCTCAAAAAGTAATTTCTAAATCAGAACTTACTGAGCATATTTACGACCAAGATTTCGACCTTGATTCAAACGTAATTGAAGTATTTGTACTGCGCTTGCGTAAAAAGCTTGACCCTGAAGGCGTACTAAACCCAGTAGAAACACTACGTGGGCGTGGTTACAGGCTTAAAAGCCAGTGGTAATACCGCAAATATCGTTAAAAATAAGGCAAGGATTTATCCTTGTCTTTGTTTTATTAGTCGCACTCCCTATCTTATTTTATTCAATTGGCAAAGCGTATTACGCTTCACTTGTTGATGCGACAGAAAAAACCCTCGAAGCACAGCTTTACTCGCTAATATCTGAAGTCGACTTTACTGAGCATGGTATTATTATGCCCAGCACTATCTTAGCGCCTGAGTTAAACAGATTAAATTCAGATACCTACGCAATGATTTATCGTGACGACGATCCTATTTGGAATTCAGAGTCGGCTGTAAATTTAAACTATGTACCACAGCAAATAGAAGCCAAGGCAGGTGCCGCCGACTTCAGGCGCGTAGAGTATAATAATACCGCGTACTGGCAACTTAGCCTGACTGTAATTTTAAACAACATAGATCAATCAGAACAAGCCCGCTTCATATTAGTTAAACGTAACGACGCGCTACTTCGTTTAATGGATGGCTTTAAGCAAACCCTTGTAGATTGGATGTTTATCATGGGGATTGCAATTGCAGGCCTGATGGCGATTGGTTTCATTTGGAGCGCTCGCCCACTCCAACGACTCGATAAAGAAATAAAAGCGATTGAATCGGGTGATATTCAAGAAATTAAAGGCCTCTACCCTGTAGAGCTGCAAACAATAAAAGCAGATCTAAACTTATTGTTAGAGTCGCAACAGCGCCAAAAGGAACGCTACAGAGCCTCATTAAGCGACCTTGCTCATGCACTTAAAACACCGCTTGCGGTATTAAAATCAAGTCCATTGGCAAACGATGCCGATGCACAAGAACAACTCGACCGCATTAATGTGATGATCGAGCACCAATTAAAACGTGCTGCAACAGGTGCATCAGACACGTGGAAAAAACAAACGCCTATTAAACCAGTACTCGATTCAATACTCAGTGCTATGGCAAAAGTATACCGTGATAAAGATATTATTTTTACCTGCACCGTAACCGAAAAAGATTACTTTTTAGGTGACCAAACAGATTTAATGGAATTACTCGGTAACTTGATTGATAACGCCTGTAAAGCGTGTCGCTCGCAAGTAGAAATACAAGTAATCCAAAGTAAAACTCTGTGTATTGGAATTAGCGATGATGGCCCTGGTGTGCCAGAGGATAAACGTGAATCTTTACTTACACGTGGTACTCGCCTCGATACATACGAAAGCGGACACGGCGTAGGCATGGCGATTGTATCTGATTTAGTTAAGTCGTATAACGGGACGCTTACCATTACCGATGCTGATAACTTAGCCGGCGCTCAATTTATCTTAGAGTTTAATTACAATGACAAAAAGTAACTATTTATTAAAACTAACTGCCATTGTGCTATTAACTACAAGCCAGTACAGCTTTGCAGATGAAGCATGTACTTTAGCCGCTAAAGCAACAACCGATGAAGCTAAGCGGTATATTCAATGCCTAGATAGCCAGATTGATAAAGCAAAGCAAGCACAAGGCAGTTGGATACAAAAGCGCAAATATGAGCTAACTAAATCACAAGAAAGCACAGGCAATACGCAAGTATTGCCGTTGTTTATGCGCAGCATTAAAAATAACGAAAAGTACCTTGAGAGTGCCTGCCAATGGCGTTACTTAATAAAACTTCCTAATGCGACAACAGCAGCCATTAGCTATAAACTCTGTGAAATAGAGCTTATAAATCAATTTACAGAATCACTAAAACACCCATTTTAACGTAACTTAAGCACACTAAACTAGTTACGTTTCTTTACTCACTCCCTTTAGCCTACTTGACAATTTATTCATATCAAAACAAACTACCTACTAGTAGATTGCTAAATAGCTAATAGGTAAACAAATGACTAAACCAGTAATAATTATAGGTGGCGGACTGGCCGGCTTATACAGTGCGTATAAATTACAACTGCTTAATATTGAGTACTTATTACTGGAAGCTAAATCGCAATTAGGCGGCCGAATTTTTGCTGCGCAATCACCAATAAATAACGATGTTAGTTTTGATTTGGGTCCTACGTGGATATTTCCTCACCAACCAAAAATCCAAGCTTTAGTAAAGTCACTCCACTTAAGTATATTTGAGCAATACAACAAAGGTGATGTGTTATATCAAGCACCTAACGCCAAGCAGCCTCAACAAATTGCAG
Source organism: Pseudoalteromonas sp. Z1A8 (assembly GCF_011378855.1). Classification (GTDB taxonomy): domain Bacteria; phylum Pseudomonadota; class Gammaproteobacteria; order Enterobacterales; family Alteromonadaceae; genus Pseudoalteromonas. The sequence goes on along the minus strand of NZ_WTLB01000026.1, from coordinate 13,230 downwards.
GTGCTGGAGATATGCAACTATTTAGACTCAAACACGGCATGAATACCTTAATAACTGCCTTATACGAGCAACTTAATCCTGATTCAGTGTTATTGGAACACAATGTCACTGAGCTTAAAAAAGGTGATAATAACTGGCAAATTACGGTTAATCACTTAGGTAATATAAAGCACCTTACTACTGAAAAACTAATTTCAGCTATTCCTGCTCGTATGGTTACAACACACTTAACACCTGAACTATGGGCTACTCCAACGCTCATAAACTGCCTTAGTAGTGTACCTACATGGATGGCAGGACAAGCCAAATTTATAGCTACTTTTGAACATGCATTTTGGCGTGATAAAAACTTATCAGGACAATGCTTTAGTCGCGTAGGCCCAATGGTCGAAATTCACGATGCCAGTGCTGAAGATGGCAATTACGCCGCATTATTTGGCTTTATAGGTGTGCCCTACTTATCAAGAAACCAAGTAACTAAAGAGCAATTAATTCAAGCCTGTGCCCAGCAGCTTAGCTATTTTTATGGTAAGGATGCTGAAAATGCAACGGGATACTTTATTAAAGACTGGGCAGACGATAAGTTTGTAGCTAATAGAGACGATCAAACTCAACCTTCGCAGCACCCAGAATTTGATTTTTCAAGCTTAGATGAGCAATTAAATAACTTGAACATTCATTTTGTAGCGAGTGAGTTTGCAAAACAAGAAGCAGGATATTTAGAAGGCGCAATAAACGCGGTGGATGACGCTATTAAATTTTTTGTTAATTAATAGCCCTGTATTTACTGATAACTTAACCATCAAGGGCTTTAATTTTACAGCCCTTGATGGTTATAAATGTTAGTTATTTTTAGCAACGTCTTCGCCACTGCCTAGTAGAGTGGCAACCCACTTACCTTCAGCACTGGCTTCTAAACCTATTTTTACAATCATCGTTAATGGCACAGATAAAAGCATACCCACAGTACCTAATAACCAGCCCCAAAATATTAATGATAAAAATACCACTAGCGTTGAAAGACCCAGCCCTTTGCCCAAAAACTTAGGCTCTACAATATTGCCCATTACCGTATTTATTGTTAAATAACCTGCAGCAACCAATCCCGCAATTAACGGACCTTGAGTAATAAGCGCAAGTAATACAGCCGGTACAGCCGCAATAATTGACCCAATATTAGGAATGTAATTGAACATAAATGCCAATACCCCCCACAGCACAAAGTAGTCAACGTCTAAAATCCATAAGTAAAACGCAGCAATAATACCCGTACCTAAACTTACTAGTGTTTTAATTGCCAGATATGAATTAATAGACTCTAAAAAGCGGTCAATTTGCTTCATTTTGCTATCGGGATCTTCAAGTGCCATGTGTATTTTTTTGCTTAGCATTGGCCCTTCAAACAACATAAAAACAACGGTTAAAATAATTAAAAACATGTTTGCCATTACGCCACCTAAACCGGTGAGCATATTAGTGGCTACATCAACCATTTTACCTGGGTCGAACATATTGATTAACTGTTCTTTATTAATCAGTATGTTGTATTGAGATGCTAAATCTACAAGCCATACAAATTCTTCTTTGAGTTGTGTTTTATACTCAGGAAGTTGCTGCGAAAAATCGTTTATTGATTGCCCTACAAGCCCGCCAAGGCTTACACCTAAGCCAACTATAATAAGCACTACCAACATAACAGCAATGCCTTTAGGAATTCGGTAGCGCGCAAAAAACTTGATAAGCGGATTACAAATAATGGCAATAAACGCCGCCAAAATAAACGGAATAATAATTACACTTGCCGCTTTTATCCCCGCGAGTACGACCACTAAGGAAGCAAAAACTATTAAGCTTTTATTTACTCCAGTTAAACTTGCCAATTTATTAATCCTTTTATTAATGATATGGCTTTAGTGTAAGGCAAAAGGTAATTAAATGAAATAATTACGAAGTGATCATAAAAGCCTGTTTTACGTATAAATTTGCAAAGCTGTTTGCTAGCGAGTATGTTTTTTAATCACTTGCTACTATTTTATTGTAAGGATTAATAATGCATGTATTTGTTACTGGCGCGACGGGATTAATTGGTAAGCACTTATGCCCTTTTTTACTTCATCATAATACTGTTACTGTGCTTAGCCGAAATCCGACTAAAGCAAACGTATTATTGGGCCATAAAGTTAAAGCCGTAAGCAATGTCAATGCAGTAGATTTTAACACTGTTAATATTGTTATTAATTTAGCTGGCGAACCTATTGTAAATAAACGCTGGAGCGACAAACAAAAGCAAATAATACGCGACAGCCGTATTGGTGTTACACAACAAATTAGTGAAGCTATTAAAGCTTGTAGCACTGCCCCGCATACCTATATATCTGGAAGCGCCGTTGGGTTTTATGGTCGACAAAATAGTAACCCTATTGATGAAACTTTTGAAAACCCACACGACGAATTTAGCCACCAGCTTTGTAAAGACTGGGAAAATGCAGCGCTACTCGCGCAATCAGAACACACCAGAGTGTGCCTTTTGCGCACGGGTATTGTTTTAGCTAAAAAAGGTGGAGCATTAAGTAAAATGCTCCCTGCCTTTAAATTGTGTTTAGGCGGCCCAATTGGTAATGGCGAGCAAGGAATGTCGTGGATACACATCGACGATATGATTCAGCTAATACTCTTCATTATTAAGCATCCAGAAATATCTGGCCCTGTTAACGCAACTGCGCCAAATCCTGTAAGCAATGCTCAATTTGGTAAAAGCTTAGGCGAGGCGTTATCGCGACCTGCATTTATCACTATGCCCACTGCAGTACTTAAACTATTAATGGGTGAAATGTCAGACTTACTAACAACGGGACAATTTGTAGTCCCTAAAAAGGCACTCGTTCATAATTATCGTTTTCATCATCCTGATATTAAATCAGCTTTAGAGAGTTTGGTTTAGCGGGCGTTAATAATTCTTGAGGTAAAATATAAAAATTGAAAAAGCAATCCTTTTAACTGAATTGACCTTTTCTTATTAATACATAATAATTACAACAGTTAGTTAAATATATATTTCATCATTTTATAATAAAGAGAATAAATCATGTTTCATTTGCCTACTGTGATCTTCTTCTCTTTTATCCTTAACTTGTTCATAAGCTTATTTTTTCTCTCAATTTATAAATATAAAAAACAAACATCTTTTTTATTATTTGGTTTAGCCTGTGCCACATTTGCATTAGCCGAAATACTGGCATGTTTGCGCTTATTCATAGACTTTCCTTTAATAACCCACTATTTAGCTAGTGTTTCAATGATTACTAGCCCACTTTTAATTATTGTTGGACTATATAAATACAAAAACGTACAAAATATTAGCTTAATGCCTCTTTACTGCATATTTGGTTTTTCTAGCTTATTGTTATTGGCAATTTATCCTTTCGGTGCAGCAAAAATGCTAACGAGTTTAGTAATTTCCGGATTATTTATTTACACAGCGTATTTAATCAAAAGCATGAGCTTTGTTGCTAAAGCCCAGAAAAAGGCGTTAATTACCTGCTTTTTAGTGCACAGTGGAGTTATGTTTTTAAATGCTATATTTCTATCAATACCGGTACTTAGTTCGAGTATTCAAGATGTAGCAACCCCTTTGCAAATTGTGCTTATTAGTCATTTACTATTAGCCACACTGAGTGCTCTTATACTGCCATTTTTGTTATTTTCTAATAGTGAATATACGCTATCGAACCTTGCCAATACCGACTCTCTTACACAGTTATTTAATCGCAGAGGTTTCTTTAATAACGCCAAAGCAGTCCTTAAACAACCTAATAACAATGATATAAATGTATCTATAATTATTCTAGATATTGACTTTTTTAAGCATGTAAACGATAAGTACGGCCACGACACGGGCGATCAAGCAATTAAATGGATTGCGCAGCACATAAAAGAGCAATTTATTGATGAGGGTATTTGCGCCAGAATAGGCGGTGAAGAATTTGCAATATTACTACCAGACTATTCCCTACGAGCAGCTAAAGAATATGCAGAGCACTTACGTGAAAATATTTCTAAGCATCCGTTTTATTATCAAAACGCGCATATAAAACTATCTGTGAGCGCGGGAGTGAGTCACTCTGTAAATGGTAAAATGAGTGTAAAAGACTTACTGTCGTTGGCTGATAAACGCCTTTATCTTGCTAAAGAAACCGGCAGAGATAAAGTAGTTAGCTTTGACGAAAAAAACCTCTTAATGCAGTGCTAATTATTTTACAAGCTATTATAAAAAAGGTTCCTCCTATAAAAACGTGGTAACTCTTTGTATTTATAGCGACTTGCTCCTATTTAGTTATATCAATTAGCTCAAGTATTTATGCAGGTTAGTATTAATCCTCTACATAAAAAAAGCCCTTCATTCGAAGGGCTTTGGTATACACACAATAGAGTTAATAAACTACTTACAAGACAGTGTAGCTTCGCCTGCTTTATTTGGCACAAACTGAATATTAGCCACAGAAATTGATGCTTTACCATTGCTGCGTAAGCTAAATGGGCTTGTTAGGTTTGCAAAATTAACACCCTTATCAGCAAAACAACCTAAATCGATTGATACTGACTGCCATTTATTCTCAATGGTTTTATCCACTACGTTTGCTAAATCAATGCTTGCACCACATTCACCCGAGCAAGTCATAGCAAGTGCTATATCGCTCGTTAGTGCTTCGTTTAATTTAATATCAAAGCTAATCACACTATCGGCTTCAACGTAGGCAATGGTATCTTCTGCAAAGCTTGTTACTATTTCAGCACTGGCTTTTTCTGCACCGCTAAAGCTAAATTGGCGAGCGTCTTCTTGTACTATTTTGTCCTCAGTTCGGTATTTAATTGCACCAAATTCATGAGTACTACTCGATACATCTAAAAGCTCATTGCCCGATTTTAACAATAAGCGCCATGGTGCTACAGGTGCACCAACAAGTATATCCATACTCGTAAGCCCTGAGTTATCAAGTTTAGAGTCTTCATCAAGGTCGTCAGCTAATACGTTTTTATCGCCGTACGTTAAACCAAAACCATAAGGGAGTAATGGGTCGTAATTTTCATCGCCTTTATTAACTGCAGTTTGTACCGCTGATTTAGGCCAAGAAAACGATAATTTACCTTTAAAGTTATTTTGAATGGTGCCGTCTGCCGCTTTTAATAAAACATCAGCAATACCTGCGCCTTCTGTACCTGGCAACCATGCAGCTACAAACGCGTCAGATGCGTTAAGTTCGCTGTTAACCCACATAGGTCGACCTGATATAAACACCGATACAACAGGGATACCTTGCTCTTTTAGCGAGCTTAAAAGTGCTAATGACTTTTTATTTCCGCGCTCAAACTCAAGGTTATCTTTATCGCCGTGCCCTTCTGCGTAAGGTTCTTCACCAAATACAACAATGGCAACATCAGGACGTTGATCAAACGTACCATCAGCACTTAAAGTAACACTTCCACCTGCTGCAGATATTTGTTCTTCAAGCCCTTTATATATAGAAGTAGCACCAGGGAAATCAGCATTTTTATTATTAGTCCCCTGCCACGTAATACTCCAACCACCCGACTGTTTACCTATATTATCAGCACCATCACCTGCAACAAGTACGCGTTGATTAGCTGCGATAGGTAATAGGTTATTTTTATTTTTAAGTAATACAAGCGATTCGCGCACAGCTTGGCGTGCGACTTCGCGGTGCTCTTGGGCACCAATTAGCTCTGTTTTTCCAGAGTAAAGACGCTTAGCCGGACTTGGTTTATCAAATAACCCAGCGCGTAACTTTACGCGTAAAATACGTGCAACCGCATCATCAATGCGGCTCATACTTATTTTACCTGCATTTACTTGTGCAATTGTATTTTCATATAATGGCTTCCACGCGCCTGTTGGCACCATAAAAATATCAAGACCAGCGTTTACAGCTTCTGGGCAGCTTTCGTTAGTACAGCCTTTAATTTGCCCATGACCGTTCCAATCGCCTACTACGAATCCATCAAAACCCATTCGTGTTTTTAATACATCAGTAAGTAAATATTTATTGCCGTGATTTTTAACGCCATTCCAGCTATTAAAAGATGCCATAACCGATTGGCTACCTGCAGACAAGCCACCTACATAACCTTGGGCATGAATATCAAATAGCGACTGTTCGCTATCTATATTATTTCCCTGATCATCCCCATCAACCGTGCCACCGTCGCCAATAAAGTGTTTAACGGTACTAATTACACGCTTGTCACTTAAAAAGTCGCCATCGGCTTTACCTTGTAAGCCATTTACTATGGCTGCTGAGTAATCGTGAACAATCTTTGGATCTTCTGAGTAGCCTTCGTACGTTCTGCCCCATCGGTCGTCTCGTACTACTGCTACAGTGGGTGCAAATACCCAATCTATCCCCGTAGCCATTACTTCTACTGCGGTAATAGACGCTATTTTCTCTATTAAATCTGGGTTATTAGCCGCGCCTAAACCAATATTATGTGGAAAAAGCGTCGCGCCAATTACGTTATTATGACCATGTACTGCATCGGTGCCCCACATAGTTGGGATACTACTACCATCAAGTGAGTCATCGACAGAAGCTTGATAAAAGCTCTCAGCTAAGGCTACCCAGTCCATTGGTGTTGCATGTTTGTCGCCATTAGGGAATGCTCCACCGCCATTAAGGTATGAACCGAAGCCATATTTACGCATGTCTTCAACGGTAATATCACGAATTTCTGGCTGAATCATTTGAGCAACCTTTTGCTCAAGTGTCATGGCTTTTAAATAGTTAACTATTTTAGCTTCAATATCGGCATCTTTTTTAACGGCAATATTAAGTTTTGGCCAAATTTGCGCTGTTTTAGATAACGTTTCATTAGTTTCAACCGATGCCACTGCGTCGTTTGAACAAGCCGATAAAGTACCTACTGATGCAATTAATGTTGCTAAGGCTATTTTATTAAGTGTAAAAGGGGTTTTCATTATAGAGTCTCCTGCGCTTGAACTGGTTTGCTACCGCTTAAACCATAGAACACGATAAATATGTAACATAAAATAGGTAAAACATACGAAAGTTGAACACCCACACTATCAGCAAGTGTACCTTGTAAAAGTGGCACTATTGCACCACCCACAATCGCCAAACACAAAATACCAGAGCCTTGAGCTGTATGCTTACCAAGCCCATTTAACGCTAAACTAAAAATAGTGGGGAACATAATAGAATTAAATAAACCAACCAATAGTATTGACCACATTGCTAATTGACCCGACGTGCTCATGGCAATAACGACTAAAATAATAGCCATGGTTGCGTTAAAGCCAAGTACTTTACCAGCAGGTAATTTTTGCATTACAGCAGCACCAATAAAACGCCCAACCATAGCACCACCAAAATAATAAGTGATGTAATGAGCTGCAGCATGCTCTTTTAGCCCTGCTATATTTTCTTGTGCTAAAAAGCTTACTAAAAAGCTACCAATTGCCACTTCTGCGCCAACGTACATAAATATACCCACAGCACCTAATACAAGATGGCGATACTGCCAAGCACTGCCTTCAATTGCCTCTGATTTTTCGGCTTCTGCTTTTTGCTCGCTCATAATGTCTGGTAATTTAAGCCATGCAAAAATACCGGCTAGTAAAATAAGCATTGCAGCTAAAAGGAGGTAAGGAAGTTGAACTGACTCTGCATTTTGTGCAGGTGTTAAAAAGGCTTCTGACGCTGAGTCCAGAATTAACAGAGCACCAAATGATGGCGCAACCGTAGTACCTAACGCGTTAAAAGCTTGAGTAAGCGTTAAACGAGACGACGCTGTTTTTGCTGAACCCAACAAACTTACATAAGGATTTGCAGATACTTGTAATAACGTTATGCCACTGGCGAGTACAAATAAAGCGAATAAAAATACAGGATAACTATGTAAAGACGCTGCTGGGTAAAATAAGACACACCCTACTGCCGCAATTAAAAGCCCAACCACGATTCCTTTTTTATAACCAAGCTTTTTAACAATGTGTCCACTAGGGAGTGACATTAAAAAGTAAGCGCCAAAAAAGCAAAACTGCACAAGCATTGCTTGTACATACGTTAAATCGAAAACCGCTTTTAAATGCGGAATCAAAATATCATTTAAGCAGGTAATAAAACCCCACATAAAAAATAGTGAAGTTAAAGATGTAAGTGCAAAACCATAGTTTTTATCTTGGTGGTTTTGCGACTGTGTGTGATGTCAGTGGTGCTGAACTAGCCATGTGCTCTCCGCAATTTATTATTATAAATTGATCTTCAGTAAGTAATTAATACAAACCCCGCTAAGGCGCAGTATTTAAGAGTTGACCTGAAGATTAATTAACATTAATCTAAAAATGTAAGCGCTTTCACGGCTAATTAAATACGAACATGTTACATATTTCAACAACTTTTATTTTTAATAATGTTTTGTACCCGCTGAAAGTCAGTAAAAATAAGCGCTAAGCGTGCAATTAAGTTCTCAAAAAGGTTTGTAACCAATGACAAAAATATCATTACCATTTAATTCACCTCTATTAACAAAAGACTTTGTTTATGGTGTAGCTACAGCATCATTTCAGATAGAGGGCGGATATGAGCATCGCTTACCGTGTATTTGGGATACCTTTTGTAGTACTGCAGGTAAAATTGCTGACAATTCACATGGTCATATTGCCTGCGATCATTACAACAATTGGCAACAAGACATAGATTTAATAGAGTCTCTAGGTGTTGATGCTTACAGGCTTTCTATTTCATGGCCTCGCGTGATGACTCAAGACGGAAAGTTAAATCCCGTAGGCGTTAAGTTTTATACTGATATTTTAGATGAACTAAAACGAAAAAATATAAAAGCCTTTGTTACTTTGTACCACTGGGATTTACCGCAACACCTTGAAGATGAAGGCGGCTGGCTCAACAGAAAAACTGCTTACGCATTTGAGAAATACGTAGAACTAATTACTAACACATTTGGAACACGAGTGTATTCTTACGCTACATTAAACGAACCCTTTTGCAGCGCGTTTTTGGGTTACGAAATTGGCATACATGCCCCGGGCTTAGTCGGCAAGCAGTATGGTAAAAAAGCAGCTCATCACTTATTACTCGCTCATGGTCTGGCCATGAACGTGCTAAATAAAACATCGCCTAATACTCAAAACGGCATTGTGCTTAACTTTACACCCGCATATCCACTTACCGATAATCAACAAGACATAGACAGTGCCAAATACGCTGATGACTACTTAAATCAGTGGTACATGAAACCAATAATGGATGGTAAATACCCGGATATAATTAACCAACTACCAAGCGATCATTTACCAGACATACATCCAGGTGATATGGAATTAATTTCTCAGCCAATTGATTACTTAGGCATTAACTTTTATACCCGCCAAATTTATAAGGCGCACCCTACTGACATTTATGAACCCATTGCACCTACAGGTCCGTTGACTGATATGGGATGGGAAATTTATCCGCAATCGTTCACCGATTTGCTCGTATCGCTTAATAAAACATACACCCTACCGCCTATTTATATAACCGAAAATGGCGCAGCCATGCCCGATACATATAATAATGGTGAAGTTAACGACTTAGACCGTTTAAGTTATTATAATACTCACTTAAACGCGGTTCATGATGCAGTTGAACAAGGTGTTATTATTCATGGCTATTTTGCTTGGAGCTTAATGGATAATTTTGAATGGGCAGAAGGCTACTTAAAACGTTTTGGTATTGTGTATGTTGACTATAAAACGCAGCAGCGCACTATTAAAAATAGTGGCTTAGCTTATAAAGAACTCATCTCTAAAAGATAAAAGTATACCCATAACTAAAAACAAGTATAAAGCGGGATAAACAATCATGGTCAGTGTAAAAGAAAAAATAGCGTATGGCTTAGGCGACACCGCTAGTAATATTATTTTTCAAACAGTTATGATGTTTTTAATGCTGTACTACACAGACGTAGTGGGTTTATCGCCTGCTGTTGTAGGTACTATGTTTTTAGCAGTGCGTGTTTTTGATGCCGTAACCGACCCATTAATGGGTAACCTTGCTGACAAAACACATACGCGCTGGGGGCACTTTCGCCCCTACTTACTTTGGCTTGCACTTCCTTTTGCTATTATAAGTATTTTAGCGTTCACTACGCCCGATTTAGAAGGCACCGATAAAATAATTTATGCCTTTACTACTTACACACTTCTTATGGTTGTCTACACCGCTATTAATATCCCTTATTGTGCATTGGGCGGCGTACTTACTGCAGACGTAAAAGAACGCGTTACTATTCAGTCTTACCGGTTTGTATTTGGTATGCTAGGCGGCGTAATAGTAGCGGGTTGTACTATGCCAATGGTTGAGTATTTTGGCCAAGGCGATGCTGCCAAAGGCTATCAATACACAATGACTGCAATGAGCATTTTAGGTTTTGTACTGTTTTTACTTTGTTTTTTAGGCACAAAAGAGCGTATACAACAGCCAAAAGTGTTAAAGCCTTAATTAAAAACGATCAGTGGCGAACACTTTGCTTAGCTGCATTTTTTTTACTTACCGGGCAAGTATTAAGGCTTACGCTTGCTGTTTACTACGTAAAATATTATTTAGGCCGCGACGATTTAATCACCTTATTTATGACCCTAGGCGTTGCAGCCAGCATGGTAGGTTGTGCTTTAGCTCAACCACTTGCAAAGCGCTTTTGTAAGATAAAGGCCTATATAAGCTTACAAGTTATTGCCGCCGCTATTTGTGGTTTTAGTTACTTTATTAGTAAAGACTCTTTAGTATTGGCATTTACTGCCTTTATTTTATGGAAATTCTTTTTAGATATGGCAACCCCGTTGTTGTGGGCAAAAATGGCCGACACCATAGATTACGGGCATGAAAAAACAGGTGTACGCATTACGGGTTTGGTTTATTCTGGCGTCATATTTTTTATTAAAATGGGTGTGGCTGTAGGCGGTGCAATTGCAGGCTGGTTATTATCTTTTTACAGCTATCAGGCCGATGCAGTACAAACCCTCGACACCCAACACGGTATTTTACTTTCATTTACTGTACTACCTGCTTTTGGCTCATTATTTGTTGCCTACATAATGAAAAAATATACACTAACTAATCAAGTTGTTGAAAATATTCAATCTAAACTAACAGCTAGTTAAGATATCCACTCTAAGGTATTATTTAGCCGAAATAGTTAAGGATAAGCGAGTGAACAAATAACATGGCAACAATTTATCAAGTCTCAGAGCTTGCGGGCGTATCGTTAGCCACCGTTTCTCGCGTGATGAACAAAAATACCCGCGTAAGCGATAAAACTAAACAAAAAGTGCTTGATGCCATGGAGCAGCTTGGCTACAAGCCTAATTCAATAGCGCAATCTTTAGCCTCTAACTGCACTAACAGTGTCGGTATTTTAGTGTCTGAGTTACATGGTCCTTTCTTTGCCCAAATGATGGCAGGTATTGAGTCAGAACTGCGTACAGCAGGTAAACACGTAATTATTACCACCGGACACAGTGAAGAAGACAAAGAACAAGAAGGCATTGAATTTTTAATTAGCAGGCGCTGCGATGCCATTATTTTGCACGTAGAAGCCGTATCAGATGACTACCTAATAAAACTAAGCCAAGGCTCTACACCCGTTTATTTAATGAGCCGTTACGTAGAGCAATTAAAAGACAACTGTATCAGCCTAGATAACCAACTAGGTGGCTACCTGGCCACTAAATCGATATTAAATCAAGGGCATACACAAATAGCGTACATTGCAGGTCCGCAGTTTAAAGCCGATGCATTTAATAGACTTGAAGGCCATAAACAAGCACTTGCAGAAGCTGGTATTAAATTTGACCCTGCGCTTTATTATATTGGCGACTTTAACGAAACCGGTGGTAGTAAAGGCTTAAAACATTTTATTGATGAAAAACTTAGCTTTACCGCACTGGTATGCGCCAATGACGAAATGGCCTCCGGTGCTATGAAGTATGCAAGAGAGCACGGTTATAATTTACCAAACGATTTATCGATTGTTGGATTTGATAACGTTATTTTTGCAAACTACCTGTACCCTACACTCACCACCATAGATAATCCTGTCGGGAAAATGGGCGAAATGGCAGCTAAATTAGTGCTTAAAGACGTATATCAAAATAAAAACCTCGTTATAAATCGGTTTTTTGAACCCACTTTAATACAGCGCGATTCATCAGCACCACTTGTTACATCCAATTGAATGTTAAAGTATAGAATAAAAAACCAGCGAAATTTTAAACTAGTATAATATCAAAGGATAATTTCAATCTATTTTTTCAACACGTTATTTTATCTATATAAAGTATGATTATCTCGTAAAACGCACTATATTTGTTTCAAAAGCTTTTTCGTTAAATTTTAAATATAACAAATGTGATAGATAATATTATGAAGTCAAAAATAAATAATAAAAATAATAAAAATCTAGTAACAATTATTGTCTTGTTAATAATTGGTATATCTATTTTTAGTTTTCAATATTTTGATTCTGGCGAAAAGTCAGTAACAATTTGGGAAAAAACAGCAGATAAAGCGAAAGAAACAGCATATATCAGTAAAATTGCTATTTATGATGAATCTTGTAATGAGATTATTTATGACGTTTTTTATGAAAATGTAAAAAATAGCCCCAAAGAAGTAAGCGAACTTGGGATTAGTCATAAAGATGTGAATAGTGGTTATGCAAAAAAAGAAGATGGTACTATTGATTATTCTTTTTGGATTAGCTCAGAAGGTGGGAAAGGCTTAAGGGGTTTACCATTGAGTGAACTTAAAGATGGCAGTGGTTCAATCAAATATAGAGCTTGGATAACTCCTGAAACAAAATCTGCTGAAACAGATGGGTTTTCTGCATTTATTAGATCTTTTGATGATAACGATAATCAAATAAACCTTTTTGACCAAGTAGAAATTAAGCACACTAAGTTTTGGGACAATAGTTGTAGTTAAAAGCATCTAAACTTATAAAATTGGTTTTGTACCTAGTTTGAATCTGATAATACAGCAGATGACAAAAATAAAATATATATAAAAAACTGAGAGAATATCAATCTCTCAGTTTCCTAACAACCTAGCTAAATGTTAACACCATTCAGTTAAGCATGTTTTGACTTAATGGTGTACCGAGTTTTTGAAATTCGAACGGTCCTACTTTTGGGCCGTT
>NZ_WTLB01000025.1 GCF_011378855.1 Pseudoalteromonas sp. Z1A8 | reverse complement strand
AATAGGCGCTGTGGAGTTAAATCCAGAGCAACACAAAGAAGCTGCTTAACAATTTAGGCGACAACTGTCTTGAAAAACGCCGGCATAATCCCTTCTTATTCCATTAATCCATGAAATAAGATGCGAATAAGGGTTTTCACTTTTAGGTAAGGATTTATCGACTACATCTTTAATTATCCTGCAAATGTTCGCTGATAATGATTCATAACCATTTGCATTTAAGCCATAAACATTTGCTATACCTATAACCTCAGCTAAAGATCTAACTCGAGAAAGAACAAGCTCAATATTTTTACTTTCTAATGATTTTTCAATTTCCAAAAAGGCTGCTTTTTCGCTTCCTTCTAATTTATCTTTTACAATCTCTGTTAGACCGGCTATGTCAGGAATTAATGGTTCCCAAGTGTCTCCGCCTACATTTATACTTACAGGCGCGCCTGCACCAATTAATATACCTATTTTCTTTTTACTGTGAGTTAATATATGTTGAAAATCATACATATACTGATCTGGGTTGTGTACAGTACTAGTCATAAATACCCTTTAATATTCAGCTTAAATCCATTGTTTAAACTATATAAATAAAATACTGTACCTATTTGACTAAAAAAACAACCTTTATTAGAAATCGTCCCCCTAACCTATAAACTCCCTCGCCCATATGCCATAATCTAAATAATTCATTATTTTAGTAACTTGGCGCGTATTTAGGTGCTTTTAAGTTAACTACTCAGGGTTTTCAGCATGGCATATCAAGAGCAAAATCAAGCAACAATCTATTGGCACGACTACGAAACGTGGGGGGCAAGCCCACAAAAGGATAAGCCGAGCCAGTTTGCAGGTGTTCGTACCGATCTTGATTTAAATATTATTGGCGAGCCGCTTATTGAGTATTGTAAGCCGCAAGCGGATTACTTGCCCCACCCTGAGGCGTGTTTAATTACGGGTATTACGCCACAAGTGGCGATGAAAAAAGGCTTAGTTGAAGCTGAGTTTATAGCAAAAATTCATGCCGAATTTAGTGTACCAAACACCTGTGTTGCCGGTTATAACAGTATTCGGTTTGATGACGAAGTAAGCCGTTATAGCTTTTACCGTAATTTTTACGACCCATATGAGCGCGAATACAAAAACAATAACAGCCGCTGGGATATTATTGATTTAGTACGTGCTTGTTACGCGCTACGCCCTGAAGGCATTGAATGGCCGTTAAAAGAAGACGGTAGTCCAAGCTTTAAGTTAGAGCATTTAACCGTAGCCAATGGTATTGAACACGCCGCTGCGCATGATGCACTAAGCGATGTAACCGCCACTATTGCACTGGCTAAGCTAATAAAAGAAAAACAGCCAAAGCTATATAACTTCTTTTTTGGTTTGCGTGGCAAAAAAGCGCTCGCTGAATTGGTTGATGTATTTAACATGACGCCGCTGGTGCATACCACGTCGCGCATACCTGCAACACAGGGCTGTACAAGCTGGGTTGCACCAATGAGCTTTCATCCGGTAAATAAAAACGCGGTTATTTGTTTTGATTTAACTCAAAACCCGCAAGTACTCATTGATTTAAACGTAGAAGAGTTACGCAAACGCTTATACACCAAACGTGTAGATTTAGCCGAAGACGATTTACCTGTTGGCTTAAAACTAGTGCATTTAAACAAGTGCCCTATTTTAGCCCCAGCTAAAACATTATTGCCTGAAAACGCCGCCCGCCTTGGGATTGACCGTGAGCAGTGCTTAGCTAACTTAGCTATTTTAAAAGCCAATACCGAGCTTCGCGATAAAGTAACGGAAGTGTTTAACGAGCAAGGCGATTACAGCGCCACTACTAACGTTGACTACTTACTTTACGATGGGTTTACAAGCCATGCCGACAAGGCTAAATTTGCGATTATTCGTGATGCAAAACCAGATGATTTGGCTGGGTTGAATTTAGATTTTGAAGATAAAAAGTTTAATACGTTATTGTTTAGATACCGCGCTCGTAACTGGCCAGAAACACTAAACCAGCAAGAACTTGATCAATGGCGTCAGTATTGCCAAAACAAGTTAATGCACGGGGAAGATCAACCATCGATTAACGCGCAAGATTTTATGATCACCCTTGAAAACCTAGCGCATGAACATGACGACAGCGAAAAAAATCTTACAATTTTAAAGGCGCTGTATAACTACGCTCAAAGCATGTAATTTGGTTTAGGTTTGTTTAGATTAGTTAGTATGTATAACACATGAAAAACGCGACGTTTTAGTAATAAAGCGTCGCGTTTTTTGTTTGAATTTTTATGGGCTTTGCCCATCACGCAAGCAAGCTTGGCGCCTACAAAATAGGCGTAAATTTATACCACCGTGGTAGACGTAGAGCTTGCTCACGTGAAAAGCGCAGCTTTTAATTTTTAACATGTGCAAAGCTGTTACTTTTTATGTAGCGCTTCAATGCGTGCTAGTAAGCTTGAGGTGTCGTATCTGCCGCCGCCAAGTGCTTGAACGTCGGCGTAGTATTGATCGACCGTTGCAGTCATTGGGAGTGTTGCGCCATTATTTTTAGCTTCATCGAGTGCAATGCCCAAGTCTTTACGCATCCAATCTACGGCAAAACCAAACTCATATTCACCCGCCCACATTGTTTTATAGCGATTTTCCATTTGCCACGAACCGGCTGCGCCTTTAGAAATAGTCTCAATTACTTTTTCGCCATCAAGCCCTGCTTGCTTAGCAAAATGTAAGCCTTCAGCTAAACCTTGTACTGCGCCAGCAATACAAATTTGATTAACCATTTTACAAAGTTGTCCCGAGCCTACGCCGCCTAACAGTTGGCTAAAACGACTAAACGCCGCCATAACTGGCTGCACTTTAGCAAATACAGCTTCACTACCACCCGCCATTACTGTTAATACACCATTTTCGGCGCCAGCTTGTCCGCCTGATACTGGTGCATCTATAAAGTCGATATTTTGCAGAGCCGCTTTTGCAGCCACTTCGCGTGCTACTTCAGCTGAGGTTGTGGTGTGATCAACCAAAACAGTGTGCGGCAACATGCCCGCTAACACGCCGTCGTCGCCATACACTACTGAGCGTAAATCGTCATCGTTACCAACACACATAAATACGATATCAGCATTGCTGGCAGCTTCGCGCGGGGTCGGTGCAAAGCTTCCTGAATGTTCTGCAGTCCACGCCTGTGCTTTAGCGTGAGTGCGGTTATAAACGCATACGCTGTGCCCTGCTTTTGCTAAATGCCCCGCCATTGGGTAACCCATTACGCCTAAACCTATAAATGCGACTTTCATTGACATAAAAATGACCTATTAAACTGATAACTTAGAAACTAGACCTCGATTATGTCAACCGGTCGATAAAAAAGCGAATGAAAGTCTTTATAAAATTTCCTTAGCAGGAAAGGTAAGTAGGTAACCTATGGACAGTATTTATCAATTTAATGCACCACTTTTTAACAGCGAAAATTTTTCTCTTAGCCAGTTACAGGGCAAAACCGTACTTATTGTTAATACAGCGAGTAAGTGTAATTTTTCGGTGCAATTAAATACGCTCGAAAAGCTCTATCAGCAATACAAAGGCCATGGTTTTACTGTACTTGCGTTTCCCTGTAACCAGTTTGGCCAAAATGAGCCGCTTGATAATTTAGCCATTAAAGACTTTTACCAAGAGCAATTTAATGTGTCGTTTGAGGTGTTTGGTAAGGTAATGGTAAACGGGCCAGAAACGCACCCGTTGTTTAATTACTTAAAATCGCATACGCGGGGTATTTCGCAAAACCGTGCTATTAAGTGGAATTTCACTAAGTTTTTAATTAACTCACAAGGGCAACTTGTTGCACGTTATGCACCGCGCACTAAACCCGAAACACTTAAACAAGTAATCGAAAGTAACTTACTGCAAGCCGTAAAGTTAAGCGCAGCTAAAGATGGTAAAAAGGTATCTTCAAAAATACCTTTGTTTACCTCAAGTAAGGCTCCGCTTAAGGCTTAATTTAAATCAATAAAATGCGCACTACTAAAGCACAGGTTTATAAAGTAGTTTATTGTATTAGTAATAAATAATACTCCTTAAGCGTCGAGGCTATTACCATGAACATTGCTTTTTTTAGTACTCAAAAGTACGAACTGCCTTTTTTTGAACAAAGTACACGCGATCAGCGTGATATAAAAATAACGTATTTTGAGCAAGCCCTGAGCGAACAAACCGCTATTTTAGCAAGCGGGTTTGATGCCATATGCGTGTTCGTTAACGACACTGTAAACGCCACTGTTATTGAACAATTGGCAAGCCAAGGCATAAACACTATTTTGCTACGTTGTGCAGGGTTTAATAACGTTGATTTACCTGCAGCAAAAGCACATAAATTAAAGGTATTACGCGTCCCTGCTTACAGCCCAGAAGCCGTAGCTGAGCACTGTATAGCGCTTATGCTAACGCTTAGCCGTAAAACGCATAAAGCATATAACCGCGTACGCGAAGACAATTTTGATTTAAACGGATTACTCGGTTTTAACTTGCACAATAAAACCGTGGGTATTGTGGGCTGCGGTAAAATTGGCCTTGCGCTGTGTAACATTTTAAATGGCTTTGGCGCTAATGTATTAGTGTGCGACCCCTACGCGCAACCTGGCAATTATACAATTACCGATATAAACACCTTACTTAGCCAAAGCGATGTGATTTCTTTGCATTGCCCACTTACCGAGCAAACTCATCATTTAATAAATGACGAGGCGTTTAGTAAAATGAAAACCGGCGTTATGCTTATTAACACCTCACGAGGTGCATTGCTTGATAGTAACGCGTGTATTAGCGCGCTTAAAACTAAAAAGCTAGGTTACCTGGGGCTTGACGTTTACGAGCAAGAGTCGGAGCTATTTTTTAAAAACCACAGCGACGAAATAAACCAAGACGATATATTCTCGCGCTTAGTGAGCTTTAAAAATGTATTGGTAACGGGGCATCAGGGATTTTTTACCCAAGAAGCACTCACCGAAATAGCAAACACAACCCTACTTAACGCGCTTGAAGTAAATGAAGGTAAACCTCTAACTAATGAGGTTTTATAAAGTTCTTGGCTATACCTAAATAATAGGCACAAAAAAAGCGAAGTGCGTTTTAAGCTCACTTCGCTTTATTAATCTAATTTAGGGCTCAGATAAAATTATCCAAACGCGACGTTTGCAAATACCAAGGTCATTAATATTGGGCAAACAAAACGAATATACTGAGCAAACCAGTAATGTACGCCGGTTGTTGCTTGGTGTAATTTATTACCACGCTGCCACATCCACCCTACTGTAATAAAGTAAAATAAGCCCATAAGCGGTAATTGGTATTGGGTAAATAGCATAATGACTAAGCCAAATAACCAATCAAAATTTAATATAATTGCGCTTGCACACACAAGTACAACAGCGCTTACTGCCCACGTTGCTTTGGTGCGGCTAACGTTGTGATTTTCGACTAAAAACGCTACCGGAATTTCGGTGGTCGATATAGTTGACGTAACCGATGCGATAGACATTAATACAAAAAACAATAAACCGACTAATAAACCAATTTCGCCCATGGTGCTAAATAGCGCAGGTAAAATAGCAAAAATAAGTTGCCCTTCGCCAATCAGTTTACCGCCACTAAATACTTCTACACCGTTGTGCTGCGCCACATAAATAGCAGGAATAATAAGTAAACCCGCTAAAAATGCGACACTGGTATCGAGTAAGGCAACACCTACTGTAAGCTTTGGTAAATTAGCATCTGGTTGTAAGTACGAGCCGTAAATCATCATACAGCCTACACCTAACGAGAGCGAAAAGAACGCTTGCCCCATTGCGGCAATAATTAAATTAGGGTCGAGTATTTGGCTAAAATCAGGAATTAAATACGCAGCAAAGCCTTCGCTTGCGCCATCAAGTGTTGCAATGTAGGCAATCAAACCAACAAGCAATACGAGTAGCAGTGGCATTAAACGGCGCGACCAGGTTTCGATTCCCGATTTAACACCTTTTAAAATAATACTGGCAGTTAAAATAAGCATAAGCGGCGTAAATACAAAATTACGCAGCACTGAGTCGCTATGTAAAAACTCGCTTGCGCCTGTAAACCCAAAAAAGGTTGTTATGGGTTCAATAGCGTATGAGAGCATCCACCCAGCTACTATTGAATAAAAACTTAGCATAACAACTGCGCCCGCAAGACCTATGTAACCGGCTGCTGCACCTACTTTACGGCTAGTGTTTTGCCATGCGTCGCCCAATGCTTTTACCGGGTTAGCTTGTGCTTTGTGACCTAAATAAAGTTCGGTATACAGCGCAGGAAGCGCAAGTAAAAATATAACAATAAAATAAACCAGTAAAAAAGCACCGCCGCCATGGTTGGCCGCTTGCGTAGGAAAACCCCAAATATTACCCAAACCCACTGCTGCGCCAGCAGCGGCTAAAACAAAACCAAGTCGGCTTTGAAACCCATCACGCACTTGTGCCATACATCTACAAATCTGTTATTATTTTGATTATTGTGAATTAAACCATATTTCATGCCAGCTGAGTAATAAAATTGTACCCAGCCTTTATTAGTGGCACTAACCGCTCACAATATCAGCGACTTCTTTTGCTTTAGGGCTTTTATGACTGAACACTATTTTAAAAACACCTTGAGTATTACTTCAACTCAATTGGCAAATTTGTCTTTAGCGAGTAACAGTATTTTATTATTTAATGCTAAAACACTTGAGCTTAGTGACTTTAATTTGCCCGATTGCTTAAGCCCATTTGAATTAACTATTATAAACCGCCGTAAAAGCCCGCCAGCTAAGCAAGAGTATTTAGCGACGCGGTTATTGTTAAAACACCTTATTAAAGTAACGCAGCCGCAACATGCGCACGTAGCCCTTAATAAAATGAGTACCGAATTTGACGAGGCAAGCTCAAAGCTGCAAATACATGTAAGTGGTGATGTTATTAATACCTGTATTTCGCACTCGCATGGTTTAGTTGGGGTTGCGCTAAATCTTGATAAAAGTGAGTTTGGTTTTGATATTGAAAAAGTAAGCCTAAAGCGCCCGTTTGAAAAGCTTGCTAAGCATTTTTATCATAATGATGAAATTACACTTATCACTGAGCCTACTAATACCCAAGCCCAAGCAGATACGTTTTTTAGAATTTGGACATTAAAAGAGTCACTTGCTAAAGCCACCAGCCGCCCTATTGCAAAATTACTTAGCCCTAATGTGTTTGACGAATTACATAGTGCAAAGCTGAGTGCTAGCAGTAATAACGTTACTGTAGTTGATAGTAGTAACAGCAATGTTTGTTTTGATGTGAGTGTGGTGCATAAAAAAAGCACCGACTGGCGATGCTTTTTATTAACCGACTTTGTTAAGTGATTTTGTTAAGTAACTTTACTAGGTGATTTTCCTGAATAACGATTACTTACGCAGCAAAATCATTTTCTAATAAACGGCTATGAATAGACTGTACTACGTTATCTGACTCAGTTTGCTCTACTAAAAAGCATAGGTTGTGCTTACTAGCACCGTGGCAAATTAATCGAATGTTAAAGTCTTTTAATACACTCATTAAGTTCATTTCGTGTTGGCGTAATTGAATCTCAGAGCCAATAAGTGCCACCAATGTTAGGTTGTTTTCTACCGACACATGGCAAAACTCTGCAAGCTTATCGAGGCATTCTTGATCAAGCTCTGGGCGCGATGCGTTTTGCGCGTTATCAAGGGTTATAGCTACGCTAATTTCTGATGTGGTTACCAAATCGACCGATATATTGTATTCACTTAATAGCGTAAACACGCGTGCTAAAAAGCCGCTTGCTAGTAGCATTTCTGGGCTTTTAAGCGTAAGCAAAATTTGGTTTTTACGTTGTGTTACTGCGCGTATACCTGGTTGCTGCGATTTTTCGCGCTCAATCCATGTACCGCCACGCTCTGGCTCTCGGCTAGAACCTACAAACACATTAATGTGGCTACGGCTTGCTGGTAAAATAGTCGCTGGGTGCAATACTTTTGCGCCAAAGGTCGCCATTTCAGCGGCTTCATCAAAACTTAAACGTGCAATTGGCGTCGCTTTTGCGCACAAACGCGGGTCGGTGCTAAAAATACCCACTACGTCGGTCCAAATATGCACGCTTTTAGCGTTAATTGCTTCAGCTAAAAGTGCAGCGCTGTAATCTGAACCACCACGTCCAAGCGTTGTTGTTTGACCGTATTCGTCACTGCCAATAAAGCCCTGAGTCACAATTACTTGAGCGTCTAATAACGGGATTAAATGTTCTTTAGCGGCTTGCGCTGTGGCTGCAACATTAGGCGTTGCTTTACCAAATTGGCTGTCGGTTTTAAGCACCTTGCGCACATCAAAGCGATCGGCGTTTAAACCTTGTAAACGCAACACCTGAGCAAATAAATAAGACGACAAACGCTCACCAAAGCTAAGTAGCTCGTCGTGTTGCTGATCGGTTGTTAGTGACTCTTGAGCCAATGTTTGAAATGCTTTTAGGGTTTCGTTAAAGCCAACCGCTAAATCGGCATCTAGCGATAACTCATCTAAAATAGTGTGTTGAATAGCAAGCACGCCGTTTATATGCTCTTGGCGCTCACTTGAGGTAATACTTGGTTTGCACAGTGCAACTAAGTGGTTAGTTACGCCGGCACTAGCGCTCACGGCAACAATACGTACGCTTTTATCTGCAACAATAATTTCGCTACAGCGACTCATCGCTTCAAAGTTGGCAACACTTGTTCCGCCAAATTTGGCAACGATGTAATCTGATTTTGCGCTTAACTCTGTTTGAGGCACTGTTTGTGGCGCTGATTGGGTAGTCATTTAGTCTCCTTTCGCGATATCCAAATCGCAATAAAACAAGAAGAACTTGGCAAAGGAATGCTTGAAGATAAGTCCACTGCCAGAAGCTCTCCACCTATATTGGTGACAGTTTTGAGGATTCAGCCCCATAAACCGAAAAACAATGACGACGTACCATTATTTTCCTCGGCGAGTACTTCCCTCCTTAATGATCATCGGCATTCGTCGCCTAACATTAAGTACCTAAGTATCGCACCTCTTCTGAATGCTTTATTAACCAGTGGCTAATAAAACAAAACCCCACTAAGTAGCGGGGCTTTGAAAGTTATCGTTTAGACGTCTAGCTGTCAAGCATTTAATAATTTATGCATCAAATAAAACTGCCCATGTAATACGAGCCTGCATAACCTACGGTGTAGCAAATTAATAAATGCAGCGATAAACGCAAGTAGCTCATAAAGGTAAGCGCTTTAACTTTGCTCATGGCAATAATGCCCGCAGCCGACCCAATGATAAGCATTGAACCGCCCACGCCCGTTGCATACGTAAACGACAACCAGTGTTGTTGGCTCATTACTATATCGGCTTTTAATAAAGCAGCAGTAAGCGGTACGTTATCGACCCCTGCTGATAATATGCCCATTAAGTAGTTTGCGTACTCGGGTGCCATTACCGTATATAGGTCGGTAAATTTACTCAACATACCAATTTCTTTAAGTGCGCCTACAAGTAAAAGTACACCTACAAAAAACAATAATGTGTCGTATTCTATATCGCGAACAAAGTCGATTATGTCTTTGTTAATGTCTTTTTTGCGCATTAAAAATTGCGCGACTAAAAACATCACTGATAAGCCAAACAAAAAGGTGAGTAAAGGCGGTACGCTGTAAACTACACTCAGCATAAGTGTGCTCACTACGGTAGATAAAAATATAACAGCAATGGTAATGTCGGTTTTTTCGATGCGGGTTTTACCTGCACCAGCAAACTCAACACGCCCTTTCATACCGATAGATAGTAACGCGGCTAGCAACATAACGCTTGCAAGAGCTGGCGCTATAAGTAGTAATAAATGAGCAATGGTTACTTTGCCGTCTAAAAATATCATCAGTGTGGTTACGTCACCTGTTATTAGCGATACCCCACCTGAGTTAACCCCAAACACAATAAGCGTGGCGTATTTAATGAGCTTTTTAGGTTCAAGTTTTAACGACATAACAACCGCGAGCGATATAAGCGTAGCTGTTACGTTGTCTGAAATCGACGAAAACAAAAATGCAAAACCACCCACCAAAAACATGAGCTTTTTTTCGCTAATACTTTTTGGCATAACACGGTGCACAATATTTTCTATAAACCCCTTTGAATTTAAATACGCTACAAAGGTCATCGCAGCCATTAAAAATAGCCATAACGAGGCGATTTCTAAAATATTTTCATTTAAAAGGTGTTGAATCGTATCGGGGCTTTGCCCGTGTAGAGGGTATATAAAAAGAAGAATCCAGCAAAGCGTACCAAAAAACAGCGTGGTTTTAGCTTTATTGACATGGATTATATCTTCTATAACGATCAGTAAAAATGCAATCGCTATCAGGGTTAGAATAATCGAGGAAACCATGGTAGTTAAACAACCTTTGATATAGTTTTAAAGAACACACAAATAACATTCCATTTCATGTGCCTATTTTCGGCGCGAATTTTAGCACTGCCTCTATGCAAAAACTATTATTAAATGGTCTTAAAAACGAATACTATATACAGACAAGGTTAATTAAAAATACGTAATAATGAGTCTTCTAAAAGAACTCAATAATAAAATACTAGGATGTTGTAACCTCTTATGATCCCAGCTAAAAAGCTACTAAACACCATAACTGAACATTGGGGTGTACTAGAGCTATTATTTAAACGTTTTAAAATGGCTGACTTTAGCCTGAAAGACGTACAAAACGCCATTAAACAAAAACAGCCTACTTGGTCAAACGAGCGTATTTATAAAGAAACAAATCGTTTGTTAAACCAAGATATTTTAATTCCACTGGCTAAATCATCGCAGCTTGAAATAAATCGTGCCATTGCCGACTTTGCTACGTTTTTACTGCAAGAAGAACATTTAGGCTTAGCGCAAGAAATTAGCGTATTAGTCGACGACCTTGCACGTTTAGGTAATCGCCTAGATAACGCTGGCGAAATAGAAGACTTTGACGATTTACGCCGCTATAGCCGTATTATGGATGATCGGGTGCGTAAAATAATGAAGCTCTATGCGCACAACGAAAACGCCATTTTAAATATTGTTGAACAAGCTAAATCTAATAATGCGGTGCAATCGCTGCAAAAGCGTTATAAAGCGGTAATAGAAGCCTTTGACGAATACATAGAGCCAATGCTTAAAATGGTTGATATTCGTGGTGAGTTTCATGCATGTTTTACCCTCATTGAAGAGCAAATAAGTAAACAAATACTGCACATTGAGCGCTCAGGTAAAGCCTACAACGACAAACGCATGCTGGAGCAATTACGTACACGCATACTCGAAATGCATTTAGTGGGTAGAGAAAGCTTACGTAAAAGTGCCGATATGCTTATGCCGCTGCGCGAAGAGTTACGCCGTAATAACTTAATTACTCGCCAAGCAGCCAAAGTACTTGGGCTTGTGCGTAAAAATGGCGTAGACAACATGTTAAGTGCTGTGCAGCCACATTTTGTAAGCGACGCACAGCGATATTCGCTTGGTCAGCAACGCCATATTGTGGCTTACATGGCAAGCTTGGTTGAATTTGAACACGAAGAATACCAATTGCCTGACCAGCAAGACGTGCCTGCATTTGTTACGCCTAATATTCCTGACTACAACGATGTTAAAACCAGCTTTGCTAAGCGCTTTAATAAAAAACGCAAAAAACCGCAGCCCTTGCTGCAATTTTTAGACGAAAGCTACCCAAATCTCGATGCCGACGAAATGCTATTTTTGTATCAAAAATTAGTCAGCGACAGCGATATTAAAATAATTCAAAGCGATGAAAAAGCCCGCGTAAAAATTGCCGGTCAGCACTTTTCTTTATATCCATTTAATTCAGAGCCTCAGCCAGATTCAAAGGCAGGTAAATAAACCATGACACACATAAACTTAGACGAGCTAACCCATCTACAAACCATTAATAAAAAATTAGTAGCGGGTTATCACATTTGCGAGCAAGACAACGTAATGTGGCAAGAGCTTGACCAACACATAGAAGACTACACCGCCCTATTTACAGCCCTAGGTAACGATTTAAAACGCGACAGCCGTGGATTTTATTATTTTGGTAGCGACGAAAGCACACCAAATATGGGCAAGATATCTCGCGCTATCGCGCTCACTATTTACATTTTAATTGAACACTACGCCAATACGGGTAAAGACCCAATGCGCGCATTGTTTGAC
Source organism: Pseudoalteromonas sp. Z1A8 (assembly GCF_011378855.1). Classification (GTDB taxonomy): domain Bacteria; phylum Pseudomonadota; class Gammaproteobacteria; order Enterobacterales; family Alteromonadaceae; genus Pseudoalteromonas. The sequence goes on along the minus strand of NZ_WTLB01000025.1, from coordinate 53,382 downwards.
GACGTAAACGATTTAGAACTTATGCAAACGCTGGTGCAAATTAACAAACATTTGTTTGATCAGCTTGAGATATTTTCGGGATCGGACCTGCGTAAAGACGTATACCTGCGCATGGTGCGCTTAGGTTTAGCCCGTGAAGTAGAAGGCGGCTTTATGCTACAAGCGCCAATTCACCGCTACATAGATGCACTCATGGAAGTAAACGAAGAAACCTATATTACAGAGGACGAGGAATGAAAAATCTATACGGACTAAGTAAACTCGCCCTACTTAACACCGCAGGCTATGCAAAATGTGTGATCCCGCTTGATAAAAGCAGCTCTATTTGCGCGCCAAATAACACAGGTAAAAGCTCGGTTATTAACGCCCTGCAGTTTCCACTTATTAACGATTTACGCTTAACAGAATGGGACGGACACGATTTAGATGAAACCCGAAAGTTTTATTTTTCATCCGATCAGTCGTACATTTTACTCGAAGCCAACTTGCCTCATGGCTCTGTAGTAATTGGCGTTGCCGGGCTTGGTAAAATTGCCGGTTACGCGCATCAGTACTTTTGTTATCAAGGTAAACTTGATTTAGAGCAGTACACGCAAGGTAAAACAATTATTAAATTTACCAAGCTGTTCAACCATTTAAAATCGCTTAACTACAATCCTATTGAGCTTAAAGCACAAGAGTTAAACGCGCTACTTACTGGCGGCGCAACCCCATTTGACGGCGACATTAACTTAAAAATGATCCCGCTTAATAATGTGCAAGACTCCTCTATTTATAAAGAAATATTTAGACGTATTCTTAACTTACACAAATTAGGCGCAAGCGACGTAAAACGCTTTATGCTACGTGTGTTTGAGCGCCATATGTCGAACTCTAAAGTCGACTTTTATGAAGTATGGCGTCGCTCGTTTGATAAAGTAAATCGCTCAAAACGCGAATTAAAAGCCCTTGAGTCAATGCAAGAGCCAATAGCCGCGCTTGAATCAATGCTTGAAAACCAAACCGTGCTTAAAGGTAAATTAGCGGCGTATGCGCCTAAAATTGACCAAGCACTGATTGATTTTGATACCTATCAAGAATCGCAACTTAACGAGCTGGGTATAGCGCTTGAAGATATAGAGCACGAAAAACACGAGTTTGAGCAAAAGCAAAGCCTATACGTACAGCAGTCGCGCGATATAGAGCGCAGACAAACACAAATTGAGCAGTGGTTTTTAGATTACGATGCGCTTAAAAGCGAATTTGAACTGGTAAATAAAGCCACCCTTAAAACCAGCCTGACTCAGTTAAAGCAAGATTACGAGTCGCTTTCACACTCTATAACCAGCGCACAAGGGCAAAGCCTACATACGCTTGGCTACCGTATTAGCGAAACACAAAAACAAATTAAGAGCTTAAAGCTGCAACTTAAAAACCTTGAGTTTAATTTGTTTACCCGTATGCGCGAAGACCTCTCGTTAAAAGAAGTAGAAGAAATATCGCGGATTTTAAACCCAGATATTCTCTCGTTTGCAACCACCACTAATGGCGATATAACCATTGATGACGAAGACGCGTTTGGTGAATTTTTATCGCTACTTAGCGAAAACGTTAAAGGCGGTGTACTAACTCTGCCAGGTGCGAGCATTAAGCTTAAAAAGCTCTCGCCTGTGCAAATGCAAAGCGGCGAAAACAAAGAGCAATTAACCGCTCAGCTAAGTGCACTTGAGCATTCACTTAAAGAGTTTAAGCAACAGCGCGATGTTGCTGCAAACGTTGCCGACAAGCAAAAAGAAAAAGACGAATTATACGATGAGCTTATGAGCGCAGAGAGCGCCCTAAAACGCTTAGAGCAGTTTGATATAATGCAGCAGTCAGTCGAAGCGCAAGCCATGCTAAAAGAGCAATTATTAGCTGAGCGCGAACAAGTTGACGACTACTTGCAAGATATTCAAAAAAATAGTGGCTCAATTGCCGATCGCCGCTCGTTAATTAAATCGAAACAAGAGCAAATTAATCGCCAAACAGAGCGCCTGCGCCAAGTTAAAAGCGAGCGAATTGACCACACCCTTGATTTATACAGCGGTAAAGTAACCCCGTACATGATTGATATTACGGTCGACTTTGATAACTTAAGCGATCTTGTTCATCACTTTAATAAAGACTGCCAAGAGCTGCGTAATTTTGACATAAACGTGCGCAACACCTATTTGCATGTATATAACGCGGGTATTACTAAATTCGACAACGAAAACGACGAATATACTAAATACCAAAAGCTAATTAGCGCGTTTCATAACATTGATAACGAACGCGACGCTGTTGAGCGCCAAGCACGCGTTGCGCTTACTGAAGTGGCCGCCACTATTAAAGGCTTGCGAGAAGATTTAGACCGACTTCGCCGCGAAATGAACAGCTTTAATAAAGGCATAAGTCAGCATCGTATTTCAAACCTGCAAGCGTTTAAAATTAACGTAATACCGCGCAAAATGCTGGTGGATAGTATAGATACAATTATCAGCACGTCGCATCAGTTTGAGCAAGGCGACACGCTTGATTTACTGAGCCAAGAACCATACAGCGAAAGCGCGGTAAACGAAGCGAAAGATCACTTAATTAAACTCGCCTCAGACAAAGCAGGTTTAACGCTGACCGATTTATTTGATATTCGATTTGAAGTAGTTAACCGCGCAGGTGAAACAGAGCATTTTGAAAAAATAGATTCGGCGGGTTCTAACGGCACACGTATTACGATTAAGTTATTGTGTGGCATGTTGTTTATTCGTTACTTATTAAGTGACCAAGAACAAAACCTATACCGTATACCCATTTACATAGATGAAGCAGCTGATATCGATCCGCAAAATCAAAAAGCGATTATAGAAACTGCGCTAAGCTTTGGCTTTGTACCTATATTCGCCTCAGTTAAACCGCAAATAAGTTGTGACTATATTGTGCCTATTCGCTCAGTAAAAGACGGTGCACAAAACTGGGTAGATGAAAAAGATTGGATTGAAGTTGAACATTAGCTAATGAATCGAGACTAATTAACAGAGGTTAATTAGTCGTTCAGCCCTGACAATTAGACTAATATTTAGGACGTTTAAATAACACACATTTAAACTATGTGTGTTATTTTAAATTAATGCATTTTATTGGAGCAAACGTAATGAAAAACATACTTATTGTTGCAGCGCTAGCACTACTTACAGCCTGTACACAAACCCCAGATTGGGATTACGATAAATCAGCCAACTTTAGTAATTTTAAAACATTTGCTTGGGTAGAAAACGCCAGCCTAACTAAAGACACAAATAACTATCAAATTAATGGCCTAATGGAAAAGCGTGTTCGCACTGCCGTTAACGCAGAGCTGAGCCAAACATTAGGTATGAGCTTAGTTGATGCAGCGCAAGCTGATGTACTTGTTAACTATCATGCATCGGTTGATAAAGAGCTTGAAGTAGATACATTTAATGTAAACTACCGCCCGCATTGGGGTTATTGGGGTACTGGTTTTCAACGTGATACAACTGCGCGTGAATACGAAGTTGGTACACTAATTATTGATATTGTAGACCGCGAATCAAACCAGCTAGTATGGCGCGGCGCGAAAGAAGGTCGATTAAAGAAAAATCAATCGCCAGAACAACGTGAAGCATCAATTAATAAAACAGTGAGCGAAATTTTAAGTAACTTCCCGCCGCAAAAGCAGCAGTAAGTTTTAGTTAGTTTTTAAAAAGCTCACGTTATGTGAGCTTTTTTGTGGGTGCTTGTTTTTAGGACTTACAGACTTATGTAATTACGAGCTACGCTCGTCAGCAAGCTGCACGTCTACAAAAAACACCGATTAATCTTTACCTGTAAACGCTGAACTTTATTTTATCTGTAGGCGATAAGCTTGCTTGCGCGAGAAGCGCAGCTTCTAATTAATTATCTTTATGCGCTTATTTCACTCCAAATTACGAGCTACGCTCGTCACGTCTGCAAGCTGCACGTCTACAAAAACACCGTGTTAAATTTACGATTTATACTTATGCAGTAACTCAAGCGGTATGTGGCAATAGTCATCTGGGTGATTAGTTAAGCGGTCTTGATGCTCAGGATCGCTTGGCACGTAGTTAGTTAGCAGCTCTACCCCTACCACAATCTTATCGGCATCACTTCGCTGCCTTATGTAATTGCTAGCGACCTTTAAATGATCTTGGCTTTTGCTATAAATGGCAGTTCGGTATTTGGGGCCTACATCGTCGCCTTGCTTATTAATGCTATATGGGTCGATAATTTCAAAAAAGTAGTCAAAAAGCATATTAAGGCTAACAACTTCAGAATCATATATGACTTTTACGCACTCTGCATAACCATCGTATTCACCTTGCGTATCGGTACTTGTGCCATTGGCACGCCCAGCTTCAGTGTTAATTACACCCGGTAAATGCTTTAAAAACTCTTGTACGCCCCACAGGCAGCCACCAGCAAAGTAAATAGTATCTTGTTGTTCTATATTCATAATAAATTTTACCAAATTAGTTAACGTTGCGAATGAGTATCAAATGCAGTTTTTAAGATATTAATGTACAATCGCGCTCAAAATCGCAGTTGTTCAATTTAGCTATTTTATCACGCCTTAAAAATGTGTTTAGCGTTTAATTGTTACCGTAACTGCATATAAAAAGATGAGACACACAACATGAAACGTATCCCCCACTTTATATTCCCTGCCCTGCTATGCAGCGTGAGCAGTTTTGCTTACGGCGAAGCTGTAACTAATAAAACTGAAGAATCATCAGCAATCGAACAAATAACCGTTGAGGCATCGCCCACTGCAAATAAACTCCCTGTAGGTACATTTGACTCTCCAATATCTAATTTAGAGTACGACCCGCGTGTTGATTTGCAATCACGTAATATGGCTGAAGCGCAGGCTGATGTAACTATACGCGGCGGTATTTTTGAAAATACCGGCTTTAGAGTTGGTAGTGCTACTTTACTTGACCCACAGTCTGGTCATTACTTTGCTGAAATTCCTATTGCACCGCAAATGCTTACCGGCCCCGCTATTTTAACAGGTGCTGATAACGCACTTTACGGTATGAATAGCTCTGTGGGCACAGTATCGTTTGGTTGGAAGCCAATTGTTACCGGTGGCAGCATATCGCTTGGTACTGGCACTAATGACTTTAATTTACAAAGCATTCATGGCGCAAAAAGCACTAAGTTAGATAGCTTAAATAGCTTAAATAACTACACGCTTGGTTTTGAGGGGGAGTATTCTCATTCACAAAGTGATGGAACTATAGATTTTGGCGATCACGATTTTACGCGTACAGCTGGTCGTGTTCAATTATTAGGCTCACAATCTCAAACAGATTTATTTTTTGGTGCTCAAGATAAGTTTTTTGGTTGGCCAAATTTATACACCCCATTTGGCGTTAACGAAACTGAAGACCTAGAAACACGCTTATTAATGCTAAACCATAAGCAAAATTATGCGCAGGATAGTAATTTTGAAGTGTCGGCTTATTATCGTAAGCACAACGCTCACTATATTTACTCTCGCGAAAATCCCAGTGCATTTGAAGCATTTCATAAAAGTGAAGTTAAGTCGTTAGGACTATCAGGTCGCCATGCTCAAAGTGATGTATTTGCTGTAAATTACTCAGTGCAGTTTATTGACGATTCAATTGAATCGACCACGCTTGAAAACAATTTCACCTCGCGTAACTATTATAAAGTGAGTGTATTGCCAGAGTATAAAATGGCACTTGAGGGTAATAAACAACTTACATTTCGCTTAGGTGCTGCGTTTGACGATACAAATAGAGACGACTCTGAACTGTCACTTATTGGTGATGTAACGCTCAATACACAAAACAGTAAAGGTTTTGATCGCACGCTTTATTTATCGTACGCGCAGGCGAGCCAAGTAGCGGGCTATACCGCCATTGGCGGCAGTGATTCTGGCGGTTTATTTAGAAGTAATTACACCCTTGAGCGCGAAACCACTAAAAACTTAGAGCTAGGTTTATTAATGGAAGAGCAAAGCTGGCAGCTAAACTCGGCTATTTTTTATCGCAAAGACGATAACTTAACCGATTGGACCTATAACTTTGATTCAAGCTCTGCGCGCTTTGCAAACCCGGTAGATATAAATACTACCGGCATAGAGTTTTTAGCCACTAAACACTTTGATACCGCAAAATTAATAGCCAGTTACACTTATTTGCACAAATCAGAAAACTACGGTGCTGCCGATATAGATGCCAGCTTTTATGCATTAAACTTTCCTGATCACCGCCTTACACTTGGCGCGGTTTGGAATCCAACTGATATTTTAGAATTTAGAGTCGATAATGAGTGGCGTACACAGCACGAAAACGCACTTAGAAACGGTGACAATAACGCTTTATTTACTCAGCTAACGCTTAAAATCACCCCGCCGATACTAAAAAACCTATTTATTACCTTTGCTGCGGATAACCTATGGGATGAATCGTTTGAGGAAATACCAGGGACACCAGGACGCGGTGAGCAATATACGTTAAGTGCAACGTATAGTTGGTAGATGTGAGTTATCGTATTCAGATACCTCTTTATTAAAAAAGGTATCTGAATAAATATTTAGTAAAAAACATACAGCGCACTAAATATTAAAAATTTTGATTACTCAACTTATATTGAACCAGAGCGACATTGTCTTTTTCTAAGTTCATTATCAATTTGTAGAGGGCGACTAAGTTCATCTGTAAGAACTGGGGAAACAACTGCACCTGTTTCAACCTCTTGTATCCAGATTGAAATTTTATCTCCCTCTCTTTTTCTATTTAGCATGTAGCTTTTATCAGAATCTAAATTAACGTTAAAATTAACAAAAGCTTCTTTTTGACTGTTTAAAACATCAGGGTTTGAAGCACTCGCCTTTACCCATAAATCATGCTGACCACTTGGATACTGCTTTGGTTCAGCCCATTGTGTAGGTTTTTTGTTATAGCACATCAAGTTAACGTATTCTCGTTCTACTCCCTGCTCTCTTTTAAAGTTTTCGAATCGAAAATGATCTTCTTTAATATCAGTTTTGATTGGTAAGTTTGAACAACCTAATACAGTCACACTTAGAGTAAAAGCGGTAAGTAAATTTTTCATTTCTCTTTCCTTTTAAAAATTAATATTGCACAAGATAATTTATAACTAAAGCTAATATAAAAGCATTTCACATTTTCCTATATTAGCAACAAAACTAAATATGTCTAATATTTAATCATTAATTAGATAAAAACTATTTTAATAATTTATAAAGAATTTTTTATTTTAATTAATCTTTGTAAATATGTGTGTATTAAACCCACCAGCTAAGTTAACTGCTCAAGTTCTGTAATAAGCGCTAGAGCTTGCGCATTTGTTGAGCCACACACATCAAACGTGGCGCTAAAATCGCTGCACACTTTAGGCCGACTTGAATCACCAAATAACTTACATAAATTACGCTCATCCAGCTGAATACAGCGCTCTCCGGCTTTTTTACCGTTTGGCATCCCTGGTATTGGAGAGCTAATACTTGGCGCAATACAGCATGCACCGCAGCCTAATCTGCAAGTCATTGATTCGGTTTTCATAATATCCTCTGTATAAAAAACACTTACTTTTATTCCTTTTTAGGAACGTAATTAGCCCACACGCTAAGTTGCAATACACATATGTAATGCTTTGTTACATCTTAAAACGCCTTGTAAACACTTTATTGCGTATTATTGCTCTGTCACCACCAATTATGAAGGAATGCCTTGTGGCTACTACAAAACAAATAATACTCCCAATTGCAGTTTTAGCAGGCGGTATTGCTTTAGCTTTCGCCTTTATGGCCATGAAAAAGCCACCGGAAGAAAAGCCTGAGCAAGACATTCGCCCTTTAGTTGCGACTCAAAGCATACTTTTAGATTCTATAACGCTCGATGTTAAATCGTACGGCATAGTAAAACCAAAAGACCGTACAGAATTAATAGCACAAGTAAGTGGGCAAGTTATTTTGGTGTCAGATCAATTTGTTGAAGGTGCGTTTGTAAAGCAAGGCGATATTTTAGCACGAATTGATGCAAATGATTACGAGGCTGACTTTATTGAAGCGCAAGCAGGTTTAGCACAAGCAAGCTCAGCACTTGAAATAGAACGCGCACAAGCGCATGTAGCAAAAGCTGAGTGGGAGCGTATTAAATCCGACTCTAGCGATGCTATTGCATCAGAGCTTTATTTACGTAAACCACAATTAGCCGAAAAGCTCGCGCGTTACCGCTCTGCTCAAGCAAGTGTTAAACGTGCAAGCCGCAATCTTGAACGTACTTATATTAAAGCACCGTACGATGCAATTATTAACGAGCGCACAATTAGCTTAGGTTCAGTAGTAAACCCAGGTAATAGCTTTGGTGCACTGAGCGCAACCTCGGTTGCAGAGGTTCGTTTACCGGTTGCCGACCAAGAACTGCAATATTTAAAAAATGGCGGCGTAGGTTCAAACGTTACATTTAACGCTGAATATGCGGGCAAGCAAACAATGTGGCAAGCCAAAGTAATTCGCACTGAAGGCGTGGTTGATCAAACAAGCCGCATGAGCTATTTGGTAGCACAACTTGCAACACCTTATGGCGATAAAACACGCCCACTTCGTTTTGGTTCGTACATTAACGCTACAATTGAAGGTCGCCCGCTTGATAACGCAATTATTGTTGCGCACCATTTAGTTAAAGATAATAAAATTGTGATTTTAAACGACGATCTAACATTATCATTTAAAACGCTAAATATTATACGCGAACAAAACGGGATGATTATAGCCAGCCAAGGCTTAAAAAACGGTGAGCAAATTATTACCTCAGCACTTGAGTATCCAACTGAAGGTATGGCAGTAAAAATTGAAGATATTGCGCCTAATAAAACTGACATTACTCAACTTGCGCTGAAAGAGGAATAGCCATGAACACTCGTGAAACAGGGTTAATAGCATGGTTTGCCCGAAATCCCGTTGCTGCCAACCTACTAATGATATTTATATTAGTGGGCGGTCTTTTAATGGCCATGACTATTCGCAAACAAATGTTCCCACAATTTGAAAGCAACTGGATAAGCGTACAAGCAGTTTATCCTGGGGCTGCCCCGCAAGAGGTTGAAGAAGGCATAACCATAAAAGTTGAAGAAAACCTCGAAGGTCTTGAAGGCATTAAACGCCTAATTACCTACTCTAACCGTGGTTTTTCTCAAGCGTGGATTGAAATAGAAGAGCAATACGACCCACAAGAAGTACTTGATGAAATTAAAGTACAAGTTGATTCAATAAATACCTTTCCTGCAGGAATGGAACGCCCTGTTGTTCGCCGTGATAAGTTTGAGCAAGAGGTAATGATACTCGCGCTTTATGGCGACATGAGTAACTACCAGTTAAAAGAGCTTGGCAACGATATAAAAGATGAGTTACAAGCCCTGCCTCACGTTAACCTGGTTAATTTTAATGGCGGTTTAGAGTACGAAATTGGTATTGAAGTCAGCCCCGATAAACTGCGCGAATATGGCTTAACATTTAGAGATATTGCAGGCGCTGTGCAAAGCTTTTCGGCAAATATGTCGGCGGGGCAAATACGCTCTGAAAACGGTTATATTTCGATGCGTGTAGAAAAACAAGCCTACCGTGGTTTTGAATTTGAAAGGCTCCCCCTTATTACTCTTGCTGATGGCGCACAAATTTACTTAGGCGATGTAGCAACCATTAACGATGGCTTTGAAGAAGGCTTACAGTATTCAAAATACAATGGTAAAAATTCACTCTCGTTTGAAGTTAACGCATCAAAAGATCAAGATATTACCGATGTAGCAAAAGTCCTTAAAAGCTACATGGCGGCTAAAGAGCCACTTTTACCTGCAGGTGTTAAGCTATCTCCTATTGTTGATTTAACTTACTACCTTGAAGGTCGACTTGATATGATGGTCGATAACATGATTTGGGGTGGCTTGTTAGTAATGATAGTGCTGGCACTATTTTTACCACTACGCTTGGCATTTTGGGTAATGATGGGCTTACCGGTGTCTTTTCTAGGTGCCTTTTTGTTTATGCCCATTGGCTTTTTAGACGTAACAATTAACCTAGCCTCTCTTTTTGCCTTTATACTTGTGCTCGGGATTGTTGTTGATGACGCCATTGTTGTGGGCGAGTCAGCCAGTGCCGAAATAGAAAAATACGGCCATACACTTGATAACGTAGTACGCGGCGTAAAACGTGTTGCGATGCCAGCAACCTTTGGTGTACTAACAACTATTGCGGCATTTTTACCACAAACACTCGCAACCGGCCCTGGTGCTGCTTTTTCTAAGGCAATTGGTGGCGTGATTATTTTATGTTTGATTTTTTCACTCATTGAATCAAAACTTATTTTACCTGCGCACATTGCAGCAATGAATCCACGTAAACCAAATCCTAAAAACCTATTACATCGCTTACGTATGGTAATTGATAGTGGTTTAAAAGGCTTTGTGAACAACTACTACCTTCCTTTTGTTGGCCGCTGTATTCACTATCGCTATACCGTAATTGTTGGCTTTATGTGTTTGCTTATTGTAAGCGCAGGTATGTTTGCAGGTGGTTTAGTTAAATTTGTACCAAACCCTAAAATACCGCACGACTTTCCGCGTATTGATATTGAAATGAACCTTGCTTCGTCTGAGCAAGCAACGCTTGAAACCGCACGCAAAATAGAAGGCGTTTTGTTAAAGGTCGATCAACAATTACAAGAGCAATACGGTAAACCGATGATCCGCGATTTATCGGTAAGTCTGCGCGGCAGAACGCAAGCAAACATTATGGCCATTTTGGTAGAGCCTGATTTACGCCCTATCGATACCTTTGCCCTAAGTGCATTATGGCGCGAACAAATGCCCGCTTTACCTGGCGTTAAAACCATGACTATTCAAGACAGTATAATGAATGGTGGCCGAGATGATGGCGACGTTAGCTTTAAACTTGAAGGCAAAAATGCTGACGTACTAAAAGAAGTAGCAGGTAAATTAAAAGCTAAATTACAAACAATGGAAGGTGTTGGCGACGTAAACGACTCAATGCAAAGCGCCACTGACGAAGTACAACTTGATTTAAAACCACTGGCTTACAGCATGGGTTTAACGCTTGCTGATGTCGCATCGCAAGTAAGCTTTAGTTACTACGGCTTAGAAGCGCAGCGAATATTGCGTGAAGGCGAAGAAATTAAAGTCATGATCCGCTACCCAGAAGACGAACGTAACTCAATAAGTGACATAGCAAGTGTGCGTATTATTACACCTACTGGCGCTGAAGTTCCGCTAAGTGAAGTAGCCGAAGTTAAACTAGTTGACGGTGTAAACCGTATTCGCCGCGAAAACTCTAAACGTACTGTAAACGTATGGGCTGCGGTAAATACCGACCAAGCCGAACCTTTTGCTATTGCAGAAGAAATTCGTGATGAATACTTACCAACATTACTTAAAAGCTACCCTGGGGTTACAAGTGATGTAGCTGGGCGCATTCAAGAAGAAATGGATAGCGCTTCAGAGCAGCTTCGTGATTTTGGTATATCAATGATGATTATATTTGCCTTATTAGCGATTCCACTTCGCTCTTACTCGCAGCCACTTATTATTATGTCGGTTATTCCGTTTGGTGTAGTTGGCGCGATGTTTGGGCATATGATTTTAGGTATGACCATGAGTAGCTTATCGATGTTTGGCATAATTGCTGTAGCGGGCGTGGTTGTAAATGACTCCCTCGTTATGGTCGATTTTGTAAACAAAGCACGCGCTGAAGGTGTCGCGACTAAAGATGCTGTAATGCAAGCCGGTGCACGCCGCTTTAGAGCGATACTACTCACCTCAATCACAACCTTTATTGGTGTAATGCCAATTATTTTTGAAACGAGTTTACAAGCTAAAATAGTTATACCAATGGCTGTATCACTTGCCTTTGGTGTGTTATTTGCCACCGTAATTACACTAATACTTATACCGTGCCAGTACGTTGCACTAGAAGATGCTAAGCGATTAGTACGTAAAATGCGTGGCAAGCCGCCACTTGTAGATGCCCAACCAGCGCCTACTAATAGCTAAGTTAAGTAATATCCCAACCAAAAAAGCTCGGCATACTCTATGCCGAGCTTTTTATTTTAAGCTTAAAAATAATATTTAACTATTTACTAATATTACTTCTACTACTCATTTTTTAACACATAGACTCCATCAACAGTCCTAATAATTGAAAGAAATATTGCTCGTTTTTTATCCCTAATACGTTATGGTATTTAAATAATAAATATACATAATAAAGTTAAGGAACAGCCATGAATACCCCGCTATCAGATCACATCCCGCAAGAAGCCTTTGATTGGTATGATGAATACGCCCACGATTTAATGGACCGCCGTACGTTTATGAAAAAACTCGGTGGCCTTGCTGCACTTGGTTTTTCGATGGCTGTACTTACATCAGCGCTATTACCTAATTACGCGTTTGCTGAGCAAGTCTCGTTTAATGATGACGATATTACGGCAACGTACGAAGAATTCGATTCACCAGACGGATATGGTAAGGGCAAGGGATATTTAGCCGTACCTAAAAACGTAGAAGGTAAGCTCCCTGTTGTGCTAGTGGTACACGAAAACCGTGGATTAAACCCGTACGTAAAAGATGTAGCAAGGCGCTTAGCTAAGGTAGGCTTTATTGCGTTTGCACCCGATGCGTTGTTTCCACTAGGTGGCTATCCTGGTAACGACGATGAGGGTCGTGCCATGCAAAAAACAATGGATCGCGCTAAAATTCAAAACGATTTTGTAGCCGCTGCACACTTTTTAAAATCGCATGCTAACAGCAACGGTAAGCTAGGCGCTGTTGGGTTTTGCTTTGGTGGCTACATTGTTAATTACTTAGCCGCAGTAGATAGTAATTTAATCAGCGCAGGCGTGCCTTTTTACGGCACTCCTGCAAGTGAGAGTTTACGTAAAAATATTAAAGCGCCGTTAATGATTCAATTAGGTGAGCTTGATAAACGTGTAAACGCATCGTGGCCACAGTACGAGCAAGATTTAAAAGCCAATAACGTTGAATACACTATGCATATGTATAAAGGGGCAAATCATGGTTTTCATAACGACTCTACTGGGCGTTATGATGAGAAAAAAGCAGAACTTGCATGGCAGCGTACTATTGAGTTTTTTAATAAAAAACTAAGTTAATCAGATTGCGTATTAATCCTTTAATACGCTTTTATCAATAATTCCTTTATTTACCAACTGCTGCAGAATAGTTTGGGATTTTGCTCTGCATGCATCACGTAGTAAACGTACCGCAGGCGTTATTGACTGCCTACTTGGGCAAATAAGCCATAATTCGCCATTAGTGTGTTGATAACCTGGCAAAGCAGTAACCACCCTATCATTGAGTAAATCATCGGCTATATCGAGTGCTGACTTTACTGCTAAGCCTTTACCCGCAACACACCATCGCCTCACTAGGTCACCATCGTTAGACGCGCGCCGACCATCCATTTTAACTTTATATTTTGACTCACCATCGGTGAACTCCCATGTGTTATTTATAATATCTTGTAGTTGATAAAATAAGCCTTGGTGATTAGCTAAGTCGTCTGGATGTTCAGGAGAGCCATTTTGTAATAAATATTCTTGAGTTGCACATAATAAGCGCGGTACGTTGCAAATTTTAAAACCGTAAACGCTAGCGTCACTTGGCGAGCCATAACGAAGTGCTATATCAACTGAATCACGATAAAAATCAATATTACTGTCACTTATATGCGCTCGGAGGCTTAACTTAGGATAATTATCCATCAGCTCATCAATCCATGGGATAACTAAATTTCGCCCCAAATCGGATGAAAGAGCAACACGTAATTCGCCTTCAATTTCGTCATGCTCACCTTTGAGGTTATGCTTTGCTTGCTCAAGTATTGCTAAAGCTTGTTCGCACTGAGGTATATAGCGCTCCCCAGCGGCTGATAACCTTAAATGACGTGTAGTACGTACAAACAGTTCACTGCCCAGTTCTAATTCAACACGCTTAATTACCGCGCTCGCAGTTGCTGTGCGCATATCTAATTTAGCAGCTGCAAGCGTAATACTTCTAAACTCAGCTACTTTTAGAATAAGTTTTAAATCTTCTATGTTCATATTATCTATATATATTTGATAATGTTTCAATGATTATGATGTTTATTAAATGCAAAGCAAGCGCTATTATCAAATCCGTAAAATATTCTTATTTAAAACTGATTGGTCACTATTGAATTATTTAAATTCAAACCAATTAATAACAACTCGCTCAATTTATTTATTTGGAAAAATAATGACTCACCCAATTATTAGTGATTTAGAAAAACGCTACACAACTAAACGTTACACAACTAAGCGTATTCCTCAAGATGACCTAGACGTAGTATATGAAGCTATGCGTCTTTCTCCTTCATCAATTAACTCGCAGCCTTGGAAGTTTGTTGTAATTGAATCTGATGAAGCAAAAGAACGTATGCATACTACCTTTGCTAATAAGTTTCAATTTAATCAGCCTCATATTAAAACAGCGTCGCACGTTATTTTATTTGCTTACAACCCTAAATATACACGTGACGATTACGCACAAGTAATTGATGCAGACATTAAAAACGGTCGTACTAAAGCAGAAAACCGCGAACAATCATTTGGTGCTTTCGCGTTTGTTGATATGAATACTGATGAGCAAGGCAATAACGCAACGTGGACTAAAGCGCAAACTTACATAGCGCTTGGTAACACAATGCATGCAGCAGCACGCTTAGGTATTGATTCAACTCCTATGGAAGGCGTTGATGCACAGTTGATTGGCGAAGTTTTTGAAAAAGAGCTAGATGGTTACATTTGTGATGTAGCTTTAGTACTTGGCTACCATGATGACGCAGAAGATTATAATGCTAAATTACCTAAATCGCGTTTAGCTAAAGAGCAAATAATTCAAGTTTTATAAGTTATATTTTTATTACATTAAAAAACCACTTATTTGCATTCAAATAAGTGGTTTTTTGCTTTTAAAGCGGCTTAACTCACTTTAAGCTGCGCAGCTTGAATGTATTGCACGAGATCTTCAATAGAAACCACGGTCATATTATGCTTATTAGCATAATCACTAACTTCAGGTAAACGTGCCATTGAACCATCGGGGTTGGTAAGTTCGCAAATTACACCAAATGGTTTTAAGCCTGCAAGTTGCATTAAATCAACCGATGCTTCGGTATGACCACGGCGAACTAGCACACCGCCAGTTTGTGCTTTTAAACCAAATACATGGCCAGGGCGCGATAAATCACTTGGTTTTGCATTATCGGCTGTAGCAGCTTTAATAGTAGTCACTCTATCAACGGCAGATACGCCGGTTGTAACACCGTGCTTAGCTTCAATAGTGACAGTATAAGCGGTGTTATTTTGACTGGTGTTATTGGTTACCATTTGCGGTAGGTCGAGCTGTTTAATACGCTCCTCTCCCATGCATAGGCATACAATACCACTGCCTTCGCGGATCATTTCGGCCATTTGTGGGGCCGTTAAATGCTCAGCTGAAAAAACAAAGTCGCCTTCGTTTTCGCGGTTTTCGTCATCAACAACAAGTACGCCTTGCCCTTGCTGTAATGCAGCAATTGCGCTTTGTACACGGATATGGCTTTCGCCGAATTGAGTAAGTAGAGACTGAATCATCATTATATTCCAAATAAAAAATAATAGATTCAGGACACAGAAAGGCATGGCAAAGCCATACAAATAAAATCGTATGGATTAAACCAAAACAGCATTAAAAATGCTCACCAAAAAGCTACGTTTTGGTGTACATAAATAAGCTATATTCTCTTTCATCCGGACTCTAACCGTCGGCTCTGGCATCTCACCAGATCTGCTTGACCTTTACTTAACCTATTTAAACACTGTAAAAACAAGTTAAATAAAGCGCTCGCGGGCTCATTTAAGTTACAAATAACATTAAACATACCGCCGGTGGGGAATTTCACCCCGCCCTGAGAATTAACAGTAAGCGTTAGCACTTACTGCAAGCATATTATACGCCTGTATTTACTTGTTTTTCAAAACTAAATGCCATAAATACTACGAAAGTTGAATGTTTACCGATGCACTGTTTACTATACCTTCATTTATATCAGCAATAAGCGAACACATAGCACCGTTAACTAAATTTAAGTTAGGTTGAACGTGCCCTATGTCAGCATCAAAAATAACGGGAAATAAACACCCGCCTAATGCAACATCAAGCGCATGACGATAGTCAAAGGCATCATAATGACTTTGTGTAATTTCACTTCGCCCTAAAACCAAGCCATTAATGTCGTCAAATATGCCCGCTAATTTTAATGACAGTAAAAATCGTGCAACCGTGGTAGGCGTTAGCTCTGAGTTTTCGAGGTATAAAATAAGCCCTTCGGGTGCACTGTCCTTTTTAAATTCATGCAGTGCTAAAAATGGTGAGTCGAGCAATAAGCCGACTGTATCTAAACATCCACCAAATAAGCGGCCTGACATTTCTATGGTGCGTTTATCTGTATAGTTTAAACATTGCCATTTTGTGGGCTCACTAGGGCTTAGTAATTCATTCGGGTTTTGTGCGTAATTAGGCTTGTTTTTTTGATATAAAGAAGAAGGCCCTTGCTCAAATTTACTACCGGCTTCGTAAGTAAGAGTTTCGAATATTTGTAGGCTATACGCGTTTTTTTCATCTGGATGGAGCTGCATAAGGTTAGCGCTGTGAAGTGTTGCCCATTGGCACTTAGCGGTGAGTGCACATGCAATCGTGCTCACATCAGAAAACCCAACTAGCCATTTAGGTTTGGCTTGTTTAATCGCGTTAAAATCAAGTAGTGGCAATACCTCCATTGCCAGCTCACCACCCATTGGCGGCATAATGGCATCTATTTCATCATCTAGTAATAAACCCATTAGTTGCTCGGCATGGGCTTTAGCATTAAGCTCATTACGTGGTCTGTTTTGGCGTAAAAACTCCCCCTCTACAACCTCATAGCCACGGTGCTTTAATCCCTCTATCACAATATCTAATCGCCCGTGGTATTTTTCTTTTAGGCCTGATGACAGCGAGCAAATTGCAATTTTAGAGCCTACTTTTAAAGGCGCTGGGTAAAGAATATTAGCCATGGGTGTTCCTTTTTAATAAAGTGATTATGTACCTATATCAACACGTACACTCTTTATACAATATGAATGTATAAATGAGCTAATACTTTGAGGTCAGCAAAATAATAATACCAATTCCATTAAGTATGTGATCTGAATTTTACGCCGAAAAAACAATTCAGTTCTAGGCGTAAATTGATGTAAATGGTTGTTCCCTTTACGAAATTAACAACAAATAAATGGGTTATTTTAGCAAGTAAAATAGATCAGCTATTTATTGGAATTGGTATAAGTTTTAATATTAAATTTCAGGCATAAAAAAACCGATGTAATTACATCGGTTTTTATTTAAAACGTTAAAGTGAGTTATACGTTAAAGATACTCAACTTCAATGATTTCGAACTCAACTATACCTTTTGGTGTTTCAATAGACACTGAGTCGTCCATTTGTTTACCAATTAAGCCACGCGCTATAGGTGAGTTAACAGATATTAAGTTATTTTTAATATTTGCTTCATCATCGCCTACAATACGGTATTTTACTTCAGCATCGGTTTCTACATTTACAATAGTCACCGTTGTACCAAAAATAACTCTACCGGTATTTGGCATTTTAGTTACGTCGATAATTTGAACATTTGAAAGCTTAGCTTCAATTTCTTGAATACGACCTTCACAAAAACCCTGTTGCTCACGTGCAGCATGATACTCAGCGTTTTCTTTTAAGTCACCATGTTCACGTGCAACCGCAATATCACTTACGATTTTAGGACGGGTAACTGTTTTTAATTCGTTAAGCTCTTTACGCAGTAAATCTGCGCCACGAACTGTCATCGGAATTGATTGCATACTTTTCTCACTTAACACCAAGGCCCTAGTTGGCCTTGGCACATTTCCTTAGTTCAATCGCAGGTGTAGCTCTTGAACTGACGTCACTTTACTGCGGTCATCTGCTTTGTTAGCAGTACAGTTAGCGAATGCCGCGTTCAAGGTTGTCGTATAGTTGGTTTTATTTTGCAACGCACCACGACGTAACACCTTCGAATCTTCGATCGCTTGGCGACCTTCGGTGGTATTAACAATATAGCTGTACTCTTTATTCTTAATATAATCAAGAATATGCGGGCGGCCTTCATATACTTTGTTTACACGTCGTACTTCAATGCCAGCTTCTTCAAGAGCTTGTGCCGTGCCACCAGTTGCGTCAAGTTCAAAACCTAAGTCGGTCATGATTTTGGCTAATTCAACAATACGTGGCTTATCGCTATTACGAACAGATAATAACGCGCGACCACCGCGTGGTAAAGTATTGCTTGCACCTAATTGTGCTTTTGCGAATGCTTCGGCGAAAGTATCGCCAACACCCATCACTTCACCTGTTGAACGCATCTCAGGGCCACGGATTGGATCCACACCTTGAAACTTAGCAAACGGCAGTACAACTTCTTTAACGCTGTAGTAAGGAGGAATCACTTCTTTAGTAATACCTTGGCTTGCCAAAGACTGCCCCGCCATACAACGTGCAGCTACTTTTGCAAGTGCTACACCGGTTGCTTTTGATACAAACGGTACAGTACGTGCAGCACGTGGGTTAACTTCGATTAAGTACACTTTGTCTTCTTTTACTGCAAACTGTGTATTCATCAAGCCAACAACACCAAGCTCAAGCGCCATGTCGGTTACTTGCTTGCGCATTACGTCTTGCACTTCTTGTGATAAAGAATGTGCTGGTAATGAACACGCTGAGTCACCCGAGTGAACACCGGCTTGCTCAATGTGCTCCATGATACCGCCGATGATTACTTGCTCGCCGTCACAAATTGCGTCAACGTCAACTTCAATCGCGTTATCTAAGAAACGATCCAGTAATACTGGCGCTTCGTTTGATGCTTGTACAGCTTCGGTCATGTAGCGACGTAAATCATCTTCATCGTATACAATTTCCATTGCACGACCACCTAGTACATACGACGGACGCACAACAAGTGGAAAGCCGATTTCAACTGATTTAAGTAATGCTTCTTCAGTTGAAGTTACTGTTGCATTTTCTGGCTGAAGTAAGTTTAAACGCTCAACAAGTTGTTGGAAGCGTTCGCGGTCTTCTGCACGGTCAATCGCATCTGGTGAAGTACCAATTACTGGCACGCCGTTAGCTTCTAGCTCACGCGCTAGTTTAAGTGGTGTTTGGCCACCGTACTGTACGATAACGCCTTTTGGCTTTTCAACACGTACGATTTCGAGTACGTCTTCAAGTGTAATTGGCTCGAAGTATAAGCGATCCGAAGTATCGTAATCGGTAGATACCGTTTCAGGGTTACAGTTAACCATGATGGTCTCATAACCGTCTTCACGAAGTGCAAGCGAGGCATGCACACAACAGTAATCAAACTCAATACCTTGACCGATACGGTTTGGACCACCACCAATAACCATGATTTTATCACGATCTGTTGGGTTAGCTTCACACTCTTCATCGTAAGTTGAATACATGTAAGCTGTGTCTGAGCTAAATTCTGCAGCACACGTATCAACACGTTTATATACTGGCACAATGTTTAATAAATGACGTTTTTTACGAATTTCAGCTTCTGATACACCAGCAATTTCTGCTATACGCGGATCTGCAAAGCCTTTGCGTTTAAGTTTACGTAGGAAGTCAGCATTTAAACCCGCCATGCCTACTTTCGCTATTTTTGCTTCGTCTTTTAAAATGTCTTCTATTTGAACTAAGAACCAACGGTTTACTTTAGTCAGCTCGTAAACATCATCAACGCTCATGCCATGGCGCATTGCATCGGCAATGTACCAAATACGCTCAGCGCCTGGCTCGCGTAGTTCGCGGATGATTTTTTCTTTTGCTTTAGGGTCATCAAGCGCCACTATTGGATTAAAACCTGTAGCGCCTACTTCAAGACCCCGTAATGCTTTGTGTAGTGACTCTTGTTGGTTACGACCAATTGCCATTACTTCGCCAACTGATTTCATTTGCGTAGTTAAACGGTCGTTTGCACCGGCAAATTTTTCGAAGTTAAAGCGAGGAATTTTTGTAACAACGTAATCGATTGAAGGCTCAAAAGACGCAGGTGTTTTGCCACCCGTAATGTCGTTTTGAAGTTCATCAAGCGTATAACCTACTGCTAGTTTTGCTGCAATTTTAGCAATTGGGAAACCCGTTGCTTTTGATGCAAGTGCAGATGAACGTGATACACGTGGGTTCATCTCAATGATAACCATACGGCCATCTTCTGGATTAATACCAAACTGTACGTTCGAACCACCGGTTTCTACACCAATTTCACGTAATACTGCCATAGAGGCGTTACGCATAATCTGGTATTCTTTGTCGGTTAGCGTTTGCGCTGGTGCAACAGTGATTGAATCGCCAGTGTGAACACCCATCGGGTCAAAGTTTTCAATGGTACAAACAATAATACAGTTGTCGTTTTTATCACGTACAACTTCTGTTTCGTACTCTTTCCAACCAATTAGTGATTCATCAATCAATAATTCGCTAGTAGGCGATAAATCTAAGCCACGTTCACAAATTTCTTCAAACTCTTCTAAGTTATACGCCACACCGCCGCCGGTGCCACCCATAGTAAAAGAAGGCCTGATAATACATGGCAAACCAATGCGCGTTATGATGTCTTTGGCTTCATCCATAGAGTGAGCAATCTCAGCACGTGGACATTCAAGACCAATATTTTTCATTGCTACGTCAAAGCGTTCGCGGTTTTCTGCTTTGTCGATTGCATCAGCCGTTGCACCAATAAGTTCAACGCCGTGCTTAGCCAATACACCGTGTTTGTCTAGTTCAAGTGCACAGTTTAATGCTGTTTGACCACCCATTGTAGGCAGTATTGCATCAGGCTTTTCTTTTTCAATGATTTTTTCTACCACTTCCCAATGAATGGGTTCGATGTATGTTGCATCGGCCATATCAGGGTCTGTCATGATAGTTGCAGGGTTTGAGTTAACTAATATAACTCTGTAGCCTTCTTCTCTAAGTGCTTTACACGCTTGAGCACCAGAGTAGTCAAATTCACACGCTTGACCAATTACAATTGGGCCTGCGCCTAAGATAAGAATGCTTTTTATGTCGGTACGTTTTGGCATTATTACTCCAGTTAAATTAGTGTTTACGCGCTTGCATCAAATCGATGAAGTGGTCAAATAATGGTGCTGCATCGTGCGGACCAGGGCTTGCTTCAGGGTGACCCTGGAAGCTAAACGCAGGTTTATCTGTACGATGAATACCTTGAAGCGTTCCGTCAAATAACGATTTGTGCGTGGCACGAAGCGTACTTGGCA
The DNA here is from genome assembly GCF_011378855.1 of Pseudoalteromonas sp. Z1A8. GTDB lineage: Bacteria > Pseudomonadota > Gammaproteobacteria > Enterobacterales > Alteromonadaceae > Pseudoalteromonas. The sequence goes on along the minus strand of NZ_WTLB01000025.1, from coordinate 31,911 downwards.
GGCTTGACTCTTGAGCTGCAAAACCATGGTTTTGAGCCGTGATCATAACTACATCGCGGTCTAGGTCTTTAACTGGGTGGTTAGCGCCGTGGTGGCCAAATTTCATTTTTTCTGTTTTAGCACCTGAGGCAAGGGCTAATAACTGATGACCTAAACAGATACCAAAAATTGGTGTGTCGGTTTCTAAAAAGGTTTTAATTGCATCAATAGCGTAAGTACATGGCTCAGGATCGCCAGGGCCATTAGATAGGAAGATACCATCAGGGTTTAAAGCCAGTACGTCAGCGGCAGAGGTTTGCGCTGGTACTACTGTAAGTTTACAGCCACGGTCTACAAGCATACGCAAAATATTACGCTTTACACCGAAGTCGTAGGCAACAACATGAAACTTTTCATCAGCAGCATCAAGGGTTTTAAATCCTTCGCCTAATGTCCAGCTTGATTCGCGCCACTCAAAATTTTCCTTGGTTGAGACAACTTTTGCTAAATCCATACCTTTTAAGCCTGGGAAGGCTTGCGCGGCTTGTAGCGCTTTATTTTCGTCTAGCTCGTCGCCAGCAATAATACACCCGTTTTGTGCGCCTTTATCACGCAAAATTCGAGTTAACTTTCTGGTGTCGATGTCCGCAATACCTAAAATATTACGTTCTTTTAAGTAATCATCTAACGATTGCTCGTTACGAAAATTACTTGCTAGCAGTGGCAAATCACGGATCACTAGGCCTTTAGCCCAAATTTGATTCGCTTCTTCGTCTTCGCTGTTGGTACCCGTATTACCGATATGTGGGTACGTCAAAGTTACGATTTGTTCCGCGTATGATGGATCAGTCAAAATTTCTTGATAACCAGTCATAGACGTATTGAATACTACTTCACCGACTGACATGCCGTCAGCGCCGATTGCAGTACCGCGAAACACTGTGCCGTCTTCTAGGACTAACAGAGCGGATTTAGTCAAGTTAAACCTCCTAACAGTAAAAAACGGGAGTAAGCAATTGCTTAACACCCCGCCAATACCCAGAGGGATCGTCAAAACTAGATTTTTGTGAGCTTAAATAGTTTTACGCAGTCTTAAATGATGCCGATATAAAACGCTAAACCTTCTATCATTTTTTCTTGCCTAAAACTATTTTTATTCCCACTGAAACCCAGGATTTACTAGCCATTTGGGTATAATTGGAAACACGCATTTAGTAATTTTTGGCAAATTGGCTGCATAATACATGAAGTTGCTATTTAGGTCTAACACTTTTTAGTAAATTGTTACAAACAAGTCACTGTAGGTGAAATTAGACCCAAACAGTTAAAAAAGTAACTAAACTACTTAAGATCTAGCACATCTTGCATATCATAAAGTCCTGCAGGTTTGTTTCTCAACCAGCTTGCAGCCCTTACAGCACCTAGAGCGAACGTCATTCTTGAACTTGCTTTATGTGTTAATTCGAGTCTTTCGCCCATTGTAGCGAAGTATGCGGTGTGTTCACCTACTATATCACCCCCTCTTAGTACCGAATAACCAATTTCATTTTGCGATTTAGCCACTTCGACTTGGCTGCGGTCGTATACAGCAACTTCGTCGTGATCCCAGCCTTTAGCTTGTGCAATAGATTCACCAATGGCGAGTGCTGTGCCTGATGGTGCATCTATTTTATGACGATGATGCGCTTCAAATATTTCGATATCTAAGTCGTCACTAAACTTAGTTGCCGCTGTTTGTACTAGGTTTAATAGTACATTTACGCCAACACTGTAGTTTCGCGCAAATACAATTGGAATATGCTTGGCTGCATCGTGTAGTAGCGCCATATCGTCGCTTGTTAAACCTGTTGTACCAATAACCATAGGAATTTTTTGTGCTACAGCGGTTTTTAAATGGTTTTTCATACCAGCGGGAAGCGTAAAGTCGATTAAAACATCTACATTATCTATTGTGGTTTCTTCGCTAAAGCTAACACTGTTGTCGGCTGCGCTATTTACTTGATTTACATTAATGCCTAATAACGATGAACTACCACGAACGTATGCACCTGTAAGTTGTGTTTGCTCTTTAATTGTCACTGCTTCTAATAGAGCTAAGCCCATTCTGCCATTAGCACCAAAAACGCCTATTCGATTTGTAGTCATTGTTTTTACCTAATTTAATTTAAATCCATTTTTACTAATCTGAGTATATATCCGAAGCATTGCAAATACGCGCTTGGGCATTTTTATGCAGTTGGACAAATATTAATCGCTGAAAATAGCGTTACTTTGTAGATATTATCTAAAAGTCATGCAATAGTCAGGTGACCTTTTAATTTAATAATAATAACAATACCAGTTTACTTTAGCCATCTATACATTTAAACTTCTCTTTCGCGTCGATTTGGTCTTTGGCTTGCGGGCGCTGCGGTCTTCTTAATTAATAAAATAAGAGTGACTCGCTAAATTCAGCTAAAAGAGGAGTTTTTGGCTGTTGTATTACTAAACTGTTTACGAGGAATATGATGCAGCCATCATTTAATAAAAACAAAGCTATACTTTCTTTACTTCCCCTACTGACCTTTGTAGCACTATTTTTAGGCTCTGGTTTGTACTTGCAATCGCAAGGGGTTGATTACGCTTTTTATCAACTTCCTGCTCCAGTAGCTATACTACCCGCCATTATGCTTGCGTTTATTTTAAACAAAGGCACGGTAAACGAATGCGTTGAGACCTTTATTAAAGGTGCTGGGCACAATAATATTATAACCATGTGTTTAATCTACTTACTTGCAGGTGCGTTTTCAGCCGTGGCTAGTGCAACCGGTGGTGTTGACGCGGTAGTAAATGCAGGTTTATCACTTATTCCTCCCGCTTTGTTGCTCCCAGGATTATTTTTAATTGCTGCTGTTGTATCTACAGCTATGGGAACGTCAATGGGTACTATTGGTGCTATTGGCCCTATTGCTTATGCGGTGTCTATTAAAACAGGTATAGATCCAGCATTAATGGCAGGTACGATTGTATCAGGTGCTATGTTTGGCGATAACTTATCAATTATTTCAGACACGACTATTGCAGCCACACGTACACAGGGCTGTGAAATGAAAGATAAGTTTAAAGAAAATCTTAAAATTGCAGTCCCTGCTGCAATACTAACTATTGGCTTGTTGTTTTATTTAACACCCGCAGCGCAAGTTGTTGAAACCAAGGATTACGATATTTGGTTAGTACTTCCGTATGCCTTTATTTTAGTGTTAGCAGTTGCTGGCCTAAACGTATTTGTGGTGTTGTTTAGCGGTATTATTTTTGCTGCATTAATGGGCTTTACAGGAAGCTATGAAGGCGCAAGCTTTGTAAAAGATATTTACAAAGGCTTTACCGATATGCAGGAAATATTTTTACTATCAATGTTTATTGGTGGCTTATCTGAATTCATTCGTATTAATGGTGGCCTTGATTACATTGCTCAAAAAATTCAAGCAATTACTAAAATCATTGCAAAATGGCATCGCAAAGTGGCCGACCAATTAGGTATTGCCGCACTCGTTATGACAAGTAATATGTGTATTGCTAATAACACCGTATCTATTATTGTTGCTGGCCCTATTGCTAAAAAGCTTGCCGACGACGGTGAAATAACCGGTAAACGCTCTGCAAGTTTACTTGATATTTTTGCTTGTGTAACGCAAGGCTCACTGCCTTATGGCGCTCAAGCACTATTGTTAGGTGCAACCTTTAAAATTAGTCCGTGGGAAGTATCAACGTCTTCTTATTACTGCTTTATTTTAGCCTTTACTGCAATTGCTATTATTTGTTTACGTCGTAATAAAGCATAATAAATTGATTTAGTGCATGTTGCAGCTTATTAAGTAGGCTGCAACATGTGTTAAATTAGCGATCAACAAATCAATCTCTTCTGCTATAATCTTTGCTTCCGCGTGTCACTAAAATTATAGTTATTAAACAGTTATGAAATTTAAAAAATTACTCCCTTTTATTACCCTTACTTCTCTTGCTTTATCATCATCTGCTTTTGCTGCCAATTGGAGCAGTACAGCAGTACATATAAATAATGGCAGCCAAAAAAATCCATTTTCTAAGCAAGAATCTGATACTACTGTGTATTCAATCCAACATGCCTCTGGTTATGACTACGGCGATAACTTCTTTTTTATTGATTACAGTAAAGACGATACAACTGATGGCTATCAAGATAGTGACTTTTATGGCGAGTGGTACTCAACCGTTAGCTTGTCAGCTATTACTGGTGAAAAAGTAGGTACTGGGGCATTACTCGATGTTGGCCTAACCGGCGGTATTAACGTTGCTGGTGACGCTAAAATGATGAAATACTTACCAGGTGTTAAATTAAGTTGGGATGTACCTGGGTTTAACTTTTTTCAAACTTTAGTAACAGCCTACATTGATGACAGTGAAGGTGTGGCTAAAGGCGGCGCGCCAATTGAAACAAATAGCTGGATGCTTGATGTAGCGTTTGAATACCCTTTTACTATTGGCTCGCAAAAGTTTAGCTTTAAAGGCCACGCTGAATACATTGCTGAGCGTGAAGATGAATTTGGTAACGATGTACAAGCTTGGATACTCGCACAGCCTATTTTAGTGTGGGATATGGGTCATTCCATGCAAATGAAAGAAAACACCTTACTGCTGGGTATGGAGCTTCAGTACTGGCACAACAAACTAGGTACTGAAGTTACTGAATCGGTTCCGCAAATACATGTTGAGTGGACTTTTTAAACACCTCGTATCCATTTTAAATAATGTGAATTTTAAGCGGAGCTATACTTTTAGCTCCGCTTTTTGGTTAACCTAAAACATTCAATTGAACAGGTTTAAATACTTAGTTATTGTTGTACTTCTTTTTAAGCCAACTTTTAAGCCAAGCGCTCGCCTTTAATAGGAGTTACTGAATGTCGTCGATTAAAGTGATTTGTTTTTCTACTTTATTGTTGCTAACCAATAATGCCTTAGCAGGTACCTCACAAGATACATCCGCCCTTTCATATGATGCACTTTTAAGTAATTACCAGTATGATTTTAAAGTAAATTACTTTGCATTTGAGTCGCAAAAGCAATCACTAAAAATGGCCTATATTTACCTAAAACCAGTTAAAGCTGGCATGCCTGTTGTTACACTTATGCATGGTAAAAACTTTAACGCTGACTACTGGACTACCACTGCACAATACCTACAATTTTTAGGCTACGGCGTGTTAACCCCTGATCAAATTGGTTTTGGTAAGTCGTCTAAACCAACTAACTACCAGTATTCGTTCGCAGCACTTGCTCATCATACGCACGCGTTAATGGACTCGCTTAATATAAAAGAGTCGATTGTACTTGGGCACTCTATGGGCGGAATGTTAGCAAGTCGCTTTGCGTTAATGTATCCAAACACAACTACAAAGCTAATTTTATTAAACCCTATTGGGCTTGAAAACTACCTACAATATGTTGATTATAAAGATACTAATTTTTTCTATAAAAACGAGCTTTCAAAAACACCGGAAGGCGTAAGAAAATACCAACAAAAAAATTACTACGATGGTAAGTGGGATGCCACATATTCAGCCTTAACTGACTTTATAACAGGGCAAATACAAGGCCCAGATAAAGAAAAAATGGCATGGGTAAATGCTAAAACATACGACATGATTTTCACCCAACCTGTAATAACCGAATTTAAAGATTTGACTGTGCCGGTTAAATTAATTATTGGCACACGAGATAGAACCGGTCCTGGTCGTAACTGGAAAAAAGACGGTGTAGATTACGAGCTCGGCCGTTACGATAAGTTAGGCAAAAATGCCGCATCACTTATCCCTAATGCTAAATTATATGAGCTTGATAATTTAGGTCATTTGCCGCAAATTGAAGATTTTGATCGTTTTAAAGATGTATTAAAAAAGGCGCTTACAACTAAATAGAGGTGAGTACTGAATATAAAAACCCCTGTAAGTAATTACTCACAGGGGTTTTTATTATAGAAGCTAAATTACAACTTACACTGTGGGTTTTTACCCTGCGCTTTAGCAGTGCTTTGCTCACTAAGAGCTTTACTCATTTGTGCTTGTAAGTCTTTAATACGACTACTTGGCGCTGGGTGAGTTGATAAAAACTCAGGTGTTGTACCACTACCTGCTGCACTCATATTTTGCCAAAGCGTTACCGACTCTTCTGGATTAAAGCCAGCTTCAGCCATTAAATCTAAGCCAATTTCATCAGCTTCTGACTCGTGAGAACGGCTAAATGGTAAAACAACACCGTATTGCGCGCCTAAGCCTAAGCCTTGCATAATTTCATTACGGTATTGAATGTTACCCATTTCAAGTGCTGCACTACCAAGCTGCATGCCTGTATCTAAAATAGAGCTTTGTGAAACACGCTCATTAGAATGCTCAGCAATTACGTGCCCTACTTCGTGCCCTAGCACTGTTGCTAATTGGTCTTGGTTTGTCGCTATCTTTAATAATCCCGTATGAACCCCAATGTAACCGCCAGGTAGTGCAAAAGCGTTAGCAGATTCATCTTCAAATACAACCACTTCCCAATTTTGCGACGCGTATTCTTTTGGTAATACAGCCACTACTTTTTCAGCAATGCAATTTACATATGCATTTGTTTTTGCATCTTTATTAATTGGCTGAGATGCTTTCATTTCGGCAAAACTAGCAGTGCCCATTTCACTCATTTCTTGGTCTGAGTAAAGTGCTATTTGTGTGCGCCCTGTTGGTGACGTTTTACAACCGGCCAAAACGGCTGTCGCTAATACTGCAAGTACTAGTTTTTTCATGATAATTCTCTTAAGTAATTAATTTTTTATTGCTTATAGAATAGCAAACACAGTGCCAGTTTAAAATCTTTGCTTTATATACACTATATTAAAAAGATGAGATAAGACGATAAAGTTAGCAGGCAAACTAAGTTTATCCAAATACAATGCCCTGTTACACTATAGGCCTTGTTTTTAGTGATTGTTGAGTTTACACATGGACGCCTCAGCCTCGTCTTTTAATACCCGTATTTTATTACCTTTACTAGCCAGTATTGTGGCAATTACTCCATTGGCTATTGATATGTACTTGCCTGCTATGCTGGTAATTGCAAACGATTTACAAACTAATATGCCAAATGTTCAAATATCGTTAAGTATTTACTTAGCGGGCTATTCTTTAGGTATGTTATTTTTTGGCCCAATTGCCGATCAAATTGGCCGTCGCAAACTTGCTCGTATTGGCCTAACCCTATTTGGCGCAAGCTCACTTGCACTCGCATTTACAACCGAAATCCATGCGTTTTGGACACTTAGAGCGGTGCAAGCATTTACAGGAGCTGCGGCAACCGTAGTCGTACCGGGTATTATTCGTCATATTTATCAGCAAAATACGGCTAAAGGAATGTCGTATGTATCAATGATTATGATGGTAGCACCGTTAGTAGCCCCCTCTGTTGGCTCATTTATTTTAGGCTTTTCTGTTTGGTCGAGTATATTTTTAGTACTTGCTGGATATAGCTTTTTAATATTGGCGTTTGTACAAGTGTATTTAATCGATATACCTATTCATAAAAATGAGAAAAAAGGCCTCGCGTTATTTTTTGATAGCTATAAAACAGTGCTAAGTAATAAAGATGCCCGTGCTGACATACTCAGTTCTATGCTTGTATCGTTCGGCTTTTTTTGCTTTTTAACCTCCGTGCCTTTTATTTATTTAGATTTATATAAAGTGTCAGAACAGTTATTTGGTGTGTTATTTGCGTTTAACGTAATGGCACTAATGTTTGGTAACTTTTTAAATACGCGAATAGTGCCTAGGCTTGGCTCTCGTAAAATGCTTTATATAGGACTTGTGTGTGGGTTTATATCGGGCTCTGCTCTTTTAACCTTTAGCTTACTACATTTATCTCTTTATTATATTGTGGCTGCTATTGCGCCATTAATGATGAGTTTAGGTGTCACGGCAAGTAATGCAGACTCGCTAATATTAATGAAGTTTGAAAAAAACACAGGTACAGCAACGGCCGTAATTGGCACACTTCGTTTTGGTAGTGGCGCATTAGTTGGCCCGCTACTCGCTATTATGCATGCAAAAAGCGCAGTGCCTTTTTCGAGTTTAATGTTTAGTGCTGTGTTACTCACTATGCTCGTACAGCTAATTCACTATAAAAAAGACAAAAAAAATGCCTCTTTATGAGGCATTTTTTATCAAAGCTAATAATCTTAAATTAATTAAGCGTCAGCAGCTTTAGAAACCATAACCATTGCAGGGCGTAATAAACGACCATTCAATGTGTAACCTTTTTGCATAACAGCAAGTACTGTATTAGGTGTTACATCGTTACTTGGTTGAATTGACATTGCTTGATGAAAATCTGGATTAAATTGCTCACCTTGTGGGTTTACAATTTCAACACCAAATTTAGAAACAGCATCATTAAAGCTCTTAACCGTCATATCGATACCTTCAAGTAACGGCTTTAATGTTTCATTTTCTTTGTCAGAAAACTCAATAGCGCGTTCAAGGTTATCAATTACAGGTAGTAATTCGTTAGCAAATTTTTCTAGTGCAAATTTATGCGCTTTTTCTACATCTTGTGCTGCACGACGACGAATATTATCTACGTCTGCGGCTGCACGAACAACACCATCATTTTGATCGGCAATTGTTTGCTTAGCGGCTTCAAGCTCTGCATATAGCATCGCTATTTCTGCTTCAGGGCTTTGCTCTTGCTCTGAATGTTGATCAGCGGCTTCAACTGCTGCTTCTACATCGGCCTGCATTTTAGAAATTTCTTCGTTTAATTCTACTTCTTGCTCAGGGTTTTGTGTCTGCTCAGACATAAAATACGTGCTCCAATTCTTTTCAACTGCGGTAATTATGGGGATTGAATAAAAAGATTCAAGAGTTAGATGTCTCAATTAATTTAAATTCTTGAATTATTTCTTCAATCTGCGCTGATTTAGGGCAAATTATACAAAAGCGGCTTTGATATTCTTGATTTTGAAAGTAAGGCACGCTTATTACAATCAATTCATCGCACTCAGTAAAAGGCAATTTTTCGCTATTAAGTACCGATACACCATTTTTAAAAGCAAGTTTATCTTCTACATAATTTAAAAACGAAACACCAATATTTAAACTTTGTTCGCAGTCTATTTGTTTGTAGAGGTAATTTTCACCAACAACAATACTATTATCTGAGCCTAATTTTTGGCTTAGTTGTCGCGTCCACTGATTAAGTGAATCATGACAATTGTTAGGGGCTGTATTGGCCATTGCTTGCATACGGTACAAACCTTCCATTAAGGTCTGTTGGCTAAATACCGTATTTAACCACGTCGCAAATTGATAACGAACGGAGTCTGACGAATCATGAGGTTTATCAATACAAATATTATGACTCTGCCCTGCCCTATCTATTAATAAAATAAGCCAGTCGGTAGAATCAAAATCAAGCACTTCCACTCTAAATACTTGCTGTGAGCTGGCTTGTGGTAAACCAACGCAACAACACACTTGATATTTTTGGCTCAAGGCATGCGCGAGCTCAACGAGTTGTGATTGCTCCGGTTGCCAATAAGTAGCAATATCAGCCAGCACAAAAAATTCGTCAAACCAATAATCAAACCCTTCATTTGTCGGCACTCGCCCAGCGGATGTATGAGGTGAATACAATAAGCCCACTTTTTCTAAGCGAGCCATAGCATTACGTACCGTTGCCGAACACACTGCCATCCCTTTAAGCTTAGCAATTTTTGTTGATGGGACGGGCAAACCCTCACCATTACAGTACATGTTCATAACAGCTGAAAAAATTTGCTGATCTCGTGGGTTTAGTTTCATGGTATCTACATCTTGTTGCATGAAAGAGATATCGGGGCGTTTAGTTGTTTTTCAAGTCGTGCAGCTAACTCACAGTGAATAAAACTGATGGTTTATAATATTGCTATAATCTGTATTTTCAAACACTTCTGTTTTGAGTTACTCTACAATTATTAAATCTCTTTATGCGTACATTATGGACTCTCCTTTTAACACCATAGGCCTAATTGGCAAACCTAATCATCCGGGAGCAGCGGCTACTCTGCAGCGTCTACATACATTTTTACTTGCGCTTGGTTTTGAGGTAATTGTAGAAAAACGCACGGGGGGTCAATTAGATAATATCCCTTCAGACAAACTCGTTAAATTAGTCGACTTAGGTGAACAAGCCGATTTAGCCATTGTTGTAGGCGGTGACGGTAACATGCTTGGCGCAGCACGCGTGCTTGCACGCTTTAATATTGCTGTTATTGGTGTAAATAGAGGTAACCTTGGCTTTTTAACTGATTTAAACCCTGAAGGGTTTGAAGCGAGCTTAGAGCAAGTCCTCAGTGGTGAATATCTTGAAGAAAAACGCTTTTTATTAGAAGTAGAAGTATATCGCCATAACGAATTAAAAAGTGCAAACTCAGCCGTTAACGAAGCGGTACTTCATGCCGATAAAGTAGCTCACATGATTGAGTTTGAAGCCTTTATAAATAATGACTTTGTATTCTCTCAGCGCTCTGATGGTTTAATCGTATCAACCCCTACAGGCTCTACAGCCTATTCGCTATCCGGTGGCGGGCCAATATTAACGCCAGAGCTAAATGCAATCTCGTTAGTACCTATGTTTCCTCATACCTTATCTAGCAGACCTTTAGTAGTAGATGCCGATAATGAAGTTCGTTTAAAGCTAAGCTTAGAAAACACAGACAGCCTTCAAGTAAGTTGCGACAGCCATGTCGTGCTTGCCGTATTGCCCGGCGATGAAGTAGTCATTAAAAAAGCCGATAAACAATTGCGCTTAATTCATCCAAAAAATTACTCGTACTACAACGTTTTGCGTACAAAACTTAATTGGGGTAGTCGTTTGTACTAGGGCGCGCTTATCTTTCGAGGTTAAATTTGCAGCTGTATATTTGGTATTTAGGCAAGGCAGAGCCTATGTAGTGTGGTTATTCCCCATAAATAGGCGATAACACAGCATAAAGGCCAAACATGCGCTGCCCTAAGGGTTCTTTCTAGGGGCAATTGACTCTTTGTTGCCTACATGGATGTAGGTAAGGGGCGTGAGCAGGACGCGGAAGCTTTGCTCGGTTTTTACTTAGCCCACTAGGTTTCAAACCTCTCGCCGCGATTAAATCGCCCCTAGATTGAACAAATCTTAATCCTGAAAGGTCAACACGCCCTATTCTTATTGCCAAATTTGGTACTATAAAGCAAAATGGCGGCTCAAAATAATAATCAACTAATTTAGGAACGAGTAGCAATGACTTATGTAGTATTCTTTGCTTTACTGCTATTAATTACGCTTTTATACAGTTATCTCAAAATTGAGAGTAATCGTAAAAAAGCGATTGAAGCTAGAAAAAAACTATTTAATGAACGTGTTTTGCATGTAAATATACGCCTTAAAGCAAAACTTAATGAGCTACTTGACGCTAAAATAATTCGCCCAAAATATATTTCACGTATTCAAGCTGTTGTCAGTAATTTCTTTGTTGTTCAATCACATACAGACGAGAACTTGCAACAGCTTGAAGACACCGCCGACCTACTAATTAATACATTGTCCAGCGAGTTAATTAAAACTAATCAAACAGATATAATTCAACCATTGATTGATAATATACAGTACTTTGTATCTGAGTTACCTCAGCAAGGAATTTTATATAATAAGAGCTTTTATCTAAATACCTTACCTCCTCTCATTGCTCTGCTTAAAACCGAAGACATCGCACAAGCCACTGATATTATTGATGATCAAGTTAATACCTCTCCCCAAACGTCTGATACACAGTTTGATCAAGATGTAAGCGTTGCGTAAATAATAAAAAATTAATTTGCAAAAAACCAAAACACTGTATAAATTAACAGTCAATTGACTGGATGGATAAACAGTATGTTAATTGGTTTAGAAGTTAAAAACTTTGCAATTGTAAGTAATTTAAGCACAGAATGGCGCAGCGGTATGACCGCGATCACAGGTGAAACAGGTGCGGGAAAATCTATTGCTATAGACGCCCTATCACTGTGTTTGGGTGAACGCGCTGAAGCATCAGCAGTGCGCCCAAGCTCTGATAAAGCAGAAGTATGTGCACAATTTGACTTAACAAATTTACCGCTTGCTCAAGCATTTTTAGAGCAACATATGCTAAACAATGGCGATAATGAATGTTTATTACGCCGTGTTGTTTGCAAAAATGGCCGTAGCAAAAGCTATATTAATGGCAGTGCAGTTACTGCATCACAATTAAAAGAGCTTGGTCAATATTTGATATCTATTCATGGACAACATGCCCACCAATACCTATTAAAAGCTGAGCATCAGTTACAGCTTTTAGATGCCTATGCCGGACATCATCATTTAGTAAACTCAGTAAATAAAAGCTATAAACAGTTTGCTAACTTACAAAAAGAATTTAAGCACTTAGAACAACAACAGCAGCAACAAGCAGCGCAAAAGCAATTGTTAGAGTATCAAGTTGCTGAGCTTGATGAATTTGCCTTACAAGAAAATGAGTTTGATTTAATTGAGGCTGAGCATTACAAACTAAGTAATAGCCAAACGATATTAGAATCGTGCCAACGTGAGTTACAACACTTGTATGAAAGTGATGAGCAAAATGCTTGTTCATTACTACAGCATAGCGCTCAACAATTTACTGAACTGGCTCAATATGACGAAAGTTTAGCAAGCGTGGCTGCACTGCTTAGCGAAGCCGCTGTACAAGTTGAAGAAGCAAGCCGCGAAGTGCGTAATTACACTGAGCAAACAGATTTAGACCCTGCCCGCTTAGGTGAAGTAGAGAATAGGTTAAGTGGTGCGATGGATTTAGCACGCAAGCACCATATAAAGCCACAGCAATTGGTTGAATTTCATCAATCAATTGCTCAAGAGCTAGAGTCGATAAGTAATAATAGTAATCGCTTAGAGCAACTAGAGTCAGAAATAGAAAACGCGTTACTTACTTATAAGCAAGCGGCTGATCAGCTAAGTAAAAGCCGCTACGAGTATGCTAATACACTTAACACACTAATAAGTGAAAGCATGGCTAATTTATCAATGGAAAACGGTGTTTTTGAAATAGCCCTAACTCAAGAGAGTAATCGTACACCAAACAGCTTAGGCTTTGATAACGTCTCATTTTTAGTATCAACTAATCCGGGGCAGCCACTTCAACCATTAGCTAAAGTAGCATCAGGGGGTGAGCTTTCTCGTATAAGCCTTGCTATACAGGTAATTATTGCCCAAAAAGTAACAACCCCAACGCTTATTTTTGATGAAGTTGATGTCGGTATATCAGGCCCAACGGCATCTGCCGTAGGTAAGTTATTACGCCAGTTAGGTAAATCTACCCAAGTGATTTGTGTTACTCATTTACCACAAGTAGCTAGTAGTGCGCATCAGCAGTTTTTTGTAGCTAAAGAAATATCACAAGGGGAGACGTTTACTCATATGCTGCCTTTGAATAAAGATGGCCGTATTAATGAAATAGCCCGTTTACTTGGTGGCGACAATGTAAGCAAAACCGCTAAAGCAAATGCTAAAGAACTAATCATGGCTCACGCTTAATGTGTTAGTAAAGAACGTCTTCAAGGATTAAATAATGCACAATACCTTAGTTGATTTTTGTATAATTTTAAGTTGGTTGTTATTAGTACTAAGTACCTGTTTGATCATATTTAGTAAATATAAACATACTTGTTTTAAACAACGTTTATTTAGCTTTTTAAATAGCTTTTTAGTTTTTCAACTAGCCGTTGTGGCCTATTACTTTTCTAACGAAAAGATAAATGGGCTAAGTGATTTAAGCATTAGTTATTGGGCTTTAATTACAATGCAAGTTACGTGTAATGTAGTTTGTTATTTGAGCGTAAAACGCAGGAAAGCTAAAATAAAGCCATCCCTTGATTCGTTTTCAATGGACTAATACGCATAACAATTAAGAGGAGCAAGTTCTGTTTTTTCCTTGCTCTTTTGCTTTATAAAGTAGTTCATCAGCTAACTTAATATCTAGGTCGATAGAACGCTCAACGCCCGCTGAAATTGCACCAATACTTATTGTTAACTTTACACTATGTGAAAGCTGTTTCACTGCTGAACTTTTAAGAGAATGATGGATTTTTTCTGCAATTTCTTCTGCATCTTCAATGGCTGCATTTGGGATAGCAATTAAAAACTCTTCACCGCCCCATCTTGAAGCAATCGCATCTTTGGGGATACTTCTCTCAAACGTTTTAGCTAAGTGAATAAGTGCTTCATCGCCAAAGTCATGACCAAATTGATCATTAATTTTTTTAAAATTATCTACATCAGCTAATAAAATAACGAATCGAATATGATTTTTTGTTAGTTCAGTTTTAAAAGTAACCAATTTATTCATAGCATAACGGCGGTTTGGCAGATTTGTGAGTGGATCTATAGTGGCTAGAAATTCATTTTTTTTACTTAAAGCGATTAATTTACTGCTGTACTTTTCTCTTGAAAACTCATAATAACCACTCAGCGATGCGACAATTATAAAAGCGAGTATAATTCTAATCGGAAACTGTTCAGGGTTATAGTCGTATATATTAAATGTATCAGCGCAATAGAAACCGAGAACAATCGCCGATAAAAATAAAACAATATCAAACGTCCCTCGTTTAAGCCCTCGAATTGAGTAAGTAACAGGAGAAACTATAAATATCCATATAGGCCCTGTACCTTGTGCTCCTCCTGTAAGTACCAGATAAAACATCAATGCATACAAGTTATATAAAATTACAGTTGCAGATTTCTCTACACCTCTGCCTATATTAAACGCCGATAAGTAAACAAATGAAGAAACAACCAAAGTAAATGCTAATAAATAGCTGTTGTTAATAAATGCCAAGCTAGCCATCGAAAATGTAGCTATAAACCCTGTCGAAGAGAAAAATCGAACAATGAGCTTCCTTTCTGAATTGTTTGAGTATTCGTACATAATTTCTATTTATTTTATTTGTATATAAAAGCCAACTTATAGATAAAAAGTAAGCAAACCGTAAACAGCATGGGATAATGAACCTACTTTATATTTAAATCAACTACTAAGATTATTATTTAGGCTGATAACTGTATGCATATTATACATCTCTTATCCTCGTTTTGTATAAATACTGATTTTGTGGTGTAGAAACCAAAAATGTTTAAAATTCACTTAGGAGTGATAGGTACTATATGGAAGCAACAGATGATATTAATATAGTACCGTTTGTTACTCATTACATTGATATTACATTCTAATAAAACAAAAAAAAGCAAGCCACATGGCTTGCTTCTAAAATTGTTTATACAAAATAAACAATTAAACTTTTAAGTAATCCATAATGCCTTCTGCAGCATTACGTCCTTCAAAAATAGCAGTTACTACTAAATCTGAACCTCGTACTATATCGCCACCAGCAAATATTTTAGGATTAGTTGTTTGATGTGTAAACTCACCTTGCTCTGGTGCGTTTATGCCGCCCCAGTTGTTTATTTCTACATCGTACTTTTCTAACCAATCCATTTTATGAGGCTGGAAACCAAACGCCATAATAACTTGGTCAGCTTCGATAACATGCTCAGAACCAGGTACTTCTTCCGCTCGGCTTCTGCCTTTTGCGTCAGGTTCGCCTAATTTAGTTTTAACCATTTTAACGCCGGTCACTTTACCTTTATCGTTCAGTACAATGCCTTTAGGCTGAACGTTGTAGGTAAATATCACACCTTCTTCTTTCGCGTTTTTAACTTCGCGCTTAGATCCAGGCATGTTTTCTTTATCACGACGGTAGGCACACGTTACTTTTGCAGCGTTTTGACGAATAGACGTACGTACACAGTCCATAGCCGTATCACCACCACCAAGTACAACTACTTTTTGGTTAGCCATATCAATACACGGTTGTTTTGTCTCGTCGTAGCCCATTACACGGTTCGTGTTACCAATTAAAAACGGCAGTGCATCGTGAACGCCCGCTGCGTCTTCGTTTTCAAGGCCTGCACGCATACTCTGATACGTACCAACCCCTAAAAACACAGCGTCGTAATCCGCTAAAATTTGATCAAGTGTAATATCAACACCTACTTCAACATTTAACTTAAACTCAACGCCCATTTCAGTGAATATTTCACGGCGCTTTTGCATTACTGATTTTTCAAGTTTAAAAGAAGGAATACCAAAAGTGAGTAGTCCGCCAATTTCTGGATGACGGTCAAACACCACTGGTTTAACGCCATTACGTACTAAAATATCAGCACACCCTAAACCTGCAGGACCTGCACCAATAATGGCTACTTTTTTGTCAGTCCATGTTACATAAGACATATCAGGCTTCCAGCCCATTTTAAATGCCTCATCAGTAATGTATTTTTCAATATTACCAATTGTAACCGCTCCAAACTCTTCATCGAGCGTACACGAACCTTCACACAAGCGGTCTTGTGGGCAAACACGCCCACAAACCTCTGGTAAGCTGTTAGTACGATGAGAAAGCTCAGCCGCCTCTATAATACGGCCCGTGCGTATTAACTTTAACCATTGTGGAATGTAGTTATGTACTGGACATTTCCACTCACAGTATGGGTTACCACAATCTAAACAACGGTCAGCTTGTGAGTTAACTTGATTCTCTGAAAAGGGTTCGTAAATTTCTACGAAAGATTTTTTACGTGACGAGATTGGTTTTTTGCGTGGGTCTACACGCTGCACGTCTATAAATTGATATACATTTTCGCTCATACTGCCCCCTTATTGCGCCTGAACACGTAGTTCGGCACTACTGCGAGCGCGATGCCCGAGTAAACTTTTTACGTCGCTTGATATTGGTTTAACTAATTTGAACATCGGTAAGTACAATTCAAAGTTAGCTAAAATACTTTCTGCACGGCATGAGCCAGTAAGCTCTAAATGCTCAGCAATTAAACCGCGTAAATGCTCTTGATGCGATGTTAATTCATCCAGCGTTACTATTTCTACTAGCTCTGGATTAATGCGTTTTTCAAAATCATTTCGCTCATCTAATATATAAGCAAAACCACCTGTCATACCCGCACCAAAGTTAACGCCTACATTGCCCAGTACACATACAACGCCGCCCGTCATGTATTCACAACCGTTGTCACCTACACCTTCAACAACTGCTTGCACACCTGAGTTACGCACTGCAAAACGCTCGCCTGCACAACCTGCTGCAAACAGTTTTCCGCCTGTAGCGCCGTATAAACATGTGTTTCCGGCAATTGTTGCTTTGTGACTTTCGAACGACGAACCAAGTGGCGGACGAATTACTAACTTACCACCTGCCATGCCTTTGCCTACATAATCGTTAGCATCGCCAACGAGTGTCATTTCAAGGCCACCAGCATTCCACACGCCAAATGATTGGCCCGCTGTACCGTGTAGTTCAATTGCTACAGGGTCAGCCGCCATACCTTGGTTGCCATGCTTATCAGCAATATAGCCAGAAAGCATTGCACCAACCGAGCGATCGGTATTACAAATTCGACTCACTAGCGAAATACCGCTTGAAGTGTCGATAGCATCTTGTGCTTTAGCTAATAAACTTTCGTTTAACTCACCTAAGTAATGCGAGCTATTAGGCGCACTACAATAAAGAGTCTCACCTGTTGGGTTATTTGGTTGAGCAATAACAGACGATAAATCAATTTTTTTCTGTTTTGCTGTTTTACCTTCAATTTCTTCAAGTAAATCTAAGCGACCAATTAAGTCCGTTAAATTAGCAACGCCGAGGCTTGCCATAATTTCACGCGCTTCTTGGGCTATAAACTTAAAGTAGTTCATCGCCATTTCTGGTAAGCCATGGTAATGCTTTTGACGAAGTGTTTCGTCTTGTGTTGCAACACCGGTCGCACAGTTATTTAAATGACAAATACGAAGGTATTTACAACCAAGCGCAACCATTGGGCCAGTACCAAAGCCAAAGCTCTCAGCACCTAAAATAGCTGCTTTAATAATATCTAAACCTGTTTTTAAACCACCATCTGTTTGTAGGCGAATTCGATGACGAAGGCCATTTTCAACAAGTGCTTGCTGCGTTTCAGCAAGGCCAAGCTCCCACGGGCTACCGGCATACTTAACAGACGTCAGTGGGCTTGCACCTGTACCGCCGTCATAACCAGAAATAGTAATTAAATCGGCATACGCTTTAGCAACCCCTGTTGCAATGGTTCCTACGCCTGGTTCTGAAACCAGTTTTACAGAAATAAGTGCTTTAGGGTTTACTTGTTTTAAATCGAAAATCAGCTGCGCTAAATCTTCAATTGAATAAATATCGTGATGTGGCGGTGGCGAAATTAACGTCACACCTGGAACCGAATAACGAAGTTTAGCAATATACGGCGTTACTTTTTCACCCGGTAATTGACCGCCTTCACCTGGTTTTGCACCTTGCGCTACTTTAATTTGAATAACGTCAGCACTACGTAAGTAATGCGGCGTTACGCCAAATCGACCTGAAGCGACTTGCTTAATACGCGAGTTTTTCTCGGTACCATAACGTAGTTTATCTTCGCCGCCTTCACCTGAGTTTGAACAACCCCCTAAGCGGTTCATTGCAATTGCTAGCGCCTCATGCGCTTCTGGAGATAGTGCACCAATACTCATCGCTGCTGAATCAAAGCGCTTATATAGGTTTTCTGCAGATTCTACCTCATCGATGCTTATGCCTTGCTCTGGTAATTTAAGCGCTAACATATCGCGCAAAGTAGCTATAGGGCGATTATTAACTAAATCGGCGTAAGCACTGTAGTCTTTATAGTCACCTGAGCGTACCGCTTTTTGAAGCGTTTGAATAACATCAGGGTTATAAGCATGATACTCACCACCGTGAACGTACTTAAATAAACCACCGTGGCTTAATAATTTACGTTTGCTTAAAGCAAGTTTGTGCAAACTTTGCTGATCGTCATCAAAGTCGGTAAAGCATGCGCCTTGTATGCGACTTGCCACCCCTTTAAAACACATATCAACAATAGCGTCAGATAAACCAACCGCTTCAAACAACATTGAACAACGATATGATGCAACCGTACTTATGCCCATTTTAGACATGATTTTGTATAAGCCTTTATTAATGGCTTTACGGTAAGCAAGAGTTACCTCGCAGTACGATTTATTAATAATTTTGCTGTCGCTCATCGCAACAAGCGACTCATACGCTAGGTATGGGTAAATTGCTGTAGCACCAAAACCTAATAGCACAGCAAACTGATGCGCATCACGAACGCTACCGGTTTCAATGATAATGTTTGATTCACAACGAAGGTTGTTATCAACTAAACGTTTTTGTACCGCACCTACAGCCATAGCTGCTGGAATTGGTAAATTTACTTCATCAAAGTTACGGTCAGTTAAAATAAGCATAATACAGCCAGCGGCTGCTTTTTCTTGTGCTTGGTCACAAATACGCGTGACCGCGTTTTCTAAACCTTCTTCAACTGTGTAGGTAATATCAATTTTACAGTAGCTGTAATGCGCTTCATCAGCATTTAATAGCTGCTGCATGTCTGCGTACATTAAAATTGGTGTATCGAACTGTAGACGCTTAGCGTGGCCTGTAGTTTCGTTAAATACGTTTTGTTCACTACCAATACAGGTTGCAAGCGACATTACATGGTTTTCACGCAGTGGATCGATAGGTGGATTTGTTACTTGTGCAAATTTTTGGCGGAAGTAATCATACAGCGAGCGATGCCCTTCACTAAGCACAGCAAATGGCGTGTCATCACCCATTGAGCCGGTTGCTTCTTGGCCGTTTTCACCCATTACACGGATAACGCTATCAAGCTCTTCGTTGGTATAACCAAACATTTTTTGATATTTAGCCAGTGTTTCGTCATCGAACGAACGATTACCCGCATCTTGCTCAGTCAGTTCTTCAAACGGAGTAAGGCGTTTAACGTTTTCTTCAAGCCATGACTTGTAAGGATGGCGAGACTTTAAATCTTGATCAATTTCATCTGAGTGCCAAATTTTGCCAAGCTTAGTATCAATTACTAATAATTCACCTGGACCAACACGGCCTTTTTCAACCACTTCATCGGCGGTGTAATCCCAAATACCGACTTCTGATGCAAGCGTAATAAAACCATCTTGTGTAATTACATAGCGCGCAGGGCGAAGTCCATTACGGTCAAGGTTACATGCCGCAAAACGACCATCCGACATTACAATACCTGCCGGGCCATCCCAAGGTTCCATGTGCATAGAGTTAAAGTCGTAAAATGCACGTAAATCGTCGTCCATTGCACGGTTTTTCTGCCATGCAGGTGGCACGAGCATACGCATAGCGCGGAATAAATCCATGCCACCAGCTAAAAATAGCTCAAGCATATTATCTAGGCTTGATGAATCAGAACCGGTTTCGTTTACAAACGGCGCTGCGCTTTGTAAATCAGGAATAAGCGGTGACGCAAATTTATAAGAACGTGCACGTGCCCACTGACGGTTACCTTCAATGGTATTAATTTCACCATTGTGTGCTAAATAGCGGAAAGGTTGGGCTAAAGGCCAACGCGGTTGAGTATTAGTAGAAAAGCGCTGATGGAACACACAAATCGCACTCGTCATACGAATATCAGCTAAATCTAAGTAAAAATTAGGTAAATCCGCAGGCATCATTAAGCCTTTATAGATAGTTACCAAACCAGATAGACTTGCGATATAGAAAGCTTCGTCATCAACAATGCGCTTTTCAGCGCGGCGGCGTGCTACATATAAGCGGCGCTCTAAGTCTTTAGAACGCCAACCTTCTGGCGCGCTAACAAAAATTTGTTCAAAACCTGGTAATTGCTGTACAGCAATAGGACCGAGCATTGATGGGTCGGTTGGCACAACACGCCAACCTAAAATATTTAACGTTTCTTTTTCTAATTCTTCGCTAAGTATTTTTTTTGCAGTCTGCGCTAATACGGGATCTGAATTTAAAAATATCATACCCACTGCATAGTTTTTTCCTAAGTGCCAGTTATGTTCACTAGCAATAGCACGGAAAAAGCTATCTGGTTTTTGTAATAACAAACCACAGCCATCGCCTGTTTTACCATCAGCAGATATACCGCCACGGTGCTGCATGCGATCAAGCCCCGTAATAGCAGTACGAATAAGCCTATGACTAGCTTGACCATTAACTTGGGCTATTAAGCCAAAGCCACAATTTTCTTTTTCTAACTTTGAGTCGTATAACATAGACCCCTCCCCTTGCTGCACTGTTAGCGTGGATGAACTGCTCGACGATTTGCTAACAGACGGACAAAACTAGCCTCTATCTTAAATAGAGTCAATAGCACTTTGAATACATATTCACATTCTTGAATATTTCTCACTTCATAGCAAGATTTCTTTTTATCATTATTTTTAACATTTAGCGTTATTTCAACCACTATTTTTTCATGACACTGGTGTCAAGTTTAACATATTGTAAAAAACACGAGCCCTAAACGTTACAGCTTACGTAAACGTAAGCACAACCAAGAGTGAATAAGTATTCAGTGGTGGAGGGGCTATTCAGTTAACATTTAGATAGTTTTATGCTATTTCATTACTTTAATGGCTTAACATCCCCGATTATTGCTGCTCATTAGTATAGTTATGAAAGTTCATTTCATTTTTTGTACGTTAATAGTGAATTTTTATTTAAAGCAGTGTTCCATGTAGACATAAATTAAAGATCTAGAAAGTAAGAACCACAGATGCACTTGCCCTATTACAGAGTCCGGAGTTAGTAAATTAGTTAATAGATCATTGGTAGTGAGGCTAAGAAATAAAAAATTCACATATTGGATTACAAGCAGATTAAATTCAGCTAGAGCATCTACTTATTGACTTGTTTAAAATGCATACAAGTCGATTCCAATACCAGTGAAATACACATTTAGGTCGAATGTGTAACGCAAGCGTTTGTCATAAATGAAAACGACAACAGTAAAAAAATCAGCTAGCAAGTAATGGAATGCTTTAGTGCCTTTGTATTCAACAAAAAGTACAAGGAGTAATTCGGGAATGGCCATTTATAAATAATACCAATTCCATTAAGTATGTGATCTGAATTTTACGCCGAAAAAACAATTCAGTTCTAGGCGTAAATTGATGTAAATGGTTGTTCCCTTTACGAAATTGACAACAAAGAAATGGGTTGTTTTAGCAAGTAAAATAGATCAGCTATTTATTGGAATTGGTATAAATTGCAGAAAAACATTAATAGCACATAAGTTTACATAACAAAAAGAGGTGGGGTTAAACGTGCAGGCGAGTCTTCCCTACTCGTAGATTTTCAACGATTAAAAACAACAAAGCCACTTAAAAAGTGGCTTTGTGTTTAAAGAGCTTAATAACCTGAGTTCAGGTTGAGTAATAAATTACTCTGCGTCAGCTTCTTTATATTTAGCAGCAGTTTCGGTAATTAACGGCTGTAACTCACCGCGTTGAAACATTTCTATAATAATGTCACAACCACCAACTAACTCGCCATCTACCCAAAGCTGTGGGAAAGTTGGCCAATTTGCATATGCTGGAAGTTCAGCACGAATGTCTGGATTAAGTAAAATATCGACGTATGCAAATGGTTCACCACATGACATTAACGCTTGCGATGCTTGTGAAGAAAAACCACAATTTGGTAATTTTGGTGACCCTTTCATGAAAAGGATTATTGGGTTTTCTGAAATTTGCTGTTTAATTTTATCAATGGTTTCCATCTACAACCTCAAAGTAACGATAGCTAAATATATTTAGGTCTTGAAAATAACTCATCGTGACCACAAATATATAACTTAAAATGGGCAAATAAAGCCGCAATTGAAATAGTCTTTCGCAATAGCATTGCTGTTTGCTTAAACTTGAGTAAAATACTCAACAATTATAGTAACACTATATTACCGCTTGGTATAGGTAAGCGCTCTGTTCCAACAGGCATTACGTATTACCAAATGGACTATCAACCAAAGAAGATGGAGATAAAAAAATGGCATTTGAACTACCGTCACTACCATATGCAATCGACGCACTTGAGCCACATATTTCAAAAGAAACACTAGAGTTTCACCATGGCAAACACCACAACACTTACGTGGTTAAGCTTAATGGTTTAATCCCTGGTACTGAGTTTGAAAACAAATCTCTAGAAGAGATCGTATGTTCATCAGAAGGCGGCGTATTTAACAACGCAGCACAAATCTGGAACCATACTTTTTACTGGAACAGCTTATCTCCAAACGGCGGCGGCGAGCC
This sequence comes from Pseudoalteromonas sp. Z1A8, assembly GCF_011378855.1. Lineage (GTDB taxonomy): Bacteria > Pseudomonadota > Gammaproteobacteria > Enterobacterales > Alteromonadaceae > Pseudoalteromonas. The sequence continues at coordinate 8,648 of NZ_WTLB01000025.1, read as the reverse complement.
TACTGGCGCAGTTGCTGATGCAATCAACGCTAAATGGGGTTCTTTTGATGCGTTTAAAGATGCATTAAACGACAAAGCAGTAAATAACTTTGGTTCAAGCTGGACGTGGTTAGTTAAGCTTGCTGATGGTTCACTAGACATCGTTAATACATCTAACGCTGCTACACCATTAACTGATGATGGCGTTACTCCAATCCTTACAGTGGATTTATGGGAACACGCTTACTACATTGATTACCGTAACGTTCGTCCAGACTACCTTAAAGGTTTTTGGTCGCTTGTTAACTGGGAATTCGCGAACGCTAACTTCGCTTAATTAGCCTTTAAACGCTAATTTTAAAAAGACGCTTAGGCGTCTTTTTTTGTTTCTTGTGTATCATACCTAAGCGCCTCATCATTTAATAAAACGCTTTTAGTAACATGACCTTTTTTCACTTAAATTTTTAATTTTATTGCACAAAAATACACATTCGTGACTAGACTTTAAAAGGTAAGCACCTTTTTACAGCGGGTTTCGGAGGTTATTATGACGATTTTTGAGCATTACCAAGCACGATACGAAGCGGCACAGGAAGAAGAATACAGTATCGCTGAATTTCTTGAGATTTGTAAAACCGATAAGTCTGCCTACGCCAGCGCACCAGAACGCCTACTAATGGCAATTGGCGAACCACACATGGTAGATACCGCAACGGATGCACGACTAAGTCGATTATTTTCAAATAGAGTAGTTGCGCGCTACCCTGCCTTTGCTGATTTTTATGGTATGGAAGACGCCATTGAGCAAATAGTCTCTTATTTAAAACATGCCGCCCAAGGGCTTGAAGAATGCAAACAAGTGCTTTATTTACTTGGACCTGTTGGTGGGGGTAAATCATCCATTGCTGAAAAACTAAAGTATTTAATGCAACAAGTGCCTATTTATTCAATTAAAGGCTCTCCGGTTAACGACCATCCCCTTGCATTATTTGACCCAATAGAGGACGCCGACGTACTCAGCCAAGAATACGGTATTAAACAGCGCTATTTAAAAACCATTATGTCGCCTTGGGCTGGCAAACGCTTAAAAGAGTTCAATGGTGATATAAGCCAGTTTAGAGTGGTTAAACGCTACCCCTCAATTTTAAACCAAATAGGCATTGCCAAAACCGAACCAGGAGATGAAAACAACCAAGATATTTCGGCGCTAGTGGGTAAGGTCGATATTCGCCAGCTTGAGCACTTTGCTCAAAACGATCCGGATGCATACGCCTACTCAGGCTCTTTATGTTTAGCTAACCAAGGGCTGATGGAGTTTGTAGAAATGTTTAAAGCACCTATTAAAGTGCTGCATCCTTTACTTACTGCAACCCAAGAGGGTAATTACAACGGCACAGAAGGCATTAGTGCTCTGCCCTTTAATGGCATGATCCTCGCTCACTCTAATGAATCTGAGTGGCAAACCTTTAAAAACAATAAAAACAACGAAGCATTTTTAGACCGTGTTTATATTGTAAAAGTACCTTACTGCTTACGTGTAACCGAAGAAATTAAAATTTACGACAAATTACTTGAGCACAGCGAGCTATACAACGCGCCATGCGCACCGGGTACACTTAAAACATTGGCACAATTTACGACGCTATCACGTTTAAAAGAGCCAGAAAATTCAAGTATCTATTCAAAAATGCGGGTATACGATGGCGAAACCCTAAAAGACACCGACCCTAAAGCAAAATCGTATCAAGAGTATCGTGATTACGCAGGTGTTGATGAAGGCATGACGGGGCTCTCTACCCGCTTTGCGTTTAAAATTTTATCTCGCGTGTTTAACTTTGATACCACTGAGGTTGCCGCAAATCCGGTGCACTTGTTCTATGTACTTGAGCAACAAATAGAGCGAGAGCAATTTAGTAGCGAAGTTGAAGAGCGCTATTTAAGCTTTTTAAAAGGCTATTTAATTCCGCAATATGTAGAATTTATAGGTAAAGAACTGCAAACCGCTTATTTAGAATCGTATTCAGAATACGGACAAAACATTTTTGACCGTTATGTTATTTATGCAGACTTTTGGATACAAGACCAAGAATATCGCGACCCCGATACCGGACAGCTATTTGACCGCGAGGCACTTAATGCGGAACTTGAAAAAATAGAAAAACCAGCGGGTATTTCTAACCCTAAAGATTTCCGTAATGAAATAGTGAACTTTGTATTGCGTGCCCGTGCGCATAACAACGGTAAAAACCCACTATGGACAAGCTACGAAAAACTACGCACGGTAATTGAGAAAAAAATGTTCTCTAATACCGAAGATTTACTTCCCGTTATTTCGTTTAATACTAAAACATCAGCTGAGGATCAGCAAAAACACGAAGACTTTGTGAACCGTATGGTCGAAAAAGGCTATACACAAAAACAAGTTCGCTTGCTTTCTGAGTGGTATTTACGGGTTAGAAAATCGCAATAACCTTCATAGTCGTAGTATATAGGAGGTCAATATGGCGCATTTTATAGATAGGCGTTTAAACGGAAAAAATAAAAGTACGCTTAATCGTCAGCGCTTTATTAGGCGCTATAAAAAGCAAATTAAAGAAGCGGTTTCAGATGCGATAAACAAACGCAGCGTTACCGACTCAAGCTCTGGTGAGAGTATTTCTATTCCACAACGCGATATCAGCGAACCTACATTTCATCAAGGGCAAGGTGGTAATAGGGAACAAATTCACCCTGGTAACGATCAGTTTTCTACCGGTGATAAAATTGAGCGCCCTAAAGGCGGACAAGGCGGTGGTGCCGGTGAAGGTGACGCCAGCGATTCGGGCGAGGGACAAGACGAATTTGTATTTTCAATATCAAAAGATGAATACCTTGATTTACTGTTTGAAGATTTAGAACTTCCTAACTTACAAGAAAACCAACTTGATAAGTTAGTGCAAATGAAAACCCACCGCGCCGGATTTTGTAGCGACGGCATGCCAAGCAATATTGATATTGTTCGCTCATTACAAGGCTCGCTTGCACGGCGTGTTGCCATGAGTGCAGGTAAAAAACGCCGTTTAAAAGAGCTCGAAGAACAACTTGCTCTATTACTTAGTGAACCACATAGCGATAAAGCGGCAATTGCTTTATTACAAAAAGAAATTGCAGCATTAAAGCTACAAATTAAATCGGTCCCGTTTATTGATAACTACGATTTACGTTTTCGTAATTACGAAAAGCGCCCTCACCCCACCAGCAAAGCGGTAATGTTTTGTATTATGGATGTGTCAGGTTCAATGGATCAGCCAACAAAAGACATGGCAAAGCGCTTTTATATTTTGCTCTATCAATTTTTAACACGCAGCTATAAAGACATAGACGTTGTTTATATTCGCCACCACACACAAGCAAAAGAAGTAGACGAACAAGAGTTTTTTTATTCTCAAGAAACTGGCGGTACCATTGTTTCGAGCGCTCTTAAATTAATGAACGAAATAATAAAAGAGCGTTATCACGCAAACGAGTGGAATGTATACGCCGCACAAGCCTCTGATGGCGATAACTGGGCGGACGATACCCCGCAGTGTGGTGAAATTTTACGTAATAACCTTTTAAGCGCAGTACGTTATTTTGCTTATATTGAAATAACCACTCGTGCTCATCAAAGCCTATGGCGCGAATATGAATCTATAACACACAGTCATAATAATTTCGTCATACAGCATATTCAAAGCGTTGAAGATATTTACCCAATTTTTAGGGAGCTATTTAAAAAAGGTCGTCAACAGCAAAACTCTGCATAGCCAAAAGCGAGGTAGCATTATGAATGATAAACGATTGAGCGATGGCCCCGATTGGACCTTTGATTTATTAGATGAGTACCAAGGTGAAATTGCCCGTGTTGCAGCTCACTATAGGTTAGACACCTACCCTAATCAAATTGAAGTGATAACCGCAGAGCAAATGATGGACGCTTATTCAAGCGTTGGTATGCCTATTGGCTACAGCCATTGGTCTTACGGTAAAAAATTCATTCAAACCGAGCAAAATTATAAGCGCGGACAAATGGGGCTTGCTTACGAAATAGTGATAAATTCAGACCCTTGTATTGCGTACTTAATGGAAGAAAACACCCTACCTATGCAAGCGCTTGTAATGGCGCACGCATGTTACGGGCATAACTCTTTTTTTAAAGGTAATTACTTATTTAAAACCTGGACAGATGCAGGTTCAATTATTGATTACTTGGTATTTGCTAAAAACTACATAAGTCGCTGTGAAGTAAAGCACGGTATTACACAAGTAGAAGCCCTTCTCGACTCATGTCATGCATTAATGAATTACGGGGTCGATCGCTACAAACGTCCACAACAAATATCGCTATTTGAAGAGCAAAAACGCCAACAAGAGCGCGAAGACTACCTTCAATCGCAAGTAAACGAATTATGGCGAACTATTCCTGAGCAACAGCAAGAAACCAAAAAGAAAGTACGTCATTTCCCTTCTGAACCCCAAGAAAATATTTTGTATTTTATTGAAAAAAACGCCCCATTACTCGATTCTTGGCAACGTGAAGTGATACGTATTGTTCGTAAAATTTCGCAATACTTTTATCCACAAAAACAAACTCAAGTAATGAACGAAGGCTGGGCAACATTTTGGCACTACACCATTCTTAATCATTTATATGACGAGGGAAAAGTGACCGACTCTTTCATGTTAGAGTTTTTACAAAGCCATACCAACGTAGTTTATCAGCCCCCTTATAACAGTAAGTATTATTCAGGTATTAACCCATACGCGTTAGGCTTTAATATGATGGTTGATATTCGCAGAATGTGTGAGTATCCAACGGAGGAAGATAAAAAGTGGTTCCCTGAGTATGCAGGCAGTAATTGGCTAGATACCCTGCATTTTGCAATGGAAAACTTTAAAGATGAGAGCTTTATTAGCCAGTTTTTATCGCCTAAATTAATTCGTGATTTTAAATTATTTACGATTATTGACCATGCTAACAACCCGCATTTAGAAATAGGTGCAATACATAACGACAACGGCTATAAAGCAGTGAGAGAAGCACTCTCAGCGCAGTACAACTTGAGTAATCATGAGCCTAATATTCAAGTGTATGATGTTGATATTAGAGGTGACCGTTCGCTAACCCTACGCTATGTGCCTCATAACAATATTCCTCTAGCAAACTCGCACGAAGAAGTACTCAAGCATCTTTATAGGCTATGGGGCTTTAAAGTAAAACTAGAACAGGAGTCAAGTTCTGGTGAAGCCTCTATAATTGGTCAATGCCCAGTCGATGACTCTCGCCATACAGCACAATAGTAAGGGGCAATAAAGCTTTTCATATTGATTGGTTTTCATACTTATTGGATTGGCTCAGCAGAATATACAAACACAGTATTATTTAATCTTAAATTCTAGGGCGTGTTGATCTTTGTGGATTGAAATTTGTTCAATCTAGGGGCGATTAAATCGCGGCGCGAGGTTTGTAACCTAGTAGGCTAAGTAAAAACCGAGCAAAGCTTCCGCGTCCTGCTCACGCCCCTTACCGACATCCATGTAGGCAACAAAGAGTTAATCGTCCCTAGAAAGAACCCTTTGGGCAGCGCATGTTTGGTATTTATGCTGCGTTATCGCCTATTCATGGGGAATAACCACACTACATAGGCTCTGCCTTGCCTAAAAACCAAACATACTGCTGCAAATTCACCCACCAAAGATCAACATGCCCTAGATATAAAAAATGACGCTTAAGCGTCATTTTTTATATCTTCATAGGCCGTCACTTTATTTCGGCCTGTATTTTTTGAGTGATATAACGCTTTATCGGCAGCTTCTATCCAACGCTCATGATTTTTAAAATCATTACTATTGCCAGCAAAGCCAATGCTCACCGTCATTTTTATTTCAAAGTGTTTATACTTAACTGGATTTGACTCAATATGTACTCTTAAACGTTCAGCAAATATAGTCGCCCCCTCTTTATCAGTATCAAGTAAAGTTACTACAAACTCTTCACCACCGTAACGGCCAGCTATATCTGTTTCGCGTAGCGTTGTACGTAATAAGTTTGATAGATGACGGAGCGCTTCATCGCCGCAACTATGCCCGTATTCATCATTTATTTTTTTAAAGTGATCAATATCAAACATTAATAATGTACTACAGCCACCACTTCGCTTAACCCTCAAAAACTCTTGGCGTAGCGTACCTTCCCAATGCCCACGATTTGCAAGCTGCGTTAAACTATCTGTTTGACTAACTTGTTCTAATTTTTTATTTAACTCTTCAAGCTCTTTTTTATTTACCGCGACATCAGTTACATCGTACAAAATAATACAAATATGGCTCACTTCACCCATCGTATTTGTAAGCGGTATAAACGTCGCATTTTGGTACATGTAATCAGCTTTACCGGTAATCGGTCTATAATTTTTAAACCTGAAAATATAGGGCTGTTGCTCCCAAATAGTAAAAGAGCGGTTTTTTAAAACAAAAACCGACTCAGATTTACTTCTAAACCATTTTTCGTCTATTGCTGGAAATAAGTCAAATAGGTCTTTATCTTTTACTGCGCTTGGTAAAAGCCCAGAATGGTTTTCCATAAAGCCATTCCATACACACACTTTATAGTCTCTATTTAGTACAACAAGGCCTACATCTACGGTATTAAACATATCCATTAACCAATGGATCTCAGTCATTTCTAAATCAGCAGCCATAACTTAATCTTCTAATAGGTAAGCAACTTTGTACTTCAAAGTTTTAAGTGAATCTTCAGTAAATAACAGCATGAGGTCGCAATTTATATCATGGTTTTCAATACCGTAACTAATCTCTATAGCAAGCGTGCGCTGCCAACGTGATTTATTCGATTTTACCAGCTCAGACACGTCTCTGTGCTGACCAAGTACAATCGGGTGCCCTTGGCTAAATGACATATCGAGCTGTTTTGAAAGGCCTGTTAAAATAGCGCCTATCAAAATATTACTAATATCCATTAGCAGCTCAAGTTCAACCTTGTCGTTTAACTCGCCATCATAATTCATCAATGAGGCTATTTCTTTAAAGCTTGAATCATTTAAAAGTAATAGGGCTTCACCAGAAATACCACCGCCAATAAAGCCTTGGCACACACCCGATGTAGCAGCGTTATTATCAATAGAGCGTAGCGCCATATCGAGTTCGTTAACTTCTAAAATATTTACATTCGGAATTGGAAGCTTTACAAACACATTAAGCAGGCGCGCAAGTAAATCCCCTGCTTGGCCCATAGCAACGTTAGTGAGCTCTTGGTATATGTCACGTACATCAGGGTCAACTTGCTCTCCTAATGAATGAGAGAGACGTTCACGCATGGCTTTGTCTTTAATTCCATGGTGTTCAATTATGCTGGCTAGTTTTTCGGGGGAACATGGTTTTTGAATAAAATCGATAGCACCCAGCTCAAGCACTCTTTGGTGTGCACTTGGTTGTATATCACCAGAGACAACAACAGTGAGTATATTAAGCCCTTGTTCTTTCATAGCTATTAATACTTCATAGCCATCCATTTCTGGCATGTTTAAATCGAGAAAAAGTATCTCTGGTTCAATTAATTTTATTTGCTTTATGCAGTCAACGCCGTCAAGTGCAAATTCAACTTTAATGTCCCAATCTTCAGGTAATGAACGAGCTAACTGACGCCTAGCTAATTTCGAGTCATCACATATTAATACTGATGTTGACATATTATCTCTCTATTTCTAAACCCGTCATGAGCATTAAAATCATTGTATAAAGGTTTTTATTTTTATTATCAAAGATATCTTTTGTAACTCCATGTTAATCAAAGTTTAGCCCAGTTACAATTTTTATATCGCAGAGCTAATACCTACTCTATTAGCAGGTTTAATCACTTGGTTACCATAGCGCAGTATAATACACTGACGCCCATTGCGTTAATTTAAAAGGAAATACCTTATGTTACGTTCACTTGCCTTTGCTTTGAGTGCATTTTGCTCTGTGGCTATTGCAGCAGACTATCCAGAAAATACGCTTGATGTAGGAAAAGTATCCGCACAAGGCAAACCAGTCACTTTATTAGGTCAAGGTGTCTCAGTAGGAGATAGCGCGCCAAACTTTAAAGTTGTTGATGACAACTTCATCCCGGTAACACTTGAGGATTATAAAGGCCAAGCTGTATTGATAAGTGTAGTACCGAGCCTTGATACCGGTATTTGTAGCCTGCAAACAAAACACTTTAACGAAAAAGTAGCCTCACAATTCCCAAGTGTTGTAATGCTAACAATTAGTGCAGATTTACCTTTTGCTCAAAAACGTTTTTGTAAAGCTGAAAACATTGATAAAGTCACTACGCTATCTGATTCTGTTTGGCGAGATTTTGGCCAGAATTACGGATTGATAATCAAAGACATGGGCTTATTAACGCGAACTGTATTTATTTTAGATGAAAGCCATAACATAATTTATAAACAATTAGTTGGAAGCCTTTCTACTGAACCAGAATATAGCAGCGTGATTGAAAAACTTAAAACGTTGTAATACGCATAATAAGTAGTACTAATTAATATTAGACGGCCTTAAAACAAAAACCGCCAATTGGCTAACACCATTCAGTTAAGCATGTTTTGACTTAATGGTGTACCGAGTTTTTGAAATTCGAACGGTCC
>NZ_WTLB01000024.1:19393-68423 GCF_011378855.1 Pseudoalteromonas sp. Z1A8 | reverse complement strand
AGGGTATTGTGAAGCAACCAAAAGATCGGTCAACCGATCAAAAATACCTTAACTGATCGGTGTTAGCCAATTGGCGGTTTTTTAGTGTGCTTTTATAATTAACCTAAAAGCTCACCAAGTTGTGAACTAACAGCTTCAACAGCTTGCGTACCATCTAGTTTGTGGTATTGAGTATTACCAGCAGCAGCTTCTGCTTGGTAGTAATCAACTAATGGCATAGTTTGCTCGTGGTAAATACCTAAGCGTTTACGTACTGTTTCTTCGGTGTCATCTGCGCGAACAATTAAGTCCTCGCCAGTTTCGTTATCTTTACCTTCCACTTTTGGTGGATTATAAACAACGTGGTAAACACGACCAGAGCCAGGATGAACACGACGTCCGCCCATGCGCTCAACAATCACTTCGTCAGCAACATCAAATTCAATTACGTGATCAACCACTACGCCATTTTCTTTCATTGCATCAGCTTGAGGAATTGTGCGTGGGAAGCCATCAAGTAAAAAGCCTTTTTCACAATCCGCTTTAGTAATACGCTCTTTTACTAAACCAATAATAATATCATCAGAAATTAGTTGACCAGCATCCATTACTTTTTTTGCTTCCAGGCCTAGTGGTGTGCCTTCTTTAATTGCTGCACGTAACATATCGCCAGTAGAAATTTGTGGAATACCGTATTTGTCCATTAAAAACTGAGCTTGAGTACCTTTACCTGCACCCGGCGCGCCCAAAAGAATAATGCGCATATTATTGTCCCCTAGTATGGATAATTATTTTAAAGCCTGAATTCTTCCACAAGCGCCGCCGATACTCAAGCAACTTATACTAATTGATGAGTCGCAGGTGTATTTACAGCGCATTAAAAAAGGGAACGCACGTTCCCTTTTATTTAAAGTATATAATTTATACTTTCTTGTCCAAATTCAGGACTAAGTTAAGTAGCTAACTGACTATTTGCTTAGTTCAAGCATAAGCTTGTTTAAGCGGGTAACAAATCCTGTTGGATCTTTAAGTGTACCGCGCTCTGCAAGTAATGCTTGGTCTAGTAAAACATGTGACCACTGTGAAAACTTATCTTCATCTTGTTCGTCATTCAAATGCTTAACAAGTTGATGCTCTGGGTTTAGCTCAAACACAGGTTTAGCTTCTGGCGCTGCTTGACCAACAGATTCCATTAGCTTTTGCATTTGTGAGCTCATGTCGTTGTCGTCGCTTACAACACATGCTGGAGAGTCTGTTAATCGGTGCGTAAAGCGTACTTCTTTAACGTCTTCACCTAGTGCTGTTTTAATACGCTCAACAAGGCCAGCCATTTCTTTTTCAGACTCTTCTTGTGCTTTTTTAGTTTCTTCGTCGTCAAGCTTGCCTAAATCTAAATCACCACGCGTGATTGACTGTAGTTGCTTATCAGCAAACTCAGTTAAGTGGCTCATCATCCACTCATCAACACGGTCACTTAGTAGCAGTACTTCAATTCCTTTTTTGCGGAAAATCTCTAAATGCGGAGAATTTTTCGCAGAAGTAAAGGTATCAGCTACTACATAGTATATTTTATCTTGACCTTCGTTCATGCGCTCAACATATTGCTCAAGCGACACATCTTGCGTTTCTGAATCAGTATGAGTAGAAGAAAAACGTAATAGCTTACACACAGCTTCTTTATTTGCTGCATCTTCAGCTGGGCCTTCTTTCATTACTTGGCCAAACTCGTTCCAAAATACTTGGTAATCGTCAGCTTTGTTTTTAGCCATACGCTCAAGCATTTTAATAATGCGCGATGTACACCCTTTACGAATGGCTTGCGTTACTTTGTTATCTTGTAAGATTTCACGAGATACGTTCAGTGGTAAATCGTTTGAATCTAGTAATCCTTTTACAAAGCGAAGGTAGCTTGGCATAAACTGCTCAGCATCATCCATTACAAATACACGTTGTACGTAAAGTTTTAAACCACTTTGACGGTCGCGGTTCCATAAATCGAAAGGTGCTTTTTTGGGGATGTATAAAAGGCTGGTGTATTCAGTTTTACCTTCTACCTTATTATGCGCCCAGCTAAGTGGATCTTCCCAGTCGTGGCTTACGTGCTTGTAAAACTCTTTGTATTCTTCATCAGAAAGCTCTGACTTATCACGCGTCCACAGTGCAGTTGCACGGTTAATGCTTTCCCACTCACCTGGTACTGCTGGGATTTTTTCGCCGTCTTCGCCTTCAGACTCTGGAACTTCTGCTTTAAACATTTGTACTGGTGTAGAAATATGGTCTGAGTATTTAGTAACAATGCCACGCAGGCGGTAATCGTCAGCAAATTCTTTTTCTTCATCACGAAGATGTAGAATAATGTCGGTACCACGGCCTTCTTTTTCAATTTCTTGAAGTGTGTATTCGCCTTCACCTTGAGATTCCCACTCGTAAGCTGTTGTTTCACCCGCTTTACGTGTACGAACAGTCACTAAATCGGCAACAATAAAGGCTGAGTAAAAACCAACACCAAATTGGCCAATTAGCTGTGAATCTTTACTTTGATCACCCGTTAAGTTTTTGAAAAACTCAGCAGTACCTGATTTAGCAATAGTACCCAATGAGCTTATTACTTCATCGCGAGTCATACCAATACCATTATCAGAAATAGTAATGGTGTTAGCTTCTTTATCTGCGCTAATACGAACACGTAAATCGGCATCACCTTGGTAAAGGTCACCTTGAGATAGCGCTAAAAAGCGTAACTTGTCTGCCGCATCTGATGCATTTGATACAAGTTCGCGTAAAAATATTTCTTTATTAGAATAAAGAGAATGAATCATTAAGTTTAATAATTGTTTTACTTCTGTTTGAAAGCCTAATGTTTCTTTTTTTGCTGCAGTCATTTATATATCTCCAATTTGCAAGGTGTCTGCGTTATGCACTTAATATGGGGTGAGGTGTTAGAACTTCAAGGGAAAAATCAAAAAAAAGGTGAAACGAAAAAATAGAATATCTCGTTTATCTAAAATGGATGTGGGCAATTAATATGTATTTGAGCACCCGTTGCTGGGTGCTCAAAATATAAATCACTGGCATGCAATTGTAAGCGCCCTGCCATGTGTTCACTTTGCGCACTTTTATATAAATCACAACCTAAAATAGGATGACCTATAAACTGGTTGTGTATTCTTAATTGATGAGTTCGCCCAGTAACGGGAGTAAACTGCACTAAGGTTTTATTTGGGCTGTGTAGTCTTTCAAGCACTTTGTATTCAGTCACTGCAGCTTTGCCAGTAGTTTGGCAAATTTTAACACGCGGAAAAAGCAGTTTGTCTTTCGCTATTGGTGCAGTAATTTTCCCTTCATTACTAGCCAAGCTCCCTTCTAGCATTGCTACATAACGCTTTTGAATAGTACGTGCCTGAAACTGTTTATTAAGATGCTTTGACGCTTTGGCGTTTAGTCCAACAATCATAATGCCCGATGTGCCTAAATCTAACCGATGCGGTAACTTAGCCTCTGCAAATGCGGCTGTTAACCCTTTTTGACCATGTACTAAACGGTAATGTACTGAGTCCCAATTAAGTGGGTTTTTACCCGACAAACTCAATAATCCACTGGGCTTATTAATCAATAAAATATCATCATCTTGATATAATATTTCAATAAACCCAGCGCATTTAGGCGCTACAAAGTCATCAATAACAATATGGTCTATTAAGTTAGACTCAGGTGTTGAGTGTGTCATTAAGTTAATCAATACCTTTAGAATGAAGCGCTTTTAAAGCTAAAACCTGTTCGCGTAAGTCATCAGCAGCCACTCTATCAGCGGCAATAGCTTCACCGACGGTAACCGACACTAAAGACCATTTTAATCTCGGCAATTGCCACTTAGCTTTATGGCTAAACATACTTCCCCACAACCCTCCTAAATGCACAGGTATAACCGGCACGGGTGATCGCTCAATAATACGCTCTATTCCACGGCGAAAAATATCCACGGTTCCATCACTCGTTAGTTTTCCTTCTGGGAAAATACCAACAAGCTCGCCTTTATCAAGCGCAGCTGCAACATCGTCAAAGGCTTTTTTAAATGCCTCTGGGTTGGTTTTTTCACTATCAATTGGAATCGCTTTAGCCATTTTAAATAACCAATGTAGGGCTGGCGAATAATAAATAGGGGCAAATACCATAAATCGGATAGGCCTTGGGGACGCCGCTAAAATAAACATCCAATCAACAAAACTTACGTGATTACACACTACAACCGCAGCGCCTTCGCTGGGAATATTACTTTCACCTTTTGTGCGCACACGGTACATACAAATAGCCAAAATATAAATAACAAACCGTAAAAAGAACTCAGGCACCTTGGTATAAATATAAACAGAAATAAGCAGGTTTAGCCCAGCAAGTAACAGTAGCAGCTCTGAAATACTCCACTGAAAAACAGACAGTGTTACAATGCTCAAAATAGCACTGCCCACCATAAACAGTGCATTTAATACATTGTTAGCCGCTATAACTCGTGATCGACTCGACTCTTCAGTACGCTGTTGAATAAGCGCATAAAGCGGTACAGTGTAAAAACCAGCGCCAATACCAATGCCTGCCATCCATACAAAATGCCACAACATGTCGCCTGTTTTTAATACCTGCTCAAGTGTTAATGATTGAGTATTTTGAGGCATATACGCGCTAATAGCGCTCTCTTGGCTCAGTAAGTATAAAAATAAGGTAATTAAAATAGCGCCAAAGGGTACAATTCCTAATTCTATTCGAGAGCGGGAAAGCTTTTCACACAATAACGATCCAATGGCAATGCTCAGTGAAAACACAACTAGCACACTCGTTACTACAAGCTCATCGCCCCCCATTGTGTGTTTTACATAATTTGGTAATGACGTTAAAACGATTGCACCAATTAACCAAAACCAACTGATCCCAAGTACTGATTTACCAACCGACTCTGTTTGTGAGTTGAGTGCTGAAAATACGTTTTTTGTGGATGAAAATATATTATAAGTAAATTTTAAATTAGGCTCGTTTGCCTCACTAATCGGTATAAAGCGACTACTCACATAGCCCATAACGGCCAGTACTAATACCGCGATACTTATAACTGTAGGACCAACTGATTGAGTAATATAGTAAGTACCAAAGATTGTACCCATTAGAATTGCTACAAACGTGCCTGATTCAACCAAGCCGTTCGCTTTTGTTAATTCGTTAGGCGCTACGTGCTGCGGTAAAATAGAGTATTTTAATGGACCAAAAAACGTACTTTGTACCCCCATTAAAAATACGGTGGCTAACATCAGCCAAACGTACTGCGTTAAAATCGAGACTGCCCCTACAACCATAATAGGGATTTCACATAGTTTTACGATTCGAATGAGTTTGGATTTTTCTGTTTTTTCTGCGAGCTGTCCCGCCATCCCTGAAAATAAAAAGAAAGGTAGAATAAATAACCCAGCAGCTATGTTTGAATAAAGCGCACCATCGGCAAGCGTCGCGGCCTGAAATATCAATAAAATAAGCACTGATTGCTTATACACGTTATCGTTTATTGCTGAGAAAAACTGCGTAATAAACAGCGGTAAAAAACGCTTACTGGCCAGTAATGCACCTTGATAGGATTGATTATCTTTCATTGTGTTCCTTACTAATTAGATAGATAGCCTACAAGAGTAAAACATAATAGGCCACCTCTAAGCTTACCTTAAAAACAAAAAAGCCTACATAATTTAATCATGTAGGCTTTTACAGTTTGTTTTCAAATAGTGACTTAGAGTTAGTCTTGTATAACTAAACGCCTGCCGCTAAAAGCATGCATAAGCGTTCTACCATCCACTAAATCAAGCTCGCCTCCCACAGGAATACCATGAGCAATACGCGAAGCACCTACTTTATATTTATGACAAAGCTGAGCAATATAATGAGCAGTAGTATCGCCTTCCACGGTAGGGTTAGTCGCTAAAATAACCTCATTAATACCGCCTTGAGCAAGTTTTTGCTCTAAAACGTCTAAGCCAATTTCTTTAGGGCCAATACCGTCAATTGGCGATAAATGACCCATTAAAACAAAGTATAGCCCTAAGTACTGACCTGTTTGCTCAATGGCAAGCACATCAGTAGGCGATTCAACAACACATAATATGCCGCTGTCTTGGCGTTTTGTACTTAAACAAATGTCGCACTGAGCTTGTTCGCAAAAAGTACGACAAGACTGACAATGCCCTATTGCTGTCATTGCTTTAGTCAATGCATTGCCAAGCTGAGTGCCCCCTTTACGGTCGCGCTCTAGCAAGTGAAAAGCAATACGTTGCGCTGACTTTGGACCAATGCCCGGTTGGCAGCGCAGTGCTTCTATAAGCTGATTTAAACTATCTGAAAGTTGCATTATTTACTTAAAACGGCATTTTCATACCTGGTGGTAATTGCATACCGCCAGTTACTTTACCCATACGCTCTTGTGTTTCTTCTGCAACACGGCGTACAGCATCGTTACATGCTGCTGCAAGTAAATCTTCAATCATGTCTTTGTCGTCTTCCATTAAGCTCTCATCAAGCTGAACACGACGTACGTTGTGGTTACCAAGCATAGTTACTTTAACTAAACCAGCACCGGCTTCGCCAACAACTTCTAAAGTTGCGATTTCGTCTTGGGCTTTTTGCATGCGATCTTGCATTTGCTGCGCTTGCTTCATCATGTTGCCCATTCCACCTTTAAACATAACTTTCTCTCTTTCTTTTAATACATTAATTAACATGAACATAAGGGCGATTGTAAGTAATTACAATGCCTGAATACTGTTTTCGTCAATTTCGGCGCTAAATACTTGCTGAAATTGTACTATGTTTTCATCAGATGTGATCACATCGATTGCTTGCTGGTGACGACCTGCATCAATTTTTTGCTGAATAAGATATGGAGAGTCAATGACTCCTTTTGCAAAATTAATGCTTAATGACACGTTATGCTCATAAATACTCGACAATGCGGCATCTAATCTTTGACGAAGCATAGGGGTATCTAAATGCTTTTGTGATTCATCAACGTCTATATGTAAACTATTGCCTTGCTTGGTAAATATTGAATGCAATGCAAATTGGCGCATGCGACCGCCTAATCCCATACGTTTAATTAAATATGCCCATTCATCTTGTTGATGCGCAAATCTAATTTCACTAATTGGACTTTGAAAATCATCAGGTGCAGGAATACTTACTTCCTCTGGCACAACTTCAGGCGCTTTTTGAGGATTAATTTGCTCAAGTAATTCTGGCGCTAAATTTTCGGTAATTGTTTGGTGCTTTTCTTTAAAATCAATCTTACGAGCTGGTTTTGTATTAGCGTGACTATTTGCCTGATTTTGGCTCCCTGTTACTGGGAGCTCATGCTTTTTTTCACTCTCACCTGCACTACCAGTAGCCCAAGGTGGGGCATCGCTAAATGCAGTGCTTGACGTACTACTAGGCTCGCTTGTGTTTGCAGCACTATTGCTCTGATCAACAATTTCAGCTTTAGGCATTCTTGGATGCTGTTCTGGCTTTTTAGCAGGCGCTTGGCTTGGCTGTGCTGCAACATTACTTGCAGATGTATTTGTATTCTTACTTGATAACCTACCCGCACCCGATATGTTTCTGTCACGTAAAATACGAGCTATGGCTGATTGAGCTTGCGCTTCTTGCTCGGCAATTGGTGTACTTACATTTTTATTAGCTGCAAGCTCTGGTGAAGGCTCTGAATTTGTATTAGTTGCAGGGTTAAAGCCCTGATCTACAGCGTTGCTCATTATATCGTCAAACTGCGAGGCTAACGTTTGTTCCGCATCGCTGTGTTGCATATAAGCTTCATCTTCACTTTGACGCTGGGCTTGCTCATCCGAAACAACATTAGCTAGTGGTTGCTCATTAGCTGAAGCCTGTTGTTCAGGAATGTTTTCTGTTTGTTGAACCGGTTGCTCTACTGCATCATTCGCTGGTTCATTTTTACTTTGTGCGACTTCGTCATTAGATATGTCAGTCGCAATCGTTGGCGCTGATTCAACTGGTTTTGTTTGCTCGGTATTATTAACCGGCAAGGCATTAGTTACCTGCTCACGGCTAGCACTTGATAAGCTATTTTGCGATGTTTTATTTTTATTTAGTATATCTCGCAGTGCACTTGCTCGGCCTTGCTTATTTTGAGCCGGCTCTTCGTTAACTATAGGTACAGCTTGTTGAGCGTCTGTAGGCTTAAATGCTAATAGTCTTAGCATGATCATTTCAAAGCCTAAACGAGGCTCTGGTGCCCATTGTAAATCTTTTTTACCATTTAACAGCAACTGATAATAAACTTGAATTTGCTGTGGGCTCGTATGCTGTGCAACATGAGCAATATAATCTACATTTTTTTCATCAAGCCCCGCCGCCTCAGGCACTAACTGGGTTAGTTGAGTCAAATGCGTAAGTGCAATTAAGTCATCAAGTAACGCTACATAATTAGGGTTACGGCTTGCCACTTGAGCAATTTCATCCATTAGCGCAGCGCCATCTTGGGCAAGTAATGCTGCAAGCAAGCTTTGGCTGTAATGAGTATCCATTAAACCAAGCATAGTTTGAACTGCTTGATTATTAATATCACCATTTGTTTGCGCAATAGCTTGGTCGGTTAAGCTAAGTGCATCACGCATACTGCCATCAGCTGCTTTTGAAATAATACTAAGCGCATCGGTATCAAAGCTAAGCTGCTCTTGGGTCAGTACGTGTTCAAGCTGTGTTTTAATTTCACTTTGCGACAAGGCATTTAAGTTAAATTGCAAACAGCGAGATAAAATAGTAACAGGTAATTTTTGAGGATCGGTGGTCGCTAATAAAAATTTCACATGCTCTGGTGGCTCTTCAAGCGTTTTTAAAAGCGCATTAAAGCTGTGCTTAGAAAGCATGTGAACTTCATCGATTAGATATACTTTATAACGTCCACGTGTTGGTGCATATTGAACGTTGTCGAGTATTTCGCGAGTGTCTTCTACTTTGGTACGAGAAGCCGCATCTATTTCGAGTAAATCAATGTAGCGCCCTGCTTCTATATCTAAACAGCTGCTACATTGACCACACGGATTTGCAGATATACCTTCGTCGCAATTTAAGCTTTTAGCAAAAATACGTGCAATGGTGGTTTTACCTACACCGCGGGTTCCAGTGAATAAATAAGCGTGATGCAGTCTATTTTGTGTAAGCGCATTTACAAGCGCTTGCTTAACATGAGACTGCCCAACCAATTCATGAAAGGTTTGAGGACGCCATTTTCTCGCTAGAACCTGATAACTCATCGATTACTCGCCTTCGAATTCAACCAATTTTAGGATTTTAATACCCATTTTTTTGATGCGCTGCTCGCCACCAAGTTCTGGTAGTGATACAACAAATGCAGCATCTGTGGCTTCGCCACCTAGTTTATGAACTAATTTAGCAGTGGCTTCAATTGTGCCGCCAGTTGCTAATAAGTCATCAACTAATAGTACTTTATCGCCAGGTACAATTGCATCAACATGCAGTTCTAGCGTGTCTTCACCGTACTCAAGTAAGTAGTCTTGACGAATAACTTCGCGTGGTAACTTACCTGGTTTACGTACTGGAATAAACGGAATGCCTAACGCGTAAGACAATGGCGCTCCAAAAATAAAGCCACGTGATTCTGTGCCAATTATTTTAGTAAAACCCTGATCTTTATATTCAGCGATAAAAGCGTCAATCGTTGCTTTAAAGGCTTCTGGATTTGCCATTAAAGTGGTTACATCGCGAAACATGATGCCCGCTTTTGGATAATCAGCAATTGTAGTTATGCTGTTTTTGATAATTGCTGGTGTTACTTGAGTCATAATTTTAACTGCTCAATTGTTTATATTACAAAGCAGGTGATTATAACCTTAACTAACCTTTAATTGCGAGTTTGACGTTATTATAAAAGAAGTATTAAATGAAGGGAGTGTAATTAAAAATAAAGAGACTCAAGGCTGAAGTAAGCAACAGCCTCAATAAACGCTATGCATTTTAAGTTAAGCTAGTGATCCAGCCTAATATTGCATTTAAACACCCAATTCCTGCAAATACAGCTAAGAAAGCAAGAAAGTAAGTAGCGTTGAACGGATCTTTAAAGTCTTTATCATCTGACATTGGTACAACCTTTTATTAAGCACGGCAAATAAGGATGCCATAATAGACGATGTAAAATCATCAATAAAGACCTTAATCTTGATTTTTTGTCACAATGATACCGCGTTCAACCATTGCATTAAGGGTAACCAATGCACCTTGAGCAATTTGCTCTGCATTAAATTGCGGCGCGTGAGTTAATACCTGTAGGCAAACGTCGTCAAATGTCGCTCCATCACTTGCCTCTATAATTGACAATAGTAAAGCAGTCATCACATTTGTAGCCAAAAATTGAACGTCATCATCTTCATCTCTATATACAACAAAACAATTAGGCTGTGGTGATGGCTCTTTAGGCATAAAGTGATTGCTAATATTTTGAACTGGAAATTGATAACTTAAATTTCTAGCTGCTTTGGATAAATACAAAGCAGAACAAGTAAGCGCTGTTGTTAGTAATTTTTGTTCTTGCTCATCTTCGTGTGCAATCGATACATCAAGTTCTATCCATTCATAATGCGCAAGTTCTAGCATAAACACAGGATCGTATTTTTTCATTTTATAATCACTTGATAAGTAATTAATAAACTCCCCTGCTATATCTAAAAAGTACGGCGAATGGCAATCATATTCGCTAAAAAACTGGCGTACAAGTACCTGCCATTGTTTATCGGTATATAGTGTTTTTAACACTGGAAAACCAGATGACACAAAGCCTTCAATATTATTAAAAAATAGGTCGCGATAAATAGCCATTCGTCTATCTTCAATCCCGCTGGGCTTTTTATTTTTTTTAGGCTCTCGAATATGCGCCATAAATTCGTTTTGTATTTCAATAAAGCTCATAACTAGGCACTCTTTTAATATTTATAAAGGCTTATATTAAGCTCGTTGTTTTGAAATAGTCGAATTAAGGTATTTAGCTTGTAGCTCATGAATTATGTCTAACTCTTTGGTTAACACATCCATAGTGGGAATATTAAAATCACGCTCAAGCAGAGTCGGAAATACTCCATGTACTTCATATGCCTTATCAAGTAACTCCCACACAGGACTGATTACATCAGCGCCATGTGTATCCACTATTAAGTCATCAGCCTCATTGTAATGCCCAGCGACGTGTCCATAGGCAATACGGTTAGAAGGCAATCCAGTTAAAAATGCTTGTGCGTTATAGCCATGATTAATCGAATTAACATAAATATTATTCACATCAAGTAAAAGCTTGCAGTCGGCTTGTTCTAAAATAGTATTTGTAAATTCTAGTTCTGATAATTGCTGCCCAGGAGCGCCATAATAAGAAACATTTTCTATCGCAATTTGCTGTTCTAGTATGTCCTGTACTTGCTTAATACGAGAAACAACGTGCGCAATAGCATCTTGCGTGAATGGTATTGGCATTAAGTCATACATATGCCCTGTGCCAGAGCAGTAACTTAAGTGCTCACTAAAAATTTTTATATTGTGCTCTTCAAAAAAACCTTTTAAAGACTTAACAAATTCAACATCCAGCGGTTCGGGTGAGCCAATAGACAATGACAAACCATGGCACACAAAGTTATTTGCATCTGTTAATGTTTTAAATTGTTTTTTAAAACGACCCCCTAGCTTTAACCAGTTCTCTGGCGCAACTTCTAAAAAATCTACTTGATTAGGTACATGCTCAAGTAGTTCATCAAGCATTTCTCGTCGTAGGCCAAGTCCCACCATCCCGAAATCTGTATTTTGAGTTTGTGTCATAACTACCTCTAACTTAACAAAAAAGGGCCTTAAGGCCCTTTTAGCATAACTTATTTAGAATAAGAAATTAACGACCACCACATTTACCTTCGCCGCACTTGCCTTCAGCTTTTGCTTTAGCGCCTTTAGCATCTTTTGCGTCGCCGCCACATTTACCTTCACCGCATTTACCTTCAGCTTTAGTTTTCATGCCTTTAGCATCTTTTGCGTCGCCGCCACATTTACCTTCGCCGCATTTACCTTCAGCTTTAGTTTTCATGCCTTTAGCATCTTTTGCGTCGCCGCCACATTTACCTTCGCCGCATTTGCCTTCAGCTTTAGTTTTCATGCCTTTAGCATCTTTTGCGTCGCCGCCACACTTACCTTCGCCGCATTTACCTTCAGCTTTGGTTTTCATGTCTTTAGTATCTTTTGCGTCGCCGCCACACTTACCTTCGCCGCATTTACCTTCAGTTGCGTCTAATTGGTAACCTGTTACTAATTGTTGGAACTCAAATGGGTTCGCTTGTACGTCAGCAGATACAAAACTTGCAGAGCCAACAACTACTGCACCTAAAGTTAACGCGATTGTATTTTTTTTAATTGTATTCATTTTATGACTCTCTTTAATCAAGGATTATAAATCTCAGCAATAAAAATGTATTTTTAAATTGCTTGTATGCTTAAGTAGACCCGTACAAGAATAAAAACTTTCATTTATTTTCATATTATTTACTTTTGCAATTTCTACATTAAATATGGTTGGTAATTACAGATTTATCAATGTGTGATTTGCAGGTAAACTATGCGTCCAGTTTTTTATCAGAATTAATCACCTTATGAAACTTGTTTTAGCGCCTATGGAAGGTGTCGTTGATTTTAAAATGCGCCAATTACTCACAGATATTGGTGGGTTCGATTTGTGCGTTACCGAATTTGTAAGAGTGGTTGAGACATGCTTACCTGACAAGGTTTTTCATCGATTTTGTCCTGAGCTACATAATAATGGTTTTACGCGAGCAGGCACTCCAGTACGTGTTCAATTGCTCGGCCAAGAAGCAAATCCGTTAGCCGAAAATGCAATAAGAGCAATTGCCTTAGGATCTCATGGGGTCGATCTTAACTTTGGTTGCCCAGCAAAAACCGTTAATCGTAGTCGAGGGGGTGCTGTACTGCTTAAAGATCCTGACCACATGTATACGATTATTAAAGCAGTCCGAGACGCCGTAGATGATGAACATGAAGTAAGTGCAAAAATTCGCTTAGGCTTTGATGATGACAGTAACAGCCAAGAAATTGTAGATGCTGTCGTAAGCGCAGGCGCAAATAGTGTGGCAATACACGCCAGAACCAAACGTGATGGTTACAACCCGCCAGCTTATTGGGAAAAAATTCCACCAATAATAAAAGACAAAAATATTGCTGTTGTTGCCAATGGTGAAATTTGGCAAGTTGAAGACGCAATGCTTTGTCAAAAACGAAGTGGATGCACTGATTTAATGCTTGGTCGCGGCGCCCTTTCACATCCTGATCTAGCAAAAAAAATTAAAGCTCATGTAAATAACGAACACTATGATGGCCTACAATGGGAGCATATTATTTATCATTTAATTCACTCTGCGATCCATCAAGACCCTGCAAAAGATGAAAAGTACTTTGCTTCTCGTACCAAGCAATGGCTTGGCTATCTAAAGCGTCAGTATCCGCAAGCTATCGATTTATTTGATGAAATTAGGCGTTTAAAAAGTAAAGAAGACGTGGCCAGTGTATTAAATAAATACGCCAAAGCACCGCAACTTGATTCAAATCATAACAGCTAACTTAAAGCCCCTTGATAATATCAGTATAACGTAAAGCCAATTTAATAAGGTTGTACTGATAATGCATCATCAAAAAAGACTAAGCGATGAAATAGCACAAGTTAAATTAAATATATTAACTATGCTTTCTAAATCAGCCTATCCTGCACATCAGCATTTAATACAAATTTTAGATAATACAGCAAATAATGAATGGTTAGACTGTGCCGCCGAGAAGCTTGGGCCTGAATATGCACTTTTAATTAGCCGCATGACTGAACTAGAAGCTGCACTAAGCCAAATAGAAATTGGCCAATATGGTTACTGCTGTGACTGTGAAGAAAAAATATCGGCCAAATCACTTGAACTAGACCCCGCAACTCAACGGTGTACGAAGTGCGCATCATAAGCGCACTTTAAAATCATTATATAATTTGTTGTATAAAGCTAAATGATTGCCCTGGGTAGAGTATTATATCTTCCACTAAATACTGAGCCTCTTCTTGACTCATTTCTAGCCGTTTTATAAGATTTACTTTTGCTTGTGGTAAAGTCCAGGCATGATAATGAATGCCTATATCCGATTCCATCATTGCAAGCATCAATGTTTTACCTTTATCAGACATATTCATATTACTCGCCATTGCAGGTAAGTCTTGATAATCAGTCTGCCAATCAAGCCCTTCAATTAGCTTTTCACCCGATAAATATTGCGCTAAAAACGATTTTTGATGAGAAGTAGACATTTTACTATCGAATGTAATTCGATCTAATACTTTTATTTTTTCATTTAAAAGAGTAACCCATTCCAACGGAGAATGTACTTCGCCACTAAAGTAATTAAGTTTGCTCTGATACCACTCAGTGCCATTTGGCAGGCCCCTTAAACCAATGCTACCTCTGGGCTTATAACTGGCCAAATAATCGTTAAAAGCCCTTATATGACTTTTAAGCGCTGGCTGAACATCATTATTGTCTATCGCACTCGATACATAGCTTTGTAATAATGTAAGCTCAATCTTATTTAGCTTTAAATTGCTTTGTTTAGCACTGTCTAACGTGTCTTGGGTTGATTTAAGCCACGTAATAATACTATCTGGTGAGTTTTTTGAGTCTTCAAAAGCAAGCATGTTTTTCAATACATCTACTTGAGCTGGCCAATTAAAATAGCGCCCAGGAAAACGCTCCGCAATAACCAAATAGTTTACTTGCGCAATTTGATTAAGATTAAGCTCAATATCCATTAAGTTCTGATAAATAGTATGACGCTCTGCCAAATATGCATTTGAGAAAACCAATTGTTCTTTAGTAATTTTACCGGCTTTTTTAGTGTCCGGTTGTACAAGTGCCATGTTTAAAGTTTTTAAAGCAACTTGTGCGTCTTCAAATGACTCATAAGGTTGAGGCTGCTTTGAGCATGCCCCTAAAAAAAGGCATAGTAATAATGAGAAAGAGAGCTTTTTATACATAGTAGTTCCAATAAAAAAAGCCCCAGAGGGGCTTTTTATAAGTTGCTTTAGCTAATTAAAATTAAATTTTAACACCGTTGCGAGCGGCTTTATCTTTAATATATGTAGACCAACCTTTTGCAAACTTACGTGTGCGAGGGTCATCCATAGCTTTAGTAATTGCAGCATATGCTTGCTTATACTTACCTTGATAGTAATACGCTTCAGCTAAATCTGAATAAATAGTACCCTTTTTATCAGAGCCAAGCTCTAATGCTTTGTTCAAACGAACAACAGCAGCACTGAATTTCTCAGATTGTAAAAGTAACGAACCAGCTTTACGGTAAAGTTCAGCGTCGTCATCAAATTTAGCAGCTTCTTCGTAGTACTTAGCAGCTTTTTCTAAATCTTTAGAGCGGTGATAGTTACTAGCAATCGCGCTAACATTCTGCTTTGTACGTTTTACTTTTTCACTCTTAACGGCCTTTTCTAGCGTTACAGCTGCTCTAAAAGGGATCTCGTTTAAAGAGTAAAAGTTAGATAAGACTTTATACTCAACTTCATTTTCAAAGTAACCGTTCTTGTAAGCAACTTCCATCGTTGCTAAACCTTTTTGATAGTCTTCGGTTTGTAGGTAATATTTACCTAAGCTAACCCAAGCTTTTTTATCATCAGGCCATACACGAACAATTTCTTCGCCAATCTTAACCATGTTTGCATAATCTTTAAGTTCAAAGTATGCACCCAGTTTTAATTGGTAAGGACCTTTATTAGGTTCTTTTTGAAGTTTAATTGCCTTATCTGCTGGTTCAAAAACATCACGAAATTGCTCTAACTGATAGTTAGCTTGAGCAATCCGTGTATAAACCGTAGGATCTTCTTGACCGGTAAAGTCCATCCAAGCTACATAAGCTTTTTTGGCCTCTTGATACTTTTCAGTACCGGCGTATAAGTCGCCTAACAGTTTTAGTGTTTGTTCTTGGTCAGCAAAGTTTAAAACATCAGGGGCAACTGCTTGTTTAGAATATTTAATCGCTTCATCATACTTTTCTTTTTGAGCGTACATGCTACCTAAGTAACGGTTAACGGTCGCTTTATCAAAGTCATTCGAAGCATCAATCTCTCTAAGCAAAACAATTGCTTCATCAACTTTTTCTTCGTTGTACAAATCAAATGCTTTAATTACTTTTTTACCAGTACGCTCGCCCATGATTTTAGTTTTTGCTTTTTTACGCTCTTCAATCTTTGCGTAATCTGGCGCCGCTAAAACAGATGCACTTAAAGTAGCACCAGTCACAGACATAAGAATCGCAAGAGCAGTTACTTTAGAAAAATTTCTCATTACTCGCCTCCTTAGTTGCCTTGGTTAAGTTTAAAGTCTAATTGAACTTGTAAACCTGGTTGTTTCTGTGGTTTTCCGTCAATGATCTTAGGACGGTACTTCCACTTACGCAGTGCACGTTTAGCTTCACGGTCAAAGATACGCTTCGGATCTGCGTCAATTACTTCAACGTCAGTTACTCCACCTAACTCATCAATTGTGAATGAAAGTTGTACCCAACCTTCTTTGCCATCACGTGCTGCTTGCGTTGGATATTTTGGTTCTATACGAACGATAGGTGTCGCATCACCATCTCGTCCAAATGCACCAGGACCACTTAGTCCACCAGCTGAACTACCAACATCAATGCTACCCATGTTAAATGACATAGCACCAGGGTTTGGATTATTATTTTCCGGCTGTGGCGGCTGCGGTTTAGGCGGCTGCTTTGGCGGTGGCGGAGGAGGAGGCGGTACACGCTTCCTCTCCTGCACCTTAGATTCAGGCGGATTCGTCATTATTTCGACTATGATCTGCTCTTTTTGTTCCGTATTACGGTCAGCCCCACCAGAGATGAGGAAGGCCATGAAGTAGAACAAGCCGAAAGTAACTGCCCCACCTGCAATCAGTGAAAACAGAAAACGAATCATTACTGATCTCCAGCTATTGAAATTCTAAGGTTGTCACCCGTCGCTTTAATCTGGTCCATAACTTTAACCACTGTGCCGTGTTTAGCTTCTTTATCAGCTTGTATAATCACAACTTCAGTAGGTTGTTCTGCTAATAAACTTTCGATTTTTGCTGAAATACGTTCAACATCAATTTGTTGTTTATCAACCCAGATTTCGCCGTTACTACGAATAGCAATAAAAATGTTAGCATTTTTTTGCTTAGTAGCTTGGGCAGCTTTTGGTTTATTGACCTCGATACCAGCCTCTTTAACGAACGATGTAGTTACGATAAAGAAAATAAGCATGATAAATACGATGTCAAGCATTGGCGTCATATCAACCGCTGCTTCTTCTTCTTCACGAAAACGTTGTTTACGTGCCATATTTAATTCTCTCTCTAGTGATGAGGCATACTATCAATAAGTTTGGCTTTCACCATTTTAGCTTTTGTCTCAAGACGTGAGCTAAAAAATACTCCAGATAGTGCCGCAACCATTCCAGCCATTGTTGGGATTGTTGCCATTGAAATACCTGATGCCATTAAACGTGCGTTACCCGTACCCTGGTTGGCCATGGTTTCAAAAACCGAGATCATACCAGTAACAGTACCAAGTAAGCCTATCAAAGGACAAACAGCTACTAATGTCTTAATCAACAACATACGCTGATCTAATTTTTCAGACGCTTCAGAAATCCATGCTTCACGGATTCTGTGTGCGTACCAAGACGTAGTGTCTTGGCGGGCATCCCACTTTGCTACAATTTCTTTCGCTGTGCGAGGAAACTCTGCAAGTAGAAACCAATAGCGCTCAATCATTAAAACCCACATCAGAAAGAGTGCTATCGCGACCACGTATAAAACCTGGCCGCCTGTGCCAACAAAATCCCTGATAGATTCCCATATCTCCATCAGGACTAGCATTAGGCTTTCTCCTTCTCCGCGTGAGTAGCAACGATACCCGCGCTTTGCTCATCAAGGATGTGTAATACCGACTTACTACGACCAGCTACTAGAGCATGAAGTAGAATTAGTGGTAATGCAGCAATTAGACCTAGCGCTGTAGTTACAAGTGCTAGAGAGATGTTACCTGCCATGATCTTCGGATCACCCGTACCGAACAATGTGATTGTTTGGAACGTTAAGATCATACCGATTACTGTACCTAGTAGGCCTAGTAATGGTGCGATTGCAGCAAGAATCTTAATTATATTGATACCAGCTTCGATGCGTGGCGTTTCACGTAGAATCGCTTCATCAAGTTTAAGCTCAAGGTTTTCAACATCTTGGTTCTTGTTGTCATGGTACACTTTAAGAATACGACCCAGTGGGTTATTTGTATTCGGTGTAGCAACATTTTTAAGCTGGCTCTTAATCTTACTAGTAGTAAGTGTAAGGTCAACAAAACGAATTAGAGTAATTAGCATACCTAAAGCTAGTAAAGCTGTAATGATATAACCAACTACGCCACCTTGATGGAAGTATTCCATAAGTGTCGCTTTTTGAGTGTTGATACGTAAGATAGCACCACGAGTCGGATCGATATAAACACCAGCGTAGTTATCTGGTGATGTATTTTCAAGATCAGTGATACCGTCTAAAATATAGCTATCAGGCTGTTTACCTAGAGGCTGAATAGACTTAGTTTCTGGTGAATAAATTAAGTAACCATCGTCTGTAACTAAGTTAAAGTTACCGATACGCGTTACTTTTTTCATTGACGGGTTACCGTCAAGACCAGCAACTTCAGTTTCAAAAGTTGAAACTTTAGCTGATTCAGTCATTTCTGTTTGAAGTGAAATCCAAAGTTCTTCAAGTTCACGAACAGTTGGAAGTTCTTTAGCAGCAGCTAATGAACGTAAGATTTCAGCACGGCCTGGTTTCTCAGCACTAACTAGTGATGCTTCGATAGAACCGATAGCGTCTTGAGCTGCACGACGTACAACACCAAACATCTCACCTAAAGTACCTTGGGCACTTTGAAGAGCAGCTTCTTTTTCTGCTAACGTATTTTCATTTTGTGCATATTGCTTAGTTAAGCGTTCACCACGAGACTTCTCAGAAGCAAGTTGGCTTTTAGCTTTATTAAGTAAAGATTGCTTGTCAGCACGATCTGATAAGAACTCTTGTTCACGTTTCTTATCGATTTTACCTTCAGAGATACGCTCTTGCTTTACTTGCTCAAGAATTTTATCTAGAGCTCCAGTATTTGCATGTGCATTTAACGCGGTACCTGCAGAAACAGTTAGTACTGCGGCAACAGCAAAACCTTTAAATAGTTTCTTCATTATTGATTACTCCGCGCCAAAGATAGGTAGTTTAACAAGTTCTAATGTCGCTTGCTTACGCGCCATACGAATAACTTCTTTAACAGGTTTTAGGTATTCTTCACCTAATTTTTTCCACTGTTTAGTGTTGTTATCCCACACCCAAGCATGTTTCAAGTCAAAAGACTGAGCAACGTAAGTGATACGACCTAACTGACCGATATCAACGTTAATGCTCTTGCCATCAACTTCTAATGTACCTTGAGAAGCAGATACAAGAGAGCTGTATGCTGTTTCAATAGTGTAAGCTTCAAGTACTTGACGGAATTTTTCAGACGTCGTTACAGACGCAGAAACCATGATTTCACGTAGTCTTTCAACACGTCCTAAACGCGTTTCTAGATTAAATGGAACGTCCGCTTTGATGAATTGCTCAAGCGTATCGATCATGCGATACATCAAAGGCACAACGTTTTGTTTCGTGTTATCAATCGTAGCGATTTGACGATCAAACGATTCGATAGAAGCGTTTTGGCTATCAACCAAGCGCGACACGTGATCGTTATACACTTTCATAAGTTCAGTCTCATCAACAACGCTACGGTACTCAGCGATTAGCTCCTGAGTTTGACCATATACATTGTCAATTTTAGTTTGAGACTTAACCGCAGCCTTTTGAATTTGTTGACCTGCTTTTTGCACGTCATTCAAAGGATCTGCAATCACATTGCTGCTTGCAAATGCAAATGCGCCAACCAACGCAGTTGCTACAAGACTCTTTCTGATTTTAACAGACATAGTTCCCAACCAATTAAGTAATGTTACTTTTATAATTTAATTATCCTCCGAGGAGAACAACCCTGATATCTTTTAATAGATATCAACCTTCCAATAATGCTAAATGCAATTAGCGCTGTCAACTTGATGTTTACTAATCGCAGTAAATAAATAGCTAAGTTGATGCTTAAACAAAAGTACCAGCGCACAACCGTTAACATTATTGCAACCAAGCTTTCTCTTAATATTTCTATTAAAGCCTTTTAAGGGGTGTATTTATTCGCATTGCACTGACATAAAACAACATTATTGCAACATTTAGCTAAACCTGAATTCGCACTGAAAAAAAACGAAAAAAAATACAGATAGATATAACAAAAGTTATTTTTTAGACGATTTCGACACATTTTATCTCTTCGCTAACACTTCATCTGAGAAAACAAACCGTTTGTCGCACAAAAAAACAACACTAGATTACCTCAAATACTGCAAACACCCACTTTATAGGTTCATTCACAAAGATTTTTTTGAAATGTATTCCCCATAAATAGTAATAATAATCTTAATAATGAGTTCACTTAAGCAAGCCCAAACCAGCCAATCACTCTCGATAATGAGGCTAGCTTTATTTAGTGCTTTAAATTAGTTTTCAACTCTCTTAAATTTATCTAAATTAGACTATTCAAAAAAGTCGCTCTACTGTACAAAAATATACCGAGAATGAGCCTTAGTTCTAATTATCTAACACAGTAGAGGCCTATAAAAGCAGTCCCCCATTTCTAGTTGTACCAATCTGCTTAGATAGATCTCATATATAATATCAACCCGCAATAATACTTAATCAATTTGAGAGATTAAATCTGACGCTAACTGCGTTAAAAACTCCTGATATACAACTGCATGGATTCAGGAGGTAGAGCAATGCAGGAGCAATTGCCGAGAACAACCAAATAACGAAATTTTTGTCTTGTTATACCAACCTGCATAAATCTTTGATCAATTTAACGAATTAAATTTCACTATAACGTCGTTAAAAATTTTTTATTTAGAACAACTAGATACAAAAATTTTTGCCTAGTTCTAGCGTAATTTTCTTAACGTTAAATAGACCCCATATATAAGCAGATTGGTATTATCGACACGGTTTTCTTGCCTCAAAATAGATCACTTAATTAAGCGAGCTGATATAAGCAGATTGGTATAATTTGATACTAGTTTAATAAACTATAGAAAATGATTTAACAGCGTTAGAGGCTGGTGAAATTATTGAATTATTCAAGGAATAAATACTTTGGAAGCTTACATTAAAATAAGAAATTTACGTAGATATGGATAGATAGTTTTGAATTTAAGATTAAGGTATTTGTGGGTGATGAAGAAAGGATATTTTTAAAGAGAAGAATTATGGTGAAACAGAGACCTGCTTCACCAAGATGAACTAGAGTTCACATAATAAATTATGCTGCTTCTACGTTCTCAGCTTCAGGGCCTTTTTGACCTTGTTTGATGCTGAATGTCACTGCTTGACCTTCGCTAAGAGTGCGAAAACCAGAACCAGTGATTGCGCTGAAATGTACAAACACGTCAGGACCATTTTCTTGTTCAATGAAACCAAAGCCTTTAGCTTCGTTGAAAAACTTTACTTTACCAGTAACCGACATACTAAATTTTCCTGTAAGTCAATAATTAAAATTCAGCCATATTATTATGGCAATATCCTCCCTGAGTCAATGCTCAAAAATATGGAGGTACAGTACAGGAACAAGTAATAACCTAACCGGTAACCTTAAACGCAGCACAATATCCGTAAATTCAATACATAAAAACTCAAAGCAAGGTAAGATTAACACATTATATTTTTTTTCGCTCTATTAATTGGAAATTATTTATTAAAAATATAAATTTGTTTTAAATCGTCTTTAACTGACTAATTTACAAGCAAAAACTATAAAGTATTATTGTAATATATATTGCTATAAACGCGTATAAAAGCCCTCTACAACAGTAATACTGTCAAATAACACTTCAATAATATCAAAAATACAAACAAAAAAGCCGCTTTAAAAATTAAGCGGCTTTTGGTTTGAATATAGAGTATTAACTATTTAACAAACCAATCAATAGTATCTTCCGCTTTTATAGGCACAACCTCAGAGTCGCCTAGAGTATAGCTTGCTGGTACTTTCCACTGTTTCCTTTCTAATATAACTGTATCTGTATTACGTGGCAGCTCATAAAAGTCAGGTCCAAAGTGGCTTGCAAACCCTTCAAGCATATCCAGAGCTCCCGCATCTTCAAATGCTTCAGCGTATAACTCAATAGCGGCATGAGCCGTATAGGCGCCAGCACAACCGCAAGCAGCTTCTTTTTTGTCTTTATAATGTGGTGCAGAATCAGTTCCTAAAAAGAACTTTTTATTACCACTAATTGCAGCGCCCATCAACGCTTGTTGATGAGTATTACGCTTGAGGATTGGCAAACAATAATAATGTGGGCGAATTCCACCTGCTAGCATATGATTACGATTATAAAGTAAATGATGAGCTGTAATTGTTGCAGCTACATTGCTTGGCGCATTAACTACAAACTCTACTGCATCTTTGGTTGTGATATGTTCGAGTACAATTTTAAGTTCAGGAAAATCATTTACTACATCCCCTAAAATAGTCTCTAAAAAAACTTTTTCGCGGTCAAAAATATCAATAGATGAATCGGTTACTTCTCCATGTACTAGCAACAACATACCAACTTCTTGCATTGCTTTTAAAACAGGGTAAATATTTTTTACTGACGTGACACCTGAATCGGAGTTTGTTGTAGCGCCAGCAGGGTATAGTTTTGCTGCAACTATTTTGCCCGTTGCTTTTGCTTTTTTTATTTCGTCCGCCGTTGTTTGTTCTGTAAGGTATAGCACCATTAAAGGCTCAAAACTACCTTGTGGTTTAGCAGCCATAATTCTTTCTCTGTATGCTAATGCCGTATCTGTACAAGTTGCAGGCGGCACTAAATTAGGCATAATTATTGCTCTACCCATATAACGACTAATATCACGTACAGTATCTTTTAATTGATCGCCATCACGTAAATGTACGTGCCAATCATCAGGGCGAGTTATTGTTAATGTTGTTGCTGAGTTTGAAGTTGTACTAGTCATTACTTTGTTCCACGGCTGAATTTATTCGATCATAGGCATATGATGTTTTCGAGTAAAGATTTTATTAAAAATAATATTTTATATTGATGACACTACCGAGGTGTGTAATTAAAGCGCAATGAGCTAACTCAGCTGTATTGCCTTATCGAAATAATTTACAATCGCTTAAAGCTACTTAATCATAACTTTTAACTAAAAATTAAAACCACTCATCGCTTTATTTTGTACAAAAACACGAGATTAGGTTAACTTAACCCTGTATTTAAAAATAAAAAGAATAATATAAATTGCCTATGTCTTACAAAACTGATGCTACTAGAGCACTTGAAATAAAAACTGATCAGCTGAGTATTATAAATCAGTTCTCGTCTAGCTTATTACAACTCGATACACTAGAAGAGTTATTTGAGTATGTTACAACGCATGTTGTAAACCGTTTAGGATTTGTTGATTGTGTTATATATCTTGCTGACAATAAAGCAAATACATTAAACCAAGTTGCATCGATGGGTATTGCTCATGCGCGCGACAAATATCAAGCAGAGCGTAAAGTTATACGCTTTAGTGAAGGTATTACTGGTGCTGTTGCAACGACAGGAAAAGCGGTCATTATCGATGATGTAACAAAAGATAGTCGCTACATTGCTGATGAACGCCCAGCTCAATCAGAGCTATGTGTTCCTCTTATATATAAAGAACAAGTTTTGGGTGTTATTGATTGCGAACATCCAATTAAGAGCTACTTTACTAATGCCCACCTCGAAATACTGACAACCGTTGCTCACTTACTCAGTGCTAAAATTAACCAAGTAAATACGGTAAACAGCTTACAAAAAACAGTTGAACAACTTAATAATGCACAAAAATTAGAAAATAGCTTATTACAAATAGCAAATCTAACCTATAAAGCTAACGACTTAGATACATTTTTTGAAGCCCTTCATTCAATTATCAACAATTTACTTCTCGCTGATAATTTTTTTATTGCTCTATACGACAAAAAAGTAGATATACTCGATCTCGTTTATATAGTCGAAGAAGGCATAAATTCCAAAACTCATCAAAAAATATCTAAAGAACAGCTAAAAGACACAGCCTCGTATTATTTACTGCAAACAGAGCAAACCTTATTACTCGATAAAGACGCGTTTCAAAGTCATATAAATAACGGTGATTTTAAAATGGTGGGTAGGCAGTCTGAGTCTTGGTTAGGCGTTCCATTTAAAACAAGTGATCGTATTAGTGGTGTTATTGTCGTACAAAGCTATGATAAAACGCAGCACTACAACGAACACGATAGCACCCTTCTCACCTATGTGAGTCGCCAAATAAGTATGGCTATAGATAGGCAGTTAGCCCGACAAGAGCTTGAGCATAAAGCATTACATGATGAGCTTACAGGCCTTGCTAATCGCTCATTGCTTATTGAGAGAATAAAACATGCTATTTTGTGTTTAACACGTGCAAAAAAAAGCACTAGCCATGCATTGTTGTATCTAGACTTTGACCGTTTTAAAAGTATTAATGATTCGCTTGGGCATGAAGTAGGCGATCATTTCCTTATAAAAATATGCGACCTGATTAAAAGCACAGTAAGAAGCACTGATACATTTGCACGTTTAGGCGGTGATGAATTTGCTATTTTTATGGAAAATATCACGCATAAAAACCAAGTTAATGAAGCTTTAAACAGAATCAAAGACGTATTAGCAAAACCTCTTAATGTAGATAGCCACTTACTCCAGGCCTCTACGAGTATCGGCATTGCCTATGCTGATGATATAAATGATAAAGCTTATATATTACTGCAACAAGCGGATGCAGCAATGTACGAAGCTAAATCGACTGGACGTGGTCAGGTTAAGTTTTTCAACAACGCGATGCGTAAAAAACTTAAAACTCATGCCGATATTGAAAACGACCTACAACACGGTATTGAACACAACGAGTTTGAGCTCTATTTTCAACCCATTTTTACAATAACCACAAGTGAAGTTATCGGATTTGAAGCACTTGTGCGCTGGCATCACCCTACAAAAGGGTTTGTACCACCTAATGACTTTATACCAATAGCTGAAACCACAGGGCAAATTATAAATCTTGACCTACATTTACTCGATTTAGCAGCCCAGCATATTTCAAATTGGCATAAACAAGGGCACCGTTTTTTAAAAGTAACGGTTAATGTATCGTCACGGCACTTTGCAAGTCTCGATTTTGTAGCCCAAATACACTCTATTTATAATAAGTATCAATTACCTCTAGGTTCTTTATGCCTAGAAATAACCGAGTCAGGCTTAATAGAAAATCTAGAACTCGCAACCCAAATAATCGAGGGGCTATCACCTCTAAAAGTAAAGTTATGCCTTGACGATTTTGGAACAGGTTACTCAGCACTCGGCTACTTACACCAATTGCCTATTCATATTTTAAAAATAGATAAAAGCTTTATTGATCACCTACAAGACTCCACGAACCCTCTAGTTGAAGCTATTTTATCACTTGCCCAATCGTTAAAGCTTGAAGTGGTTGCTGAGGGAATAGAAACACTTGAACAATTAGCTATTTTACAATCAACCGCATGCGATTACGGCCAAGGCTTTTTAAAGTCAAAACCGGTTACAGCCAAAGAAGCCATATTACTTATTAATAAGCCCTTGTAAAAAAAGCCCTTATATAAAAGCCAGCGAGTAGGTCGCTGGCTCAGGTATTTCGTATATAATTTTTATTGATCTAAACTAAAATCATGTAAAAGCTATTTTAGTTTTCCACGTGATTTTTACTACCTTAAGCATATAACTAAGTACTTACCCTGCTATTTCTCAAACCTAGCTTTAAAATCACAATCTAAAGTAATTTATCCATAATACCCTCACCTCTTAATTATCTATACAGTCGACATTTACGCCGAGATTAAACATATCACAATTAATAAATTTCAAAATACAACATGAAGCAAACTCATCTAAAACTCATCAAACCAGTTTTTAAATGACTTCTATCATTAATAACTCTAATATTTTCGCGATTCATAGCAATAAACCATAATAAATCGCACCACTTTAGCCATCTAGACGTTGAAACGTTTGTTGCATAGGCGTAGTATGTGATTAATCTGAGCTGAACTTACTTTCCCCATGAGAATTTTTAAAGATGATTGGTATTAAACATTTAAAAACCATAGCAACCCTAAAAGAAACAGGATCTTTGGTTAATACAGCACGAGAGTTATTTTTAACACAGTCTGCTTTATCTCATCAAATCAAAGATTTAGAGAATAAATTAGATTGCCAATTATTCGAGCGTAAAACTCAACCTGTACGCTTTACCCCTCAAGGAATGTTATTACTTGAATTAGCTCACGAAATACTGCCAAAAATGGAAGCGACTAAATGCCGTTTGAAAGAAAGCTTAAATCAGCCTATTTCTCAACTGCGTTTGAGTGTGGAATGCCATGCATGTTTTCATTGGTTATTGCCTACTATTAAAGAATTTAATAACTTTTGGCCTGATATAAAAATTGATTACGAGCGCGGCTTTAGTTACGACGCAATTCCTGATTTATTAAATGACGAGCTCGACTTAGTTTTAACATCAGACATACGTGAACCCGATACATTAGAATACGCGCACTTATTTGATTTTAAATTAAAGCTGATTGTGGCGCCGGATCATGAACTTGCTAAAAAAGCGTATGTAACAGCGCTTGATTTAAAAAACGAAACTATTATTTCATACCCTATCCCGCGTGATCGCCAAGATATATTTAAGCATTTCATTCAAAATGCTCGTTTTGACGGTACGTTAAAAACGGTTGATCAAGGATTACTTATTTTTCAACTAGTGAGTGCTGGAATGGGCGTTGCGGCTTTACCTGATTGGCTAGTTACACCTTACGAGAGCCAAGGCCTAATAAAGTCAATTCCTTTGGGCGCTCTTGGCCTTACTCGTCCTATGTATTTAGCAATGAAAAAAGACATGAAAGACAACCCTGTTTATCGTCACTTTTTAAATACGTGTAAGTTAAATAACGGTCGATAATCATCATTATAATGAGTAATATCGCTGTAATTACCTCTACAGCGTTTAACTCTTATGTTTGTTATTAAAAAATTGATTGGTGGCTTGCTAATGCCACTGCCCCTATTTGGTTTATTTACGTGCCTGATGCTACTACTTGCATTTAAAGGTCGTAAATCAGCTCTCTTCTTATCAACTTTAAGCTTAGTTGTATTGCTTGCATTGAGCACACCCTTTATCGCCAATTTAATTATCCACAATAATGAACCTGTATCGCTTGCATTTAATACCTTAAAGCATCCAAAAATAGACAAGATAGTCGTACTCGGTTGCGATATAAATCCAAATTCGGCTTTAAGTTCAAATAATCAATTAGGTAATTGTGCGCTAACGCGCTTAGTAGAAGGTATAAAACTAGCAAAGCACTACCCTAATGCAGAGCTTATAGTTTCAGGTGGAGGTTACCAAAACACCACTAATAGCGGGCTTATGTATCAAACGGCAATTAGTTTAGGAATTAATAAAAGTCGTATACTCCAAAATCCTAAAGCGATGGATACCGCAGCAGAAGCTAAATTATTAGCACCTAAATTAGTTGATTTTAAAGTCGCCCTAGTAACATCTGTGCTGCACATGCCCCGCGCTAAAGACTTATTTAATGCTCAAGGTATTGAAGTAATAACCGCAGCCACTGATTACCATAACTTTGCTGTATTACCGTGGCATAAACAATTTATACCTAATGCTCAGGCTTTAATGGTAGTAACGCAGTATGCTCATGAAGTAATTGGAAATGCATGGATCACAGTGCGCCGCTGGGCAAACCCAGAAGCGCTTTAGTTTTTCACTAAGAAACAAATACTACTAAACAGGGTTATCTATATCTATAAACGTGACGTCAAAGCCATGTTCTTGAGCAAGCAACTCACCCAAAGCTTTTACGCCATAGCGCTCTGTTGCATGATGCCCAGCTGCAAAAAAATCAATATTTTGCTCACGAGAGCTATGAATAGTTTGCTCCGATGCCTCACCTGTTAGGTAGGCATCAATGCCTTGCTCTGCAGCTAAGTCAATATAGCCTTGCCCACCACCAGTACACAGTGCAATGGTTTCAATTTTAGCTAAGCGCACGAGGCTTGTAAGTGGTTTTCGGTTAAGCACTTTTGCAATTTTATCTGCAAACGCTTCACCACTTAATGGTGTTTTTAAACGCCCTTTCATTGCTACGCTATTTGAAGTTGGCTCTAGCCCTGCTTCAATTTCAATATCCAATAACTTTGCAAGTTGCGCGTTATTGCCAACTGCTGGATGAATATCGAGTGGTAAGTGATATCCAAATAAATTAATATCATTTGCTAGTAACGCAGCTATACGACGCTTTTTCATACCTGTTATTGGCTGAGATTCTCCTTTCCAAAAAAAGCCATGATGAACCAAAATAGCATCAGCTTGTTGCTCAATAGCGGCATCTATTAATGCTTGGCTGGCAGTTACACCCGTCACAATTTTTTTAATTTCGTTTTTACCTTCGACTTGTAAGCCATTTGGGCAAAAATCTTTAATTAAATGCGGTTTTAAAATGTCATTTAGGAGTTGGTTAAATTCTCTACGCTGCATATAACTTACCTTACTTAACACTGAATTTTGTGCAAATTTTGGCGTTTATAGGCTTAAAATGGAAGGAAAATCGCAAAAAATTGAAAAACTGTTTTAAAATAGGTATAAATACGGCTTCTTTATCTGTGTTCACAACGTATAGGGTCTCTGATGAGCAAACTAGACAAAACAGAAGTGTTATCTGCCTTTGAAGCAGCGTACGAAACTGCCAATGGTAAAAAACCTGAAATCACAACCAAACCTGGTTGGTACAGCATTGATGGTGGTAAAAATTTACGCCTAGCTGACGTAGCAGAGCTAACTAAAAAGTTAAACTCTGGCAAAACAACTAAAACGAAAAAACCAAAAGCAGCTGCGCCTGTAAAAGCACAGAAAAAAGCGCCATTCACTGTTGTTACCGAAAACGAAGAAGAAGGTTACACAGCGGAAGAACTTTGGATTGTAATTTTAGCACGTAAAGATCATGACTGTCGCTTACCGCGCGGTGTTGTTTAATCAACATTTATGATTTTTAAAAGAAACCGCGTTAAGCGGTTTTTTTATGTCTGTTATTTGCCAAAAACATAAAGCTTTATAAGTTGTGTAAGGCTAAAAAAAGCGGCTATGTAGCCGCTTTCGAAAGATCAAAATAAATTATAGCTTTTCGAAGTAAAGTGGTTCGCGCTCTTTTTTACCCACTTCACTCATTGTCTCTGCATTGAATAATCGACCATTGATCATGGTGTAATCTACTTTATCCGAATCTCGAATATTTTTAAGCGGATCGCCATCTATAACCATTAAATCAGCAAGCTTGCCAACTTCAAGTGATCCTACGTTTTTATCAAGCCCTAAATACTTAGCCGGATCGAGTGTTGATGCACGTATAGCTTCAAGTGATGTCATTCCGCCTTGTGCAAACATCCACATCTCCCAGTGTGCACCTAAGCCTTCACGCTGACCGTGAGCACCTAAGTTAACTAATACACCTAGGTCTTGCAGCTCAGCAGCAACGCGTGCGTTATTAAAGTGATTATAGTGATGATCGGGCGCTTTAATGCGGCGCATAGAGCGTGGTAATAATTGATTTTTTGGCACAAATTTACTTAAACGCGGGTGATTCCACACATCAGTTTTATCGTACCAGTAATTTTCACCCCAAATGCCACCATAAGCCACTACAAGCGTAGGTGTGTAACCTACATCACTTTGCGACCATAACTGCTTTATATCGTCGTATATGTGCTCTACAGGGATTGAATGCTCAATACCTGTGTGTCCATCTACAATCATACTTAAGTTATGTTGTAATAATGAGCCGCCTTCTGGTACTACCATCATTTCAAGCATCCGGCCTGCTTCAATAACTTGTTGGCGCTGCTCTCGGCGTGGCTGGTTATACGACTTAACACTAAATGCACCTACTTTTTTAAGGCGCTCTAAATGAAATTTAGCATCGTCTAACGAGTCAATATGCGACGTATAACCTGGCATATTTGCGCCATATAAAATAGTACCCGTTGAGAAAATACGCGGGCCAACAATCATGCCTGCCTTTTGCATTTCGCTTGCGGTAAATATTTCGGAGGTATCGTTTGATGGATCGTGAATTGTAGTTACACCCAGCGCTAAACCTGCAAAGTTTTTCCAGTTTTGCTCAGGTATAATTTCATCACTTGCTTGCGAGCCATGTGCATGAGCATCAACAATACCAGGCATAATAGTTTTACCTGTTACATCAATAACCTCAGCACCTTTAGGAATACTTATATCGCTGGCTGTACCAATTGCTTTAATATGCTTGCCATCAGTGATAATTACACCATTTTCAATTACCTTTTCGCCGTCCATAGTTATAATTTTTGCACCAGTGAGCGCAATCATACCTTTAGGCTCTGCCATTTTTTTACTGAAACCGATATTATCGCCACTTTTCACTTTAAAGTCGGTATCTTCGGCTTTGTTAATAGCAAACATTCCTTCAAGGCTTGCATGATAAAGCTCAGGCCCTAATGTCCAATAAAGTTTGTTGCTCTTTGCACTCCAACTAATGTTTTCACCAGCACGAACCGATAACTGCTCTATTGGAAATTGACTGTCTTTAGGCCCAATATTAATTGTTTTACCACTTTGAACAAACGGCGTTATAAATACTTTAAATCGCTCAGCAAAAGCGAGGTATTGCCCATCTGGTGATACTCTAAATTCTGTCGCATGTTCTGACTCGTACAGTTTACGAACTTTTTTACTTTCAAGCTCTACTACGCTAAGCGTTGGTTTTGGCCAAGGACTCATAATGAAAACACGATCGTTTGCATCTCCAAATTGTGGTTGATAACCACTTTTTGAAATAAGCTCACTTTTACCACCTTTAGCGCTTACGCTATAAACCCCCGGATTAAGTGACCACTTAGGGTTTAAAATACTGCCGCCAGTGGCTTTACGATAAACAACCGTTTTACCATCTGGACTAAACGTTGGCTCTACATACTTGCCTGGCTGCGTAGTAATGGTATCGCCACGGCCACTGCGTGCAGACACAACCTTTACGGACCCTTGCTTGTTATCATCCCATGTGGTGTACACAATTTTTTTACCATCGCGAGAATACTGTGGAAATAATTCGTAATGATCTGTTTGCTTTGTTAAACGCTTAATTTTACCCGACTCTAAATCACGTTTATAAATATGCCCAAGCGCTTCAAAAATTGCCGCTTCGCCATCTGGGCTTACTTGCACATTACGCAGCATTTTTACATCAAACTCATCAGTATCTAAGTTTTGTGTAAAGCGCACCGCTTTTTGAATTTTTTTAGTGGTTTGCACTTTAAAAGGAATGGTTTTTACAGATTTGTCTGCAACATCTAGCTTGTGAATTGTACCACCAGCCCAAAATACCAGTTCTTCATTATCGGGTGTCCATGCAATAGTTGGGTATACACCATGAATAGCCCATGTTTCTTGCATATCTCGCTCAAGCTTATCGTAAAGCTTAGTGTGCTCACCGCTGGTTAAGTCATATAAATACAAGCTAGTTTGAAAGTCATCACGCTTTATATACGCCAGTTTTTTACCATCTGGTGATGGTGTAGGCCTAATAGCACCGCCCATCGTATCGATTACAGTTTCAATTTCACCCGTTTCGCGGTCGTAACGTTTAATTTTATAAATGCCCGCTACAGAATCCTTTGAGTAATGAAAGGTTTTACCGGGTGTTGCATCATGCGAAAAGTATACATAACGACCATCAGGTGAAAACATTGGCTCACCTAAATCTTTTTGATCATTTTCACGTTTTGTAAGCTGAACACCCTTGCCACCGGCTTTGTGGTACAACCACACTTCACCGGCACCTAGTGAACGGCTAGCCGTAAAGTGTTTACGCGCAACTAAGTAGTCGCCATTAGGGCTCCATGCAGGGCTATTTAGTAATCTAAAAGTTTCGTCGGTAACTGCGTGTTGGTTTTCGCCATTTAAGTCCATTATCCAAATGTTATCGCCACCACCTTGATCGGAGGTAAACGCAATACTTTTGCCATTAGGACTAAAGCGTGGTTGCATTTGCCATGCAATATCAGAGGTGAGCTTGGTGGCTGTACCACCACTCATTGGCATAGTGTAAATATCACCAAGTAAGTCAAACACCACGGTTTTACCATCAGGGCTTACATCAATATTCATCCATGTGCCCTGCTCAACGCTAATTGCAGCGTCAACAAATTGCCCCTTAGGTGAATCTACTTGCCATTTTTTTTCGTCTTTTTCAGCGGCATTTACCTGCCCTATCGCTAATGACACCGACAGCGCCAATACTGTATGAAGCATTTTTTTCATGCGTTTCTCTCTTGTTATTGTTGCAGTAAAAACTATTTCACATGATTGCAACAAAAACAAACGCAACTTGCCAGCGTTATATGATAAAGCGCGGTTTATGTAGGTTTAATGCCAAACAATAGGGTCAAATTGATAGTAATTAACTAGCATACTGTAAATTTCAGGATCGTATCGGCGAAGCTCTGCGGGTTTTTCGAGGAAGGTTTCGGTGAGTACAGCAAAAAACTCAGCTTCGTTAGTCGCACCATAGCTGTGAATAACATGCGGCATGCTATAGGCAACATGGCTTTTTAACTGGGTGAAGGCGCGGCTAAATACCCTGCCCCACTCTTTGTAATCTGCTGAGCTTTTTAAAATGGGCGTACCCGTTGTTTTACCTGTTTCTTGATCGAGTTGATGCGCAAACTCATGAAATACCAAGTTATGTCCATCGCTTGGTAAACGATTACCCTCAAGTACATCATGCCAGCTTAAAACGAGTGTGCCGCCAGGCCATGACTCGCCTAGTCTTACCGTATTATGGTAACTCACAAGTCCTGCACTATCGCGAGTTGATTGCGGAGCATAATAAGCACTTGGATATAATAAAATTTCTTTTACATTTCTATATAACGGCCACGGTTTATTAAGTACTAATACACACGCATCGGCGGCAACAATTAACTTCATTGCAGACGTTAGCCTTAAGCCATCACAACCGACAAAGCGTTTTTCGTTTAAAAACCACGTAATATGTCGCTCTAATTTTTCTCTGTCGGCGTCGGTCATTTTTTTATAGATGGGCATGCAACGCAGTAAAATATCTTTTTGCTGCGAATTTAAAGCAAAGTCTTTATATTTACTGCGCCATAATCGGTTTTGAATTGATGGCCAACGCCAGAAAATCACCACAAAAAGAATTAAAACAACAATTAACAGTCCATTTATCATGGGGATTTCCTGAGCTAAGGTATGGTATATAAATATGTCCAGCACACGTGTTTTTCAAGCATACAAGGTTATGTATTTGAATATAAAGTAATTCACATCGCATTGCTTATAGATTACTTATAGATTACTTATAGATTACTTATAAATTGTTTACTGCTTTGCACTGCCGTTACTGATGTGTTTAAAGTTAACCTTTGCAAAAGGTATCAAATGTACCCTGCAATGTGCTTATAAATTTCGCTACGTGCAAACCATCCATTAATGAATGGTGTACATCGATAGCTAAAGGCATTGTGCCTGTGTGTTTATCAAACTGACCAAATACAAATTTAGGAATGCCTAAACTCTGCCCTTCACTAAATGCATGCGAAAACGCACTAAAATTCAGCCACGGCAAAACAGATATATGAATTAAATCAGCCTGCCCTTCTGTTTGAGCAAATGCATCAGAAAATAACGGCTGTAATTTCGCTTTTTTGCTTACGCCACTTGCATGATTTGCAAACTCTTTAAACTCGCCTGTGCTGTTAAAATAACTAAAAACAAACGTATCGTTTTCAGACAACTCAACCACACTTGCGCGAACACTATTAAGTAACCATGGTTGATTATCTATTATACGTAGCATTATTGAATCGTACTCATGGCACGCTTTTAAGGTGCAATATACATACGCTTGAAAAAAAGAAAATTGATTGGTTTTGCAATAGTCGTAAAGTGCTTGAGCATCTAAACGCACACACACATTAAAGTAAGGCTGAGAAAAGTGTTTAAATAATTCAAAGTGTTGCTTTCTAGGCCAATTATCTAAATCGATAGGCTGCATGAGAGAAGTTGAGGGAGTCATAATTTGCCGCACAAAATTAAAAATAAAGTGTACCGCTGTTCAGTAATAATTGCATTAACTTACAGATAAACAAAAGGTGTGCAATTGCACACCTTTATATAAATTCAAACTTAGATTACAGACCGTTTTTAATGATCTCTTGCGCTAATTCGTCGGCAATTAAATGCGTTGATTTTTGCTCTTTTTCGCTACGGGCAAAAATTTCAGTTAACGTATTAAAAATACCTTCAACATGTTTATTAGACGCTGCTGCACTGTAACCTTCTGGCGCTGTTTCGTAATAAACATTAATAATACCACCGGCGTTAATTACGTAATCTGGTGCATATAAAATACCTTTTTCACGAATAACTTCACCGTGACGAGACTCTGCCAGCTGATTATTAGCACAGCCTGCAATAATAGTCGCCTTTAAACGCGGTATCGTTAAGTCGTTAACCGTTGCACCTAATGCACATGGTGCATAAACATCAACGCTTAAGTCGTAAATTTCATCAATACCAACTGCAGTGGCGCCAAAATCATTAACTACACGGTCAATTGCTGCTTGGTTAATATCAGTTACAAACAGTTCAGCACCCGCATCATGTAAATGTTTACATAAACCATAAGCAACAGCACCTAAACCTTGAACGGCCACTTTCACACCTGCAAAATCTTGATGACCACGTTGATGCTGTAGCGCTGCTTTAATTCCTAAAAACGTACCGTATGCTGTAAATGGCGATGGGTTACCACTTTTACCTTCAAGGCCCAGTACGTAATTAGTTTCTTTATTCATAATAGCGACATCAGCACATGTGATATTTACATCTTCTGCTGAGTAATAGCTGCCATTTAATCGCTCTAATTGACGACCAAATGCACGGAATAATTGCTCAGATTTAATTTCTTTTGCATTACCAATAATAACAGATTTACCGCCACCAAATGGTAGGCGCGCTACTGCATTTTTATACGTCATGCCTTTTGATAAACGTAGCACGTCGTAAACGGCATCTTCGTCGTTCGCATAATCCCACATTCTACATCCGCCAACAGCAGGACCTAGATTGGTATTATGTACAGCAATAATTGCTTTTAAACCCGACTCTTCATCAGAACAAAAAACTACTTGTTCATGGTTATCAAATTCAACTCGATTAAACACAGCCACTTAAAATACTCCGAAATAGTTAACCCGTGAGAGGGTATGCGCGCTGGAAATTGACGAGACTTTATCACTTCATATTAGAGTTCGCTACACTCACAGATGATAAAACCGATGAAAACATGACTCTTAGATTAAATAATCAAATTAAAACCTTTATACAGATAAAAAACCCATAAAATCATCATTAGGCAGTTTTAAAAACTGCAAATATAAAAACCACACTAACTTACGTTTACGTGAACGTAATGGCATTGCTATATGTAAAGTTTAATATACAAGTACTA
The DNA here is from genome assembly GCF_011378855.1 of Pseudoalteromonas sp. Z1A8. Lineage (GTDB taxonomy): Bacteria > Pseudomonadota > Gammaproteobacteria > Enterobacterales > Alteromonadaceae > Pseudoalteromonas. The sequence continues at coordinate 32,507 of NZ_WTLB01000024.1, read as the reverse complement.
ACTGCCCGCTAAGCGCTATATTCTATAGGTTTACAGTAAAAAATGATGATTTAGAACAACTGGTCAGATGTGCAAACCTGATCATAGCTATATCTAAAAAACAAAAAAGCGAGCACCAGGCTCGCTTTTAACAACACAACTTAGGTTATTTTAGCTTGCTATCAAGCTCTTCTATTTTAGCTTTCCAGATTGCAGGGCCTTGTGTATGCGCATTGGCGCCCTCACTGTCTACTGCAACGGTCACTGGCATATCTTCTACTTCAAATTCATAAATAGCTTCCATACCTAAATCTTCAAAAGCAACTACGCGTGCTTTTTTAATCGCTTTAGATACTAAGTAAGCTGCGCCGCCTACAGCCATCAAATAAACAGATTTATGCTCTTTAATAGACTCAACAGTCGCAGGTCCACGTTCAGCTTTACCAATCATGCCTACAATGCCTGTTTTTTCTAGCATCATATCGGTAAATTTATCCATGCGAGTAGCTGTTGTAGGGCCTGCAGGACCAACTGCTTCATCGCGTACCGCGTCTACTGGTCCAACGTAATAAATAAATTTATTATCAAAGTCTACGCCTTTTGGTAAACCTTCACCTGAATTGATCATATCTTGCAGACGTTTATGCGCTGCATCACGACCTGTTAAAATAGTGCCTGAAAGTAAAACGGTTTCGCCCATTTTCCATTCTTGAACATCTTTTTTAGTCAGTGTATTTAAGTCAACACGGCGAGTGCCTTCGCCCACTTCAAATGTTACTTGTGGCCAATCTTCTAGTTTAGGCGCTTTTAAATTCGCAGGGCCAGAACCGTCAAGCGTAAAATGTACATGGCGAGTTGCCGCGCAATTTGGGATCATTACTACAGGTTTTGAAGCAGCATGCGTTGGAGCCGTTTTAATTTTAACATCAACAACCGTTGTTAAACCGCCTAAGCCTTGTGCGCCAATGCCTAACTTATTAGCACGGTCAAAAATTTCTAAACGTAGTTTTTCTTCAGTCGTTTCTGCGCCGCGCTCCATTAGTTCATGGATATCAACCGGGTCCATTAACGACTCTTTAGCCATCACTGCCGCTTTTTCAGCCGTACCACCAATACCTATACCTAGCATGCCTGGCGGACACCAACCAGCACCCATTGTTGGTAATGTTTTTTCTACCCATTCAGCAACGTCATCAGACGGGTTTAGCATAACCATTTTACTTTTGTTTTCAGAGCCGCCGCCTTTAGCTGCAACCATTACTTCTACTTTTCCACCCGCTACTAAATCAATATGCACAACCGAAGGCGTGTTATCTTTAGTATTTTTACGCGTGCCAGCAGGGTCTGCAACAATAGATGCACGTAAAGGGTTATCTGGATTCAAATATGCACGACGAGTACCTTCATCAACCATTTGTTGAACGGTTAAATCTGTTTTATCCCACTTAACATCCATACCTACTTTAACAAAACAGGTAATAATACCGGTATCTTGGCAAAGTGGACGCTTGCCTTCAGCCGACATGCGTGAGTTAATTAAAATTTGTGCAATGGCGTCTTTAGCCGCTTTACTTTGTTCTTTGTTGTAAGCTTTTTCGAGAGCTTGAACAAAATCAAGTGGGTGATAGAACGAAATATATTGCAATGCATCTTCAATGCTATCAATAAAGTCTTGCTGACAAATTGTACTCATAGTGGTTCCTTAAGTTACCGTTACGCGTTGTCGCGTAATCTAAATCAAACCGGTGACGGTGGTTTGCACTGTTTTTTACAGCTTAGTGCTGCCAAAAAATTTGACTTATGATACCCTCCCAGCCCGTTTCGAGCCAGTTCTTAAAGGGGCAGTAAATGCTAAACAATAAAAAAAATTGTATTAAATTAGGCATAACACAAAACTGCATTGACGTTTTTGCGCATTTTTCACATTTGCCTTATGCAATTCTATTAGATTCTGCAAATAGTAATCATATAAACAGCCGTTTTGATATTATTGCCATTGAGCCGCAAAGTACCCTTGAAGTAAAAAATAATAAAAGCTTTTTAAATAATATAGAAAGTAGTGATAACTGCTTTGAAATTATGAATAATGAGCTTTCGCATCTTGATAAAACAAAAGCCGATTACGATTTACCCTTTAACGGCGGCTGGCTTGGCTACTTTGGCTACGACCTAGGCCGTACAATTGAAAACATCCCCACTCGTGCTATTGAAGACATTAATCTTCCCCAAATGGCTATTGGCCTTTACTTAGATGCCCTTATTTACGACAAGCAGCAACAAAGCTGGTTTTATGTATCGCAGCCAAACACCGATCGATTAGCGCTTTATGAGCAATACTTAAATACACACCCTAACTCCCAAGTTAATACGCAGTCCTTTGCCCTAAACAGCGACTGGCAATCAAATATGAGCGAAACGGAATACGCTGCAAAGTTTGCCCAAATTGAGGAGTATTTAAAAAGTGGCGATTGTTACCAAATTAATTTAGCGCAGCGCTTTAACGCTCAGTTTGAAGGCTCCCCTTGGGCAGCTTATATTAAACTGCGTGAGGCAAATAAAGCGCCGTTTTCAAGCTTTATAAATCACCCTCAAGGGGCTATTTTATCAATTTCTCCTGAGCGCTTTATATCTGTAAACAATAACGTTGTAGAAACCAAGCCAATTAAAGGCACACTGCCGCGAAAAGCAGATGCACTAGAGGATCAACGCCAAGCGAAAATACTCGCAGCATCAGCTAAAGATCGCGCTGAAAATGTAATGATTGTTGATTTACTACGTAACGACTTAGGCAAAGTAGCAAAACCAGGCAGCGTTCACGTCCCTTCCCTTTTTGCTATTGAAAGCTTTCCGGCAGTGCATCATTTAGTAAGCACGGTAACCTCAGAACTTGATGAAGGTAAAACAGCGGTCGATCAGCTAAAAGCGGCTTTTCCGGGTGGCTCAATCACCGGTGCGCCCAAAATTAGAGCGATGGAAATAATTGAAGAACTAGAACCACATCGCCGCAGCATTTATTGTGGTTCGATTGGTTATTTAAGTGCATGTGGAAATATGGATACGAGTATTACTATTCGCACCTTGGTGTGCCACAAAGCGCAAATTTACTGCTGGGCAGGTGGCGGAATAGTCGCTGATTCTAAAGTCGAATTGGAATATCAAGAAACTTACGATAAAGTAAATAAAATCCTCCCTTTATTAAAACAGTAGGTCGTTTTGAATAGTGAACACATTATGGCGCGGTTTCTGTTAAGCCCTACAGCTGCGCCAAATCAGTTAAAAGACACACGTAAAAAACGCGCTAGCGCGGTTATGCTGCCAATTATTGATATAGATAACCATGCACATATTTTACTGTGTAAACGCCCTACTTATTTACACCATCACCCTGGGGAGATTTGTTTGCCCGGAGGCAAGTTTGAAGTAAGCGACATTACCCTTCGCACCACAGCACTTCGCGAACTAAAAGAAGAGCTAAATATTGCCCAAAGCAACGTTAATGTATTAGGTCACTTACCTGAGTATTCAACCTTAACGGGTTTTAATATTAGCCCCTATGTGGGTTTACTCAAAAAAAACACCACCTGGGAAAATGACTATAATGAAGTACAAGCGAGCTTTTTGCTCTCTGTTACTGAATTAAATAACGAAGCTAACTGGCAACCCTTACCTTTTCAACGATTTGGGAAAACGGTTATTTTGCAAGGTTTTAAAACGCCGCATGGTTTACTTTGGGGTGCGACGGCAAGCATTATAAAAAACTTTACAAAACAACTCGCCTTACCAGTTTAAATCTTCGTTATTAGTAGTTACACAATCACAATTCCACGTTATCATGCTCGACCGTTCAAAGAGCAGCTTCGTGCTGATAAAACAAAGTAGAGACACACACATTATGATCAGTGCATTTGATATGTTTAGCATTGGTATTGGCCCTTCGTCATCACACACCGTTGGCCCAATGCGCGCATCACGCTTATTTGTTAATGACCTACAAGAACAACAATTATTAGCAAATGTTACCGATATTAAAGTAGAGCTTTACGGCTCACTAGGTCAAACAGGTGTTGGCCATGGCTCAGGTAAAGCTGTAATACTTGGTTTAGCCGGTTACGATCCTGAAACAATAGATGCCGATTTAGTCGATGATATTTTGGCAACCATTGAAAAAGACCAAGTTATTTATTTAAACAAAACACACAAAGCCAAGTTTCCAAAACAAGGTGCAATTGTTTTTCATCGTCGTAAAACGCTGCCTAAGCATTCTAATGCAATGGAAATTATCGCCTCAAACAACGGTGAAAAAGTTTACAGCAAAGTATATTACTCTATTGGCGGTGGCTTTATTGTCACCGACGAAGAGTTTGAAAACGAAAAACAGGCAGCCCTCGATATTAGAGAAGAAAACCCGGCCCCCTTCCCATTTGGTAGCGCAAAAGAGCTACTAGAAATGTGTAAAGAGTCTGGGTTTAGTGTTTCTACCTTGATGATGAAAAACGAAAAAACACTGCGCACTGAAGACGAAGTAAAAGACACATTGTTCCATATTTGGAAAGTAATGATGGCGTGTATTGACCGTGGTATGCGCACCGAAGGTATTTTACCTGGCGGCTTAAAAGTAAAGCGCCGTGCGCCAAGCTTATACTTAAAACTAAATATAGAAGTCAGTAACGATCCTCTTCGTGCAATGGACTGGGTTGATTTATTTGCCCTTGCCGTAAACGAAGAAAATGCGGCAGGTGGCCGTGTAGTTACCGCACCAACTAATGGTGCTGCGGGTATTTTACCGGCTGTGCTTATGTACTATCACACATTTGTGAAAGAAGTAGACCGCGATATAGCCACGCGTTATTTATTGACCGCTGCTGCTATTGGTATTTTATATAAAAAGAATGCCTCTATTTCAGGTGCCGAAGTAGGCTGCCAAGGTGAAGTGGGCGTTGCGTGTTCTATGGCTGCCGGTGCATTAACAGAAATTGTTGGCGGTAACGTTGTACAAGTAGAAAACGCTGCGGAAATTGGTATGGAACATAATTTAGGCCTAACGTGCGACCCTGTTGGTGGCTTAGTACAGGTGCCGTGTATTGAACGTAATGCAATGGGCGCGATTAAAGCAATTAACGCTTCACGCTTAGCTATACGTGGCAGTGGCGAGCAAAAGGTATCACTTGATAAAGTGATTAAAACCATGCTTGAAACTGGTAACGATATGAAAACCAAATACAAAGAAACCGCTCGCGGTGGATTAGCAGTTAATATTATCGAATGCTAGCCAGCTCTTTATAAAAGTAAAAAGCCGTCTATTTAAAAATAGACGGCTTTTTTATTACTCGTTTAATGTAGTTACATTATTTAACGGGTAACTCTATATCTGCAAATAATTTATCTACATCATCTTGGTTACGTAATAAGCTTGCTCGCTCTACTCGCTCTTTAGTTAAGTGTGGAGCAAAACGTTCGATAAAATCATACATGTAAGTACGTAAAAAGCTGCCCTTTCTAAAACCAATTTTGGTCGTGCTAGCTTCAAATAAATGGCTTGCATCAATACACACTAAATCTGTGTCGCTCACTTGATCTATCGCCATTGACGCAACAACACCAACTCCTAGCCCTAAACGTACATATGTTTTTATAACATCGGCATCGGTTGCAGTAAATACAATGTGTGGCTCAAGTCCGTGTGCGCTAAATGCTTTATCAAGCTCTGAGCGACCCGTAAAACCAAATACATAGGTAATAAGCGGGTACTGAGCAATATCAGCCACAGTTAAACTATTTGCCTTTTTAGCGAGCGGATGGTCTTTAGCAACAACAATACTGCGGTTCCAATGGTAACAAGGCAGCATCACTAAATCTGAATACAAATGCAGCGCTTCTGTAGCAATAGCAAAATCAGCATCACCGCGTGCTGCCGCATCAGATATTTGCTGTGGTGTCCCTTGGTGCATATGAAGTGATACCGCAGGGTATTTTTTCATAAAGCCTTGAATAACATTAGGCAAAGCATAACGAGCTTGGGTATGTGTAGTTGCTATGTTTAACTTACCCTGGTCAGGCAACGTATGTTCATTAGCAACTGCTTTAATACCTTCTACTTTAGAGAGTATTTCGCGAGAAATATTAATAATATCTTCGCCAGCACCCGTTACATGCGTTAAATGCTTACCACTGCGGCCAAAAATTTGTACACCCAACTCATCTTCTAGCATGCGTACTTGTTTAGAAATTCCTGGCTGCGAGGTAAATAAACTCTCAGCAGTCGCTGAAACATTTAATTTATGATTTTGTACTTCTACTATGTATCTGAGTTGTTGTAATTTCATGGCTGCAAATTTTAACGTTATTATTCATATTATTTATAAAGGCAATACCACTTAAAACCAAGTGTTATTTACATAAAATAGTACTTTAAGGCTTTAGGTATGCAATTATCTGATTAGAGCTCAAGGCTAGCATAATAAATATGCTTGAGGTAGCGATGATTATTCAGCTTAAATTTATAAGCCCTTAGGCTTACTGCAGTTTATAAAGGGCTGAACCTATCAATTTTTGGTATATTTTTAAGTTAATCGGCGCAAAGCTACCCTGTTAACACATATTTAATGTAAGATTATAAAATTAGCTTATATATCCGAGAATTACACCATGATCGTTTCTATTATAATAGTGCTTATAGTTGCATTGATTGTGATTGCACTTTGGGTAAGTGCTGTACAACAACACAAAGAAAAACAAGAAGCGGAACGCCGTAAAGAGCTTACAAAACAAAAAGCTATAATAGAAGAAACAGAAGAAGCGCTAATGAATAGTGCCAATATTCCTCTTTCTGAAAATATAATCCGTGTATTGCAACGCCGTATTTACGAAGCATTAAATACGATGGTTACTAATTCGCCAACATCTAAAGCACTTAAAAGCCGCTTAGGTGAGGCTAAAACGCACCTCTCCAATGCAGTTCTAGACAACAGCAGTGAAGCCCTAGCATTACCCAATAATGACAAACAACTTGTTGGCCTAATTCAAGGCATCAAAAAATTGCGCTCAATTTTACGCTCTGAACATAATAAAGGTCGTATTGATAGCCAAGTTTTTGTTTTAGAAGATAAACGCCTCGAAAAACTACAACTACGTATTAATATTGAAAGCCAAATAAAGCGTGGTTTGTCTGCCCGTTCAGCCAGTATGGTTGGCTCTGCAAGACAGTACTTTGAAAAAGCGCAAGCAACTCTCAGTGCAGTCACCTATTCTGACGAATATGTAACAGCAAAACGCCTGGAAGTTGAAGGTTACTTAGAAGCCATAAGTGTTGAACTAAGAGCTTCTAACGCAAGCGCACTTAAAAAGAAAACAGAAGCTGAGCAAGATGATTTAGACATATTGTTTGCTCCTAAAAAGAAATGGTAGTGTTTTTATAAAAGCATTAAAAAGCCTGCACAAATTAAATTTGTGCAGGCTTTTTTTATTTTTCGTTAGCCATTAAGACAAAAATGCAAACTTGAAAACAAACAAGGCTGTTAATATCCAAACACTAATACTGACTTGATCTTTTTTACCACACAATACTTTAACCGCGGTGTAAGATATAAAGCCAAGCGCAATACCGTGCGCAATCGAGAATGTTAATGGTGTCATTAGCAACACAACCGTTACGGGAATTGCATCGGTCATATCATCCCAATCTACAAACTTCAAATTTTGCAGCATCAATACTGCGACGTACAAAATAGCGCCCGCGGTTGCATATGCCGGTACCATTTGTGCGAGCGGTGCAAAAAACATCATCAGTAAAAAGCAAATGCCAACAACAACGGCCGTTAAACCCGTACGTCCGCCAACAGATACGCCAGCAACCGATTCTATATAAGATGTAGTAGTTGAAGTACCTAACATTGCACCTGCGATAGTTGCTGAGCTGTCAGCACTTAATGCGCGTCCTAAACGAGGCATATTGCCCTTTTCATCAGCTAAACCCGCTTTTTGGGTTACAGCAACTAACGTACCTGAAGTATCAAAAAGATCGACAAATAAGAAGGCAAAAATAACACTCATCATTGATATATCAAAAGCGGCTGCAAAATCTAGCTGCATAAAAGTAGGCATTATTGATGGTGGCATAGCCATAACACCGTGATATTCAACAAGCCCAAAACTTAGAGCAATACCAGTCACTAATAAAATACTAATAAGTACGCCACTTTTAAAATCGCGGTATAAAAGTGCAGCTATTACAAAGAAGCTTAATATTGCCAATAGTGGTCCAGGAGAAGTAATGTCACCCAACTGCACTAATGTTGCTGGGCTTGAGACAATAATGCCTGCATTTTTAAGTGCAATTAATGCTAAAAAAGCACCTATGCCCGTAGCGATAGCTCGCTTTAGCACCAGAGGTATAGCATTAATAATCCACTCTCTGACTTTGAATAAACTTAAAAACAAAAATATGCAACCCGACATAAATACAGCCCCTAACGCGGCTTGCCAGGTATAACCCATGCCTAATACAACACCATAAGTAAAAAAGGCATTTAGTCCCATACCAGGTGCTAATGCTAATGGATAATTAGCCCACAAACCCATTATGAAACAGCCTATCGCTGCTGCTATACATGTAGCTACAAATGCAGCCCCTTGATCCATCCCTGTTTCAGCAAGCATAGCCGGGTTTACAAATACAATGTATACCATAGTTATAAAGGTAGTTAGGCCAGCAACGCACTCGCGTTTAACTGTTGAATTATTTTCGCTCAGTTTAAATAAGGCTTCAAACATAATAAACTTGTGATAGTAAAAAGTGGCGGGATTTTAACATAAAAATTATCTTTTACAGGACATTTTACCTTGCTATATACTAAACTATTAAAGTAATTAAAATAATAAATTAACCAATATGCTTAAAACAACACCTTGCGAGCAAGACTTAGCGCAACAGCTAGATAATATTTTAGGTTTTGTGACTCAACCTGAAAATACTTCTGTGCCTATTGATAATAAAAAAAATGAGCAAAGTACTTTAAATAAAGCCCTATATTATTTAAAAAATAATCAACCCCCATTAGCAGCAAAATGGATGCGCCTTGCTGCAATGGCAGGAAACCAAAGAGCACAGTTTTATTTGGGTTTATTTTTTGTGAAAGGTGAAGGCGTGCCACAAAGTGTGTTTCATGCTGCAGCTTGGTTAAGCTTGGCAAGTAGTCAGGGATACGCCCCTGCCACTGCAGCGGTTACAGATATACGTAAGCATATTGAAACTAAGCGATTTAAAGATGCCCAATGTTATGCAGCAAGTTTGTACGAACAAATCCATCAACTCCAGTTTTCTCAGATGATCCCTCGCACGAGTGAAAACACATAGGCTAACTATGAAAAAAGTACTGTATACAGTGTTTGAAAGTACTGTATATGGTTACAAAGACAATTCTATACAGTATAAAACCCCAAAATTAAGACACTACTCAAAAATTTATTTTTAGAATACCTTCTCAAAAACAACCCTATAACAAGCTGATTAATAAAGAATTATAAATTAAAAAAAATAAAAACAATGATCAAAAGCTGAATAACTGTACAAATAAATAGCATAAAAGGCTTGCACGAAAGCACTGTATAAACTACTGTATATGAATACTGTATAAAAACCCAGTGAGTGAAATTATGTTACAGACTATTACCGTAAGAACAGTTAAAAGTTACCAACAAGATGAGCAAAGCGATTGCGTAAATTTGATTCAGATTGAAGATGAAATTTCAGCGACCTTTGAGCTTTTAAAAGTATTACACCAATACAATAGCTCTAATGCTTGGACGTTATTAATTGCTCCAGACCATGTACCGAGTAAAGCTTTACTTGATTCATGCTCAATTGATACAAGTAAACTCTTAGTAATTAGGCAAAAACACCTAGTAAATTTAGAGTATGTATTAAATTCTGCATTACATAACGGAAATTTTGCAGCGGTAATTACCTGGACCGATATAGTTAATAACCAATTACTTACTAATCTATCGTTCGATTTGAGCAAAACGAATACAAAACTATACTGTTTTACAAAAAATGCTCAAACAACAGAGATACCACTCGCCCAACAAGCTTGTTAAACTAATGTTTTAGACTCTGTATTATTATTATGACCTCACTCAATACCACATTATGTTTTTGCAGCAGTGGGCACGATTATGCCAATTGCTGCGAGCCGCTTCACTTATATGTTAAGCAAGCTGACACTCCAGAACAACTTATGCGCTCACGATTTAGTGCTTATGTTATTAAAAATGCAAAATATGTTTATCAAACCTACGCTGAAGAAAAACAAGCTGAAAACCCTGTTAAAGAAATCAATGATTTTGCTAACAGTTGTCGATTTATCAATCTTGATGTAATTAGCTCAAGCTATGATGAAGACACTGGCAATGTAGAATTTAAAGCCCAATATTTTTATCAAAACTTATTTTGTGAACTTCACGAAAAATCGCAGTTTATTAAAGAAAATTCCAAATGGCGTTATTTAGATGGTGCTATATACCCAGTTGAAGATATTAAAGTGGGCAGAAATGATGATTGCCCGTGCGGTAGCACTAAAAAATATAAAAAATGCCATAGCGTGTAATAATTTTATTTGATCATTTATTACCTACAAAGTGTTTTTAAGTATCACGAGCTTTATTAGCTAGCTCAGCTTAAAAGCACACTTTGTTACGCCCTTGTGTTTTAGACTCATACATTTTTTCGTCTGCGATCTGCACCGTATTTTTGTTACTTTCGTAAGGTTGTAAAGTTGAACCGCCAATACTAATGGTAACAAACCCGTACTCTGAATATTTATGAAGGATTTTTAAGTCGATTATATTTTTTTTGATTTTATCGGCAACACAAATTGCACCTTCAGTGCTTGTATGAGGTAAAACAACTACAAACTCTTCGCCGCCATAACGCGCTACAAAATCTGTTGGCCTTTGCAAACTATTAGTAATAGTTTGTGCAACAAGGTTTAATACCGTATCACCTTGCACATGACCATAAATATCGTTGTATTGCTTAAAGTAATCTATATCGATGAGTAATAGTGCATAGTCGACTTTTTCTCGTAAGGCACTTCGCTCCATTTTACTAAAGTGTGCATCAAAATAGCGCCGATTAAACACTTTAGTTAAATCATCTAAAAATACTTTTTGATTGAGTAAGTCGTGCTGTAATTTTAATGTTATATGTGCACGAACTCTTCTAAATAATGTTTCTGTATTAATTGGCTTTTTAATAAAATCAACAGCTCCAGCTTCCCAGCACTCCCTTTCTTCGTTTTCAAAGGATGTAACAAAAATAACCGGGATATCTTGTGTTTCAGTATTATTTTTTAATTTTAAGCATGTTTCAATACCGCTCATTCCACCCATATTAATATCGAGTAGAATTATATCGGGTACAGCTGCATTACAAATTTCAATTGCCTCTTCACCACTTCCAGCTGTGGTCACATTAAAATGCTCAGATAATATTTTTTTTAATACAATTAAGCTTAATAACTGATCGTCAACTATAAGTACTTTAGAGTTCTTTAAACTTAACTTTAATTGATGGTCAGAGTAATTTATCGGCATGATACAACTATTTTATTTTATTAATTAAACACACCCTATAGCACTATGTTTTGTTATGCAAATGTTAATTAATTGGTTACTACTCAATTACCAATAAGAATTAGTCCATCGAAAACTTTTAAAGTATAAAAACAAAAAATGAGCCACTTGGGCTCATTTTTATAACTTCGAATACTTAATTAAATTAAGTATTATTCGTCATCATCTAAATCTAACTGTTGACGCTGAGCAGGTCGAGCTAAAATCTCTACATAGAAAGAGGTCAAACCTTGCTTTTCAATTTCGCCAATTTGGTTACTTAATTCAGCAACGTGCACAACTTGCGCATCTTCAGCTGTATTACCAAACTTACAGTCAAATGCCCAATAGTCAGCATCTTCAGGTAGCGTTTTATTACGCTCTCTTTTCAAATATTTTTTCACTTCGTGCTTTGCAGCATCAACCATACGAGGGTATTTGATTTTCTCGTGATTTAGCGTGAATGTTTTCTTCATTACGTTCCTAATTACCTTGGTTTAATGATAATGGCATTTCATGTCATACCATTTGACGCCATTATAGCAATTGCATTTAATTTTTGGATGCTTTTTTTTCATTAAATCAATTATTAGCAAATATATAAAGCAGACCCGTTATAAAGCATATATTAACTGATGATTATTACAATCATATATCACACAGCAATAAGCTGAAGTGGTTGATGTATTGCATCATTATTAAGGCTGTCATAAAAAGCTGCTGCATCTATTGGTGGATTAGCTAATTGCGTTTGTTCGCTTTTAATTCTTCTTCTGACAGCAAGTTCACAGTTATCTATTATATGAAGTGGAATATGCTTATCATCATTTCTAATCGCAAGCGGTTCAGGGTTTAAGCATTGTATTAGCTTAATGCTCGTCATGCCGCTACGCTCTCCTTCTTGAGATATTAATGCAGCATTGAATTGTCCAACCAACATATTATATTCATCAGAGGCTAAAAGTTGTTTTGGACCTGCGCCAAATTGCTTTCTTAATACCTCTTCTTCTATAACTAAATTATCTATTTCAGTTTTTGGTAAATGAAATTGACTAAAGTCGAGTGCGTCATGTGACAACATTGCTAATAATAGTGAAAATTCGCCACGACGATTTTCATGCACACTATTATTGAGTCTACTGTTTAACTGACTCTCTGTGATTAACAAATCATCTATTTGCATAGTCTTTAGCCGATTGTGGTAACTGATAGATATTTATCGGCTTTATTTCAATTTTCTTTAGCTTTTTTCTTTACTTAAATACGCAATTTGCTATTATCAGCGCCGTTGCATTGGAGGGGTTCCCGAGCGGCCAAAGGGATCAGACTGTAAATCTGACGGCTCAGCCTTCGCTGGTTCGAATCCAGCTCCCTCCACCACTTTTCTTACCGCTAAGTTAAGTGGGGCCAAATGCAATAAAATTAGTGTGGAGGGGTTCCCGAGCGGCCAAAGGGATCAGACTGTAAATCTGACGGCTCAGCCTTCGCTGGTTCGAATCCAGCTCCCTCCACCACTTCTCTACTT
>NZ_WTLB01000024.1:0-19368 GCF_011378855.1 Pseudoalteromonas sp. Z1A8 | reverse complement strand
TTCCTATATTCCTATATTCCTATATTCCTATATTCCTATATTCCTATATTCCTATATTCCTATATTCCTATATTCCTATATTCAGCAGTATCAAAACACCCACTGCAAACTCATACCATTTTGTTTTAACCAATTAGAGGATGCTTTGTAATCGGGGAAAAACGCCTCTACTCGTTGCCAAAAAGCTTTGCTATGGTTCAAATACTTTAGATGAGCAAGTTCATGAACAATCACATAATCTATCGCATGATAAGGAGCACCGATAAGATGCAAATTAAAAGTGAGTTCTCGCTTACTATTACAACTCCCCCACTTTCGCTTATAAACCCCTATTTTTAGATCGTCCGGTAGCTCTTCATTCATCTGAGTGCAAAAATACGCTAAACGCATTTCTATATAAGCAATAAGCTGCTCTTTTAGATAAGCCTCTAATAGCTGTTGATACTTTTGAGAAGTGTTTTTAACTCGAGGGGATATTGTAATGAGTAAATGGTTATCATATTGGGTTACTTTGGAATCTTGACCTGAGTCCAGTTTCAAATAAATAGTTTCTGAAAAAATACTGATTTTTTTAGACTCGAAAGGATATTGCTTAGTGTCCTCAATTAAAAATTGCTTTTTTAATTGCTCTGCAACCCACTCTTGTTTGTCAAATAACCAAGTGTCAATGTGCTTTTTTGCGACAAAATGTGGGGCATACACAGTCACATTTTGATTGTGTACTTTTATAGCAACTGTTTTGCGTCTAACACTTTTCTTTAACTTATATTCAAACACTCAATTTCTCATAAACTTTTTATTATAACTCAACCCTGCGTAGGCTAAAAACAGGCGTATTAAAACTTAACATTATAAAATGTGTGATATTAAAACAAAAAAACAGATTTAGAAAAACAATAATTGCTGATTAAAAGGTAGTATAAAGTTATAAAGACATTATTTTAGACGGTTAACTTAATTAACAGTTTATTTATTAGTAAATTAGATTAAACTTGTGCAATAAAGACTATATTTTGAGCCATTATGTTATCAGCTTTTTTCATTACTGACCAAGACCCAAGCTTAATTATTAATGGCGTTTATGATCCTGTTTTAGTTTCAATGTCTATCCTGATTGCTATTTTTGCAGCTTTTTTTACGACTCGCCTTATCGATTTAGCAAAAGAAACTGAGTTCCCTGGTTATCAACGTATAGCAAATATGACCGCAGCGACTGTTTTTTCAGCCGGCATTTGGAGTATGCATTTTATCGGTATGCTCGCGTTTTCATTGTGTACCAACATTAGTTACGATCCAACCATTACACTGCTGTCTTTTTTACCCGCATTTTTTGCTTGTCAGTATGCAATATCGATGCTGGTGAACAGTAATGGTAACTTAAAAGTATTATCTATTTGTTCCGTGCTACTTGGCGCTGGTATTGGCACTATGCATTACAGTGGTATGGCCGCAATGGAGCTTGCTCCACTTCTTCGGTACGACCCTCTCACATTTGGTTTATCAATTATAGTTGCCGTTGTTCTTTCTTTTATTGCTTTGTACAGTCGCTTTAATCTTGAACGTGTTTTACCAGGCCTAACACCGCTGCAAAATAATTTAATCAGCGCAACAATTCTTGGATTAGCAGTTGCTGGCATGCATTATATGGGAATGGTTGCAACACGATTTGTAGCAACTTCTCCACTCATTTACGATGATGTAAATGCTAATGCAGGCCTCACCTTTGTAGCTATTGCTGTAGCAACTGCAACAATTGCAATCACGAGTATTGTTGCAGTTATAAATGGCATGGTTCGATACCGTATGTTGCTCGAAGAAAAGTCAGCAGACGAGTCTCGCTTAAACGCAATTTTAGGCACTGCCATTGATGGAATTGTAACGATTGATCATACAGGCATTATTTTAAGTTTTAACGAATCAGCCAGTAAAATTTTTGGCTGGCGTGAAAATGAAGTACAAAATCATAATATTAAAATGCTAATGGATGATGCTATCGCGATGCATCACGATAGCTACCTTTCTAAAGCTAAAAATATTGATTTAGGCAAAGTAATCGGTGTTAACCGTGAAATTTTTGCAAAGCATAAGAATGGCCACTTATTCCCGATTCGCTTGGGGATTGGAGAAGTTAATCAGCCAGGGCAAAACCCTCTATACGTTGGCTTCATTACAGACTTATCAGAGCAGCGAGCTTTACAAAAAAGCCTTGAAGAAAAAGAACAAAAATACCGCTCTTTAATGGATAACATGCCAGGTGTGGCTTTTAGGTGTAAGTTTGATGATAACTGGACCATGCTTTTTATCAGCCCGAGCATCAACGAGTTAACGGGTTATAATCCAAATGAATTTACTGAACATTGTATTGAATTTAACGATCTGATTTTAAAATCAGATCAGCAGCCTATTGTAGATGCCGTAACCAAAGCAATAGATGAAAAACGTCAGTATTCAATCGAATACAGGATTCGCCATAGAAATGGTAAAATCTTATGGCTTTTAGATAAAGGCAGTATCGACTTTGACCCCCAAGGCCAAGCAAAGTGGATTGATGGTGTTTTAGTTGATATTACAGAACGCAAAGAATATGAAGAAAAACTAGAGCAAGCTAAATTTAAAGCTGAAGAAGCCGCTCATGCAAAGCAATCTTTTATGGCTAATATGAGCCATGAAATACGCACACCTATGAACTCTATAATAGGTTTTAGCGACCTGTTAATGGACACTCCACTCGATCAAGAACAACAAAAACATTTAGTGACCGTAAATAATGCAGCTCGATCATTACTGAGATTGTTAAATGAAATTCTCGACTCTGCAAAACTAGAACGCGGCAAGCTCACTATTGAGCCAATACACTTTAGCTTAAAACCAGTGATAGACAGTATTATTTCTACTTTTTGGCTAGAAGCTAAAAAGAAAGATTTAGAACTTAAACTTCATATTAAAGAATCAGTAAGTGCGACGTACTACGGCGACCCAGATCGACTCAGGCAAGTACTTACTAATTTAATTGGTAACGCTATTAAGTTTACCGAAAAAGGCTCTGTTACCGTAACCGTTGGCGTGACGCAAAATCAGCATCTGTTTTTTGAAGTACAAGATACCGGTATTGGCATTGCCAAAGATCGCATTCAAGCTGTATTTCAACCTTTTGAGCAAGCCGATGGCACTACTACGCGCCGCTTTGGTGGAACAGGCCTTGGTACAACCATAAGTAAACAACTTGTAGAGCTTATGGGTGGAACAATAAACTTAGTAAGTGAACTAGGTAAAGGCACCTGCTTTTACTTTTCATTGCCGCTTACTTTAGGCGACGAAACTAAAATAGATCATTTTGATGGCCTACACACTCAATTACCCGCTCTTAGAGTGTTAGTAGTTGACGATATTGAGCAAAATACAGAACTGCTTTCTTTACTCCTGTCACGCGATCAGCATGCAGTTACCAAGGCATCAAACGGACTTGAAGCGATTAAAATATTTAAAGAACAAGATTTTGATGTCATTTTAATGGATATCCATATGCCATTGTGTGATGGCATACAAGCAACACAAAAAATAAGAGCAATAGAAAACCAAAGACAAATTAAATACACGCCAATTATTGCGCTTACAGCCAGTGTATTACAGCAAGATAAACTCACAGCTAAAAAAGCAGGCATGAATGGCTTTGCAAATAAACCCATTGATATAAATCAGTTAAACCAAGAAATAGCACAAGTACTTGGCCTTGGTATTGCAAAAGAAATGGTTATATCGCAAAGCGATCCTAAAGCGCAGCACATAGATTTTGAAAAAGGGCTCGCTCTCTGGGGCTCTAAATGTAAGCAGCTTACCGAGATTACTAAATTTATTAGTGATAGTAATAAGCGGTTCGAGACACTCTTTAATGATAAATTATCAAACATAAAAGATGTCGATAGCACCATTCACACACTCAAAGGTGTTGCTGGTAACTTAGGTCTAATAACATTAATGAAGTTATTAACCGATTTAGAGCAAAAGCAAAGTGACGCTAAAGTTATTGGTACTTTAGACGATATAAAAAGCGAGTTACTTATCATCTCACAACTGCTGTCATCAAATACCTGCGATAAGCCAAATAGTAACTCTGAAGATAATAGTTCAGACACGCTATCAATCGATGAAATTAAGTCATTGTGTGAAACACTTTATCAAGATGCACAAAATGCAGAATTAAATGATGAACTACTAGCAAAACTGCAACGCGGCACACCTTCTATCTATAAAAATGAAGTTGATAATATAACCGAGGCCTTTGATGAATTTGATTTTGATAAAGCACACGTAATACTAAAAACCTTACTTGAAAAACTAACAAATAATGAGTATTAATTAATGGACTTTACGTCAGATAGACCACGAGTATTAATTGTTGACGATGAGCCTGCAAATCTAAAAGTAATGCGCGAAGTGTTAGGTAATCAATATCGTATGTCGTTTGCTAAATCGGGTGACGCTGCACTGGCATTACTTGAAAAAGAATTACCAAAGCTAATTTTACTCGACATAATGATGCCAGATATGAATGGTTTTGAAGTCTGTCAAATAGTTAAAGCTAACCCTAAAACATCACATATCCCCATTATATTTGTTACTGCGCTTGGCGATGAAAGCGATGAATATAAAGGTTTTGAGTTAGGTGCCGTAGATTATATTACTAAGCCAATAAGCCCTGCTATTGTAAGAGCTAGAGTTAAAACTCACTTGTCGCTAGTGCAGGCAGAGCAATTAAAACAAGCTCATGTAGATTTAGTACAACGCTTAGGTCGTGCTGCTGAATATAAAGATACTGATACTGGCGAGCATATAGTGCGTATGAGCCAATACAGTAAAGTATTAGCGTTAGCACTAGGTATGGATGAGCAAAGAGCAGAGCTTTTACATCAAGCCGCGCCAATGCACGATGTAGGAAAAATAGGTATCCCAGATGCCATTTTACTCAAGCCTGGAAAGTTAACTTCTGAAGAGTTTGATCATATGAAACAGCACGCCATAATTGGCGCGCAAATATTAGCAAACTCCTCGTCACCATTGTTACAACTCGCTCATACACTTGCTATTGAGCACCATGAAAAGTGGGATGGCACAGGCTACCCTAATGGAATTAAAGGCGAAGATATATCAATTGAAGGTAGAATTGTAGCTATAGCTGACGTATTTGATGCACTTACTTCAAAGCGTCCTTACAAAGAAGCTTGGAGTGTTGAAAAAACAATTCAACATATACAATCACAAGCCGGTGAACATTTTGACCCTAAATTAGTTGAATTGTTTATAGAGAAAATTGACGATATTATTGCGATTAAAGAAGCGCACCAGGAACAACACTAAGCAATTAATGTTTAGTGTTCATTTAATCAGTACGTTTTTTACTAGCGTGCGACCCAAGCTTCACATCGTTATAAATACACTTAATATAGCTGTAGTCATGTGAGGTAATTTCATGGCTATTACCGCTTTCATCTTTAAAGTACATAGAAAACGTTACACCATGATCCGCTAGCACTGCTTTTATGTTTAAACTCTCAAGGTGATTTAGCCACTGTATAAATTGCTCCCCCGTGGCTAAAAATGCAATTCCTTTGCTACGTCCTTCGCCTTCAAAAAGTGCTAAACGCGTGGTTGAACTAGCGTCTTCAAGGGTTAGAGGGCCTCGACCTTGCTCATCCCAAAATGCAAGTTCGGGTACTACACTAAAACCTAAAACACGTTCATACCACTTAACGGCATTCGATAAGTTATCAACATTTAAATGGCAATGATCAATCCCCGATAATTTAGGTATGTTTGTATTATTCACGTTACTCACCAATTTCTGACTTTAATTGCTCTAAAAACTCACGCATATATGTTGTACGTCTATTCGCCTCTGCTTTAGCTGATGGCGTATTCATACTATCGGCAATATGTAATAATTTTATAAAAAAGTGGTCAAGCGTGTATGTTTTATCATCAGCCTCGCGTTCAATACAAAAAGGGTCTTCTGGGTTATACAATAAACGACTAATCGAGCCGCCTACTTTCATACATCGGCTCACGCCAATGGCACCCAATGCATCCATTCTGTCGGCATCTTGTACTATTTGTGCCTCAACTGTTTTAATTTTTATATTTGCGCTGAAGCTGTGCGCTGCAATAGCATGATGAATCTTATCAAAAAGTGACTCGTCATAATGAATAGATTTTAAAAACTTTAATGCCTTATCTGCCGCCATGGTCGAGGCTTTTGCACGGTCGGGGTGGTTTTTAGCGACTGCCACACAGTCGTGCATCCACGCTGCCGGTAATACTACCGACATGTTTGCCTGCTCTGCATTACATAACTGTATTGCAACGCGTACCACGCGTTCTATGTGGGTAATATCGTGAACTACATCGGCACACACCAAAGAGGTTATAAATTCTCTACATTGTGAATTAAGTATTTCTAAATCGGGGCTTAAAACGGCGTCAGGCACTATTAGGTTCCAAAATCTAATGAATGGATGAATTATCCGTACTTTACCGTGCTTTATGCTCCCCTTGCAAAACATTCATTGTATGTTGAGCCTTGCTTGACTAAAATACAGCGCTTATTTATTACTACTGAGAAGCCCTATGTCATCTGCCGTTTACCTACAAGCTGGTCGCGATAAATCATTAAAAAGAAAACACCCTTGGTTATTTTCAAAAGCCATCAAAAAAATTAAAGGTAAACCAGGATTAGGCGACACAGTAACGATCCACGACAGTGAAGGTAAATTTTTAGCAACTGCTGCTTATAGCCCTCATTCACAAATTCGCGCACGTGTTTGGAGCTTTGATGAAAAAGAAATCATCGATCAAAACTTCTTTGAACGCCGTTTACGTCGCTCATTAGAAGCACGTAGCCAAGTAATTGAAGAAGGCGGGTTAACGGGCTTTAGATTATGTGCTGCTGAATCTGATTACTTACCAGGCGTTACAATCGACAAGTTTGATAACGTATTAGTATGTCAGCTATTAAGTGCGGGTGCCGAGCGTCATAAAGGCGAGATTGTAGGCGCATTAATGTCTATTTTCCCGGGGAGTAGCATATACGAGCGTTCAGACGTAGAAGTACGTACTAAAGAAGGCTTAGAGCCAATAAAAGGCGCTCTTTGGGGTAATGAACCGACACAGCCGGTACTGATTGAAGAAAACGGTTTTAAAATTGAAGTCGATATAATTGACGGACATAAAACAGGTTTTTACTTAGATCAACGCGATAGCCGCGCCGCACTTGAGCGTTTTTCAAAGGGTAAAACGGTGCTTAACTGTTTTAGTTATACAGGTACATTTTCGTTGTACGCCCTACGTGGTGGATGTGAGCATGTAACTAACGTAGATGTATCGCAACCCGCTTTAGATACAGCAAAACGTAATGTTGAGCACAACAACTTAGATTTAGATAAAGTAAGTTTTGTTAAGCAGGACGTATTTAAGTTACTACGTCAGTACCGCGACGAAGGCAGACAGTTCGATACTATCGTAATGGATCCACCAAAGTTTGCTGACAATAAAGCGCAGCTAACAGGTGCGTGCCGTGGTTATAAAGATATCAACATGATTGCTATGCAAATACTAAAGCCAGGTGGAACGTTACTAACATTCTCATGCTCTGGTTTAATGGAACAAAACTTGTTTCAAAAAGTAGTCGCCGATGCAGCACTTGATGCAGGTAAAGACCTACTTATAATGGAGCGATTAAACCAGGCAGCCGATCACCCAATTGCTGGCAGCTACCCTGAAGGCTTTTATTTAAAAGGCTTAATCTGTAAGGTCTTTTAATATCTAATCATTCAGTTTAACTGGATTCGACTTAGTTAAACTGAATGATTTCAAGACCTGCGGTTACCGTGCCATCATCTTCTTTGCTGGCACGTATTACTTTTGCTGTTGCATTTAAAGGCGCAATACTTGGGTGAGTCGAATCAATGTTTACCGTTAGTAAAGTATTAGGTTCAAGTAATTCATCTAAATGAATTGATAAACCTGTAGCACTTAAATCCACGCATTCTGCGGCAAAACTTAAACCCGCTATAGGTTCTATTGTCGTTAAATTTGCAGGTGTATTGATCTGCATACGTCTAAAATTTCGCTTATCATCAGTAAACATACGTTACCTCTAAACAACCGTGTTAATTTCTTCCAACAAAGCACCCACTGAAAATGGCTTTACAACATACGCATTACAACCAGCATCAAATCCTGCTTGTTTTTCAGATGGGGACTCTAGGCCCGATACCATAACAACAGGAATATTTTTTGTCTCAGGTGTGTGCTTAAGCATTCGGCATGTATCATAACCATCAAGACCAGGCATACAAACATCAAGCAAAATTATATCTGGCGGACTCGCAATTGCCGAAGCAAGGCAACTTTGCCCTGAATCTGCATAACTAACATCAAATTTCGACGCCAGTGCAGCTTTAAGCATTTCAAAATTAAAATACTCATCATCCACCACTAAAAGTCGCTTTGTTTTATGTTCAATCGATGAGGACATAACTATGTCGCTTCCTTTTCAAAACAAAAATAAATCCTCCTATTAAGGTACTAAGCTTAATAGAAAATGCAAGTTTTATTCTATCTCTTTTATCGCATTAAGTACTCGCTTAGCCGAAATTGGGTAAGGCGTGCCAAGTGTTTGAGCAAATAAAGACACTCTAAGCTCTTGTTGCATCCAAAAAATAGCAGTCACCTCTTGTGGGATAGGCAAGCCCTTAGGCGTTTTATTAACTACTTTTTTGTACTCTTGAGCAACTTTATCGAGCTCTAGTACGCATAACCTATCACGATTTGGATCTACAGGCAGTTTTTCTAAGCGTTTTTGAATCGCTTTTAAATAACGAATTAAATCCGTTATTTTATCTGCGCCATGCGCGCTCACAAAACCTTTAAATATAAGTGACTCAAGCTGTGATTTTATATCGCCGTGTGCGGTGATCATGGTTAAATCTACTCGCCCTTTCATTTTTTTATGAAGTGCATGAGCAATACTTAATACTTGCTCAACTTGCGTTGCAATAGATACAACCGCATCACCTAACTCACCACGTATTTGCTCTTTTACTGTTTCAAATGCTTTTTCATCGCGTATATCGCCATGTTTCACTAATAAGCTATCAACGCCTGCCGCTATACAGTCATCAATTAAATCGGCTATTTTACCAAATGGGTTAAAGTACAAACCCAGCTTTGCTTTATTCGGTAAATTTTGTTGTAAGTACTTAATTGGCGACGGCACATTTAACAATACTAAACGGCGCAAACCTTGTTGATGTGCTTGCTGCGCTTTTGCTTCACTATCAAAAAGCTCC
This sequence comes from Pseudoalteromonas sp. Z1A8, assembly GCF_011378855.1. Lineage (GTDB taxonomy): Bacteria > Pseudomonadota > Gammaproteobacteria > Enterobacterales > Alteromonadaceae > Pseudoalteromonas. The sequence goes on along the minus strand of NZ_WTLB01000024.1, from coordinate 10,024 downwards.
ACTGCAGCAGCTGATTTTTTATCCACCAGCGCAGGGTATGCTTTTATTTCGTATTGACCTTGTTTTTTCACATAAGAAGCGGGTAATTCACCAAAGTCCCATTGTGTTAGGTCAGATTTTTCAATGCCTTTATCGGCTACTTTAGACAGCGTTTCGGTGACTTCACCTTGCAGCTCTGCTTTTAGTTTTGCCAAATCAAGTCCACGAGCAAGTAACTTATCGTGCTCATCACGTACTTCAAACTGCAATCGTAAATGCGGTGCAAGTGCGGTTAAATCCCAAGCTTCTGCATCAACTCTTACACCCGTCATTCTTAGTAAACGCGTGGCTAAGGCATCAATTAAACCACCTTGCATTGGCTCAATAGCTGCAAGCACTGCATCCGCATAATTAGGTGCTGGCACAAAATTACGACGAAGCGATTTGGGCAATGACTTTATAAGCCCACTTATTAGCTCATGTCTGAATGCAGGTATGTGCCAGTCAAAACCACTTTCTTGCACTTGATTTAAAAGCGCTACCGGTATTTGTACCGCAACACCATCAACCGCTTGTCCGGGATCAAAGTGATAAGCAAGCGGCAATATAATATTGTCTTGCTGCCATGTATCTGGGTAATCAAACTCAGTGATATTACTTGCGCCGTGCTGCATTAACTCTTCACGGGTCATATGTAAGTAATGTTTATTTTGTTGCTTTTGCGTTTTATACCATTTTAAAAATGCAGCGCGGTTATTAATTTCTTTTGGAATTTTTTTATCGTAAAACTCAAATAAGGTTTGCTCATCAACTAAAATATCACGACGACGTGACTTATTTTCCAGAACTTGAATATCTTCAATAAGCTCACGGTTAAATGCTAAAAAGCTCTCGTTTAAGCCCAGCTCTTGCTCAACTAATGCGGTGCGTACAAAAAGCTCTCGGCTCACTTTAGGGTCAATATTGCTATAAACACAGCGGCGTTTATTTACAACGAGTAGGCCATACAGAGTTTGCTGTTCAAACGCGATTACTGCACCTGGTTTTTTCTCCCAGTGTGGCTCGGTGTAGCTACGTTTTACTAAATGCTGTGCTAATGGTTCTACCCAGTTAATATCTATTTTTGCATTTGTACGGGCATATAACTTACTGGTTTCTACCAGCTCTGCCGACATTATCCATTTAGGGCTCTTTTTAAATAAGCCTGAACCCGGAAAAATATGAAACTGGCTATTACGTGCACCTTTGTATATTTGTTTCTCATCTTTAAAGCCTATATGGCTTAGCATTCCGCTTAATAACGCTTTGTGAACAAGTTCGCCATCAGCCGCTTGGCTGGTTGCTTTCATGCCCATTTCGTTACACACAGTACTTATTTGATAAACAATATCTTGCCACTCACGCAGGCGCATATAGGCCAAAAAGTCTTTTTGACACAGCTTTCTAAACTGGCCGTTGGTTAGCTCGCTTTGCTGCTCTTCTAGGTAATTCCATAAATTTAAAAAAGCGATAAAATCTGAATCAGGGTCATCAAAGCGCCCATGCTTTTCGTTTGCTGCGGCACGTTTTTCTTGTGGGCGTTCGCGCGGATCTTGAATCGACAGCGCCGCCACAATAATAATCACTTCACGCAATGCGCCAAGTTTGTGAGCGGTGAGCACCATTTTAGCTAAACGAGGGTCAACCGGTAATCGGCTAAGCTCTCTACCCGATTGAGTTAAACTGGTTTTGCTATCGCGTTTGTCTGGTTTTACTGCTTGTAGTTCTTCTAATAACGATAAACCATCGCTTATATTACGGCTATCTGGCGCTTGCACAAACGGAAATTGCGCCATGTCACCAAGGCCTAACGCCAACATTTGTAAAATAACAGACGCAAGGTTAGTGCGCAGTATTTCAGGGTCGGTAAACTCTGGGCGCGATAAAAAATCATCTTCAGAGTACAAGCGAATACAAATACCCGCTTCAACACGCCCACAACGACCCATACGCTGATTAGCACTTGCTTGCGATATAGGTTCTATTGGCAAGCGCTGCACTTTTGTACGATAGCTATAACGGCTTATACGCGCGGTACCTGGATCGATTACATAACGAATACCCGGCACGGTTAGTGATGTTTCGGCTACGTTAGTCGATAAAATAATATGACGACGAGAATGCGGTGCAAAAATTCGGTTTTGCTCTGCGTTAGATAAGCGCGAGTAAAGTGGCAATACATCAGTGTGTTTTAAATTACGCTTGCTAAGTGCATCAGCGGTATCGCGTATTTCACGTTCACCGTTTAAAAATATCAGTATGTCGCCAGGGCCTTCTGCGCACAGTTCATCAACCGCATCAAATATACCTTGCAGCTGATCACCCTCGGCTTCCATGTCTTCTTTATTAATATCGGCCGTTGGGTTGTAACGCACATCAACGGGGAAAGTACGACCCGATACTTCTATAATGGGCGCATTATCAAAGTGCTTTGAAAAACGTTCAGGATCAATGGTCGCAGACGTAATTATTATTTTTAAATCAGGGCGTTTTGGAAGTAGGTTTTTTAAGTAACCTAAAATAAAGTCGATGTTTAAACTACGCTCATGCGCTTCATCAATAATGATGGTGTCGTATTGATTTAAAAAACGATCTTGCTGAATTTCTGCCAGTAAAATACCGTCAGTCATTAGTTTAACGTAGGTATTATTAGAAACCTGATCGCTAAAACGAATTTTAAAACCGACTTGCTGACCAAGTTCACACTTCATTTCTTCAGCAATACGATTAGCCACTGTTCGCGCAGCTAATCGGCGTGGTTGCGTATGACCGATTAAGCCATCAACACCACGGCCAAGCTCTAAACACATTTTAGGTATTTGCGTTGTTTTACCAGAGCCTGTTTCACCGGCAATAATAACCACTTGGTTATTTGCAATGGCGTCTTTAATTACATCCTTTTTTTGACTTACTGGCAATTGCTCAGGGTAAGTCACTTTAGGAAGGCCCGCTAAGCGTTTATCACGTAATTCTTGGCTACGGGTTATATCAGCCGCTATTTTTTCAAGCGCGTTGGCATGCTTGTTTTCATCGGTTATTTTTTTTACGCCATGTAAGCGTTTTTTAAAAATAAATTGATCTTTTTTCAAGCACGTTTTTAGCTCGCCAAACAACTGACCTAGGTTAACCACCCGCATACCTTATAAAATTAATAATAGAGCATTAATTGTATCAAACTAAATGCTCAGGGTTAATCCTACAAAGCGCATAACTGCCCAGATATATGTACTTATGGGCTATTCGTCGTTAAATATACCTACATAGGTCGCTTGTGTGTTCGATTTACTCGCGCGATACATACCCGAGGTATTAAACGGCAAGCTAATATTCCCCTTCGTATCAACAATAATTACACCCCCCGTACCGCCAATCGGCGCAAGTACTTGGTTAATAACTTCATCGCCTGCTTGCTCAATCGTTTTATTTTGATATTTAACCCGCGCACAAATATCACTTGCTACGTTATAGCGAATAAAATACTCGCCATGCCCGGTTGCCGATACAGCACACGATTCGTTTTCAGCAAATGTTCCTGCACCAATTACCGGCGCATCACCGACACGGCCATAACGTTTTGCGGTCATACCGCCTGTTGATGTACCCGCAGCTAAATTACCGTTTTTATCAAGCGCCACGGCACCCACAGTACCCATTTTATAGTTATTAGGTAATGCTTTGTGCGCGGCTTGATACTCTTTGCTGGTTGCTTTGGCCTTCTCTAATTTTTGTTTTGCTTTTAAAAGCGCTTTGTAACGAGGCTCTGTATCAAATAAGTTATTTTCGATAAGTTCAACGCCCTGCTCTTTAGCAAACTCCTCAGCGCCTTGGCCGCTAAGCATCACATGCACAGAGTTATCCATTACCAAACGTGCTAATTTAATCGGGCTCTCAATATGTTTTACACCTGCAACAGCGCCGGCTTCACGATTTCGACCATCCATTATAGATGCATCAAGTTCATGCCCGCCATCGTAAGTGTATACCGCTCCGCGCCCTGCATTAAAATAAGGCGATTGCTCTAATACTGTAATGGCCGCTGTCACCGCATCTAAGCTTTCACCGCCTTGCTGCAATACTTTATAACCTGTCTCTACAGCTTGCGTTAATTTAGCGCGGTACTGCTTTTCTTGAGCCGGTGTAAATCGTGCTTTCTCAATTGTTCCTGCCCCACCATGAATCGCAATGGCAAACGGCGTCTCTGCAGCGAATGCGCTATTACTTAAGGCTATAAGGCTGCTTGCAAAAATTGCTAATAATGGTGTTTTCATAATAAGTTCTTTTATGGGAAAGTTATAAACTAATGTGAATGGTTGCGGGCTTAATTTCAACTAAAGTGAGTTTAATGGCATAAAAAAAGCGCCTTTAGGCGCTTTTTTAAATTTTACGTGTTTGTAATTAAGCTTGTTTAGCTTTTAAACGCGCTAAACGTGCTACTTGATGAGTAGACGTTAAGAAAGAATAAATTGGTGCTAGGTAACCGCGTTTACGAAGCTCAAGGAAATCAGCATCGCTTAACTCGTTTAGCTTTTTCTCATCGATAAGGTAAATACCGTTGATGTCTTTTTTCTCGCCTTTAATGTCTACTGTTAGCGTTTGCGCTATTAGTAGTTCTTTATCAGCAAGGAATTTAGTGAACGCTTCAGTTACTTGAGAAAACTCAATAAAAGATACAAGCGCTTCTTTACGACGTTTTAGGTAATCTGTTTCTTCGCCGTTTTCAAATAATGCATTACCTTCGTCTTCACCAACAAGCGTACTTGCTTCGTCAATTACGATACCGTATTGATCTTGATCTGGGTGTTTAACTAAGCCCAGTGGGTAACGAGTAGATGCCATAGGTGCAAATGCTGCAGTCCATTTACCATCTTCTACAAAAAGGTTTTCGCCTGGCTCTAAGCCAAACATAGCAACAGCTTGGAAAGTGCCGCTTTCGTTATTTTTAACGAATGACATTGGAAACTCGTTTGCTACGCGTGCAAACTCATGTGCAACTACTGGCACTAAATGTTGAGTTTTCATGAATTCTACATTGATGCCGTTTTGAATTTTAGTGTTGGCATGTTTTTCGTTGTGTAAAGGCTGTACTTGTTGCTCCGCCATGTTACTGCTCCGTTTATTTTAATTTATATGTTTCATTGTTAATACCTTTAGGCTAATGCTTTTGGGCAAAAAAAGGAAGGGAAACTTTTATGACAACGACTATGAAAAAATAAAATCTAACCAAATCTGAGCGTTGCTAAAAAACACACAACTCAAACTCATAAATTTTGTGCAAAAACAACACACTTCATGGTTGTTTTTAATACAAACCAAAGTTATCCATTAACATTGGTTAACAGTTCAGGACTGTTTTTTTGCCGTGTTTAGGCTTAAATTTGAGCAAATAAAAAAGACCGCTTATATAAGCGGCCTTTAAAAGTTAAATTAGCACCTAAATCAAGGTGCCCAATATACTTCAATATTTATACTTGGGTGGTTAAGTACAGCACGTAGTGGCATGTCATTAACATCGCCGCCCGCTTTTGCTTGCTTATAAACAGCGAGTTTTTCTTCACCGCTAATTAAAAGCTTAACCACTTTAGATTGCGAAATAGCATTTAGCGTTAAGGTCATTCGCTCAGTAATACTACCCGTCACATCACTTTGTATCGCATTAATTGCACATACTGTTTGCTCAGTTGTTAAACTGTGCTCTAAACCTTCTGCATTTGGGAATAACGACGCTGTATGACCATCTGGGCCCATGCCTAGAATAGTTACATCGTATGGCGCTTTTAACGCACTGTAAGCGGCTTCACACACTTCACTGCCTTGCTGCGCGGTTGCAGCATCGTTTTTCATGGTTATAAAGTTTGCAGCACTGCCAAAATTTTGTAATAACGTGCTTTTAATAAATGCTTCGTTACTTTTTTCATGGCTTGGCTCTACCCAGCGTTCATCAACCATAGCAACATCAACATGTTGCCAATCTAAATCAAGCGTTGATAAATGCTTATACGCAGGCGCTGGTGACGAGCCACCCGACACCATTAATACAGCACGGCCATCGTTTTTAATACCATCACGTAGTGATTGCTCAAGCGTTGCAGAAAGCTCAGCGGTTAGCGCGTCTTTATCGTCAAAAAACTTTTCAACTATCGTTGCCATGCTTATACCTTATCGCCTGTGTTAAACCATACGTGGCTCTTTTCTGCCAATAGTTCATCAGCATCATCAGGACCCCAGCTACCAGCACGATAAAGCGCAGGTTTGCCTTTGTCTTGCCAGCGGTCAATAATTGGATCAATCCATTTCCACGCTTGACGAACTTCATCACGGTGAATAAATAACGATGGGTTATTTGCAGCAGCATCAAGCATTAAACGCTTGTACGCATCTGAGTGAAAGCCATTACTGTAAGCTTGTGAAAGCTCAATGTTCATTGTTACGGGTTCAAGTTGCATTTGAAGGTTATCAAGACGCTTAGACATAAGCGTTAATTGAATTGTTTCCTCCGGCTGCAAGCGAATAACAAGACGATTTGGCTCAATGTTACCCACATTATCTTCGTAAATATTGTGAGATACTTTTTTGTATTCAACCACAATTTCTGCACAGCGCTTAGCCATACGTTTACCCGTACGAAGGTAAAATGGAACACCCGCCCAACGCCAGTTATCAATGTGTGCACGAATAGCAACAAACGTTTCTGTTTTACTAGACCCTTCGTTTAGCTCTTCTAAGTAACCCGGTACAATTTTACCGTTTAAGTCACCTGGTACGTATTGACCACGCACAATATTTTCATCAACATCACCACCTACTAGTGGGCGAAGTGCTTCTAATACTTTTAATTTTTCGTTACGAATACTGTTAGCGTTAAGCTTATTAGGCGACTCCATTGCAACTAAACAAAGTAGTTGTAATAAGTGGTTTTGAACCATGTCGCGAAGTGCACCGGCTTTATCGTAAAAACCAGCGCGGCTTTCAAGGCCAACCGTTTCTGATAAGCTAATTTGAATGTTATCGATAGATTTAGCATCCCACATATTTTCAAACAATGAGTTTGAAAAACGCAGCGCCATTAAGTTTTGTACTGTTTCTTTACCTAAGTAATGGTCAATACGGAAAATTTGCTCTTCGTTAAAAAACTCTGCAATTTTTCCATTAATTGCTTCAGCAGAATCACCGCAATAACCAATTGGCTTTTCAACAACAACACGTGATGTAGGGGTAATTAAACCTTTAGTTGATAATATTTCACAACATGTGCCGTAAACAGCAGGCGGAAGCGATAAATAAAACACACGAGACTTAGTGCTTTCGTGCTCATCTAAAATGCCTTTTAGCACATCCCAGTTGTCGTCAGCTTCTGTAACATTACTTACCACTGGCACTAAAAAAGTAGAAAACGCTTTCCAATCTTTAGCGTTAAACTCGCCTTTGCTTAAAAATTCTTGTAATGCTTTATGCGCTGTTTCTATGTATTCAGCACGTTTAGATTCTTCGCGTACTGTTGGTAGGATACGTGAGCCTTCAGGTAAGTTACCTTCTTGATATGCTCTGTACATTGCAGGTAGCAATTTGCGTAACGCAAGATCACCACCGCCCCCAAAAATTATAATATCAAAAGGATTAAGCATAGTTACTCTCTACGTTGTGATACCCAGTACATTTTATAAATGCGCGGGTATGCCTATTTATTGCTAGATTAGATGGCTTTTATAACTGTACTTAAATAAAAGCCTGCTGAATTGTTCTGTATCGATGATTTATTGTTATTTTTTATCATTGCGCTTATTAAATGAGCCTTAGGGGCCCTGTATCTCCTCTCACAAAAATACAGACCCTAAGCACTCCAGCGCTACCCGTTCAAAGGTACTCGGTTTACTTACTTGCGTAAGCGAATTTTTTATTGCGTACGGTTTTGCTTATAGTACGCCATTAAGCCGTTTGTCGAACTATCATGAGTGTGTTTAACGCTTTCATCAGTGAGTTCACTTTCAATTTTAGATGCTAAACCTTTACCAAGCTCTACACCCCATTGATCAAACGAACATATTTCTAAAATAATGCCTTGGCAAAATATCTTATGCTCATACAGTGCAATTAAACGACCCACTGTTTTAGCATCTACTGTATCTAATAGCATAGATGTTGTAGGGCGATTGCCTTGATGAATTTTATGATTTAATAGCTCATCAATTTCTGCTTGCGATTTACCCTTAGCGGTTAAATCAGCGGTAACTTGCTCTGCATCCACACCACTCATCATCGCTTCTGTTTGTGCAAAGAAGTTTGATAATAAAATATCGTGATGCTTATCAACATTCACTTGTGGTTTAACTGATGCAATAAAATCTGCAGGCACAATTACATTACCTTGGTGTAAACACTGATAAAACGCGTGCTGACCATTAATACCCGTCATGCCCCAAATAATTGGAACTGTTGTATAAGGTACTGTTTCGCCGGCAAAGTTAACGTGCTTACCGTTACTTTCCATTTCGCCTTGCTGTAAATAAGCAGGCAACATATGCAGTGCTTGGTCGTACGGTAATATAGCTTGAGCTGTGTAGCCCAAAAAGCTTGTGTTCCATACGCTAAGTAATGCCATAATTAATGGTATATTTTGCTCAAACGGCGCGGCCTTAAAGTGCTCATCTACTTCAAAGGCACCTTCTAAAATGGCTTCAAAGGCGTCATAGCCTAAATATAAAGCGATTGGTAAGCCTATCGCACTCCAAAGTGAAAAGCGACCGCCAACCCAATCCCACATAGTGAATACGTTTTCGTCGCTGATACCAAAGGCTGCCGTTTTTTCTAAATTTGTACTTACCGCAACAAAATGTTTAGCAATTGTGCTTTCATCTTTTGTTGTTTGTAAAAACCAATCAACTGCTGTTTTAGCGTTTGTCATGGTTTCTGAGGTAGTAAATGTTTTTGACGAAATAACAAATAATGTTGTTTCAGGGTCAATGGCTTTTAATATAGACGAAATTTGTACGCCGTCAGCATTAGATACGTAATGAACATTTAACGTATCATCAGCAAGTGCTTTTAACGCCTCGGTTGCCATTTGTGGACCAAGGTTAGAACCACCTACGCCTATGCTTACAACATCTTTTACCGCTTTACCGGTATAGCCTAGCCATTTACCGCTACGAACTTTTTCTACAAACACTTTAATTTTAGCTAATTCGTTGTCTACGGCTTGTGTTACGTTTTCGCCATCAACGATTAATGGAGTGTGAGCACGATTACGAAGTGCCGTATGTAGTACTGAGCGATCCTCGGTGATATTTATTTTTTCACCGCTAAACATTTTATCGCGCCACGACGCAATATCGCATTCTTTAGCAAGCGACATTAAGTTAGCAAAAACATCGTTATCAATAAGTTGCTTAGAATAGTCGAATAATACGCCTGGTATTTGAGTCGAAAACTGAGAAAAGCGCGTGTCATCTTGTGCAAATAACGTTTTTAGATGTGTTTGTTTCATCTTAGCTGCACTTTGTTCTAGTGCTTGCCAACTTGCTAGTTGCGTTCGGTTAGACATGGATATACCCTCTAATTCTTTCAATCTATTGATTTAAAAATATTTTTTATAAAAGCGAAAATATTAACATTGCTTTTTTACACTAAATTAAAGCGCAAATAGTATAACTAAAAATGCAAAAAAAGTGCTGTTTTTATAATTTTAGATGCAGATGATAACGCAATTTTTAGCTTTTGACACCGGTATCATAAAAATTTTATAAATTAATTTACCCGCAGTTTTAAAGGTACCAGCTAACATTAAGCCCTAAAAATGAAATATTAATGAATTTTCATATGTCCCGCTACATAAGTCCCGCTAATTACTTTTTATAATTATTCACTAATTACTATGGCTTGCTTATCTCTAGAACAAATAAACCTTAAAAACAAAAAATCGGCCCTAAAGCTAACACCATTCAGTTAAGCATGTTTTGACTTAATGGTGTACCGAGTTTTTGAAATTCGAACGGTCCTACTTTTGGGCCGT
>NZ_WTLB01000023.1:44114-70676 GCF_011378855.1 Pseudoalteromonas sp. Z1A8 | reverse complement strand
TTTCCTTTGGCGAGAAAATGGCCGAATTATAACAGCTGGCCATCTAATCTGAGAAATTGCACTTATTATCCGAATTTAGGCCTCATTAAAGGGGGCTTTCCGTTAAAAATGTATTTTCAATACGCTTATAAAGATGAGTTTCTAAACACCATCGATACTAATGCCTATAAACATTTAAGTTTTGCATTTGTATATTGCCTTCTTGGTGTTTTTTATAAAGGCGATGAAATAGCTAGCGAAGTCTCGCATGCAACTATGGCAATATTCTACCTAGGTATCATGCTCTTGGTATATGGCGCTTCATTGCTTTGGCAAAATCGTGATTAGGAGAGGAAATGCAAAATAACATAGCAAAATTTCGTAAAGAGGCCGGGCTTTCACAGCAAGAACTTGCTGATGCTATTAACGTGTCGCGCAAAACAATAAGTACCGTAGAAACAAACCGGTTTACGCCGTCGGTAATAATTGCTCTAAAAATAACAAAGCATTTTAATACCTCAGTCGAAAGCCTCTTTGTACTGGATGAAAATGATTAATACATGTTAAAGCTTCAGTGCCATTCTAGTGGTAAAAATACCGATTTAGTCACTTCAATTACAACGTATGAAGGACAGCGCTGTTGTTATTAGCGTAATTGCGCTAAAATAGACCAGCAAAAAAATATATATCTAATCCGGAGATTCTACAAGGCATGAAAAAACTGCTAATTTCACCGTCAAAAATGACGCTAGGCGAACAAGAAAACCAAATCTATCAGAACATTCTGAAGCAATCTTCAGAGTTAAGCCTTAACCTTATGGCCGTGAAAGTAGAAAACCACCCTGATGATTTTTTACCTTGGTGTTACGAATTGCTAAATGCTAGCAGAGATCGTATGAACTACGATTTACTAGAGCCACAGCAATTGCCTGTACTTAAAAAGCTACACGACCAGCTTATTTCAGCTATCAGCTTTTTGCAGGTTAAAACTTTACGTATTGCTCCTTGGCCTGTTGTAAGTGTATTTGTAGAACAACACAAAGACGTTATTGCACTTGATGAACAGCTTCGCTTAGTAGACTACATTAAAAGCATTCGTGAACAATCTCTTAAAGATATGATCCCTGAAGACTTACTTGCGTTTAGCGGTAAGCACATGGCATCACTTGATCCAAGCACATACAACTTTGACGTTGAATGGTTTGCATCTACAAAGAGTGCAAAGAGCTTCCATCAAATGCTTGGTGATTTACCAGGTGCTTTTGATGATGCACTAGTGAATATTCCACTTGAAGGTGATATTACTCAATATGAGTATCAACAATTTGTTGCTGCTTATTCAAAAATATTCACCGACAACAACGAAAAACCAACACTTGCGCCTGCAACACGACTGCTTGCAATGCGTCGCCCTGATTTATTTACTCCGATTACAAATAATCGATTAGATGCTTTATGTGGTGCCCTTGGTGTTTCTAAACTTAAAAATAGTGATTTTGAGCGTTACTGGCAAGATATCGTAAAAGGTATTCAAGCTATGTCATGGTACAAAATGGCTAAACCTAGTAATGAGTTAGAAGAACAATTAGTTGCTATTAAAGCGCTAATCCCATGTTTCTTTCACTATGCTGATGCTAAAACACCAGATAACTCTAACTACATTAAACTGCTAACCAAGCCTAAACGTACTACAACTACAACAGGTAAAACTCAGCGTAGAGGTAAAGAATCTGCAGAAATTTTAGTAGACCGTGCTCTTGCTGCTGACGATATTCCTGAACACATTCGCAGTAAACGTGATTCAATTGTGAGTGAAGTACAAAAAGGTCGCAGCGTAAACGAAACAATTAGCCTTATGCGCACTATATTCGGCTAAAACCTTCTAATTTAGCCGTACTTTTATGGTGCGGCTAGGTTAATTTATGCACCAGCGATGTGCGCAACATCTTCCTTCATGTTATATCCCCATCCTATTCATAAAATTCAAGCTCATGTTTTTAATAAATAAAAAATAATTTTTAATAAAAAATAATGAAGCTGGCACATACAGTGCAATTATCCCGTTAGTTAAACAATAAAAAGCCGTCAGCCTAAAGGTTCCGATTACATAATAAAAACCTTGGCGAGCAAAAATCATATAACGGGAAATGGACATGCTAAAACTAAAAAAAACCATCGCTATAAGTGCTATAGCATTAATGGGCGCAACATCTTTAACATCTACAGCTGTGCATGCTGAAGTAACTGCTAATGCAGCGGCAACATCAAACTACTTATGGCGCGGTCAAGAGCAAACTGGGGGCGATGCAGCTATTTCAGGCGGTATTGATTACGCCAATGAATCGGGCTTTTATGCAGGTACTTGGGCTTCAAATGCATCGTGGGCAGATGAAATGACCTATGAGCTTGATTTATACGCAGGCTTTGGTGGCGACATTAACGAAAGCGTTAGCTACGATGTTGGCTATATTTATTACGCTTACCCAGATGCCGCTTCTGAGGCTGACGCAGATTTCTCTGAAATTTACGGTAGCATCAGTGTTGAAGGCTTTACCTTTGGTGCTTCAGTACTTGCAACATCAGCTGCAAGTGGTGATGGTACAGACTTTGGTGATTCACTTTACCTGACAGCTGATTACGGTTTTGCTGTTGGCAGTAACGGCACTGAAATGGCACTTCACTTAGGCCACTACTCTGGTGACTTTATTGGCGATGATAATATCTTAGATTACGGTGTATCAATTTCGAAAGACGGTTTTACTTTTGGTTTGTCTGATACAGATATGGATGATTCAGATATTAAAGCTTACGTTGCTTATTCTGTAGACTTTAATTTATAAGAAAGAATGTGTTACTTGCTGCGACACGAAGGGCCTTTTGGCCCTTTTCTCGTTTTTGAACAAGCCCCCTCACACCTGTTAACAAACCGTTACAATTGAATAAAAACAATACATACTTTTTCCTTTATTCTATTACTTAGTCACTGGGCATTTATAACTGCCTAGCCACAAAATAGGTATAAAGGAATAATAATGAAATCACCTAACGCGTTTAGCGCCCTACTCGATATTTATATAAATCCTAGTAAAGCTTTCAATGGTGTTGAACACGCCAAAGGTTGGTCATGGTTAGCATTTATATGTATTACCCTTGCTAGTATCGCTAGTGTTTATATTTTTTACTCTAGTGTTGATATGCAGTTTTTGATTAATGAGCAAGTAGCAGCATCAAGTATAGATGCAACAATTGGCGAGCAAAAAGCAATTCGTCAAAGTATAGAGCTAAATGCAGAAAACCAAATTTGGTTTGCTCTGTTTGGCGGCGTAATTGCGCTGGCTATCATGAATGCACTCATGGCACTTTATTATATGCTTGTGGCTAAACAAGATCCTGAATCAGAACATAGCTACGGAGCTTGGTATGGATTCTCTACCTGGACAATGATGCCAGTTGTTATTTCAAGCCTAGGCACAATTGCTCTTGTACTAAGTGCAAGTACAGATCAAATATCTCAACAAGCCGTATTTAGCTACGCATCTATTAACCAATTAATAATAGGACTTGAAATTGGCCATCCTTTTTATAGCTTATTAGAATCAATAAACTTATTTAGCTTTTGGAGCATTGCACTGGGAATGATCGGCTTAAAATGCTGGACTAATTTTTCAACTAACAAAGCACTCCTATTCTCTGCACTTCCTTCAATCATTATTTTTGGTATTTGGGCAGTCATTGCAGCAATGTAACCACTAGATGGGGGTATGTATTGCCTCCGTATTACTTAATTCACGGATAGATAAAAATGAAAAAAGCAATAATCATCACACTCGCTGTAGGCGCATTTATAGCCCTAATTGTGTCAAAGCAAATCTCTGGCGATGAAAAACAAGCCGAAGTAAATATTGCTCAAGTAGAGCTTGGCGACATTGCTGACTCAATAATGGCTTCAGGTAATTTAGTTTTTAATACACAAGTGCAATTACGCTCTGAAGTGACAGGCCGAGTAGATAAAATATTTGTTCAAGAAGGCCAAGGAGTTAAACAAGGTGACATGTTAATGCGCCTTGATACAACCGCTTTTGAATCTGAAGTTACCCGTAGTAAAGCAATCCTTCGCGCCACAGAAATTGAAATTAAACATAGTAGAACACGCCTTGCTAACCTAGAGCGCCAACTTAAAAGACAAAAAGACTTATATGATGTCGGTTTAGGTAATCAAGAGAGCTACGAGAATATTGAAAGCGCACGCGATCTAGCTAAAATTGATATTGAATCACGAATAGAGTCGTACAACCAAGCACAAGCGTCACTACAAATTGCGCAAGATCGCTTAAGTAAAAGTGTATTTAGAGCTCCAATGAGCGGCTTGCTTGCATCTGTAAATATTAAAGAAGGTGAAACCGTTATAGCCGGTACTACTAATATTATTGGTTCTGATTTGATGTTAGTAGCCGATCCTAGCGCTATTTTAGCCGAGCTACGTGTTGATGAAACCGACATTGCGAGTATTAAGCTTAACCAAAAAGCGAATATTTATGCGGCCGCATACCCTAATAAACCATTTAGCGGCACAGTAATCAATATTGGTACTTCAGCTAAAAACCAAGCCGGCTCTCAAGGTTTATCATTTAAAGTAAAAGTATTACTCGATACTACTGAGCGCCAGCTATATGCAGGAATGAGCTGTAGAGCAGAGATCGCAACAAGCATTGCCGAAAACGGTTTAAAACTTCCAATAGAAGCAATCCAAAAAGAGGACGATAAAACATTTGTATGGCGACTAAATAGTGACAACACAGTTAGCAAAATTGCCGTAACTGTTGGAATATCATCTGATATAGAGCAAGCAATTACTGACGGCTTAAATGAGGGCGACAAAATAGTTATTGGCCCTGCGCGCCCAGTAAGTCTTCTGACTGAAGGTGATGTGGTAAAACTTAAATCAGATGCAGACAAGGAAGAAGCCTAATGTCTGCGGTAATCAAGCTAGAGCATATTAATAAACAATACAAAATGGGCTCAGAGGTATTTAAAGCACTTGATGATGTAAACGTACATATAATGCAAAACGAATACGTGGCGATTATAGGACCTTCTGGTTCAGGCAAGTCGACCTTGATGAACTTACTAGGTTGTTTAGATACACCCAGCAGTGGCGAATACTACTTAAAAGATAAACTAGTAAAAAGTATGACCGAGACAGAGCTTGCTCATCAGCGTAATGAAAGTGTCGGGTTTATATTTCAAAGCTTTAACTTAATACCACGTGCAACCGCACTAGAAAATGTAATGCAGCCTTTAGTATATCGCTTTATTCCTAGTAAACAACGCAAGCAACAAGCTCTAGAAGCACTAAAGCGGGTAGGTCTCGGTGATAAAGTTAATCATTTATCTAGCCAGCTATCGGGCGGGCAACGTCAACGTGTTGCTATTGCCCGCGCTTTAGTCACAAAACCACATATATTATTAGGAGATGAACCCACAGGTAATCTTGATAGTAAAACGACCCGCGAAATTATGGATTTGTTTGATGAGCTGCATAACGAAGGTCACACTATTATTTTAGTAACACATGAGCAAGAAATTGCCGATCATTGCCAACGCGTAATTCGTTTAGTGGACGGTAAAGTGGTAAGTGATGTAACTAAAGATGAAGGAATCAAGCAACATGTTTAAATCAGCTCTTGCCATAATGGAAGGCACTAAAGCCGCTTTTTCAGCTATTAAAGCTAATGCAATGCGCAGCGCACTGACTTGCTTGGGCATTATTATTGGTGTTGCCGCCGTAGTTACTGTAGTTGCAGTAATGCAGGGTTTTACAAAGCAAATAAACGATCAACTTGCTGATATGTCGCCAGATGTAACAACAATAAAGCCTTACACCAGTATTGAACTCGAAATGGTTGGTAAAAATGCCAAGCTTACCTACGACGATTTTTTAGCTTTAAAGTCGCGTATAAAAGAAGCTGAAACGCTAACTGCCCTAATGTTTACCTGGCGCTTTTCGGGGGGAGCTGAGTATGGAAATAAAAGCCACTCATCGCGTGTTATCGGTACTGAGCAAGACTATCAAAAAGCGTATCGTACTTATCCTGAACTTGGTCGCTTTATTCGTGCTGAGGACGATGATAAGCGAAGAAGGGTCGCATTTATCGGCCCTTCAATCATAGAAAAGCTAAACCTTCCTGAAAAC
Source organism: Pseudoalteromonas sp. Z1A8 (assembly GCF_011378855.1). Lineage (GTDB taxonomy): Bacteria > Pseudomonadota > Gammaproteobacteria > Enterobacterales > Alteromonadaceae > Pseudoalteromonas. The sequence continues at coordinate 64,504 of NZ_WTLB01000023.1, read as the reverse complement.
CCAGTAAGTGAATATATAAAGCTAGGTGGTGAATGGTTTAGAATTATTGGCGTTGCTGAAAAACAAGGTAGCTTATTTGGTTTTGACCAAGACGATTACATTAATATTCCAATTAGTACCATGAGTGCTTTAGAAGGCGGAAGTACACAAACTAATGTGCAAATTATGTTTAGGTTAAATGAAGGTACTAACGAAGAACAAGTGCTTGCAAAAATAACCCGTGTATTGCGCCAACTACATAAACTAAAAAAGAAAGATGAAAACGACTTTGAATTTGAAACCGCTGAAAAATCTCGTGCCCAAATAGATAAATTTACCAGCAGTGCTACTGCTATTACTGCTGGTATTGTTGGAATAAGCTTACTTGTTGGTGGTATTGGTGTTATGAATATAATGCTAGTGTCGGTAACTGAACGCACACGCGTTATTGGTACATTAAAAGCACTAGGCGCAACACCTGGTTTTATTATGCTGCAGTTTTTAGTTGAAGCCGTTGTGCTTTCACTCTTTGGTGGTTTAATAGGACTCATTATAGGATATGGCGCCGCAGGGCTTATTTCGTTTTTAGTCCCTAGTATGCCTGATGCATATATACCAGCATGGGCTGTAATACTATCGTTCGGATTTACATCAATGATTGGGATTATATTTGGTTTAGCCCCTGCTATTAAAGCAGCAAGACTAAACCCTATAGATGCACTGCGTTACGAATAACTATTTTAAATAATTATTTAGCTTTAAATGGTACCTTATTACATTGTACTTCTACTGTTTTAGGGTACCAAGCTGGGCCGATTTGATTCACAACCACCTCAGCTAAACCATTAGTAAACGATTTATACGTATGAACGCTTTGCCACTCCCCTTGTGGGCAATGTGTTGTTAAATCTAACGGCTCTGATCCCTCGTACAACGCAAGTGCAAAATTATGATGCCACTGTGAGCTTTTTAGCGTTTTATTGCTTACTTTGCTCTGTATACCGTTATCAAAGTAAATATTTGTACACCCCGTTAAAATAATCAGTGTGCAACCGGCTGCAAATAGCTTGATGCTCATAATGTCTCCCCTAGTATTTGCTCTTGGCACCACACTTTAATGGTATGGGGCGAGTATATTCCAAGCGTAATTAAACTCAGCGCTCCATCGCTAAACGTTTGTTGTGACTGCATTTGAATAACCGGTGTATTTGAACATATTTGTTTTACGTCTACCCGCTGCTCACCCACTAATCCCCATAAATAAAATGGGCGGCTATCTTCGAAATTAGCTTGGCTCGTTATTTTTGCTGTTGCCTGTGGCTGAATGGTTACCGCAGAACAAGCACTGAGGCTTAATGCTATCGCCCCTATAATTAATGGTTTCATACTCTTCCTTATAAACTAAATACCAGTAAGGTAACTTTATAAGAGAGCATAAAATATTAGCGTAAAAAGCTGTGGGGAATATGTAGAAACGCTATGAAGTTTTATACAGTTTATTACACATAAAGGCCGCATAAATGCGGCCTTTAAATTAGTCAGTTTAAGTGGTTAGTAAATAGACCTTAAAATTTAGCTAGGTTATTTTTACTGTCCTTGTCGACTAGCTTAATGTAAGGATCAACCCCCGCAAATAGTGGTTTTTCTTTTACTTTAAGCTCAATCGTATTAATACCTGATACTATTTGGTGCTTTTGAGAGTAAATAACAAAGTCTTCAGCTAATAGGTTTTCAGGGTCATCGCTAAATAATGCAATATCAATTAGCTCATCGAGCGGCTGTTCAGTCTCTTCACCTTCCCCATCAGCACGCTGTTTAACGGCTTCTACGCTAAGTGTTACGGTATAAAAACCTTCGCTATCAGTGCTATCTGTAACTGACACCTCTTTCATCTCAAGCTCATACAAGGTGATATATTTAAACTGATCGTCAATAAAACTTTGTTCGGCTTGTGTTGCGTCTTGTTTTAAATAGCTAAGTAAATCGAGTGTTGTTGGGTATGGTGTTGATTGGTACTGAAACTCATTTAAAAATGCTTTGAGTGCATCATTTAAACGTTTTTCACCTAAACGATCATAAATCGCCATCATCACAACGGATCCTTTATTGTAATGAAGATATTGTTGAGACTGCGTTTTATATAGTGGCATTTCTTCAAAGGCTTCCCCTGTACGCCCTATTAAGTACCTATCAAGTTCATATTTTAAAAACTTACGTAGCTTCTCTGCGCCAAAGCGTTTTTCGAGCACCATAAGCGCACTGTACTGTGAAAGCGTTTCTGACATAACTGCGCTCCCCTCAACATTCGCTCCCGACACTTGATGCCCCCACCATTGGTGCGCTACTTCATGTGCGGTAACATAGTAAGGGTAGTCAACTTTACTCTCATCTCTTAAGTCTGTAATAAACCCCATGCTTTCTGAGTAAGGGACTGTATTGGCAAAACTTTGTGCAAACGAGCGATACTTAGGAAATTCAATAATACGAAGTTGTTTATGCTGATACGGCCCAAACGCTTGTGTAAAGTAATCTATCGAGTCTTGTACTGACTCAATCATACGGTCAATATTCCATGCATGATTTTTATGGTAATACACCTCAATATTTACCCCATTATGCTCAACCTTTTTACTTTCAAGTTCAGCCGAAAGCACCGCATAAAAGTTTAAAATAGGCGCATCCATTTCATAAACAAAGGTGCGGCGCCCGTCTTTTACACTTTCACTTTGTAAATACCCTGGTGTAATAGCAAATTGCGACTCGTCGGTTGTTACCGTTGCCTTAAAGTTAATAAACCCATTAGCTGCACCAAAATCACTTTGTGTATAGTACTGACTGTCTTCTAGCTTATGGGCACGTTCAAGTTCTGGTAAATCATGCTTACGGCGTTCAAATTTATCAGCTACCTGTAAACCACGGCTATAACCAAAGCTAGGAAGGAGTTCCAAGTTATTAATAAAAGTGCCATTGGCAACTAATTGTGTATCAGAGTCTTTATCAGTAAAGGCTGTATGATCACGAGTAACCGACAGTTGCCCTTCTCTTATTTCGTTTGGCATAAGCGGCTGCTCAAACTCAAACCATGCTGAATAAAGCGCTGGTAATTTTTCAACTATCTTACCGCCTGCCATGGCTACATCCCAACTTTTAGCGTGTTGAGGTGAGCTTATTAACACTCGCGTAATTGGCTCGTTAGAGGTATTAATAAATTTAATTTTTGCCACAGCACTTAAAGCACGCTTTTTTGGATAAATATCAACAGTTAAGTCAACATCGGTCACCATAGGTACTGCTAAGTCTTTGTATTGTGCAAACTGCTGTTCATAACTTATTTGCTTGTCTTGAAACTCATCGCTCGTAGTAAACTCATTCAAAACTCTTGTGTTGTTATAAATATTGTAGCCTGCACCAACAAACACTAATGCACTAATAACCGCAATCGCTTGCCCTTTTAACGACATATTATAACGAAGCATAGACAGGCGTGTACGCAGCGTTTGTGAAGGACCACGGTGCCATAACGCAAACCCAACAATCGCTAAAACAAGACTTAACGCGCCCCAATATAATGTGTACCAATGTGTAGCTTGTAAGAAATGCCCATAACCATTTATATCAGAATACGGTACGCTACTGCTTTGCGAAAAATGATACATATGATGCTCAAACCCATAAGAACCCATTACTTTTTGCGCTATGTAATACAAAATAAACAAACCCATTCCTACATATTTATTCGGGCTAATAATCTGTAAAAAGAAGGCGAGTACCGTCAGCATAATCAACGGTAAAATCGATAAGTAAACAATCCTAAATAAATACTGTCCTAGCTCTAAATTAAATTGACCTTTAAATAACTGAACTGTAATTGTGAGTATCATGCCCACGAGGAACAACCCAGAAACAGCGGCGATTAAAGCCAGTATTTTTGACACCCAAAAAACACTGTTATGTACAGGAAAGCTATCAACAATATCGCCCATGCCACTTTGTCGCTCTCGCCATACAAGCTCTGCACTATAAAAAGCGATAATAACAAACAAAAATAAACCGGAAATACCACTAATAATATTGACCATATTCTGAGTTAAAGGCCAGTTAGTAGTGCCATAAGCACCAATAGGCGCAAACAGAGGGATCATAAGCGTTACGATGCTTACACCCGCTAAAATCATAAAAGGAGCACTAAATATAACTTGTTTAAGTTCGAATATACTGCGCATTATTAGCTGAGATTTAGTACTAACCCCCGCTGATTTATAATTTTTAGCACTGTTGATAAGTGCAGCTTGTTTATTTTGTACAAAAGCAGAGACTTTAAATTGCTTCTTCTGTTTTTTAGTTACTATGCGGTTGCTTAGTTTTCCAAGGCCAAAAAACATTGCAACACTGATTGCTACCCACAATATACGGTTAACTAAAAGGTCACCTGTGAGCGTTAGCACTTCTGTGTTTTTATCATTTACAGTCCAATAACGTGTTAAATCAATTAACGAACCTGAGCCAAATGGGTCGGCGTAAACAACAATATTTCTAAATGCTAAATCATCAAAGTAAACGCCGGCAATTTGATAGGCTATAAAAATCACAACAGCTGCTACATACACCGACATCATGGTTTTAAAATAGACCGCTACACTATTAAAAATAGCCGAAAGCACAAGTAAACTTGGCACTGCTAAATAAAGATAAGGCGCAGCGTAGTACATTAGCTTATTAGGACCAATCAATTCGTCATCGAGCCAGCCAACTAATAAACCAAATTGCGACCCTAAAAACACACCCAATGGCACGCTTAAAAACACAATAAGTACAACTAAGTAAGAACCAAAAAAACGCCCTGCTTGATAAGGCACAGGATTAACAGGCTTACTAAATACCAGCTCATCCATTTTGCTTTCACTGTTGCGAATAGCAGAGCTGGCAACAAAGTTAACCACTAAAAACATAGCGAGTGTACAAAATGTAACGGTTAAAAGCATAATCGAGAACGGCGAGTTCATATGAACATTCGCCCCACCTAGCGGAAACTTACTACTGGAGCTTATAAAAAACGCCATAAAAAAGAAGATTAATGAGGTCACATAAAACGAAGGTTGGCGCATAAAATAGCGCAGCTCAAACGCAAGCATATTAAAAAACATAACGCCTCCTTATGCTACTTCGCTGTTACGATGATTAAGCAGTGTAGAAAAATACACATCTTCTAAATTTGCATTGCTTGCTTCAAACCCTTGTGGAGCCTGCTCTGCTATTACATGTAAAATTGTTTTCCCTGCAAATAAGCGCTTAGAAATAACCGGTAATTGCGGCTCAAGTTCTTGCGCTTCTTCTTGGCTCATGGCTTTGCGCCAAATTTGTCCTTGAAGCTTATCTGTAAGCGCTATTGGGTTACCTTCTAGTAAAATCTTACCGCCAGCCAACACCGCCATATTTGGGCAAAGCTCTGCAACATCTTCAACGATATGGGTCGATAATATAACTACTTTTTGCTCGCCTAAGCTTACTAATAAGTTATGAAAACGATTACGCTCTTCAGGATCTAGCCCCGCTGTTGGCTCATCAACTATTAGTAAATCAGGGTCGCCCAGTAATGCCTGTGCAATACCAAAACGCTGACGCATACCGCCCGAAAAGCCACTTACCGCTTTTGAGCGATGTTGATATAAATTAGTGTGTGCAAGTAATCCTTCAACCGACTCTTTACGCTCGGCTTTATTATGAATTCCCTTTAAAACAGCCATATGATCTAGCAAATCGTAGGCACTAACACGCGGGTACACACCAAAATCTTGTGGTAAGTAACCTAAACGCTGACGCAAAGCTTGTGGGTCTTTAAATACATCAATGCCATCAAAAGTAATTGAACCTGAATCAGCCGACTGCAGCGTTGCAATGGTACGCATAAGCGATGATTTACCTGCGCCATTTGGCCCAAGTAATCCAAACATCCCTTTACCGATAGATAAATCAACACCTTGTAGTGCATGTACGCCGTTATCGTAGGTTTTAGATAACCCTGTTATTGATAGCATTTTTACTTCCTTGAGTATAAGTAATTATTTTTATGATGCTTTATATCACAAGCAAAACAGGAACATAAGTTACTTATTGGTTAAATTTGTAACAACAAATAAACACAATTTAAACTCATAACACTTGCCTGCACTGTATTCACTCGGTATAAAAACTACATATACTTTTTATAAGAAGCAAAAAGCCATGCAAGATCACCAAAGCCAGCCATTAAACGACTTTATAGAATACCCACACGACGAAATGCTAAATCGCGCTAACGAGTTTTTACAAACCAGCCAACGTCGCCATAGCATTCGCAGCTTTAGCGATCGCCCAGTACCAAAAAATATTATTGAGGCATGTATAAAGGCAGCAGGTACAGCCCCTAGTGGAGCGAATCATCAGCCTTGGCATTTTGTGGCTATAAACAGTAGCGATGTAAAAAAACAAATAAGAGAAGCCGCAGAAAAATTAGAGCGTTCTTTTTACGAAGGCAGAGCAGGTGAAGAATGGTTAGATGCGCTAAAGCCGTTAGGTACCGACGCCAATAAACCTTATTTAGAGCATGCACCTTGGCTTATAGCTGTATTTAGTCAAAAAAAGGGGGGCGTAAGCACCGATGATAAAAATACGAATTATTATGTGCATGAGTCTGTTGGCTTAGCTACCGGCTTTTTAATTCAAGCTTTGCACCGTTCAGGTTTGGCAACCCTTACTCATACTCCAAAACCAATGAGCTTTTTAACCGACATATGTGGCCGCGATAGAGATAACGAACGCCCGTATATGCTACTTATTGCAGGTTACCCAAGTGATGATGCAACAATACCGGCTCATGCACTGGATAAAAAATCTATCGATGAAATAGCTACGTTTATTTGAGATGGTATTTAACCGCAAACTTATCGCTTGGGTTAAACCTTGCGATAATATGCTGCTATATATTTGTAGCTTCGTCTAAAGATAGTGGCTGTTTTCGTACGAAATCTATTTAAGTACAAATGCTGCAAAAAATTAATAGCACAAAAACAATACAATAGAGCTGAGGTTATTCTAACCTGCTTTCGCTGCGCTACTCACGCCACTAAAAATCGTTAGTCTTTACAAAATAAGCTATATAGCGTGCCAAGTAATTGCACTGCATTATCGTCAATTATACGATAATAAATAGTTTGGCTTTCACGGCGAGTGGCAACAACATTCGCTTTTCGTAGTGCAGCTAAATGCTGAGAAAGTGCCGATTGTGCTAAAGGTACAGCTTCATTGAGTTGCGATACACTCATTTCTTTATCTTGCAAAGAGCATAAAATCATTAAGCGATTTTTATTCGCTAAAATTTTTAATAACTGCTCTGCCTGCGCCACATTACCAGCCATTGCAATAAAGTCGATATTCATAGCATGCTCTTATTATAAAAAGTGATTGGAGTATAAATATATGCATTGTTAATGTCTAACATTAGAATTTACTAATATAGAAAAAACGAATATAGTAAATAAAACACTAAATAAAGCTCAATAGCTCATTTTTTAATTGCGGGACTCATGATTGCCGTATTTGTATTACTGCAATATTTTGATCCTAGATGAATATGGCTTACTGTTTTTATTACACTAAACTTAATTCAATCTGCTATTAGTTGTTGGTATTTGATGATCACACAATTACGCAAACGTAACCTTAAGGAATAAAAAAGCATGCTTACATCAATCCCTGATTTACTTAAAATTATCACACCTAACCAGCGCCGCATTGACGCAGCGCAAGCAAAACTCGAGCTTGAACAAAATAAAGGCTTACTTATTGATGTGCGCGAACCAGCAGAACACGCAACAAAAGCAGCTGTAGGAGCAATAAATATTCCGCGCGGGTTACTCGAAATGAAGTTGATGGAAATAGAAAAAGATGCAACACGCCCAATTTACTTACACTGTGCCAGTGGTGCACGTGCAACCCTTGGTGCAGAAGCGCTAACACGTGTCGGTTATGAAAACGTTAGTGTTATTACCTGTGATGCAAGCCAAATATGTAGCGTATTTTAAGTATCTACTAAGTACTTATAATTATGCACCTAACAAAGGTAGGTGTTTAACGCTGTGATAAGTCAGTGCTAATTTAATACACTCTTTAACTGGGTGTTCTGGTAATGGCTTTTCACTATTTAACACTATTGCTCTATTTCCTTCAAAAGTAAGATTATGAGAATACAATTCTCTAAATGTACTTACGAGCTTTGATTGGCAATGAAAAAACAAATAGCACGATGCCCCCTTAAAGCCAATACGGATTGAACTGCCATTTATTGTGCTATAGCTTGGCTCTCCCCATTTTATTGACTCTTCAACAACTCCCAAGTTTTGCTCTTGTGCTACGGTATAAATTAGCTCTCGTAATTGTATAAGCGTACTTTTAGCTGCCTCAGGATGATTATTAAATATATTTTTTATATCCGTATTCATAAAAACATCCTTATAAGTATTACAAGTTTAAAACAGGTTACTTTTGCTGCCTTTCATCAACTAAAACAAGTAGCATCTGCTCAATATTTTTAACACTATAAGTAAGTGCTCTCAGTAGCTCTTTCTCACTTTGCTCTGTTGCCTGCTGCGACGTTTTACATTGATTAGCCAATACATCTTTTTGCTCAAGTATCGCCTCTCTAAACTCACTCGCATTAACCACACCAAGCAAAGACACTAAAGCCCCATTTCCTGACTGCCCTGCCGTTTCAAAGCTTAAACGATATAACCCAAAAATTCGCATGAGCGGCCCTTGGCTTAATCCTACATCTGTTATTTTTTCAAGCGGAATAGATTTTTCTTCTTTAAATAATATGCCACGTTTAACTACCAATTTTTGTGGTAATAAGTCAGCCGACATAGCTGCGAGTATTCGCCCGCCCACCAGCCATACAATCGCTAAAACAATGGGTAACAACGGAATAGTCACCAGCGCTAGTACACTAAAAAAAGCGGCCATTAGCATCCAGTATTGCTGAACCTTCGGGTCGAAAGATGCACTTTTTAAAATATGTTTTGTCATTGTTTTAATCCTTTATCTATATAACTACAAATACACTCTGCAAACTTCAATAATCTCTACTCAATCTTACAAACTAATAACGACTTTTATAGCAAGAGCAATAAACACAACCCCCAGTATTTTATCAAGCCATGGGTTCTGCTTAGTAAAACCAAAGCGATTTTTTGAAACCTCAGTAAGTACTGCAACTAGTAAATACCAACCTGTATCAATTACAAACACGGTTAAGCACATAATAATGCCAATGCTTAAAGTGAGATTTTGCGGGTCAATAAACTGTGAGAACAAGGCTAAAAAGAAAATAGCGAGCTTGGGGTTCAAAAAGGCAATGGCAAAGCCATCTTGTAATGCTTTAACTGCACTTATCTCACTTTTTTGTACTTGCAGTTCGTCATTATTGGGTTTTGCTAATAGTATTTTTAAACCTAAATAGGCTAGATACCCAGCGCCCAAATATACAAGCACTTGGTATACCGTTGGAAATTGAGCCATCAATGTCCCCAAACCAAGTAACGAAGCTGACGCATAAAGCCCAACACCCACGCCATGGCTAAGTGCAGCAAGCATACCGTTTTTCATTCCGCCACTCATTGTATGCTTTAGTACAACTGCAAGGCTTGGGCCTGGCGACATTGCACCCATCATGCATACAAGTACTAAACTAAACCATGCTGCTAATGTCATTTTTGTCCTTATAGTTCATCGTTTTCTATTAATAATATATAGGCCGTTATTTGGCCTTGAAAAGCAGTCGCGGTATTTATACTTATTACTTTCCAACCTTCTTGATTTAAGTGGTATATGCGCTCATTCAAAGCATCTACATCAATGCCGTTACTAAAAAACCACGCCTTTTAAATTCTACTATTTTTTGCATTGTTTGTTATCCACTTTATAAGCTGTATTCAAAATCGTAATAGTGAATGCCCTGCTCAACACGTATTTTCATGCTGCCAGTTAATCCTTCTAGCTCATTAGTGCCTGAGTCGGGGATTACATTTAAAATTAGGCTGTCTTGGCCTTTATCCATAGTGCCAAAATGCTGCAATACAAAACTGCCTTTTTTGCCGTCAAGCTCACCTATCACTTGCTCTATGGCAACATAACCGGCACTACCTTGCGTAGGGGTCATAGCGCTTAGCATTTCGCCTTGGCTTATAGCATTTAAATCACCTTTAAATATTTTATCTATCGACATACGCCCTAAATTAACGCCATTTTGGCCGCTTGCGTAGCCTTCTATTGGGGCTAGATTTACATTAAATTCTCCACTTACGGTTGCAGTAGTCATAACGTTTCCTTATTGATGCTAATGTTTAAGAGTATTGATTTTTATTATCTTAGTACCATATCTATACCTTAACCTTTAAAAAGAATCCACTATGTCAAAAAACACCTCTGCATCCGAAAAAGCCGCTTTTAGCAGCTTATTACCTGTTTTTGCTTTTATAAAACCTTACAAATGGATGGTAGTCGCTGCGCTAGCCGCGCTATTGGTCACTGCGGGTGTTAACTTATCACTAGGTCAGGGGGTTAAGTTTGTTATTGATCATGGGTTTATTGCAGGCTCCAAGGAGCAATTGCAACAAGCTGTACTGGTACTCATTGGCTTAATCAGCTTATTAGCAATAGGCACCTTTAGCCGTTTTTATTTAATGTCGTGGATTGGCGAACGAGTCAGTAACGATATTCGAAAAGCCGTGTTTAATCGCATTGTTACCTTGCACCCTAGCTACTTTGAAGAAAACCGCAGTGGCGAGCTTATGTCGCGTTTAACCACCGACACCACACTACTGCAATCAATTATTGGCTCATCATTTTCTATGGCGCTGCGCAGTGTACTTATGTTGATTGGTGGACTCGCTATGCTGCTGTTTACTAATTTAAAACTTACTTTAGTGGTTGTAGCCTGCGTACCGCTGGTACTTGTTCCTATGATGATATTTGGTCGCAAGGTACGCAAACTAGCAAGTTCTAGCCAAGATGCAATAGCCGACATAAGTACCTATGCAGGAGAAATCATACAAAATATTAAAGTAGTGCAAAGCTATAGCCATGAAGAACAAGAGCAACATGCCTTTGCACTTGAGACCGAGAAAGCCTTTAACGTGGCTAAAAAACGCATTAAACAGCGTTCGTTTTTAATAGCCGTAGTGATTTTTTTAACCTTTAGTGCCATTAGCGCTATGCTATGGGTAGGTGGCAACGATGTACTTGCAGGTACCATGACCGGCGGCGAGCTAGGTGCATTTGTGTTTTACGCTATTATGGTTGCAATGTCGGTGGCAACCGTTGCTGAAGTATATGGCGAGCTACAACGCGCAGCAGGCGCGGCGGCAAGGCTGCTTGAGTTACTTGCTGTTAAAAGTGAAATAGAAAACCCGCTAAACCCACAAGACGATAGCTTACTGCAAGATAGTAGTAGCCCTGCTATTACGCTTGAAAATATAAGCTTTAACTATCCCTCTCGCCCAGACGTAAGCGCGCTTAATAAAATAAGCCTAAATATAAATCAAGGCCAAACCGTGGCAATTGTTGGCCCTTCTGGTGCAGGTAAAACAACGTTATTTGAATTACTACAGCGCTTTTACGATCCGGCTAGCGGAGCCATTAAATTTAAAGATGTAAACATTAAAGATTTATCGCTTAATACTCTGCGCAATAAAATGGGCATGGTAGCGCAAAACCCTATTTTGTTTAGCTCCGATGTAATGCATAACATTCGTTACGGCAACCCAAGTGCAACCGACGAGCAAGTATACGCTGCAGCAAAGTATGCGCATGCCGATGAATTTATCAAACAGTTACCGCAAGGTTATAACAGCTTTTTAGGTGAGCAGGGTGCGAGGTTATCGGGTGGGCAGAAGCAGCGTATTGTGCTTGCACGTGCCATATTAAAAGACCCTGAAATACTTCTTCTTGATGAAGCCACCAGCGCGCTGGATGCGCAAAGCGAACACCATGTACAAGCTGCACTTGAGCATTTAATGCAAAACAGAACAACATTAATTATTGCCCATAGGCTGGCAACGGTTAAACATGCCGATGTAATTGTAGTGATGGAAAATGGGGAGATTATAGCAACGGGTACTCACCAAGAGTTGTTAGTAAGTAACCCGCTGTATCAAAAACTGTGTGAATTACAGTTTAATAAGGATTAACCTTCGGTATTTGGCACTATCTGAATTTCTACACGGCGGTTTTGAGCACGGCCATTTGCACTATCATTAGTTGCAATTGGGCGTGTTTCGCCATAGCCCATAGTGCTAATACGTGTAGCCATAATTTGTTGGTTCACTAAGTAGTCTTTCACACTTTGTGCGCGTTCACGCGATAGGTTCATGTTGAAGCTATCTTTACCCGTACTGTCGGTATGACCTTCTACACTTAAGTAGGTTTTTTCGTACTTGTTCATTACTTTAGCAATTGCATCTAACGTATCGTTAAAGCCTGATGAAATATAAGACTGAGCAGTCGCAAACGTAATATTTGATGGCATTACTAAACGTAAGTTATCACCTTCACGCACTACTTCAACACCTGAACCCGCTAACTCATCACGAAAAGCCGCTTCTTGTTTATCCATGTAGTCGCCAACAGCAGCACCCGCAAGTGCCCCAATTGCTGCACCAATAAAAAAGCGTTTATCTTTATGGTTACTCGTAGCTTTACCTAATACGCCACCTGCGGCAGCGCCAATTGCTGCGCCTTTACCTGCATTATTCATTTCACAACCAGAAAGTAATACAGCTAGTACGGTTACGCTTAAAAGTGATTTAGTTAAAGTCATGGTGATACCCTATTCATTAAGAATTTAGCAAGAGTATGCAAATACATGTATGAACAAACTATGAAGAGGGTGTTAAAACCAACACATCTTGCTTGATTGTTAAACAGACACCAAACTAATGTGTCATTTTAATAAAAATGTCATACTACACAGTGACAATTTAACGAATTTTACAAAGGATAATGGCGCAATGTTAATTGCTATTTTTAGACAGTTTTTTTTACTAGGGTGTATGAGCTTTGGTGGCCCCGCTGCGCATTTAGGTTACCTTAAACGCCACTTTGTAGACTCGTTAAATTGGTTAACTAACACCCGTTATGCACAACTTATTAGTTTAAGCCAAGCACTGCCTGGGCCTGGCTCTAGCCAAGTTAGTTTTGCTATTGGTGTTGAGCGTGCTGGAGTACTGGGTGGTATAGCTGCCTTTGTAGGTTTTACGCTGCCTTCGTTTTTAATAATGGTGCTGCTTGCGGTTAGTGCTCATCAGTTTGACGCTGTTTACTTTGCTATTATTGCAGGCTTAAAGTTATTTGCCGTTGTTATAGTTGCTGATGCAACACTTAGTATGGCTAAAAGCTTTTGTACAAGTGCTGCGCTTAAGTTACTTGCGGTAATGAGTACACTTGCTTTGGTGTTATTTCCAATGATGGGAACTCAAATCGCTATTTTAATAACCGCTGCAACAGTAGGTGCTATATGGCCTTTATTAAAACTTGGTACAGCCACAGAAGATGCTAGCAGTACAAAAAGTAATATTAATTGGATTGCACTTGGGTTATTTGCGCTCTTACTTGGTGTTAGCTTTATTCCACTAGGACGTGAGTTTGCTTTGTTTGCCCCTTTTTACCAAGCAGGTGCAATGGTGTTTGGTGGCGGACACGTAGTACTGCCGGTACTTCAAGCTGGCGTACCAGCATTGAGTGACGATCAGTTTTTGAGTGCTTACGCAAGTGCACAAGCAGTGCCTGGGCCCATGTTTACTATCGCGACTTACTTAGGCGCACAACTTACTACAGAATTTCCTTTAGTAGGTGCTCTTATAGCTACACTACTTATATTTATGCCTGGTTTTTTACTTATACTGGCGTTTCAAAAGAGTTGGATTAACTTGGCAAGTAAGCCACGCTTTGCAAGCTCAATAGCGGCACTTAATGCTGCGGTAGTGGGTTTTTTAGCGGCTGCACTGTATTCGCCAATTTGGACATCAGCGGTGCATAACCTTTGGCAAGTTGCATTAGTAATAGTTGCGTTTGCATGGCTGCGATTTAAAAAGCCACCTATTTGGTGGCTCTTAGCTTTATTTATTGCTGTGGGTCTTTTACAACACTATTTGCCATTACTCTAAACGTTGGCTTATCTGTTTGTTGCTCACTCGGTGGGCTTAATTGCCCACTAACACTTTGATACGCCCTAAGCCCAAACACCGGCAACACGGCAAGTAAATGATCCATTATTTCGGCTTGTAAATGCTCGTACGAAATCCAGCGTTTGTCTTCACTAAAGCAATAAAACTCAATAGGTAAACCATGGTTTAGTGGTTGTAGCTCTCGAACCATTAACGTAAGCGACGTATTAATTTTACTGTGCTGTTTTAAATAGCCTTCAGCATAGCGACGAAATAGCCCTAAATTAGAAACCTGAGCAGGTAACGTCGTTACTCGAATATAGTCGTGCAGCGGAATAGCCGCATCAATTTGCTTTCTAAACTCATCACCCACTAAACAAATACTGTGCATATCAATATTGAGTGAGCGTTTAATACGTCTACCGCCGGATTCTTGCATGCCGCGCCAGTTTTTAAACGAACCCGCTACCAGCATATAAGTTGGAATAGTGGTTATGGTGTTATCCCAGTTACGTACCTTTACAGTATTTAAGCCCAAATCAATTACTTCGCCATCGGCGCCGTAATTTTCTACTTGAATCCAATCACCATAGGTTACTAGGCGATTTGCTGCTATTTGAATACTGGCTACAAAGCCTAAAATAGTGTCTTTAAATACTAATAACGTAACGGCAGCAATAGCACCAAAGCCAGAGAGAATATAAGTAGGTGACTTCTCAAGAAAAATGCTCACAATTAAAATTGCACACACAATAAAGGTTATTAGCTTAACAACCTGAATTAAGCCCTGAATAGGGACTTCGCGTGCAAACTCTAACTGGTTATAAATAGTACCCGCAATGCTCACAATACTACTAAAAATAAAACCAGCATAAATAATAAGCAAAGCTTGTCCTATCGTTTTTAGTATTTCAGCGGCCAACTCATTAACAGGGTAAACACTGTCAAACGTAGCTAAAAACAATACACAACACAACATTCCGGCAATACGTTTATTTAGCTTATTAAGCATAGGAGAAAGCGCACCAATTCGCTCAGGAGAAAGCTTCGTCACTATTTTTTGAATGCCAGGTAACATTAATCTACGAGTAAATAAGTAAACAATTAATAAAGAGAATATCCCTATTGAGACTGCGGTAATTGAGCTAAGAAAATCCGCGTCGGGTACTTTTTCAAACCAAGGAGCAATTAATTCCTGTAGGTGGGTGTTGGTCATAGTGTTTCAATTTCCTTACTGATTTGTGGTTCAGGTAAATCTTGTGGAGCATAAATGTCGGCAAGCTGCTGATCTTTAGCAACCCATAGCTCATTCACATAATGTTGAAAATTAGCTTTAAATACTTCATCGCTTTGATAGCTGCCCTGCATATTGTCATTAATGGGCGTTACGTCTATAGAAACATAAATAGAATCTAGCTCACCTTTTAACAAGTTACGACAAACGTGATCTGTTTTACCGCTATATACTAAACTTGTATTAAGCATGGCATCAAATTGATCGGCTAATACTTCAAGCGCAAAAGCAATGCCGCCCGCTTTGGGCTTTAATAAATGTTTAAAAGGACTTTGTTGCAGATTATGTTTGGCTGGCGTATAGCGTGTACCTTCAACAAAATTAATGATGGTAGTAGGATGATGACGAAAATTACGACAGCTACGTTTGGTGCGCTCTACATCCAACCCTTTCAACTTTGGATTTTTAGCTAGTTGCGCTTTGCTTACCCGTTTCATAAACGGCATACCCATAGCCCACGCACCAGTGCCAATAAAAGGCATGTATTTTAACCCGTCTTTTAAAAAGAACTTAGGGGCAGGCAATGCATGTAATGAGCTAAGTACGGTTATATCTAACCAACTCGCGTGGTTACAAATAAGTAAATACCAACTTTTTGAGTTTAAGTCGCCACTTATATCAACCACAATATTAGGGCAACCTAACCACAACCCTAAACGGTTGCCGTTACACCAACCTCTATAAGCGCTGTGTAATATAGAGTTAACCACAGGCAAAGGTAGTAATAACTTAATAAGGCCCAGTACAAATACTAGCGAGCCAAAAAGTATCATGTTAGAAAACAATACGCAGCCTACAATTAAGCCGTTAAGCCAATTTGGTAACCACTTTTTTAGCATAACTGTAAGCTCATATTTTTACCTTTTACTTATGGGTTTTTTCGAGCGATTGCAGTGTTTGCTCTTTATTTTCCCATAAGCGGTTTAACTCGCTTTGAAAGCGAATTCTAAATTCAGAATCACCGGTGTAGTCACCAATCAGCTCTTCGCTTACCGGCCTTACTTCCACCTGTATGTTGATATTTTTTACCTTACCACCAGCAAAATCCATAAACGTAGGAATACCATCTGGGTAATGAATAGTGACGTTAACCACTTTAGTAATTTGTTCACCCATTGCTTGCATTACAAAGGCAATACCACCCGCTTTTGGCTTTAATAAATGTGGAAATGGGCTACTTTGGCGCTCATGCTTTTGCGCAGTAAAACGGGTACCTTCAACAAAGTTAACCACACTTACTGGCATTTCTTTAAATTTTTCGCAGGCCTTACGCGTTGTTTCTAAATCTTTGCCACGCAGCTTTGGATTCTTTTTTAATTGGCTTTTGCTCGTGCGAGTCATAAATGGGAAGTCGAGCGCCCACCAACACAAACCTAAAATAGGCACGTAAATAAGCTCTTTTTTCAAAAAGAAGTTTAAAAATGGAATTTTACGATTAAACACGCGCTGTAATACTAAAATATCGACCCAGCTTTGATGGTTTGCAATTACTAGGTACCAATCTTTTAGTTTAAGGTCTTCAAGGCCAGTTACATTAAGTTTAGTGGGTGTAAATAACTTTTGATTTAGGCTATTAAAGGTAACCCAAATTGTTGCAAATTGCTTTGCAGCCCAACTCATAAGCTTTTGTAGCGGCTTAATAGGAATAAGCTTTATAAGCCCACAAACAAAAATAGGCACAAACCAAAAAAGTGTGTTTATTGTGTAAAAAATAATACTAAATACACTGCGAATAACTGACATTACTTCCATTCCTTTAAACATGGCGCAGCAACCTTGTTACTGCACTTTTTATACTTAGTGATGTAATTATACCAACTCCAATAAATAGCTGATCTATTTTACTTGCTAAAACAACCCATTTCTTTGTTGTAAATTTCGCAAAGGGAACACCATTTACATCAATTTACGCCTAGAACTGAATTATTTTTTCGGCGTAAAATTTAGATCACATACTTAATGGAATTGGTATTAACCTAAATTATTAATCTTCAAAATAGGTATAGCCTTCAAGGCCTGCATTAAGCTCAGCCAAATAACCTTCTTTACACTGCGCTGATACATCAAGTTTATTAACTTGGTACGCAAAGTTGTCAGCTAAAATGGCGCTATCATAGTCAACAAACTTTAATACATCCTTAACGCTATCACCTTTTATGGCATTGGTTAACACATAGCCATCGTCATTAAGCTCTACATGCACCGAATCGGTATCGCCAAATAGGTTATGTAAATCACCTAAAATTTCTTGATACGCGCCCACCATAAACATAGCAATATGATATTGCTCGCCATGTTTATATTCAGGGATGGGTAAGCTCGTTTCAATGCCTGCACCTTCAACGTATTCGCGAATTTGCCCGTCAGAGTCACAGGTAATATCTTGAATAATCGCACGCTGAGTTAATGGTTGAGTTAAGTTTTCGATTGGCATAACCGGAAACAACTGCTGAATACCCCATACATCAGGCAATGACTGAAACAATGAAAAGTTAACAAACAGTTTATCGGCAAGCTTTTCGTTTAAATCGTCGAGTACTTCACGGTGTGCGCGCGCATTATTACTAAGTGATGCACGTACACGATGTAAAATAGTAAAGTAAAGCTGCTCTATTTTCGCCCACTCTAGCATGCTTACTAAGCCATGCACGTACTGATCGTGCGCTTCGCTAAATAAGTGCATCGCATCGTGATAAATCTCAAGTGCCATACGCGGGTTTAAACGCTGTAAACACTGCCACATTTCATCAAGCACTAATGCGCTATTTTCAAGCGGTGGCTCTGGATTTAAATGATTAGGCGCTTTTTCTACGTCAATTACATCGGTAATTAATACCGCATGGTGAGCAGTTAAAGCACGCCCCGATTCGGTGATAATGGCAGGATGCGTAAGGTTATGCTGATCGCACACTTCTGCAAATGCATTCACTACGTTACGCGCGTACTCTTCTACGGTGTAATTCATTGAACATGCACTACGCGAGCCAGAGCCCTCGTAATCAACACCTAAGCCGCCGCCCACATCAACGGTATTTAACGGTACGTTTAATTGTGTAAGCTCAGCAAAGTGACGCGCACATTCACGCAAAGCACGGTGAATATCACGAATATTGGCAATTTGAGAACCAATATGAAAATGCACCATTTGCATTAAGTGCAGCTTATTATGCTTTTTAAGCACTTCAACAGCACTTAGTACTTGGCCTGCTGTTAAACCAAACTTGCCTTTTTCGCCGCCCGTGTTTTGCCACTTGCCTTTGCCTACTGAGTTTAGGCGAATGCGAATACCAATAGCCGGTTCAATGCCTAGGTTGTCTATTTCTTCAAGTAGTGTGGTCAGTTCTGAAAGCTTTTCTACCACAATTTTTACGCTGTGGCCCATTGCTTGACCAATACACGCTAAGCGTAAAAACTCACTGTCTTTATAACCGTTACACACGATTGTGATTGGCTCTTTTGCTACACCCAAAATGGCCATAAGTTCTGGTTTTGAACCTGCTTCTAGGCCAACAAGCCCACTTGGGTGCGCTAATAGCTTACTTACTACAGAGCGTTGCTGATTTACTTTAATAGGGTAAACACAGGTGTATTTACCGTTATATTCACGATTTGCCCGCGCTTGAGTAAATGCGTTAGTAAGTGTGTCTACACGATTTTTTAAAATATCGGTAAAACGTACTAAAACCGGCAACGTTAAACCTTGTTGTTTAAACTGCTCAGTTAATTGCGTTAAAGAAATGGCCGGTTTTGTTTGGTCGCCATCTGGGTAAGCCACCAGTTCGCCTTGTGCGTTAATATCAAAATAACCATCACTCCAATGAGCAACGTTATAAGTGGCGCGTGCTGTTTCTAAACCCCAGGTCATGGCAACTCTTCTTTAGTCAATTAGGTATAAAGGCGCATTTTAATACGTCACTATCCACTAGGCTAACAAAAATTGAACTTTCACTCACTCCTAACTAACTTTATTCGTTAAATCAGTTAAAATGTCATTGAGCAAAACACCAAGCACTGGCAGAATTGCCCCTTTTTCATACTCAACCTAAAAAGTGTAATAGTAACTATGGCAAATTTAGATCAAAGTAAGTGGTTTACTGAAATTAGCGACCGCGATGGCAGCGCATTTTCATTACGTATTAATAAAAAGTTAGATGAAAAACAGTCTCCTTTTCAAAAGGTAGAAATGTTTGAAACCACAGACTTTGGTAATTTAATGATCATCGACGGGTGTACCATGGTAACAACCCGCGAAAACTTCTTTTATCATGAGATGATCAGCCACCCTGCACTTTTAGCGCATCCAAACCCTAAAAACGTCGTTATTATTGGCGGCGGCGACTGCGGTACTTTACGCGAAGTATTAAAACACCCAGGCGTAGAAACTGTAACGCAAATAGATATCGACGAAGTAGTAACGCAAATGTCGTTAAAGTACTTCCCAGAGCTTTGTGAATCTAACAACGACGCCCGTGCAACTGTTATGTTTGACGACGGTATTAAATACATGCGCGAAGCCGCTGGCGAATCTATTGATGTGGTTATTGTTGATGGCACAGATCCGGTAGGCCCAGGTGAAGGTTTATTTAATCATGCGTTTTACACAAGCTGTTTAGATGCACTGCGCCCAGGTGGTATTTTAGTGCAGCAAAGTGAATCGCCACTTATGCATATGCCATTACTAGTTGAAATGCGCGAAGCAATGTTGAGCGTAGGCTTTAACGATTTACAAACACTGCCATTCCCACAACCAATTTACCCAAGTGGTTTATGGTCGGTAACACTTGCACGTAAATCAGAGACATTTAACGGTTTTAGAGAAGACGGCGCAGCACAAATAGCTGAGCAAAGTGAATACTACAATAGCGGTATTCATCATGGTGCACTCGCTACACCTAACTACATGAAACGCGCATTCGATAAAA
>NZ_WTLB01000023.1:0-44104 GCF_011378855.1 Pseudoalteromonas sp. Z1A8 | reverse complement strand
ATATATGGGGTCTATTTAACGTTAAGAAAATTACGCTAGAACTAGGCAAAAATTTTTGTATCTAGTTGTTCTAAATAAAAAATATTTAACGACGTTATAGTGCAATTTAATTCGTTAAATTGATCAAAGATTTATGCAGGTTGGTATAATCTATACCAATTTTATTAAACTAAAAAGGGAGCATTTAAATGCTCCCTTTTTTATACTTTTAAAAACGCCATTGCGCATTTAGCATTATTTGCTGCTGCGAGATTCGTTCATTAAATCCAATTGGCTCTCTATTTTTTGCAACACTTTTAAGTGCAGAACCTTCAACCCCTATTTGTAGTTTATTAGTGAGCTGGTAGCGCCATGTTGCGGTTAAGCCTTCCCCATTACTTGCATTAGGGTCAAACGCGGTTGAGTCGTTGTCTGTCACTTTAAAATAATCGTAGCGTACTGAAACTCGATGCTTACCTTCTTTATGGCTCAACATTAAGTAATGGCTATAAAACGAATTGTCTATTAATGCGTTACTACCCATTTCAGTTTTGCCATTAAGTGCCTGAGCAATAAAACGTGTTTTGCTGTTAAATTTATAAAGCCAAGCGGCACTCGTAAAGCGAGTATTCCAAGCATATTGCCCAGAACTATAATTAACAGTATTTGGATCGCCATTATTATCATAATAGTAGATTCTAAATTGAGACTTTTTTAAGTAATCCCAATGTATACCCGCGAAATAGCCAAAGCGCCCGTCTACTTCTTCAAAGGGTAAAACCTGATTAGCTTGCCAGCGTAATTCGTATTCGTTTAACGCGGCTACAGGCGCAAATTGCACGCTTTCGTTAAATGTAGTTTGTCTATCGTGTAATGCAAAACCACGCCACGCAAGTAAAGTCCCTGCGGGGTCGTTGCCTTTAAATGTCGCACCTACAAAGCTAAAGCTATGCCTGCTGTTAAAACGTTTTGCTGGGCGCTTAATAGTTACTTCAGCACCAACAGTACGTACTTCCTCGCCTATCCAGCTATTAATAGCTGAGTTTGTATAGTTATAAGGAGAAGTCCAGCCTATGTCAGGGTTTTCAAGCGACATAAGTGGATAAAATCCCCCTACGCGCACATGCCATTTATAGTTGCTGTTAGATAGCGGCTGATACTTTACATAGGCTTGCGTAAAACCTAAGCCAACGTCAGGATCCTGATTCGCATTTAGCACACCATGAGCCGACCAACTAGATGCCAAATCAATATTAAAGTCTAAAATACCTTGGGATAAAATAAGTTCATCGCTTTTAGTATCATGCCGATAAAGCCCAATACCGCCCTCTTGGAAGCTAAGCGTATCGTCGCCTTGCACTGTTCTGACCTGTATTAAGCCTTTTACTTGTGCGTACAATACATTACTAAAACATAAAGCACCGGAGACAAGCACCAGCTTCATTAAGCTATTAATAGTCATCAAATTCATCCGTAGCAAAATCAATTTGCTCCGCAACTTCCTGCTTTACTTTATAAGTTATAGGATTAGAAGCCACCGTAACAATTTGAGATTCAACCTTACTAATATCACTAAACCCAGAATGCCAAACACTTAACGTGTATTCGCCTGCATTAGCGCTTAAATCAACATTCCCGTTTTCATCAGTAATAGCAAAAATAGTACTATCTACCACCACAATATAACCTAGCATCCAGTCGTGAATGTTACAGCCAAGCTCAACCACACCCGTTTGGTCAAAAGTAATGGGCGCTTTAGGATGCTCTTTATATAGCTTTAATTCGAACGTTTTGGCTTTAGAAAATGAATAAACATGGTGCATGATAGAGTCCGCATTCGGAAACTCTACTTTTGCATTTTGTGGGACAACTAAAATACGTGGCTTAAATTCTCGATTTTGCTGGCTCATAGCATAAGGCGCTTCAGGAGGAATAACACTAGAAGAGTCTCCTGCAGTTAGCCATACAACAGCATTAGGTAATGGGTCATTATTAGCATTTTTAATTGTAATATTTACTGCAAAAACTCCAGTACTAACACTTAGTAAAAATACACAAAGTAAGCTTTTTATCATTTTTCTGACCGCTATTATCAATTTGTTTACATTATAGACCGATTAAGCCATTAAATTCTTTCTATTTTTTAAAACATTGAATACGTATGTAAGCAGTCGTATTAATCACCAACAGTCATTATCCTTAAACGTCACCACCGACTCATCTAAGGACACACCATGAGAATACCAGCACTTGTGCTTTTAGCCTTTGCTAG
This sequence comes from Pseudoalteromonas sp. Z1A8, assembly GCF_011378855.1. Lineage (GTDB taxonomy): Bacteria > Pseudomonadota > Gammaproteobacteria > Enterobacterales > Alteromonadaceae > Pseudoalteromonas. The sequence continues at coordinate 41,853 of NZ_WTLB01000023.1, read as the reverse complement.
TAATAGCTACGGACAAACCGTAGAGCTAAAATCGCCAGACACAAAAATAACAGTCATTATTTCTGACGAAAGCACCACGCCAAGTTATTCAATTAAATTTAAAAATAAAGCAGTTATTAATAAGTCCTTACTTGGCTTTGAATTTAAAACACAAGCAGCCTTTAGCGATGGTTTTAAAATTAAAAGCATTGAACAACAAAGCGTTAATACACAGTGGCAACAACCCTGGGGTGAACGCCAAAACGTTGTTGACGAATATAACGAATTAGCCGTTACCTTTACAAAAAATGAGCCAAATAAAGGCACCTACACCATTCGATTTAAAGCATTTGATAGTGGCGTAGGTTTTAGATACGAAGTGCCACAACAAACCGGCTTCGAACATACAGAAATAACTAAAGAGTTAACTGAATTTGCAATAAACAATAGTCAAGATGCTACCGCATGGTGGATACCTGCTCGAGGCTGGAACCGCTACGAATATGTGTATAACACTACCCCACTTAACGAAGCTCCACTAGCTCACACACCATTTACGTTTAAAACAAGTGACGGTACTCACATTAGCATCCATGAAGCAGCCCTTGTTGATTACGCAGGTATGGTGCTTAATCAACGCCGTCCTGGTACGTTTACCGCCGATTTAACACCGTGGTCAGACGGTATTGCTGTTAAAAAACAAGGTGCTTTTGAAACACCATGGCGCACCATTCAAATAGCCGACAGCGCTGTTGGCCTAGTTAATTCAGATATAATACTAAATCTAAACGAGCCTAATAAGTTGGGTGATGTGTCGTGGGTTAAACCTGGTAAATACGTCGGTATTTGGTGGGGTATGCATATAAACACGCAAACATGGGGCAGCGGTAAAAAACACGGCGCCACTACACAAACCACAAAATACTACATGGATTTTGCAGCACAATATGGGTTTGATGGCGTACTCGTTGAAGGCTGGAATATTGGCTGGGATGGCGATTGGTACTTTAATGGCGATGTATTTAACTTTACTAAACCGTACGACGACTTTGACATTGCCGCACTGACTCAATACGGCAAAGAAAAAGGTGTACAGCTCATTGGCCATCACGAAACATCGGGCAATGTAAGTAACTACCGTAACCAAATGGAAGATGCTTTTGCCCTTTACGAAAAATCAAACGTAAGCCAAGTAAAAACAGGTTACGTAGCCGATGGCGGAAATATAAAACGTATAGACAAAAACGGTATTGCTCGCCACGAGTGGCACGACGGCCAGTTTATGGTTAACGAATACCTTTATAATGTAAAACTTGCAGCTAAACATAAAATTAGCATTAATACCCACGAGCCAATTAAAGATACAGGCCTGCGCCGCACTTATCCAAACTGGATTGCGCGCGAAGGTGCACGCGGACAAGAATACAATGCATGGGGTTCACCACCTAACCCACCAGAGCATGTACCAATGCTTGCTTTTACCCGCATGCTTGCAGGACCAATGGACTTTACGCCAGGTATTTTTGATATGAGCTTTAATGGTTTAGGAGGCGATACAAACCGCCCACAAACCACACTTGCCAAACAACTCGCACTTTATGTTGTGTTGTATAGCCCAATTCAAATGGCTGCTGATTTGCCTAAAAATTACTTAGAGAAGCCCGACGCATTTCAATTTATTCAAGACGTACCAACAAATTGGCAGCAAAGTGTGGCTCTTGATGGTGAAGTAGGCGACTTTATTGTATTTGCTCGCAAAGAGCGTAAAAGTGCTAAATACTCAGGAAACGATTGGTACCTAGGTGCTGTTACTGACGAAAAGGCTCGTACTATTGAGGTAAAACTCGACTTTTTAGAGCAAGGCAAAAAGTTTGAAGCACAAATTTATAAGGATGGTAAAAACGCAGAGTGGAAAAACAATCCGTACGATCTAGTTATCGAAAAACGTATTGTAACTACAAACGATAAACTAACGCTTAAGCTGGCCACCAGTGGCGGCACCGCTATTCGTTTTAAAGCACTTTAATATAATAAAACCCCTGTATTTACTATGCAGGGGTTGATACCTTTATTGGCAAATATACTTGTGCACTTAAACCGCCTTCTGGGCGGTTTTCTAGTTTTACTTTACCGTCGTGCATATCAACAATGCGTTTAATAATAGCAAGGCCTAAGCCGCTACCTTCACTGCCGCGAGCTGCATCGCCTTGTTTAAATGGCTCAAACACAGACTCTAATTCGTTTTCAGGAATGCCGGGGCCACTGTCGTTTACAGCAATAACCACGTATTTTTTGTTTGAATTAAAATAGCTAAGTACTTCAATATCGCCCTCAGAATAACGCAGTGCATTACCAATCATATTGGTAATTACACGCTTAATAGCCACAGAGCTTAACGGTATATTGCCTATATTTGGATTACTTTTAAACGTAATAGTACGTTGATGCTGAAGCTCAGAATTAACAACTTCGGCAACTAAAGCATTTATATCTTCGCAGCTTAGCTCATCTGTTTTATGGTGGCGTAAATACTCAATAAACTGATCGATAATCCCGTTCATGTCTTCTATATCGTAAATAATACCTTCACGAAGATAGTCGTCTTCATCAACCATCATTTCGGTAGCTAAACGGATGCGAGTAAGCGGCGTACGTAAATCATGAGACACACCGGCCATTAGTAAACGGCGGTCGTTTTCAAGTGCGGCAATTCCGCGCGACATTTGGTTAAACGCGCGCGTTACTTCTATTACTTCTGTAGAGCCTTCTTCTTCTAATTTGGTAGAAAAGTCGCCTTTGCCTACTTTTACTGCGGCTTGTTGCAATGCTTTTAAAGGCCTATTAAGGTGCCTTGCAAACAGCCACCCACCCAGCACACTCAAAAATCCAATACTTGATAAGTAAAAAGTCAAAAACTCTAAGTTATTCTCTTTAAAACCTTTAAGCGGTACCTTTACCCAATAACCAGGCGCTTGCGGTGCTTCAACCCAATAGATTAACGGATCTGTTTGGCTAATACGTACACGAGAAAAACCGCCAAGTTGCTCAGTCATGCTACGCGATAGCATAGAATACTCGCGGCTTTGCCCAAGCCCTTGACGCATTGCTTCGCGCTGCGTCATTACCTCGATGCCAGTGATTTCAAAAAACTTTGCAGATACTTCGTCGTTTATTTCAACGCCGTCTTCCCAATCAATAAATACCGTTTTAATTTGTTTAGCGAGCATTAAATTAACTTGCTCAATAGTTGGCTTTACAACGTAAAAACTAACCGTAACATACGACACTATTTGATTGATCAGCAGCAAAGCTGCCACTAAAAATACAGTTTGCCCAAACGCACTACGCGGAAAAAAACCCATATAAATTACTTTTCACCGTCGGGAACAAACACATAACCCAAACCCCAAACGGTTTGAATATAACGCGGATTGGCTGCATCTACTTCAATCATGCGGCGAAGTCGCGACACTTGCACGTCAATACTTCGTTCAAGCGCACTGTAATCACGACCACGCGCTAAGTTCATTAGCTTATCGCGGCTAAGTGGCTCACGCGGATGCGAAACCAGCGCTTTAAGTACTGCAAACTCACCACTAGTAAGTGAAATTGTTTTATCTCCTTCACTCATTTCTCGCGTTGCCAAATTAAGCGTAAATTTACCAAAAGCGATTAAGTTTTCTTCAGCAGCGGGAGCACCTGGTACTTCTTTTGCGCGGCGACGTAAAATTGCTTTAATACGCGCAAGCAATTCTCGAGGATTAAAAGGTTTAGGAATGTAGTCATCAGCGCCAAGCTCAAGGCCAATAATACGGTCTACTTCGTCGCCTTTAGCGGTAAGCATTACAATAGGGATTTCGTTTTCTTTTTGGCGTAAACGGCGGCAAATAGATAAGCCATCTTCGCCTGGGAGCATTAAATCAAGAACCATTAAGTGAAAGTTTTCACGCTCTAGGAGTCTATCCATTTGCTCCGAATTACCTGCGGTTCTAACAATAAAACCTTGCTCTACTAAGTAACGTTCAAGCAAACTGCGTAAGCGCATATCGTCATCTACAACTAATACTTTTGTGGTTTCGTGTCCCATTATCTCTTTCTTATTTTTATATCCAATTACTAGTTAATATAAATGAAAAACCTAATAATCAAAAATTAATTACCTGCTTAGATTGTTACTGAACATTTCAAAGCTTACTTACGCATACTTTATTACATTTACGCTCGACAAGTTTTGGCAAATTTAATAACGTGCACACCATTAGAGTTAATAAAGAATTCACCATGAAAACAAATTTAATTACCCGCGAAGGTTACTTGCAATTACAACAAGAACACGACCATTTGTGGAATGTTAAGCGCCCTGAAGTCACCAAAATAGTGAGCTGGGCAGCCAGTCTCGGAGACCGCTCTGAAAACGCTGACTATCAGTATAATAAGCGCTTATTACGCCAAATCGACCGCCGGGTACGTTACTTGCGAAAGCGTATTCCTGATTTAAAAATCATCGACTACTCTCCCGTGCAAGATGGGAAAGTATTTTTTGGCGCATGGGTAGAAATAGAAAACGATGAAGGTGATATAAAAAGATTTAAAATTGTAGGCCCAGATGAAATTTATGAGCGCAAAGACTATATATCAATAGATTCGCCGATGGCGCGCGCGCTGATTAAAAAACAAGTAGATGACGATTTTGAAGTACTTACCCCTCAAGGTAAAAAGCAGTGGTATATAAATACTATTGAATATCAAAAATAATTCCTATATCAGTACCTACAAATAAAAACATTGATTCAGATCACATTAACTTTTCATTGTGTAATCTATTTGAGTAGGATATAAGATAGTTAAGCAGGTTATTTTTAACTTGAAATTTTTAAGGTCGTGGTTATGTCAAACGTAGTACAGCGCATATTAAGTAATGCCGTATTGTTTGCACTTTTAATGAGTGTGAGCTTGACGCTGCACGCCCATACCACGCAGGTAAACCTTGATAACGCTAAAATATCTAACCACTTTATTGCTTGCGATACTCCTGACCAAGCGAATCTCGACTTTGACGTCGACTCTCACGCTAATACGATTACCCTTGGGGCGCTTCAACCACTCCCTAATGCCGTACACTCTTTTTACAAGAGCACTAATTTAAACAGACCTTTTAGCACTGCGTACCAACGTGGACCACCTAGCTATTTAATTTAATTCATTATTTTACAATTTAATTAAATTTTATAACTAATAAGGTGACTATTATGTCTAACTTTAAAGAATTACGTACTCAAAATGTATCTCACGGCGTTATTGCAAGCACATTTGCAGATGATCAACCATTAATTGATTTAGCATCTCCTGCATTAAAAATGGTAAACAACTTTACGCAAACAACACCTATTCGCGCTCAGCACGAAACAACAATAACTGAAGCACTTAAACAAGTAAGCGCAAAACAATCAGACTTTGTTTTAGTAACTGACGAGCACCAAAAATTGATTGGTCTTGTTTCTAGCGCTGATTTACAAAGCTCTAAAATAACTATTATTGCCGAGCGCTTAAATACGCCAAGAGGCGAAGTAAGCTTACGCGATATCATGACACCTATTAGTAAAATCATGGGTGTGAGCATGCAAAGCTTGAGCTACGCATGCATTGGCGATGCGCTACAAACAATGGAGCATCAGGGTACAATGTTCTTATTAGTAACAACGGCAAGCAACGAAATTTGTGGTTTAATTTCAGCACGTCAAATAGCTAAAACATTGCATATCCCTATAAATATTTCGCCTATTGCTCACTCTTTCAGTGAAGTATTAGAAAACATAGAGCACCCTCACTAGGGCGCTCTTTTAGCTGAATTAATTTACTCCCTGCCCAACCATCTTAAAGCAAGTAAAATAGCTTGCTTTAAGAGCTTTTCATTACTACCTCCTGTGATATTATTCAAGCAATTAACTACGCCAGAAACACACTTCTGGTCTTATTTTATTGTATAAAAAGGTTTTTGCATGAGCGATATCTCTGCACGTTTAGCCATAGAACTAAACGCACAGCAGCAACAGGTTGTTGCTGCAACAAAGTTACTTGATGAAGGCGCAACAGTTCCTTTTATTGCCCGCTATCGAAAAGAAATTACAGGTGGCCTAGACGACACTCAATTACGCCTTTTAGAACAGCGCTTATCTTACTTACGAGAGCTTGAAGAACGCCGTAGTTTTATTTTATCGACTATCGAATCTCAGAAAAAGTTAACTGCTGAACTAAGTGCCGATATTGCCAATGCACAAAGTAAAACTGAACTCGAAGATTTATACCTACCTTATAAAGCTAAACGCCGTACTAAAGGTCAAATAGCAATTGAAGCAGGTTTAGAGCCACTGGCCGATGCACTATTTAAAGATGCGAATCTTGACCCAGAGCAACAAGCAGCGCAATTTGTAGATGCCGAAAAAGGCTTTGCAGATACTAAAGCGGTACTTGAAGGCGCTAAATTTATTTTAATGGAGCGCTTTGCAGAAGACGCTAAATTACTCGCTAAATTTAGAAGTCATATTAGCCAAAATGGTGCTATTGAAAGTACAGTGATTAAAGGCCAAGAACAAACAGGTGCAAAATATCGCGATTACTTTGAGCATCAAGAGCTTCTTAAAAGAGTCCCTTCTCACCGTGCACTTGCAATGCTTAGAGCCCGAAATGAAGGCATACTTCAGTTAAATGTTAACCCTGAGCCAAGCTCTGAAAACTCAGCGCAACTGTGTGCTCAAATGATTGCCGATCATTATCGTTTAGATATTAAATATAAAGCGGCAAGCCCTTGGTTATTAAATGTTGTGCAATGGGCGTGGAAAATTAAATTAGGCCTGCACCTAGAGAATGAATTTTTTGCAGCAATGCGCGAAAAAGCAGAAACTGGCGCCATTGATGTATTTGCTAAAAACTTGAAAGATTTATTAATGGCAGCACCTGCTGGCCCTCGTACTACACTTGGCCTCGATCCTGGTTTACGTACAGGCTGTAAAATTGCCGTTGTTGATAGCACAGGTAAATTGCTAGCGACACAAACTATTTTCCCTCATGCACCACAAAACCACTGGGATAAATCGTTGCGTACATTAGAGCAACTTTGTCGTCAGCATAAAGTAGAGCTTATTGCGATTGGTAACGGTACAGCATCTCGCGAATCTGATAAGTTAGTTGCTGAACTTATGAAAGCCAATACCGAGCTAAAACTTAATAAAATAATGGTGAGCGAAGCGGGCGCATCAGTTTACTCAGCGTCTGAATTTGCCGCAAATGAATTTCCTGATTTAGATGTTTCTATTCGTGGTGCTGTATCTATTGCACGCCGCCTTCAAGATCCACTTGCTGAACTGGTTAAAATTGAGCCAAAATCAATTGGTGTAGGCCAATATCAACACGATGTATCGCAAAGCCAGTTAGGCCAAAGCCTTATTTCAGTCGTTGAAGACTGTGTAAACTCAGTTGGCGTAGATTTAAACATGGCCTCGGTACCGCTACTTACACGCGTATCGGGTTTAAACAAAACATTAGCGCAAAATATCGTTAATTATCGCGATGCTAACGGCACATTTACTAAACGTAGTGAGCTTAAAAAGGTTGAGCGTTTAGGACCAAAAGCATTTGAACAAGCCGCTGGGTTTTTACGCATCAACAATGGTAGCGATCCGCTAGATAACTCATCAGTTCATCCGGAAGCTTACCCTATTGTTAAACGTATTTGTGAACGTAACAGCGTAGATGTAAGTAGCTTAATTGGTAACAGTGACTTTTTAACTAAACTTGCTGCTAACGATTATATTGACGATAAATTTGGTTTGCCAACCGTTACCGACATTATTACTGAGCTTGATAAACCAGGTCGCGATCCGCGTCCTGAATTTAAAACTGCTGAGTTTAAAGCGGGTGTTGAAAAAATTAGCGACTTAAAACCAGGTATGATTTTAGAAGGCGTGGTATCTAACGTTGCTAACTTTGGTGCATTTGTTGATGTAGGTGTTCACCAAGACGGCTTAGTGCATATTTCAGCAATCACTAATAAGTTTATATCAGACCCACGCGAAGTAGTAAAAGCGGGCGATATTGTAAAAGTGAAAGTAGTTGAAGTAGACGCTGCACGTAAACGCATAAGCTTTACTATGCGTTTAGATGACGATATTGATACAAGTAATAAGTCAGCAGCCCCTGCAACGCAAAAAGCACAAACACGTACTAATAACTCACAATCTCGCGCTGCAAAGCCTAAACGAGACAACGGTAACGCGTTAATGGGTAATGCATTTGCCGATGCGTTCGCTAACGCTAAAACGAAAAAATAAACTTTAATCAAAACTAAAAAAACCGCGTAAGCGGTTTTTTTGTATTCATTTTACGGAGTTATTAGCCATACGCCGAAAAGCCACTTTCGCTTTGTGGTGCACTCGTCATTTGATAAAAATTAGCAATACGCCCAGCTCGAGCTTCCACATCGGCATCGCGAGATTGCTCTGTATTCGTATCGCTTTGTGATTCTGCAGTGCTGGTTTCGCTGGCTGAAAGCTTATTACTTTGCTCATCTTCTTCGCTTTGCTCTTCTTCTGGCATAGCAAGCTCAGCTTGAGCCGCTGCTAGCTTTTGCGTAGCATCTGCAGCAATAGAGCGATCAGCTCCCGATGGCTCTGCAGGCGCTAATGCGGCAGCACGTACGGTTTGCATTTTATCGATAGTGGCTTGCGGATCATTGGGGACTTCAGATACATCAATTTGTACCTCACCACTTACAGCATAGTTGGTGCCATCTGGACCACGTTCATAACCATAGCTCGGCGATCCTGCATGTTGCCCGCCAACAGCAGCATGAGCTTGCTCGTGCACACGTACTTCCGTATCGCGGGCTTTAAGTTCTTTAATTTGCTGTTGTTCTTGTTCGAGTAGTTGCTCTTCTTGCTCAGTTTCTTGTTGAGACGCTTCTTGCTTGGCCTCTTGATCGGCACTCTCTGAATTTTCTGAATTGCCTTCACGCTGCTCAATTGCTTTATCGTCAGCTAGTTTACCGCTGGCATCATAAGTCGATACATCACTATTATTGCCTGGAAGTTTAGCTTTTTCAGCATCGCTTTGCGCTTTGGTTTCAGTATTGCTCGCACTGCTTGAAGCAGGAGCAGGAATAACTTCTCGTAGCTGGTTGTCACGCCGTGCGGTTTCCGTATAAACATTTGCTGTGTTTATATTGATAGACGGAAATGGCGTGACAATATTCATTATTACTAAACTTTAATATCGATTAACGTGCCAAGTACACCATCAGCCGTTTGAATTGATTGCGTGTTTGCCTTAGCGTTAAACTCTTCAACTTTTAAGTTAACAAGCGCTTCATCAACACGAGCTGGTTGTGCTACAGGTGCAGTAATGGCTTCTTCTGGGCGTGCTGCTGTAAGCTGACGTTGCTGCGCTAATTGCGCGTCGTCTTGCTGTTCTATGCTGGCACGGTTAATTTCAGCACTGGCTTTTTCAATACCTTGGCTAGCCCGATTAAACCCTTCTACACCACTATTAAATACGGATCCGATTGGCATATTAAAATCTCCACCAAATAAACATTGTTTAATTATCGCTCAGGTTATACTCAAAATAAAGCTTTAAACCGCGCTATTATTAGCTCTATTTTAAAGCATTGATTTAACGACAGATAAAAACTCACTTTTATGAGAAATAAATGGCGCATGCGACGCTTTATCTAGCACTTCGTATTCAAACTCAGTATTTAGTGCTGACATTTCACTAATTGCTTTATAAGGCACTAACGCATCAAGTCGGCCAAATACACCTTTAATAGGTACTGGGCAATGTGCAAATAAGTCACGAAGGTCGTCATTTTGTAAAATATCTAAGCCAGCACTTAATGCTTCGCTTTTTGGCGCACTATATTGGTTTAATAATTGTTTAAGTTGCTTTATATCATCACGTGCCGACTCGCTACCCATCGCTTGAATAGCTAAAAAGCGATCTATGGTTTTTTCTCTGTGATTAACTAATTGCTCTTTAAACTGCGTCAATATATTTGCTTTTATTCCAGGCCAATTATCTGCCTCCGCAAAAAAAGGAGTCGATGCAATTAAAATAACTTTTGATACTTTTTCGGGCCAATGCTTTGCAATATAAAGTGCAAATAAACCACCTAACGACCACCCCATTAAAATAGACTGAGGCTTTAACTGCTCACTTAAAATTACTGCGGCATCATGCAAAGTATAAGGGCTTGGGCAAACAAAGCTATTACCAAATCCCGGTAGGTCAAGGCTACTTACATTTCCTGAATATAAAGACTCAAGTTCTGGCTGTACTAATTGCCATACGCCCTGATTCATTCCCCAACCATGTAATAACACTAACTCATTTTGCATATTTGCCTAACCTTTACCAAACTTAGGCTTATCATAACGTTTAAATAGGTGGTTGTAATGCACGGAGTGAATCAATGAAACAAGCCGTTTTAAATTGGTTATTTCCCTCTTATTGCGTGCAATGTCAAAGCCCGATTACGGCTAATTTAGGGTTATGTGATTATTGCCTTGAAGATTTACCGTTATTTGATTTTAGTAAGCATAATAACTTGCTGCATCGGCCCGATATTGTTGAGATGTTTCCTAATTGCGAGTTTGATAAGTTATTTGCCTGCGCTTTTTATCAACCGCCCTTCGAGCATTGGCTTAAACGGCTAAAATTTAATAACCAAATCCATTATAAAAAAGCATTACAGCAAACTATTAAAAAGCAGTTAGCGCAGTTTTTTGAGCAAAGTCCCGTTTTACCAAATATTTTTATTATTTTACCTCTTCATAAAAGCCGGTTCGTAACACGCGGTTTTAATCAGGTCAGCCAAGTATGGCAACCATGCTTAGATAATTACGCGCCACTGAGTAACGTACTTATTCGCAATAAAAAAACACAAGCCCAGTCGGAGCTATCTAAAGCAAAGCGTATTAAAAACTTAAAAAATGCCTTTATTTGTACACAGGATATGGGCGGTAAAACAGTCGCTATTGTTGATGATGTGATGACGACAGGGGCAACATTAAACGCAGCTACTAGTGCACTAAAACAAGCAGGCGCTAAACAAGTGTGGGCTTTTACAACTTGCTTAACGCCTATATAATTATTAAAAAGTATTATACCAATCCGCAATAATACTTAATCATTTTGCGGGGCTAAACGTGTCGCTACCTGTATTAAAAAATTCTCATTTACGACTGCATGGATGCAGAAGGTAGAGCAATGCAGGAGCAATTGCCGAGAACAACTAAATAGCGAATTTTTTGCCTAGCTATCAACACGTTTTTCCATCCTCAAATTAGATCACTTAATTAAGCGAATTGCTATTAATCGCCATTTACTCGAAACGTATGGCCAAAAAAGAGCGCATTACTGAGTAATCTACTTGTCCCATACCAGTAACCTCTAAACACCGGATCGTCAGTCATACCAATTACAGTGCCTCGCCCGTACGAATGAGCTATTAACCCTGCTCCACCCGCTACTTGCTCAACATTCACGGCATCGGTAAAGCCTGCCAATAATGGATTTTTAGTGTAGGTAAGTATATTTACAAACGGCGCATCTGAAGTTTCTAGCAACCAAGTACTGTTTTTAAATACCGGTAATGTATTGCGCTTAAGTGAAAATGTAAGCGGATGAGTCAAATCTACATTAGTATTAAAAATAGCCCCGGCAATGCGCTGACGCCCCGCTAAATGATCCTTATCGGCGTAATTTAGCCCTTTGGTTTTAAATGCACTTGCTACATCTTGGCGTGATAGATAACTTGCTTTAAGTAATTGCTGATCAGCTAAAAATTTAGCGCCACCTTTGTGACCCCAAATAACGCCGCCTGTTCTTACCCAGCTTTTAATAGCCACTTTATCAGCGTCCGATAGGCTATTGTAGTTACCATGAGCAAGTACTATATGACTGTAATTACTGAGCTCAATAGAGCCTAAACGCTCCATTTCAACAATTGTTGGTGCAACGCCTACAAAGCGGTCGAGGTAATACCATACTTCTCCTGCTTCATACTGGCTTACGCCTTTACCCCCTATTAATAACACTTTTGGCTCGCTAACAACGGCCATTGTGCGAGACCCTAAATCAGCACCTTTACTTGTAAGGCCGGTAGTTATTGGCTTAATCGCAATTCCAAATTCATTTTGTGCTTTATTTAGTATATCTACCCAATCGTTAGTTGTTTGTAAGCCTGCTGGGACAATAATACTGCCGGCATTAAAGTTCACTTCGCCGGAGTTTGTTTTAGCTGTTAATGGGCTTAACGCTACCCGCGCTTTAACACCTTGCTTTAAAAGGCTGTTTAACATTTTAGGTGCTAGGTAGTCATCCCACGAAAAACCAAAAGCATAACCTTGCTCAAGTTTAGCAAAAGAAGGTTTAACTGCTTTTTGCCATGGTGTACTAGCTACCTCTAAACCCCAGCTGCTTTTTACTTTGGCAAAAGGTAGATTAAATGCATGTGCTAAAGTCCAGCCAGATACGTCATAAAAAGTATTGTCAGCAAAGTTTTTTTGTTCGCTAAAAATAGCTTTTACCAAACGATATTGCGGTTGTGCTAAGGGCACAAAATAGCTATTAGTTGTAAAGCTTTTACCATTCGCTTTAAGTGATTTAGTCAGTGGGAATGCATCTATTTGATGTTGCTTTAATAACTCTAAAAAGTATTTAATACGCGAGTTATCTTTTTCGCCCTCAACAACATAACCTTCAAAGTTTTCATCACTGGCTAAATCAGCCGCCTGATTATAAAACTTAGCTTGGTAGTCTAGTAACGCAGTTCGATTATCAACAGCTGCTTTAAAGGTTGATAAGCTCGTTAATAACTGGTTTTTAATAGTAAAAGGAAAAGTCAGTGTACCGTTTATGGTTTCTTGCACATGCCCGCGAGAGCTTGCTTGTTCAAATAAAATTCCGACTCCACCATTTACATCTGGGTAAGTTGAACCTTTACCGTAATAAAAGTCGTCAAAGCTTTCTTCGGTAAAATAAAGGGCGTTGTTTTCATCTAATGTTTTTGCATGATAGTTAGCAATCGCTTTAGTTAATGTTACATTTTCATCTGGTGTTATTGGGTGCTTACGACTCGCAATACCAGGTTGAAAAAAGTAACTGCTGTTAGGTCCCATTTCATGAAAATCGGTTAAAACATTAGGTTTCCACTGATGAAATTTGGCAATACGCGCACGCGATTCTGGGTGCTGCAGCAATAACCAGTCGCGATTTAAATCAAACCAGTAATGGTTAGTACGGCTACTTGGCCAATTTTCAACATGTTCACGCGTTTTAGGATCGCTTGATAAGTTCATGCCCCGATTACTGTTCGCCCAATTAGCAAAACGAGCAAGCCCATCTGGATTAAGTGAAGGGTCGAGTAAAATAACCGTGTTATTTAATAACTCGTCTATTTCAGCACCTTGTGCCGCGGCTAAGTAATACGCCACCAGCAACGATGAGTTACTACCTGATGATTCATTACCATGCACACTGTATCCCATCCATACAACTGCAGGCTGTTTTACAGAGTCAGTTTTAGTGCCATTATTGTTACTTAATCGAGCTAAATGAGACTCTCGAATTTGCTCTATATTTTTAAGCTTTTGCGGTGCAGTAATCGTTAGCATTACAAGCGGGCGCTGTTCATGCGTGCGACCAATTACTTCAAAATTTATACGATCGCTTTTATCAGCCAATATTTCCATATACCGTACGAGCTGATCATGCCTTACATGCCACTCTCCTACTTCGTAGCCAAGCACTTGCTCAGGTGTTGGAATAGTGGGGTCAAATGTTACATCTTGTTCAAAATAATACGAAAGTGGCTTTGCTACACTTGAAAAGCTAAGCAACACCACCATTAATGTTAATACCAAACGCATATAAATCACTCAAAAAATGTTCGTTGTTTGCACGCTACCATTGCTTAAAATAGATGCCAACTTTTTACGCTCAACACTAGCCGCAACACGATGAGCGGAGTATGATACGCAGTATCCGAGTAATTTAGTCAAGTATAGATGGTTTTATGATTTCTATTTCCGAAACAGCGCAAGCGCATTTTGCTAAACTATTAGCAGATCAATCACAACAAACCAATATTCGTGTGTTTGTTGTAAACCCTGGTTCATCACAAGCGGAATGTGGTGTGTCTTATTGTCCAGAAGATGCTGTAGAAGCGAGCGACATTCGCCTAAACTTTAACGGTTTTGATGCCGTTGTAGATGCAGAAAGTGCTCCATTTTTAGAAGAAGCTGAAATCGATTTTGTTACCGACAAAATGGGTACTCAGTTAACGCTAAAAGCACCTAATGCTAAAGCACGTAAAATAGGCGATGATGCATCGTTAAACGAGCGTGTACAGCACATGCTAGAAACCGAAGTAAATCCACAACTTGCTAACCACGGTGGTCAAGTAAGCCTTGTTGAAATTACAGCTGCAGGTATAGCGATACTTCAGTTTGGTGGTGGTTGTAACGGTTGTTCTATGATCGATGTAACGCTAAAAGAAGGCATTGAAAAAGAAATGATAGCTAAGTTTGAAGAAATCACCGGTGTTGCTGATATTACAGAGCACGAAGCGGGCGATCACTCTTACTATTAGGCCTTATAAATGTTAAAGCAGCTTATTTATCGCTTAGGGAGCAACCCTAAGCTGAGCTTAAAGCGCTTTTTTCGCGGCTTAGCACTGTTTGTGCTAGCCGTGATATTCATATCTATTGGGTATTACACCCACTACAGCTTACAAATAATTGGCGTTATAATTTTAGTCCCCGCATTATTTTTTGCCGGATGGGGCTACTGCGGTATTTTTGCTAATCGTTTTTCACAAGTTTTGAAAGATATGGGCCCTAAACATCACGATCCCGACCTCTGGAAATAAACCATTTATTTATACCAACCTCCATATATATTTGGGCAATTTATCGAATTAAATCACTCTATAACGTTGTTAAAAATTTTTTATTTAGAACAACTAGATACAAAAATTTTTGCCTAGTTCTAGCACAATTTTCTTATCGTTAAATAGACCCCATATATAAGCAGATTAGTATTAGTTTAATCCAGTAGCTGATTATTTATTTTTAAGTGGTGATATTTAATTATTAATGTAACCCCGCGCATTAACATAAAACAGCTCATAGCCAGCCATAACCCGTTATTTTGCAAGTCTATAAACACCCAAAACACACCAAAAAACCCCACTCCAGCTGAAAGTATCATGCTATTACGCATGTCCTTTGCTCGCGTAAGCCCTACAAAAACACCATCAAACAAAAAGCAGCTCATGGCTAAAATTGGCAATGCTATTAGCCACGATAAATAGTGTGTTGCCTCTTGAATAATCTCTGGCACATTAGTTAAAAGCTTGATTATACCGCTGCCAAACAATGCAAAAAAAGCGCTATATAGCACGCCAAAAAGCATACCCCAAAATACGCTTATTTTAACCCAAAGCTCTATATTTTTAACGCTTCCTTGGCCTTTAGCTTGCCCTACTTTTGCCTCAGACGCGTAAGCAACGCCATCAAGAGCAAAGCTCACCAACATTAAAAAGTTAAGTAAAACAGCATTAGCGGCGAGTGTAGTTTCGCCTATACGCGCTGCGTAAAATGTCATAAAACTAAAGCATAATTGCAGTATTAAAGAGCGAATAAATATATCTCTATTCAAACTCAATAATTCAGTCATTTTGCTAATACTCAACCAATTCGGTGCATTTAGCTCAATACCTTGTTTTTTAGCTAGTTTAACCACTAAAAAAAGTGCAAATACTAACGCTGTATAATCAGCAATCAGTGAAGCCCACGCAGCGCCTGCAACGGCCCAATCTAAATAAACAACAAAATAAATATCGAGTACTATATTAACGATATTAGTGACGAGTAATAAATAAAATGGACCTCGACCATAATGCACACCAAGCATCCAACCCAATAACACTAAATTACACAATGCTGCTGGAGCACTAAAAATACGAATGCTAAAATACTGATACGCTTGGGTAAGTACGTCGCTGTTAGCAGCGGAGAGGTAAGCAATAGCGTGTTTTATTAATGGGGATAATACAATTAATAGCACAGCCACTGCGCTTGCCAGCAATAGGCTTCGTTTAAGTAAAGCGGCAAGTTGGGTTAAATCGTTTTTTCCGTATGCTTGTGCCACGAGTCCCGTGGTGCTCATTCTTAAAAAACCAGCAAGCCAAAACAAAATAGAAATAACTGCAGAGCCAAGGGCAATACCCGCCAAGTAATGAGCGCTTCCTAAGTGCCCAATTACAGCGGTATCAACAATTCCTAACAACGGCACTGTGATATTTGATAGTATCATCGGACCCGCTAACAACAGCAAGCTTTTATGGTGTGCCTTATTATGTATAAAAAATTGTTTCATTTAGTATTATTTATCCTCTTTAGTATATCTATACGCGCTCAAGCAGCCGTTATTTTACAGTATCATCATGTTAGTGAAACCCTACCCGCTGTAACGAGCGTTAGCGCAAATACATTTACTAAACATTTAAGCTATTTAAAAGAGCATAACTTTAACGTCATTCCTCTAAATGAGCTAATAAGCGCCCTTCAGAAAGGTGAAACCTTACCTGATAAAACAGTCGCCATTACCTTTGATGATGGTTATAACAATAACTATGAACAAGCTGCACCTATTTTAGAAAAGTTTGGCTACCCGTACACTATCTTTGTAAATCCTAAATTAATAGACGAAGGCATGAGTTACGTAATGGGGTGGGATAAGCTCAAAGAATTATCTAAAAAAGGGGCAATAATAGCCAATCATAGCGGACAACATGATTACTTACACCTTAAGCTTGAAAACGAAACCGATGCACAATGGCAATCACGTATTAAGCAGGATATCCTTAGCTCTCAAAAGCGTATAAAAGAAGAAATAGGCCATGATTATAAATACTTAGCATATCCGTATGGTGAGTTTAACAATGAGTTGCAAGCACTTGTAACAGAGCTTGGTTTTGTGGGGATTGGTCAGCACTCAGGGGCTGTAAATAAAGATTCTAATTTTAGTCGCTTACCGCGCTTTCCTGCATCAGGCTTTTACAGCAAACTAGACACTCTTATTACTAAGCTTAACTCACGCGCATTTAATATCACCAATTTAACTTATCAAGATAGCGTTACACAACAAAACCCACCCACGCTCACAATTGAATTTAAAATGGGTGATTTTCATAAAAGCCAATTTGCCTGTTACGTATCAAGCGTAGGCCAAGCAGATTTAAAATGGGTAAATAAAAATACAGTCGAAATAACCTCACCAAAGGTGCTTAATAAAGGGCGTTCTCGTTTTAATTGTACAGCCCCTTCTATTTCAAGCCCTGGTGATTATTTTTGGTTTTCGCAGCCTTGGGTGATCCAATCGCCTAAAGCTTAACGACCTAACGTAAAAGCCACTAGGTTATTTTATTAATACCAACCTGCTTATATACGGGGTCTATTTAACGTTAAGAAAATTACGCTAGAACTAGGCAAAAATTTTTGTATCTAGTTGTTCTAAATAAAAAATTTTTAACGACGTTATAGTGCAATTTAATCCGTTAAATTGATCAAAGATTTATACAGGTTGGTATAACTACTCTAAAGACCATAAAAAAGGAGCCTAAAGCTCCTTTAAAATTGGTAAAAAGCAAAAAACTAGTTTTTGTAGTAATCGGCTATTTTTTTAAACTCTTCAGTTAAAGTAGTCGCATTAATTAATGGCACACTACCTTGTTTAAATTCAGGTTTAAAAATAGCTCTTACGGCTCCATTTTGATCAACTAATGCAACGGATGCACTATGATCGACCGCATACTCTGATTCTTCAGAGTCACTAATCGCATAAATTAAACCAAGCTCCCTAACAACAGGAAAAAGGTGTTTATGCTCTCCCGATACAGCTAAAAAGTCAGGGTTAAAATAATCTATATATTGCTTTCGCTTAGCTGGCGTATCGCGTTTTGGATCAACCGATAAAAACCAAACTTGCAACGGATAATCTGCCTGTAAGTTTTTATAAACGGCATTAAGCTTAGCCAACGTTAACGGGCAAATATCAGGGCAGCTTGTATAGCCTAAAAATACTAAATTCCACTGCCCTAAAAATTGTTGCTTAGTCACCAATTCGCCGCGCTGATCGTTTAGCGTAAAATCAGACAGTGGTTTTGCATTTTCGTAAACTAATGCATCTACATCTGGTGGGCTATTTTCATTTGAACATGCTGATAAAAACAAAGCTAAAACAACAATTAATCCAAGCCATAACTGCTTCATAAAGGGAGCCATTTATCTATAAATAAGATTACAAAGAGTACCATTAAATGAATAATCGAAAAACGAAATAAGTCCATTGCAGTCTCATCATCTCCAGCAATTTTTAATTTAACCGCCTTATATATAAATACTGCATTTAATACACACGCACCTATTAAATATATTAATCCAGACATACCAATTAAATAAGGCAATACACAAACAACAGCGAGTAAAACAGAATAAGCAACAACGCACGTTTTACAAAAATCGATGCCGTGCGTTACTGGCAACATAGGTATTTTAGCGCGTTCGTAATCACTTTTTCGAGCGATTGCAAGCGCCCAAAAGTGTGGTGGAGTCCAAGTAAATATTATCATTACGAGTAACCAGGGAGCCGCAGCCATTTGGTTTGTTTCTGACACCCAGCCTAATAATGGAGGCATTGCGCCAGCCAATCCACCAATAACAATATTTTGCGGCGTTGCACGCTTTAAAAATGATGTATAAACAAATGCATAACCTACCAATGCAAATAACGTTAATATAGCGGTTAAGGTATTAGCCCACACCATCAGCATAATAAAACCAGCAACCCCAATAACAGCTGCAAAACTAAGCGCATGTGTTTTACTTAAACGCCCTTTAGCTACAGGGCGATGACGAGTTCGTGCCATTTTTGAGTCTATCTCGCTATCAACCACATGATTAATAACCGCTGCTGCTGCAGAAAGTAGCCCTATACCTAACAAGCTAATAAACTGTACAGTCATGCCACGCCCTACATCGGGAGCAAGTGCTAACCCAACCCAAGCAGTTAGTACCAGCATAGCGACTACTTTAAATTTACTAATTGCTAAGTAGTCTTGTAGTAAATTATACGCGCGCGAAGTTAGCGGTTGAGTATTAACGGGTAGCATTGTTTTTTTATCGATTATAAGTGCCATAATATTTCCCCTTTATGTGCGTGATTTTAGGTAATAACACAACCTAACCATGCTTAATAACAGTATGGCAGCCATCAAGTTATGTGCCAGTGCAACTCCCAACGGAATGTGCCAATGTACTAAAATAACTCCCAAGCTAATTTGGCAAAGTAAGACTAGTAATACGCTCACAACGCAGTTTTTAATTTTTTGAGAGTAAGCTTTGCTGTATATTTTCCACATAATTAATGCCAGAACAATGCAAGTAACCAGTGCCCAAATACGATGTAATAAATGAATAGACATGCGTGCTTGCTGCGATAACACACCATACTCATAATTACTGTGCTCAAGCGGTAATTGAAATACGCTACTTAATGAAAACGGTTGTGCGTGATCACACAATGGTAAACCACTACAATGCGGAGCTGCGTAATTTGCAGCAAGCCAACCGCCAAGCGAAATTTGGATAATTAATACACTAAGCGCAATTAAACTCAAAACAAAATAACGCTTTGCGCCGCTATCTCCACCCATTATTGGCTTGGCAGTTAGTCGCAAATATAAAAGCGTTATAAGTGACAAAATACTAAAGCCACCCAATAAGTGGCCCATTACAATAAGCGGCTGCAGGTTCATGGTTACAGTCCACATACCAAGCGCTGCCTGAAACACCACAAGTAAGAGCAAAGCTAAAGGCAATTTAACTGGTGTAGTTGGATATTGGCGTTTTAAAAAAGCCAACACAAATAAACCTAAAATAAGTAACCCTAAAGCACCTGCAAAATAGCGATGAATCATTTCTTTCCACGCTTTTGCGGTTTCGAACATCATATCGGGGTAGCTTTGAGTTGCTAAGGCTATGTCGGCCTCATGCTTAGGAACCGTTAAAAAGCCATAACAGCCTGGCCAATCGGGGCATCCTAAACCTGCGTCACTTAAGCGGGTGTAAGCACCTAAAGCCACAACAATTAAAGCGAGTAATCCTGTTATTAATACTAAGTTTTTATAATTTTTATACATTAAACACTCCAACTTAAATAAGCTGATCAATTAGCTAGAACGAGAATAATTGAGTAGTTTTTTTAGATCTTTTAATAACCCTTTTTGCACTAAACGATTTTCTTGTGGCTCGACTTTAAAGGGATATTCAAGTACCACTAACCCCATATGATCAATTAAATACAAACTTGCAGGATTTAAACTCTGTTGCTCGGTAATAATTTTCCATGGTAGATTTTTATTGTTGGGGCTTCCCATTACAGCCATATCCACTTTTCCTTGGTTTTTACCGAGTGCCACATATAAGTTATTAAGTGCATTGAGCTGTTCGCTGCATGGGGTGTTACATTCGTTTGAATAATTAAGTGCGATAGTCCATTGTTTTGGATTATTTTGCGGCCAATTTTCAAATTTTATTTCTTGGCTTAAAAACTCGCCATTATTAGTAATTGCAGTAGGTAACCAATCGAACTTTAATGCGCCATATGCCAAAACTAATGGGATAGCGCAGCAAGCCACAAACAAAAAAAGAGGATTATTTTTCATTAGGTGTCCTTTTTTTACTCGCAAAAATAGCCACAACAGCACATGCAACAGCAATTAAAAACCATTGCACAGCGTAGGCACTATGCTTTTGAGGGCTCATAACAACAGCCTCATAATGAGGTGTTGCAATCTCATCACCAGTACCTTGTCTGTAAGCCATAAAATTAATTAACGATTGCTGGCTTTGAATGCTCAGCATATTCAAATCGATAGATTGGATTCTTGTAGGTAAGTCGTTATTTGTCGTTTTATCTTCAAGCGTAAAGCTACTTAAGTTATTTTCTTTTATTTGCGCTTTAAGAATAAAAATATCTTTAGGCAGAGTAACCTTTGGCAGTGTATCTCTAGATATAGGCGCTTTTACCCATCCTAAATTAACTAAAATCACTTTTTCTTCGCTGTCAGGCTTTAGTAAAGCAAGTAAGTCGTAACCTACTTGTCCGTTATAAACTTGATTATCTAAAAGCCAATATTGGTTTTGTACAAACCGCCCTTTTAACTCAACCAATACACCTGTTTTGTTCCAGCTATCAGGAAGGTTAAGTAATTGAGACCAGCTCATCACACCACGAGTCTGTTGCTTAGCAATAGCGTTTAGTTGCTGCTGCTTTTGCTCACCCCGCTCCAGCTGCCAAAATCCTAATCGCACACACACAAGTACAACAACCACAACCATACAAAGTGTGATTATTGAGCTAAGCTTTTGTTTGTGCCATAAAACTAACTGCATAAGGTTCAACCCAGTGATTATTAAAATTATTATCGTACTGTTATTACTATTTATACTTTTTAACTTATTTAGAGCATTGTTTATTATGGTGTCAGGGAAAACTGGGGGACGACCTATGTCTCACTTTTTAGGTCGTCGCGTATTGTTTTCGGTCGTTGTTTTAATTTTTGTTATTGCAGCGCTTAAACTTGGTTTTATTACAGCGAATAGCTCGCCAATAAACGCTACAGCACATATACAAATATAAATAAACACAACCAAACAACATCAACAAAATGCCAATACCAAGCAGCTGCTTGAAAAGCAAAATGCTTATCTTTAGTAAAGTGCCCTTTTAATATCCGTAAAAATATTACAAATAAAAGTACGGTCCCTAGCGTTACATGCATGCCATGAAAACCAGTCAATAAAAAGAACGTATTACCGTAAACACCTGCATCAAGCGTTAAATTGAGGTCATTATATGCATGTATGTATTCCTCAACTTGCAGCCCTAAAAAGCAAACACCTAATAAAATAGTGGCGCCCAAAAACACTTTAAGTGGCGTGCGCTTATTATTTTCCATTGCTACATGAGCAAAATGTAAGGTAACTGAGGAGGTAAGCAGTATTAAGGTATTTATAAGCGGCAGACCTTGCCAACCCATTGCTTGGGTTGTATCACCGCTAGGAGTAGATACGAGAGGCCAAACAGCTTCAAACGTAGGCCAAAGTACTTCGTTGGTCATTGCATTATTACCCGCGCCACCTAACCATGGGACCGATAGGACTCGCGCATAAAATAATGCACCAAAAAAGGCCATAAAAAACATCACTTCAGAAAAAATAAACCAGCTCATCCCTTGCCTAAATGATCGATCCATTTGTGCTGAGTACAACCCTTGATCAGACTCGCTGATAACATTTTTAAACCAGCTATAAAGCATATACAAAAGTACAGCTATGCCAACGTACAGTAAATAAACGCCACTGCCGCCTTCTTTTCCTACGTTCATAACGGTTAAGGCAGCGCCTACAGCAATAAAAAATAACGCAATGGCCCCTACTATTGGCCAAGGACTTTGCTCTGGTACGTAATAATTTTCATATTTTTGATTCATGTTACTTACTCCTAGTTTTACACTAGACATGCAGGCTAGTTATTACTCGCAACTAGCTGCTCACTAATATCAAATACGGTGTACGACAGCGTCAACTCTTCAATATCGCTTGGTAATGCGGTATCAACATAAAACAGTAATTTAAATTCAAGCTCTTCTCCTGCTTTTAGAGGTTGCTGATCAAAACAAAAACAGGCAATTTTATGCAAATACTTAGCCGCTTTACCTGGCGAAACTGATGGTACAGCCTGCATTACTTTGTCGAGGTCACTACTATTTTTAGCACTAAACATCACCTCACGCATGGCACCGGGTTTAACAGTAACGCTGTACTCTTTTGATTTAACAACAAACGGCGCACCAGCTTGCGCATGAGTTGTAAAACTCACGCCTATTTCGCGATCTTGCACTATTTGTGTACTTTGCTCTGCCTGCTCAAGCGAAGGCTTCCCATTAAGCCCTGTTACGTCGCAAAACACGTCATACAAAGGTACTAAAGCAAAGGCAAAGGCAAACATACCTATGCAAATAAGTACCAAACGTTTAAGTAACGGTGCGTGTGTCATTACTTAATAACCGGCGGCGTAGAAAAAGTATGATATGGCGCTGGAGAGTCAACTTCCCACTCAAGCCCTTCAGCCCCATCCCATACTTTTGCAGGCACTTTATCGCCACCACGTGCACATTTAATTACTACAGCAACAAACAGTAGTTGCGATAAACCAAAGGCAAAACCGCCTATACTTATAATTGCGTTAAAGTCGGCAAATTGCAGGGCGTAATCGGGAATTCGACGCGGCATACCAGCAAGCCCTACAAAGTGCATAGGGAAAAACAGTAAGTTAACGCTCACCAGCGATAGCCAAAAATGCCATTTAGCTAGCGTGATATTAAACATGTTGCCTGTCCACTTGGGCAGCCAATAATAAGCACCCGCCATTATCGAAAATACGGCTCCAGTTACTAATACATAATGAAAATGCGCCACTACAAAATAAGTATCGTGATACTGAAAATCAGCCGGTGTAATTGCCAGCATCAATCCCGAAAAGCCACCCAAGGTAAACAGCACTATAAACGCAATACTAAAAAGCATAGGTACTTCAAAGGTAATTGAGCCTTTCCACATAGTGGCAACCCAGTTAAATACTTTTACCCCTGTGGGCACCGATATAAGCATGGTTGCGTACATAAAAAATAACTCACCTGCTACCGGCATGCCTGTAGTAAACATATGATGCGCCCAAACAATAAAGCTCAATAGTGCTATGGAGGATGTGGCGTACACCATTGAGGCATAACCAAAAAGTCTTTTACGAGAAAAAGTGGGCACTATGGTCGATATAATGCCAAAGGCAGGAAGAATCATTATGTATACTTCAGGGTGACCAAAAAACCAAAAAATATGCTGAAACATCACCGGGTCGCCGCCACCTGCAGCATCAAAAAAGCTGGTAGCAAAGTACTTATCGGTAAGCACCATAGTGACAGCCCCTGCAAGCACTGGCATTACCGCTATTAATAAAAAGGCAGTAATTAACCACGTCCATACAAATAAGGGCAACTTCATCCATGTCATGCCGGGGGCACGTAAGTTCACTATGGTTACAATCACATTGATTGCACCCATTATTGAGCTAATCCCCATAATATGTACGGCAAATACAAACATTGCAGTGTTATCGTTACTATAGGTTGTAGAGAGCGGTGCGTAAAAAGTCCAACCAAATGCAGGTCCCCCACCTGGCATAAATAACGATGCCAATAGGATTAAAAATGCAAACGGTAAAATCCAAAAGCTCCAGTTATTCATTCTTGGTAATGCCATATCTGGCGCGCCAATCATTAAAGGGATCATCCAATTAGCAAGGCCTGTAAAGGCCGGCATAACCGCACCAAACACCATAATCAAGCCATGCACTGTGGTCATTTGATTAAAAAAGTGAGGATCGACCAACTGTAAACCAGGTTGAAATAATTCAGCCCTGATCACCATGGCCATTCCGCCGCCAATTAAAAACATGGTCAGCGAAAAAATTAAATATAAACTACCAATATCTTTATGGTTAGTTGTATAAAGCCAGCGTTTAAAGCCTTTTGCGGGATGATGAGCATGGTCAGCTTCATTGGCGTTAGGTTGTTCTACTATGCTACTCATTAGTTCGCCTCCACTTTGGCATCAATTGCTGCCTGTATTTGACTCGGCTGAATAACATCACCCGTATCGTTACCCCACGCATTACGTTTATAAGTAATAACAGCTGCTAATTGCTTTATAGATAACTGCTTGGCAAACGCTTGCATTGCCGTACCTGGTCGTCCATGAATAACTACATCAATGTGATCTTTTATATCGCCAAGCACTATTGGGCTTCCTTTAAGCGCAGGAAAAACACCCGGCAATCCCATGCCAGTAGGCTGATGACACGCCGCGCAGCTGGCCATATACACTTGCTCGCCTAAAGTCATTAACTCTTCTTTAGGAAGTGTTTGATCAAGCAGAGCAGCGTCGGCCAGTGCTGCTTTTTGTTTTGCTTGCTTTGCATCGGCTAGCCATACTTTAAAGTCAGCTTCAGATTTAGCTTCAACCACTACGGGCATAAAACCATGATCTTTACCGCAAAGCTCGGCACATTGACCTCGGTAAATACCTTCCTCGTTAATATTGGTCCATGTTTCGTTTATAAATCCCGGGTTAGCGTCTTTTTTCACAGCAAAATCAGGTACCCACCAAGAGTGAATAACATCATCAGAGGTCATTAAAAAACGTACTTTTTGGTTTATTGGCAGTACAAGCGGTTTATCTACTTCAAGTAAATAATTAGGATTTTTATCTGCAAGATTCGCTATTTCGTCTTGAGGGGTGGATAAAATAGAATAAAATGCGACGTCTTCGCCCATATATTCATAGTGCCATTTCCATTGCGAACCTGTAATTTTAATAGTGAGATCAGCTTTGCTGGCATCTTCCATTGCAATTAGGGTTTTAGTGGCTGGTACTGCCATAGCAATTAAAATAACGAATGGAATAGCTGTCCAAAGTATTTCTACTTTAGTGCTTTCGTGAAATTGGGCAGGTACAGCCCCTTTAGATTTACGGTGATGAATCAGTGCCCAAAACATAATTGCGAACACTATCACCCCAATCACACAACATATTATAAATATGGTCATGTGCAGCTGATATACATTATTGCTTATATCGGTTACGCCTTTGCGCATATTGTACTGGCTGTTAGCCAAAACATGCTGCGGAAAAACAATCAATACAAGCCACAAGGTAGAAGTCAGTTTACCCATGTGACGGCTCCTTTGATGCTATTGCGAGTGCAAAGCGAAGAGGCATACGGCTTAAACGCCAATTCGTTATTTTTATTATTTAACCAATCCTGTTTTTTTGACTGGTATCGCTGTCCCAACAAAGAGTTTGTATATTGTGTGTTCTCAAAACTGAAAAGCTGTGAGTTATTGTTAGTTCAGCACACTAATAATTAGCTAAAAAATGAGCAACAAGCAAGCTTTAGTATAAAAAACAACCGAGTAATATTTAAAAATTAGTCAAGTATCTGCAAGCATATCGACTATTTAACATTCAAAAAGCGAGCAAAACAAAGGGGTGTAACACATGAGGAAGGAGAAAAGCATGAGTGAAAAAAAGTTTACAGCTTAAATAATTAGTTAGCTGTTTAAGCTATATTTTAGTACGAATTTTAAAACAAAAATGCGCACTAAAAAGTGCGCATTAGTAAATTGATTGCTTAAAGCTATCTAAAAACTACATCCAATCGGCGTTTCTTATTACGCCAACAGCTAGGCCTTCAATGTTAAAAGACTCATTCTCAAGGTCTACTTCAATAGATTCAAAATCGTCGTTTTCAGCATGAAGTAACACTTTGCGACCCGCTTTTTCAAGACGTTTTACAGTTACGTCTTCATCTACGCGGGCAACAACAACTTGCCCGTTTTCAGCGGTTTGAGTACGATGCACAGCAAGTAAATCACCATCCATAATACCAATATCTTTCATGCTCATACCGTTAACGCGTAGTAAAAAATCTGCAGCCGGTTTAAACATTAATGGATCGATTTTGCAGTGACTTTCAACGTGCTCTTGCGCCAAAATAGGTGAACCAGCAGCAACACGCCCTATAAGCGGTAAACCTAATTGTTCTGGCTCTTCTTCTTCAATTAACTGAATACCACGGCTTGCACCTGGTTTCATTTTAATTGCGCCTTTTTTAGCAAGTGCTTTTAAATGTTCTTCAGCAGCATTGGCACTTTTAAAACCTAGTGTTTGCGCTATTTCAGCACGTGTAGGAGGCATACCAGTGTCTTTAATAAAAACTTTAATTAGTTCGAGTATTTGAGCTTGGCGGTTCGTTAATGGTCGCATACAACTGGTTTTCCATACAGTACATTTAACTGTGAGTATATACAGTTAAATAAAAATCGCAAATTTAAATTATGTCTTAAAATAGCCAAAGTAATTTCACTTGTGTACATTTTAGGGATATAACTAAAGCTAAGTTTATAAATGATTAAAAAGGCAAAGGAGTCGTTATGAGTATTTGGTATCAACCTATTACTTTAGAGTTTTGCAAACAGCTAGATGAAGGTATAAATGGCCAAGGTACGCTGATGAAAACTATGGGGATAGAAATCACAGAAATTGGTGATGATTACTTAGTTGCAACTATGCCCGCCATACCTGAGCATCATAACCCAATGGGGATGGTTCACGGCGGTGCTAATGTTGTACTTGCCGAAACAGTAGCGAGTTATGCCGCTAACTTTGTTGTCGATTTCACAAAATTTTACTGTGTAGGGCAGGAAATTAACGCAAGCCATTTAAAAGCATCTCGCAATGGTACTTTAACTGCCACGGCAAGAGCATTTCATATTGGCAAACGTAGTTCAGTATGGGAAATAAAAATTACAAATAGCCGCAATGAGCTGTGCTGCGTATCAAAAATGACCGCAGCAGTCGTAGAGCGAAGATAGTTACTTTTCGATTGGGTAAATTGTAATTTCCATACCCGCACCAATCGCAGATATACGTAATAATGTATCTGCATCTAAGGCTTGATTAAAGCACTTAGGGGAAGTGCCTGATTCAAAACCAATATCAAACGTTCTACGTGAACAGCTTAACCATTGCTTTAGCGCGTTACGCGAACACGATTCAATAAGCTCACATATATGGTTTATTGCTTTGTCAGGCGTGTTTACTACACCTGTTGCTTCAATACGCGCTAATTGACGGTATTCGTCTTTGTCATAATGTAAAATCGTCGCGACTTTTTTCAAGTCTGCCACTAGCAAACTAATATCTTGCTTTGATTCAAGCTCAAGATCTACATTTAAAAATTGAATTTCCGACATCGTTTCGTATTTATCCTCTAATAATTTCATTGCAAACTTTAACGCAGTTTTACCGTTATACCAAATCAACTATGCTCTATTAACCACTTTATATAGATATTTCGCAGCTTTTAAGTATTTTTTAGCGTTTAAAGCTAGCTGGATATCAAACACTCAGCTCAATTAAACAAATAAGTCATGTTAGCAATTTAAGTGTAATCTTTTTTATTTTTAAATGATTACAGTAAGCTATAGTTTAAACTGCGACAAAATGTCGCAGTAACTAATCCCATTAATGTAATAAACTAGCCTCTAAAAATAATAAGACTAAAACATGAATAAAAAAATATTTAAGTATGCTCGCAAGTTACATAAATGGCTCGGTTATTTGCTCACATTACAAATTTTAGCTTGGCTATTAGGCGGTTTAGTCATGAGCGCTATTCCTCTTGATAAAGTTCATGGGGAGCATCTTGCAACACGTACTCTTAATAACCCATTTACGCAGGCTGATTATATTGCCTCCCTTAACGATATTGCACCTCAGGTGGTTAATCCAACACAAATAATTTTTGAGAACTTTTTAACCACACCTATAATTACAGTAATAAATAAAGATGAACAGCAAAGCTTTAACGGTATAACAGGCCGGCCCTTTGAGCCGCCAACTAAAATACAAATTACCGCAAATGCTAAAGCACACTTACTTATTGATGCTCAAGTGACAAGCGCTGTACTGCTAAAGCAAGGTATGCGAGAAGTTGGATATAAAACCAATGTTTGGCAGGTACAATTTGACGACACATTTAACACAACACTGTATTTGTCAGAAAATAACGGCAAAGTTATCACCGTTCGCAGCACACTATGGCGAATTTTCGACTTTTTTTGGATGTTACATATTATGGATTACGATGAGCGAGAGGATTTTAATAATCCACTGCTTATTAGTTTTGCAGCAACCAGTGTACTTTTTTGCCTAAGCGGGATATTACTACTTATAAAAAATATACGACTAAAGCGATTAATCTCAATTAAAAGTAAGAACAAATCAAAATAGTCATATTAATTTTTAGGAGCTAGCGCACTCTCATTAAAGAGTGTGCAATCGCTAAACACTGATATTAGAATGATTTTATTCCAAGTGGTTAAATCGACTCAAATGTCGTTTTAACATTTCGTTTTCTAAAATCAACTCATCACGCTCATTCAGCAATTGTAAAATTAACGCTATTGCCGACCAATCTAACGAAAAGTCATGCTGAATACGGGCCGCTTTTTTGACTAAGGTCACTGCAGATACCGTAAATTTCCATTCTGCAACATGCTCTCCTTCAATAGGAACAGCAATACTATGTTCAACTAACTCATATAAAATTGCTTCGTTAATATCACTACTCAAACATAGCTCTTTGCTAGTAAGTAAATCATCTTTTTGTGTCACAATAATTTGCATTATGGTTTACTCCAGTCGCTGCGGGGATCAAAGTGAGCTTTTTCGGCTAATTCTTCCCAAAGCTTTTTACTGGTTTCATCAATAGATGTTGGATTAACAATTTTAAGTACAGCAAATAAGTCACCTTTGGCTTTTTTACTAATTAATCCCTTACCTTTAATACGCAAACGTTGACCAGACTGGCTATTAGGCGGAATCGTTAGTTGAATTTTTCCTGTTAATGTCGGCAAATTAATTTTTGTGCCAAGAGCCGCTTCCCATGCTGCAAGAGGGACGACTATATTTAAATTATGACCTTCAACATCAAATAGTGGGTGAGGCACTAAACTAATTTGTAAGTACAAATCGCCATTTTGTCCATTCGCAGACCCTAATCCACCTTGCCCTTTTAGTCGAATTCGTTCGCCATTTACTGAACCTGCTGGAATTTTCACTTTAAGTGATTTTTTAATTTCAGAGACACGACCACTACTATCTCGCTGCGGTAACATAAACTCAACAGGCTTAACGGTATCAACTAAAGTTTCTTCAAGAAAAATTGGGAACTCTATTTCCACATCTTGTCCTTTTTGCGCGCGAGCAGCGTTACTTCTGCTCTGCCCTGAACGATCAAACCCACCGCCTCCGCCAAACATTGAATTAATAAAGTCAGAAAATTCTTGATCGGTTTGAGGATCACTTTGCTGGTAATTACCTTGTGTAGAACCAGCGCTACCGCGATAATTTGTTTGCTGCTGATGAGCACGATTTTGTTGATGGCGACGTAGCTCGTCGTATTTTTTACGTTCATCTTTATTATGGATGACTTCGTAAGCTTCTGCTATTTCTTTAAATTTATCTTCTGCTTGAGGCTCTTTGCTTACATCTGGGTGATATTTTCTGGCTAACTTTTTATAAGCTACTTTAACCGCTTTATCGTCTGCATCAGGCGATATCCCAAGTACTGAATAATAATCAACAAATTTCATTTGCAATCCAAATCCCCATATTGAGTAAGCTTTAAGCATACTCCTTAACTTATAATCTTGTGTAGCTAAAGTACAATAAATAGTAAGAAATAAATGAATAGTAAAATAACTTTGAAGAAAAAATTAATTAGACACTTTTTAGTAATATTCCTAGTAATATAAGTGCAGGCCTTAAGTTAACTTTATCTTTTATCTTCAGGGCTTTAAACTAGACATTCCTGTAGTTCACATTTGTGATGGATATGACTCGATTTATTCTGGCCTTATTGGCTTGTTGTGTGTGTGTTTCGGTATCAGCCGAACAATTCACCCGCTTTTCAACCGCTAAAAGACATCTAATTAAAACCCTACCTGATAACGCTAAAAGCATTTACTGCGGCTGTGATATTAAAAAAGAAGGTAAAAAACTAACCCCCGATCCGACTAACTGTGGTTACATTCCTCGAAACACCCTTACCCGCTCAGGCAAAGTAAATGTGCGAGCTCTACGTATTGAATGGGAACACATTGTTCCGGCCTGGGAATTTGGTCACCAGCTACAATGCTGGCAAGATGGTGGGCGTAAAAACTGCCGTAAAGTAAGTGCTAAATTTAGAAAAATGGAAGCTGATATAAATAACTTGGCGCCAGCTATCGGCGAAATTAATGCCGATCGCTCTAATTATCGCTTTGGCATGCTTAGCGAAAACGCAACACAATATGGCCGCTGCGAAGTAAAAGTAAATTTTAAGCAACGTGTAGTAGAACCGCCTGTTTATGCACGAAAACGTATCGCCGACACTTACGCTTACATGCAAAAAACATACGGTTTAAAGATCTCAGATAAACAGCAAAAATTATTTAATGCATGGCAAAAGCAAGCATTCGCCGATACAAGTAGTGCGAACAAGCTCTAAGCTTTAACACTCATTTACATAAATCAAAGTTATAAATGTTGAATAAACGAGCGAGTGTTGTAATATTTTAAACAACTTATTTACAAAAAAAGCCCTTAACTATGTTTAAAAATAATAAAACCTCGCTTGCCATTTTTGCAGCACTTTCGGGCTTTGCTCTAACAGGTTGTGGCGGCGGTGGCGGTGGCGGTATCGACGCTGCTCCTGTAGTTACCACACCTATAGTTACAACACCTGTTAGTAGCAGTCCAACATGGACTGCAGGTGTATTTGAGCAGTCTAACGATTTAAAAAACTTTTGCGAAACACCCCGCACAGGTAACGATCCCTTTAACAACAACGACCCTTACCCAGATAAAGTAGGTTCCGCCCTTTACGAAAAACTTTGGCTTCGCTCTTGGAGCGATGAAACCTATCTTTGGTATGATGAAATTGCCGATAACGACCCTGAAAGCTTTGCTACAGTCGCCGACTACTTCGCTCAATTAAAAACAGAGCAGCTTACCGACTCAGGTGCAAAAAAAGATAACTTTCATTTTTCAGAGCCTTCTGAGGATTACTTTCAAGAAGCACAATCGGGCGTTACTTCTGGTTACGGAATAAATTGGGCGTTTATTGGCGATACAGCCGATCGTATTTTACGCGTTGCTTATCTTGAAGATGATTCTCCAGCTAGCAATAAAGGCTTTCAGCGCGGTGATACCGTACTTTCAGTTGACGGCGTTAGCATCAACACCAATACAGAGTCGGGTGTAGACACACTTAACGAAGGTTTATTTAGCCCAACTAACGGCGACTCACATACGATTGTTGTACGCAGTAACGACGGAACTGAGAAAACATTTAATGTAACCGCTGGCAATATTGAGCAAACACCTGTTCAAAACGTTAAAACAATTACAACCGCAAATGGCTCAAGCGTGGGTTACATGCAATTTAATAGCCATATAAGTATTGCCCAAGAAGGGCTTATTGATGCGGTAAATAAGTTTAAAACCGATGGTATTGATGAGCTTGTAATAGACTTTAGATATAACGGCGGCGGTTTATTAGCGCTATCGGCGCAATTGGCTTATATGGTTGCCGGTAATGCTAACGTGAACAACCGCTTTTATTATCAAACCCAACAAAACGATAAACAGCCCGTTGATTCGCCTTTCCCATTTATTGATGAAGAAATAGATTACTCTACTTTTTTTAGTACTGGAGAAAGCCTACCCGATTTGAACCTATCGAAGGTTTATGTATTAAGCACATCAGGTACCTGTTCGGCATCAGAAGCTTTTATCAATGGTTTAAAAGGTATAGACGCAGAAGTTATTTTAATTGGCGACACAACCTGCGGTAAGCCGTATGGCTTTACCCCAACTCATAACTGCGCAACAACCTATTACACTATTCAATTTAGTGGTGTAAATAGTAAAGGATTTGGTGAATACGCTGCAGGTTTTACACCAACCTCTACGCCACAGTTTGATGCCGATGTGCAAGGCTGTGAGATTGAGGACGACTTTGATCATCAACTAGGCGATAGTAACGAAGCTGTTTTAGCCACTGCATTATTTCATGTCGAAAATGGCAGTTGTCCAATTAGAACGGCTACTGTAGCAAAAACAGAGCCAGCAAACTTTTCAAGCTCTCGTGAATCACTCGCTCCTTTAAACGTACCTTCGCAATTTACACAGCGCAATATGGACTTAACGTGGCCAACATTGAGTAAGGAAAGGTAATGGCTAAATTATTACTCCCATTAGCTACCTTATTCGCTTTAGGCGGATGCCAAGGTGTAAAAGATACCAGTATAAATAGTGAGCCAGCTAAACCCGCTATATTAACGAGTGTTAACCCTAGCGTTGTTGCAACACTACAACAGGCAATTCAACAAGCTAAGGGAGGCGCACTAGTAACGCTTGCCGATTCGGTATTTACTAAACGTAGCGAACTGCTAATTGATCATGCAATGAGTAAAGGGTCTGATGGCAGAGTAATTATGGGCGCGCATAATATAAAATCTGAGAAGTTTATTTTGCAACTACGTAATAACCAATGCGAACTTTACTATCCTAAAAAAGAGCTTACTACAGTACTTGAAGGTGTTACCTGTAAAGAATTATAAGGCACTTTAAAGTTTATAAAAAAGGCGCGCAGCATATCGCTGCACGCTTTCTTCTATTTTAAAGCGTTATTACAAGTCTTGATGCGGACCAAACACTTCATAATGAATCTGCTCGTTTTTAACACCTAGCTCAAGTAACTGGTTTTTTATAAATGCCATAAAACCAGCAGGACCACATAAGTAAAAGTCGCCATTACTCAATGGTAGCTGTGCTTGTACTGCATTTAGGTTCATTAATCCAGTAAAGTCAGCGCCTTCTGTCGCTTGGTTAAACCACGTCATTGTTTGTAAACGGTTATAAACTGTACTTAACTCATTTAAATATTTTGAAAACGAATGCTGCTGAGTATTTTCGCAGGCATGTAAATACATAACCTCTTGATTAGAATTATCACTTAATAGCGTTTCAAGCATAGCCAGCATGGGTGTTTGCCCAACACCAGCTGAAATGAGTACCGCTGGGTTTGTATTATTACGTAAAAAGAAATCCCCTGCCGGTGGGTATAACTCAACAATAGTGCCTTGCTCTAATGAGTGTAAATGATTAGACACCATGCCATGCTTTGGTTGTAGCTCTTTTTTAACACTAATACGGTAGTTTTTACCGTTACTTTTTTGCGAAATAGAATACTGGCGAATTTCTTCATATTCAGCGCCCTCTGGCTTAACTTTAATACCTAAATACTGCCCTGGCTTATGTGTAATAACAGCTTCTCCATCAACCGGCGTAAGTGTAAAGCTTGTTACTAATTCTGATTCAACTTGCTTGTTGGTTATTTCAAACTGGCGAGTGCCCACCCAGCCACCGTGTTTATTTTTACTGTGCTCATACAAAGCAGCTTCTTCGGTAATACAAATATCGGCAAGTACGCCGTAAGCTTCGCGCCATGCGTACTCAACATCGGGAGTAAATTGCTCAGGAATAAGCTCTTTTAAAGTACCAATTAAATGCGCACCTACAATAGGGTAATGCTCAGGTAAAATATTCAAGCTGGTATGCTTATGATTAATACGTGTTAGCGCTTCTTTTAATACGGCTAAATTATCAATATTTTGTGCATACGCAGCTAATGCATTAAAAAGTGCAAATTGCTGACGACCTGTATCTTGATTCGCCATATTAAAAATATTTTTAAGCTCAGGATTATGGCTAAATAAACGCTTATAAAAATGATCGGTAACAACCGTACCCGCCTCTGCTAATAACGGAACGGTACTTTTAACAATCTCAATGGTTTTGTCAGATAACATATGTTTTTTCCTATGGATGAACTAACCACGACGCCCATCAACACGACGCCGCGTTAATATAGGTGTGCAGTGAATTAAAAATAATAAAAAAGCCACTAACCACAGCAAAGCACTTATTTGCCAAGCAAGGTGAGGCCCAATAATAAATGGGAGTAATGAACGGGTAATAGCGGCCACAAGCAAAAACGCAAAAGCAACGGCCATGTAATGAGGAATGGTAAGTGTACGCCCTGTATGACCATGCGATACACGCGTCATCATTGCTAAAATCATCATACCTATTGTGCCAATAGTGATAAGGTGCAGCGCATCTTTAAACTGTATTGCACTACTATAAAAGCTAAATGCAACCATCATTAAACCCACACCTAACGTAAGGTACGAAAAATGCAAAGACCATAACAAAGGTACTCTCAATACCTTGCTGTCCCACCAAAAACCAGCCCTAATTAAGTGAAGTGCAGCAACAATTGCAATAACTAACGCAGGATTAATAATGTTCAAAAATAACTTATTAATAAAAAATACAGTGATAGCCACAATAGATAAATACATCACCGCTTTATCTATTTTAGGAGTACGTACTTGCTTGTTTAAACCAAGACCTTTAGCGGTAAAAAATGGTAAAACACGGCCCGCAACAATGCCAACTAGTAAAGTAATTACCAGCACTGCAGTATCAACTACAGCAAGTGCAAGCTGCATGTTTTGCTTTATAACGAGTATTAAATACAGTGCATTGAGCGTACATAGCACAGCTAAAATAGCTAAAAATGGATAGTTACTTTTACTACTCGCTTTTAATAACATATTCGCCAGCACTGCTATAGCGCCTAGCCACCAAATAACTTGTAACGTAAGTACGCCATATAAATTAAAATGAGCAATATCGGGCAATATCACAAAAAAGGCTAAGCGCGCTGCAAGCCATATAAACGTAAGCCACATAAGGGCTTTGCCACTTATGCTCGGTACGCCAGTCCAAGTTTGTGCTGCGGTAAGCAAAAAGCCAACAGCTACAACTCCTGCAAAGCCAAACAGCATTTCGTGTGCATGCCATAACGTAGCCGGCATTGATAAATGCCAACTGGCATAGCCTGTTAAAATAAGTAGCCAATACCCCACTGACAAAAATGCCAATAAGCCACCGCCTAAAAAGAAAGGTCTAAAAGCTAGCATCCATAACGGCCATTGAGATACTTGATGAATAGCAACGCGTGCTGCCATTGGTTCAGTTAAGTTTATAGGGCGCATTATCGTACCTCCTGCCCTAAGCCATGTTGTGCAATACAGCGCAGTACGTAACTTACTTTTAAAATAGCAGCAATAACAATAGTGCCAATATGAGCTGATACTTGCACCGCCATAGAAAAGTATTCAGCAAACGTGTAACTAATTAAAATACTTGCCGTAATACACACTAAACTCAGAGCCAATGCAGTATTGGCAGCAATTAATACTGTTTCGTATAGTGAACTAAACTGTATTTGACTATTTAAATTATTCAGCATTAGTGTGTTCATGGCGATCTCTGTAACTAACTACGTTACTTAGCTATTACACATACTGTGCCAACAAATTTAATCGATTTAGTTCAATGACTTAAGAGAAATCACTTTACAACATGAGTCTTTATGACCTACTATAAATCAATTCATAAAAACACGTATGGGTCATTTTGACATGAATCAGCAATTCAACCTCACGCAAGTCGCTTTAGAGCTCGCACAAAGTACATTACACGAGCATAGCTTTGAGCAATTATTGGCAACGGTTGAACGGGTTATTCCAAGTGATGCAAGTGCGTTATTAGTACTTCAGGGTGAACAATTAAAACCACTGGCAATTAAAGGGTTAATGCCCGACAGTCTTGGCAGGCGATTTAAAATAGTAGAGCACCCCCGCCTAGAAGCTATTTGCAAAAGCACACTCGCGCTACAATTTGCACACGACTGCCCGCTCCCCGATCCCTATGATGGACTGCTATTGGCCAAAACCGGCGATATTCCGGTGCATGCGTGTTTAGGGTTACCTCTTTATGATAAAAACGCGCTACTGGGCGTACTCACATTT
Organism: Pseudoalteromonas sp. Z1A8; assembly: GCF_011378855.1. Taxonomy (GTDB): domain Bacteria; phylum Pseudomonadota; class Gammaproteobacteria; order Enterobacterales; family Alteromonadaceae; genus Pseudoalteromonas. Next base: position 5,138 of record NZ_WTLB01000023.1, on the reverse strand, counting down.
GATAGCCTAAATGCTAATGCATTTAATAATATTAGCGCTGATACACTCAACACATTACAAACCCTGTGTAGTGCGCACTTTAAAACGGCCTTAGAGCTTGCCCATTACAAACAGCATGCACAGCAATCAAGTGCATTAATGCAAGAGCTAAATCGCGAAGCATTAACACGGGACGGTGGCGAAATTATTGGTCAAAGTCCGCTAATGCAAACGCTCAAAAACGAAATTAAACTTGTTGCAGCATCTAACTTTAGCGTACTTATTTTAGGAGAAACAGGAGTAGGGAAAGAGCTGGTAGCGCGTAATATTCACTTAAATTCAGCTCGAAAAGATCAACCGCTTATTCACTTAAATTGTGCTTCACTTCCTGAGAACCTTGCCGAAAGTGAGTTTTTTGGTCATGCAAAAGGCGCTTTTACTGGCGCACAAAATGCACGCCAAGGTAAATTTCAGTTAGCTGATGGTGGCACGTTATTTTTAGATGAAATAGGCGAACTGCCTCTTGCCATGCAAAGCAAACTATTACGAGTGCTGCAAAGTGGCGAAATACAAACGGTAGGTGAAGATACGTCAAAATACGTAGATGTGCGCGTCGTTGCCGCAACCAATAGAGATTTAAAAGAAGAAGTAGCCAAAGGCCGCTTTAGAGCCGATTTATACCATCGCCTCAGTGTCTACCCTATTACTGTGCCACCACTTAGTAAACGCGAGCACGACATAACACTCTTAGCTGGTTATTTTATTGAGCAAACAGCCCGTAAATTAGGGATAAAACAATTAAAATTAAGCCCTGAAGCGCAAGTATTGCTTAATCAGTACAACTGGCCAGGTAACGTTCGCGAGCTTGAACATGTCATTAGCCGCAGCGCCCTAAAAGCAAAACAAAGCCAATGGCAAAATCCAATAATAACCATTACAAGCGAGCACTGTGATTTAACACCTAGTGCGCCGCAAAACTCTTTAGTAGCAAGCCAAAGTACAACCAACACCTTAATCAACCAACCTTTAAAGCAAGCTGTAGAATCGCTGCAATACAACGTAATTACTGAGCAATTAAAGAAGCATAACTACAACTGGGCAGCAGCAGCAAGAGTACTTGAATTAGATAGAGCTAACCTAGTACGCTTGGCTAAACGCTTAGGGATTGAAATTAAAAAAACACTATAATCATTTAAAACACAGCTAGAATGCTGCTAAAACTATTGATTAGCAGCTAACTTACTAAAATGTGTTTTTAACAACCCTGCAAAAGCTTGTACTTTAGCAGTGCGATGCACTAAGTGATGCGTGACTAACCATACATCGGTAGGCCAGCTTAACTCACTGTGTAATATAGGTACTAAATCAGAATATTGCGCCGCTACGTCATGCTGTAATCCGCCAATGCCTAGCCCTTTAATTATTGCACGAGTCGCTTCTGCGGTTTCAGATACTCGCAGCTTAATTTGCGATGCAGGAATATGTTCATCAGCCCATGCAAAATAAGGCACGCGGGCATTAAAACCCGCCACACCCGATACAAAATTATGTTGTTGTAAATCACTTAATAATTTAGGCATTCCATATTTATTAATGTAACGCTTATTAGCATACAAGCCAGACGAAAGCTGCGCCAAATGTTGAGCAATATAATCTCCCTCATCAGGTCTTGGACCTGCACGCACTGCAATATGCGCTTGTCCGTGATCAAGTCTTAACCTTTTTTGTTCTAAAATAACCTCAAGCTGCACCTGTGGATGTAGCGCCTGAAATTGCTCACATACATCACCAAGTACATCCATAAAGCCACTTACCGTTGTGAGTAATAAACTCCCTCTAAGGGTGCTGTCGGCCGCTGCTATATCGTTATGTAACTGCTCTAATGAACTATGAATGGTTTGTGCTGTTGTAAATAATTTAGTGCCTATTTCAGTTACTTTATAACCACGGGCGTGACGATGAAAAAGCCGTGCATTTAAGTTTTTTTCAAGATTATTAATTCGTCTAAGCACTGTGCTGTGGTGCACATTAAGCTCTTCTGCGGCCGCCGTTAACGTACCTAAACGCGCCACTTCAAACGCTACTTTAACGTCTTGCCAATCTTCAAATTTAATCGCCATGCTAATTACCTTTTACTTATGTGCATTTACGCACATAAGTGTTGCGTTTATTGGGGTTTTCTACAAGCAAAATTTTGCTACATTAGAGCTGTAAACTTAAACACTTAAAGGTCTCTAACATGTCAGCACCAAAAATTATCGCCCTAGCAGGAAGTCTTCGTCAAGAAAGCTTTAATCAAAAAATTATTAATGAAGCAGCGCGTTTTGCTCTACAAACAGGTGCTGAAGTAGAAGTAATAAAACTAAACGAATTGAATATTCCATTATTTAACGAAGATATAGAAGCGCAAGGTACACCAAGCGATGTACAGCTTTTAAAAGATAAACTACGTGCAGCTGATGGTATTTTACTAGCAAGCCCTGAGTACAACGGTTCCATTACCGCTGCACTTAAAAATGCGATTGATTGGGCCTCACGTACAGAGCAAGGTGCGGTTCCAGCTTTTCGAAATAAAGTGGTCGCTTTGTATGCAGCATCGCCTGGTGGGCTTGGTGGATTACGCGGTTTAAATCATGTGCGTGATATATTAAGCGGCATTGGATCGTTAGTACTTGCCGATCAACTTGCAGTACCCGCTGTACACACGTTGTTTGATGAAAGTGGCCAAATTAATGAACCTGTTACTGCAGAGCGAGTATCGGCGCTTGCTCATCAGTTAGTAAGCGTTGCAAGTAAATTAAAATAATTTAGTACGCCTTACCAAATAACTAATTACTTTGTCGCCGCTATTTTTGCGGCGATAAAGTCTGTATGCGTTACATATAAAAGCCCAGCCACTTTACGTATTACGTAGTCTTCTTGCGGATCTATTTCGCCATCAGCATAGGCCAAACGCCATAGTAGCTCTATTATTTCAATGCGCTGAACTGCACTACAATGCTCATTAATTTGTTTTGAAAACTGAAAGTAGTCAATAGCGCCATCTAAACTACTTGCTGCGTTAGTGGTTAGCTCTTCAACTTCTGAATCTGTTAAATTAAAGTATTTTTTTAAGGTTACAGTCAGGGTTTGTTGTTCATGATGGTCAAGCTTAGTATCAGCACGCATAACCTCTATAAGCAATGCTGCAACTGCTGTTTTTAAATCATGCTGCTCTATACTAGGTTCCTGATCATCGAATACAGCAAAAAGCTGCTTTATTTGTTTGAACATCACATTATCCCTTTTTGGGTGTTAGACTAAAGATAAAGAAATCGAACTTGTATGAGTAGTTAATGGGTATTAAGTTCGCAAATTAAAGGATACATTTTTATGAAAGGATTAAATACACCACGCTTAGTTATTGGCAGCGTATTGGTGGCCCTTTCGAGCGTCGGCACTGTATTTGCCGAAACTGTCGAAAAAGAAAAATCATACGACTTTGATAATAAAGTACATTACTACCAAACTAAAATTGGCGAAGACAACTATAAAATAGAAATACAGTCAGACGATTACAAACACTTCGCTAATCAAAGTATGTTTTTACTACGCCATGCAGATAGGTTATGTCGTGGCAGAACCTTTATGTTAAAGGTCCTAGAAGGCGTACAAGAATACGAACGTTTTCCAACTAAACCACGAGCTTACCAACCCCCATTAAATGTTTTACTGCAATGTGAAGTACCCGAGAAAAAAGAAAAGTAAACTTATTTTTCATAACCCCATGGCGCTACCGGTGGAGTAATTGGTTTAGTTAAATCAAAATCCACTTTAAATTCACGCCCTTGTCGAATTAATCGATAAGTAAATACTTCCGGGTAAATATACATTTGCCATGTATTACCTACAGATTGAGCGATCCCTTGTGTAACAAATAACTCTTTAGAGTATTGATCTGCAGGAAACGACTGCATTTGCGCAAAACCTGCACCAAGCGTGTGGCCACCATACATAGTGGATGCGTCATCAGTACCATCCTCATGGCGATGATCATGCTTTAAACTCAAGCCACTCCCTGTTTTAGTTATGATCCAGGTACGTGATGCATCATCCCCTACATGAAACGGTACTTGTAATTCATTGTCTGTACATTTACGTACATGCATAACCAGTTTTTTATCTGCAAATGAACTTGGCCCCTTCGCATTATCTACCATTACTTTACCTTCAAACGCTTTTCCGCAATGCGCTGCAACACTATTAAAAAAGGCATCATGAGTAGGAATAGACACTAACGGGGCAGGGCGTGCAAAAGCTGTCGATGAAGCAAGTATTAGAGTTGCTGCAGTTAATAATTTCATATGTTTCTCGTTATAGTTATTTTAAAACACCTGTAATAATACAGCTTTCTTATACCAATTCCATTAAGTATGTGATCTGAATTTTACGCCGAAAAAACAATTCAGTTCTAGGCGTAAATTGATGTAAATGGTTGTTCCCTTTACGAAATTGACAACAAAGAAATGGGTTGTTTTGGCAAGTAAAATAGATCAGCTATTTATTGGAATTGGTATTAAGTACTTTATTAGAGGTATCTCTACTCAATTAAGGATGTAATTGCATAGAATGCTTAATTGATAACTAAATAGATCATAATAACTCACACATTACTCTCCTGCAGACGTAAAAAAACCCGAATCATTAGATTCGGGCTTTCTAGAATGTGAAGTCGGTGCGCTACGCAGTAGAATGGCTTAGTGCCCACAGCGGTAGAGAGTCACTTAGCAAATGCTACGATATCGGCCGACTGAGATATTGAGGGATTTTGTTGTGATTCTAGCGTCGGGAGTCGCTTCGCTCGCCCGACCTACGTGATGGGTGTTGGATGAGTGTACATTAATTGTGCTATTTTTACTTTTCTGCAGACGTAAAAAAGCCCGAATCGTTAAATTCGGGCTTTCTACAATTTGAAGCCTGGTAATGTCCTACTTTCACATAGCAAATGCTACACTATCATCGGCGCTGTTTCGTTTCACTACTGAGTTCGGCATGGAATCAGGTGGGTCAAAAACGCTATTGTCACCAAGCAAATTTGGGCGTTAATTCGTATCACTACAAACTAACTGAATTTGGAAAATATCTGATAATATTTTTTAAGTCTTTCTAAGTAATATCTA
>NZ_WTLB01000022.1:41850-72707 GCF_011378855.1 Pseudoalteromonas sp. Z1A8 | reverse complement strand
GGTGTAATAAAAAACCAAGAAGCGTTTAAGCTCCAAGAAAGTTAAATACGACCTTGAAGCTTAAAATGAGAGATGGTATCTACTATCCATCCAAAATTTTTAAACATAATTTTCTCTATTTAAATAAATTGCCTCTTTATATATGAGGCTTGGGTCTGTTGATCTTTGCGGATTGAAATTTGTTCAAACTAGGGGCTATTTAATTGCGTCGCGAGGTTTGTAACCAGTGGGCCAAGTAAAAACCGAGCAAAGCTTACGCGTCCTGCTCACGCCTATTTATGGGGAATAACCACACCGCATAGGCTTTACCTTGCCTAAACCCCAAACAGACGGCTGCAAATTTAACCTTGAAAGTTCAACTGACCCTAAAGTTAAAGGCAATTTTATTGCCTTGGTTAGCATATCTATCGCTTAATTGGTAAGTGCTTAGATAATAAAGCCAAGTCTACAGAGTATTTTAAAATTGATAATATCCCTATTTACTTAATCAGTTCATAGTAAATATATATAATAGATGATGAGGCTATTGAGTAGTTCTTAAGTTAGAGTTTTAAAACAGCGCTTAAAATCGCTTTACAGCTGTGTTTATTGGCTACTTTTAGCGTATTTACGCGAACGGGTTTATTTATATTCGCTATTAGCGCATACACCTTAGTTATATGTTGAGTAAGCTGTTAAGATGCGCCGTCTTAATAATGTAGAAAGGTTATAGAAGTAACATGTCAAAATTTTTCTTTATGGGTAAGCCCGACATAATGGGTAAAAATAACAGTAATGGATTTGCGCCAAATCGTATCGCTAAGGTAGGCACAGAGTTGCACCCGTTAACGCTAATTGTAAACTCAGCTGAACGACAATCAGAAATAGAAACCATATTAGAAGAGCATTCGCTGTTTGCTTCAATTGAAGTTAAAGCAGACGTACCAGAAGATATTCGCGAACTAGACTTTGCGCTTAGCAAGTCAACACCACAAGTATTTGATAAAGTACCAGAGCGTAACGCACCTTGTGTATGTGGTAGTGGCAAAAAATATAAAAAGTGTTGCGGTTAGTTTCTTAACAACTAAATATGTAGCCTTTCTTTTTTCATCGGTATTAAATAAAAATGCCACTGACCTTGAGCCAGTGGCATTTTTTAATGTTAACCAATTATATGTTTAACTACTTACGTGGCTCGTAATCAATTCTAAATATAACCGTGTACAGTACCGGCACTACAATGAGCGTAAGTATAGTTGCAAAGCCTAAACCGAACATTATGGTTACCGCCATTGACTGGAAGAACACATCAAATAATAGTGGGATCATACCTAAAATAGTGGTTATAGCGGCCATTGCAACTGGTCGCACACGGCTCACTCCGGAGTCAAAAACGGCCTCATAAGGTGATTTACCTTCACTTAATTCAAGATTTATTTGATCGACCAATACAATGCCGTTTTTAATTAGCATACCGCTTAAGCTTAATAAACCAAGTAGCCCCATAAAGCTAAACGGCGCATTCATTGCTAACAAGCCCGCGCTTACACCAATAATAGCCAAAGGCACTGTTGCCCAAATAATTAGTGGTTGTTTAAGCGAGTTAAAAAGTAATACGGTAACTGCAAACATAGCTAAATAACCCAGTGGTAATGAGCCAAATATTGCTTTTTGAGCATCGCTTGATGACTCGTATTCGCCGCCCCATTCAAGTTGGTAACCGCGCGGTAGCTCCATGTTTTCAATTGGACCACGAATACGCGCAAATAGTTTTGCAGGTGTTTCATCACCTAATACATTGTTATCGGCCATTACCGTGATTGTACGTTTGCGATCGCGGCGCATTATTAAGCTGTCTTCCCACTGCACAATAAATTCGTCTACAACTTGGGTCACTGGCACAAAAACACTCAGTACAGGACTATATATTTGAAGGTCGTGTACGCTTTCTACGTTTAAGCGCTCGTTTGCCGGAGAGCGTGCAATAATAGGTAGCAACTGTGTACCATCGCGATATACACCCACTTGTTTACCCGAAAGGCTTGTTAGTAATACATTGTCTAGGTCTGATTTACTAATGCCTAATCGACGTGCTTTTTGCTCGTTAAATTGTGGGCGAATCATTTTGGTACGTGCGCGCCAGTCATCACGAATATTGTAGGCGCCATCGTCGTTACCAATAAGCTCTTTAGCCTTAGCAGCTAGTTGTCTTAGAATAACAGGGTCAGGGCCTGAAAAACGTGCTTCTATTTTTGCATCAGTAGAAGGGCCAATTTCCATCGGTTTAATTTTAAGCTGTGCAGAAAGTGCATGATTGTCTGAATAATCGCGTACTGTTTGCATTACAGTTGCTACGGCTTCTCTGTCGGCAACACGAATAATCAATTGCCCATACGCCGGGTATGATTTTTCTGGTGCGTAGGTAAGCATAAAGCGCGGTGCACCTTGCCCTGTTGTGCTTGTTACTTCTTCAACAAGGTCTTCTTTTTGTAAAAACTCTTCAAGTTTTTTAACGCCTTCAATAGTTGAGCGAATATCAGAACCTTGTTCTTGCCAGTAATCCACATAAAACATAGGCGTGTTAGAGGCAGGGAAGAACGACTGTTTTACAGAGCCAAAACCAACAACCGCAGTACACAGCAAAACAACCATTAGTATAAGCGTGGTTTTTCTAAAGTGCAGTGCTAAATCTAAAATCGCTTTATAACCATTAAAAATAAACCCTTTGTATGGGTCTTCATCTTCTTGGCCTGCTTCGTTTTTAAATTCGTTTTCTTTGAACATTAAATTAGCAAAAAATGGCGTTAAGGTAATCGCTGTGATCCAGCTTAATAAAAGCGAAATAAACAACACCCAAAACAAGCTACCGGCAAATTCACCGCTGGCATCAGAGCTTAAGCCAATTGGCGCAAACGCAGTAACCGCAATGACGGTTGCCCCTAGTAATGGCCATTTTGTTTGCTCAACAATATTAATAGCCGCTTTTAGTTTTGTTTGGCCACGTTTGAGGTTTATAAGTATGCCTTCGGTGACCACTATGGCGTTATCAACCAGCATTCCCAGTGCAATAATAAGTGCCCCAAGCGATATGCGCTGCAAGTCGATAGCAAACAACTTCATAAATATAAATGTGCCCAGTACGGTAAGTAGTAAAATACCACCAATTAAAATACCGCTTTTTAAGCCCATAAATAACAGTAGTACTACAATAACAATCGCGATAGCTTCAAGTAGGCTGATAATAAAACCATCAACCGATTTTTGAACCTCTTGAGGCTGGTTATATACCGAGTTTATGTTAATACCATGAGGGCGTTGGTATTCAAGTGATGCCAAATGCTCATCTATGTGTTTACCTACATCAACAACGTTAACCCCCGTCATAAATGACACGCCAATTAGTAAAGACTGCTGTGAGTTATAACGAATAATATTGTTGGGTACTTCTGCGTACTCTCTGTAAACCTTAGCGACATCACCTAAATAAATAAGCTCATTAGCGCCAGGCTTTGAGATTAATAGTGTTTCGAGCTCTTTTACATCTTTAAACTCGCCAGTAGGGTGCAATCGAATTGATTCATCGCCTACGCGTATTTTACCTGCGTTAGATACCGTATTTTGTGATTGCAATAATGCAAAAATATGGCTTGGTGCAATACCTAGTTGCGCAAGTTTACGGGTAGATACTTCAACCATTACTTGAGCTTGTTGTTGTCCTGCAACCGTTACTTTACTAACACCTTTAACAAGGACTAGTTCGCGCTTTAAAAAATCGACGTAATCTTTAAGCTCGTCATACGAGTAACCATCGCCAGTTACCGAATACATAACACCGTAAACATCGGCAAAGTCATCCAAAATAGTACTTGGGTAAACACCACTGGGTAATGACGGAGAAAGGTCGTTAATTTTACGACGCATTTCATCCCAAATTTGGCGCAGTTGCTCTTTTCGATAAGTACTTTTCATTTCTACCGAAATTTGCGACTTACCGTTAGACGAAATAGACGTAACGTAATCAACATACGGTAATTGCTGAATCGCGTTTTCAAGAGGAAAGGTCACTTCTTCTTCAACTTGTTGCGGCGACGCGCCAGGGTACATAGTAATAACCATGGCTTTTTTAAGTGTAAACTCAGGGTCTTCTAATTGCCCTAAGTCAAAGTACGACACACTACCGCCAATTAATAGCAGCAGCGTAAACATCCAACTGATTACTTTTTTCTCTATGGAGAGTTGTGCAAAGCTCATAATTATAAGCCTCGCTCTTTATTCCATGCTCTTACTTTCATGCCTTCTTTTAATGAATGCACACCGGCAGAAACAACAATTTGACCTTCTTCAATGCCACTTAACACTTCAATTCCATCGCGGTGCAATTGGCCAATTTTTACGGCCTGCTTATGAACCTGACTAGTATTTGAATCAAAAAGCCACACGTAAGCGTTATCTTTAATTGTTTCTTGCGGCTCAGAAAATACCGATTCAATAGGTAAAATAGTATATGAAACTTGCGAGCGCGTTACTTTACTTAAATCGATAAGCACGCTGCCCGTCATACCTGCTAGTAAATTAAAGTCCTCAGGTACAGGTAGCGAAAACACAACTTTATAGGTAAGCGTTGCAGGATCAGCTTGGGTATCCCACTCTTTAATATCAAGTGTGTACTGTTTATCGTCAAAGCCGTCAAACTTTACAGTAGGGTGGTAATCGGTGCCTTTTTTAAAGCGAGCCACTATTTTTTCAGGAACCTGAATTTCTACATCCATTAAATCGCGTGTTTCTAAGCGTAATATATTTTGCTTGGCTTGAATGTTTTCAAAGTTTTTAACAAATACCTTAGCAACCGTGCCCGAGAAGGGCGCGCGTAGTTCGCTGTACTCAAGGTTTGTTTGTGCAATTCTAAATGCCGATTCGGCAATTTGCATATTAGCAGTGGCTTGATCTAGTTCTGATTGGCTGGTGATTTTTTTCTCAAACAACTGCTCAATACGGCCAAGTTGTGATTTTGCCAGTTCAAAGCGTGCTTTACGCTCGTCAAACTGTAATTGAAAATCTTCTGGGTCTAGCTTTGCTAATAAATCGCCTTTTTCAACGTGTTCACCAGCAAGTACCGGAAACTTAATAAGTTCGCCATTTACTCTAAAAGCAAGGTAAGAGCCTTGGTTTGCAACTACCTCAGCAGGAAAACTACGAATGTTAATTTGAGAATCATGACCTATGTTGAATAATTTAACTGGGCGAATGGGCTCTTCTTTAACTTGTTGTTCTGGTTCAGAACAGGCAAGTAAGCTTAGTAGTGTCGTAGTTAATAAACATAGACGAAAGAGTTTCATGTCTTCTCCGTTGCAATGATGGCAAAATAATTAAGTGCAGGATACGCTGCAAACATATAAAATAAAAATCATTAAATTTTAGAAACTCAATAAGTTTTACTTATAATGTTGCAGAGTGCTATATGAAGCTGAATCAATTACTAATTTTAGATGCAATAGTGCAAAGTGCAAGCTTAAGCGGGGCAGCATTAAAGCTGCATAAAACACAGCCTGCACTTACACTCGCCATTAAAAACTTAGAGGAAAAAATAGGTTTTGAGTTACTAGACAGAAGTAAGTACCGATTACAGCTTACTGAAAAAGGGCGGATTTTTCACAGGGAAGCACTGCAGTTATTACATGCAAATGACGAGCTGGCACAACTTGCTAAAGAGTTAGCATTAGGCAATGAGCCCCAATTTAGAATTTGTTATGAACAAATTTGCCATCTGAACAGTTATAACGAGATCATAAGTAATACTTTTAGGTTGTTTAAGCGCACAGAGTTTAACTTAACCAGCGGAAAACGCTTTGTTTCACTCGAGCAAGTAAACAGTGGCATTGCTGAACTTGGAATAGGCCCTTGGTTTGATTTATTTCATGCAACAGGGCCTTTAGAAAGTCTACCAATAGGTAAACTTAATATTGGCATTGTTGCATCTACTCAGGGTTTTAAAAAAAACATGACGTTTAGTGAATTACAAAATTGCCCATGTTTAGCCATGTTCGAAAGCGACTTGAGTATCGACAGTGATAGGCTTTCATATTCAAAAAGTTCAGTCTTGATGAAAATAGACGACGTAACTAACTTAAAATCGTTTTTACTAGCGGGCTCTGGCTGGGCAATGATGAACATAGATTATTGTGCACCCGAAATCGAAGCAGGCTTGTTACAGCAAATACATATTAACGACAGAGAGGATCAGTTTGGCATAGAAGTGCGCGCATTTAGACGCGATGCGATTCACCATGGCCCTGTAGCGAGAACTATTTGGGAGCAGTTTAAAGTACTTAGTGAGGCGTATTTAAATGAACGCAGATATTGATAAAGAAACTCTTATTTATACTGTTATCGCAGGCATACCAGTGGGTAAAGTAGCAAGCTACGGGCAAGTTGCAGGCCTTGCAGGTTATCCTCAAAACTCACGATTGGTCGGGCGCTTATTAAAAATGATGCCAAACGACTCGGTGATACCTTGGCATCGCGTAGTGAATAGTCAAGGTAAAATATCATTCCCAGCGGGTAGCGAAAAATACCAAGAACAACGCGAAAAGCTATTATCAGAAGGTATTAGCTTTAAAAGTGATAAGGTGAATATAAAATTGCATCGCTGGATTTAATTATTCAGCTTTACATACAGTTAAGTTTAATAAGGATTAATAGACGTGGATTTAAATAAAATAAAGACCGAAAACGAAAAAATAATTTTGAGTTTAAATGGCGAAGTGTGTGATTGGTTGCCTTCTTGCGAATTAACCACCATGAGGAGTCCGCAAGAAATTATAGACCGAGAATATAAATAAACTAGACATCCATCCTAAATTTGTATAAATAAACTAGACATATATGGACGCTCCCTTGAAGTCAAGACGAACTAATGTATAAACATCAAAATTGATGCCTTTATTTTATTATCATGTATCCCATTTCACAGTAATGATGCGTCACAAGCTTGCTGAAAAGCAAAGGTACTGACATATATTCGAGCTATGGTGTCATGGTTATCATGCGCCATGCTCCTAATGAGCTTCGTACCAAGGAAAAATTATAGTGACACCCATCCTAAACTTTGCACTTTTCGAAGTTAAAGACTAGCCTTTATTTAATGCATAAAACAAGCAGGGTGTCTTATGGCAATCGCAAGAAAGCGTCAAGTAAGTTTGGTTGATACAAAATACTACCACTGTATTTCACGTTGCGTGCGTCGTGCTTTTTTGTGTGGCGAGGACCGTTTTACAGGCAAGTCTTACGAGCATCGTAGAGGGTGGGTTGAAGATAAGCTGCTTGAGTTAGCCAAGGTATTTTGTATTGATGTATGTGCTTATGCCGTAATGAGTAACCATACCCATTTAGTACTGTATGTTGATGATAAAAAAGCGAATAGGCTGAATGATAAAGCGATTGTTATTCGCTGGCATAAACTCTGTAAAGGCACATTGCTAACGCAGAAATACGTACAAGGTGAAAAGCTAAGTAAAGTTGAACTTATCTTTTTTAATCAAACAGTAAAGCAATACCGAGAGCGCCTATCAAGTATCAGTTGGTTTATGCGGCTATTAAATGAAGGTATTGCTCGCAGAGCGAATAAAGAAGATAACTGCACAGGGCGATTCTGGGAGGGGCGCTTTACGTCTCAAGCATTATTAGATGAAGCCGCACTTGCCGCCTGTATGGCGTATGTAGACTTAAACCCCATTAGAGCCAAGATGGCTAAAACGCCAGAAGAGTCAGACCATACCAGCGCTCAAGTGCGCTTAATATGCGCAAAAGAAGGCAAGCAGCCAAAACAACTACTTCGCTTTGCAGGTATGCCACGCCAAATTATGCCCAAAGGGCTGCCGTTTGAGCTTAAATCGTACCTTGAACTTGTTGAGTTAACAGGACGTTGTATACGAGAAGACAAGCGAGGGTATATTGAAAGTACACACTTGCCTTTACTAGACAGGGTGAATATATCTCCAGAAAACTGGTTAAAACTCACCACGCAATTTACACGTGTATTTCATGGTGCAGTAGGCAGGCCATCCTCACAAGCAAGTTACTGTGAAAATTTAAACCGCAAGCGGCGGGCAAATATCAGTAATTGCGAAAAGCTACTCGCATAAGACTTAAACTTCTTAGTAAGAAATTAAAACTGTAATTATGCAGTTATTCTCATGCGTGTAATTTAGGTTTAAGGGTGCTAATGACTTACTAAATGGATGAAATTAAAATAACCGAGTAGGAAAGGTAAATAATTAACCTAAAAAGTAGATTTTATGGCACAGTTTTATTTTTTAATTGGAGTGGCTGTCTAGTTTAGTTTTATAATGGCACAGTTTTATTTTTTAATTGGAGTGGCTGTCTAGTTTAGTTTTAGTTTAGTTTTATTATTGGAGTGGCTGTCTAGTTTAGTTTTTAGTTTTATTTTGGCAATAAAAGAGGCATCGAAAAAATGGACGATGCCAATTCGAGACTGGCGTAATGCAATGAGTCGTTTTATCATTGAATTTGAGGAACGCCTCAGTAAGCATATTTAAAATCTAAAAACGGGCAGTTACACAGAATCCGTTACATGCTCCTTAAAGGCTATGCACTTCAGATTTGAATCTGCCACCTAATTCAGCATGCTTAAACAAATAATTAGCCCATTCTTCAGTATCTTTTATCAGCATAATAATTAAACTCAATCGGTATTTTCGTTATAACTGATCTGATCGACTGATATAAATTAAGTTCAATTCGGGCTTAATTTATTTGTGTATAAGATGTATGCCGATAGTGTAATAACGGTAGCGGCTCTCAACAGAGTCTTTAATATGTTCATTTTTATACTCTCTTTGCTATCAGCTTGGCGTTGGCCTTTTTGTCCCAAGCAAATTTTTGGAAAGGCTTATCCACTGGCGTTTCCGCGATGTGATTAACATAGTTACTGATCACTTTTTGAGACACACCAAGAATGATTTCTAATAACTGACGTTGAGCATAGCCTGCGGCGAAAAAAGCAGAAATATCTTCATCTGAAACATTACCTCGCTTACGAACCACATTCAGTGTCATATCCTGTAGGGCTTGAAGTTTCGGGGTTGGCATTGCTTTTTGATCTCTCAATGCTTCAGTTAATGAAGGGTCAACTTTCATACTGTTTGCGATAGCGGTATGAGCAGGAACACAATAGGTACAATTATGTTCAACATTAATGGTCTGCCATACAACCGTGAGTTCGTCTTTATCGAACGATGTATTAGTAAAGAGTTTACCTAGCTCTTGATACGCCATTAAAAGCTCTGGTGCTTCGGCCATTACCCCGTGTAAATTAGCAATCATGCCATTTGTTTTAAGGGAGGCTGCTAGTATTGCTTTGCTTTTTTCTGGTGCTGTTTCTACGTTATGAATATTGAATGTGTTCATTTTTATGCCTCTTATATAGTGTAGTGGTATAATTTTTCAGTCGTTATTGAATAGTTATTAAGTCGTTATTGTCAAACTAACTCTGTTAATATTTGCTTATAAGCCTCAACCGTGCGAGAGCCATTAACGAGTACTTCATTATTAAAAATTAAAGTGGGTACCACAGAAATCCCAAGCGTATGCCAGCTTGAAACCTTCTCAGCAATACGGTGTTGAGTTTTTGGGTTATCTAATACGTCAGACAAATCAGTTATCGATATACCCACTTTTTGAGCCAATTGCGCAAGTACATTTCTGTCTGAAATGTCTTTTTGGTCAGTAAAAAAGGTATTAAATAACTGCTCTTTCAGCTCAGTTTGTTTACCGGAGTCTTTTGCATAATCCAGCAAAGTATGCGTATCAGTCGTATTGACGACACGTGACTCATCTGTGAAATTAAAAGTGAACCCCGCTTCCTGACCTAGCTTCGTGATATTGGCGCGATTTGCATCACCTTCTTGCTTAGTTCTTCCGTACTTACGCGTTCCATAATCGTAAATATTTTCACCTTCTGGTGCGATATCAGGATTAAGGAAGAATGGCTGCCATGCAACGGTAACCTTGTCTTGTAAGTCTAATTCAGAGATGGCTTGTTTTAGCCGTGTATAGCCTATTGCGCACCAAGGGCAAACGGCATCAGACACAAAATCTATCTTTATCTTTTTAGTCATAATATCCACCAAGTGGTTAATCATTGTTGATGGACGTATTATGAATTAACCTCTTGGATAGATAATCATGAGTTTTTTCCAATAATTGTGGAAGTATATGCCACAATAGATATCCGAATATATTGGGATAAGAGTTTAAAATAGCTTTAACACTTATTAATAAAGGCTTAAGTTGACACTCCTGACAACTGCGTTTCTGTTCGTGTTGACAGGAATGACCACAATGATAACGAAGTGAGAGGTTTTTTTATGGACATAGCAACTAGGCTTGACCTATTTCTTGATGTCGTCAGGCAAGGTTCATACACTAAGGCCGCTGATTTAAGGCTCATGGATAGATCTTCACTATCTAAACAAATCAAAATATTGGAAAGTGAGCTAGGTATTCGTTTGCTTAATCGCTCCACACGTTCACTTTCGTTGACAGAGGCTGGAAAAGAAGTATTAAAACAAGCTGAGTCGGTCAGGCAGACTATTTCTGATACTCATCGTATTGTTGAGTCTTTTCATGGAAAACCTAAAGGCTTACTGAGAATAACGAGTCCTACCTTGTTCGGTAAGTTGTATGTGCAAAAAGCCATTGAAATATTCATGAAAAAATACCCTGATACAGATATTCAATTAGACCTTAATAACAAAGTATTGAATGTAATTGAAGATAGATACGATATTGCATTTCGAATTGGTGATGTACAAGATTCAAATTTAGTCGCTAGAAAACTAGCCAACAATAAAATTGCTATTTTGGCATCAAAATCATTCATTGAACAATACGGCACCCCTAAAACACCCGAGGAACTGGTTAAGTTACCTGCCGTTTTTTTCTCAAGCGGTGGGCTTGTAGTCAATAAGATCCCAATTGGACGAGATTCAAAAAATGGAGAGTTTAGACTTTGGGAATTTAAAGGCAGATATAGAGTTAATGAACAAGAATTGGTGCTTGGTGCTATAAAGTCTGGGCTAGGCTTCGGTGTACTCGCCCTATATATGTTAGGTGACAATATAAAAAAATTTGATTTGGTGCCGCTGCTAACAAACTACGCCTTACCGGAGCATTTTGGTGCTTTCTATGCCGTATACCCTCATAGAAACCCAACACCATTAGTCAATAAATTCCTTGAGACTTTTAAAGAAACAATAGGAGACGTCCCTGTTTGGGAAAGCTACATCGATGATTACGCAAGCTACTATCAATAAATCATTTATCTATTTTTATCCAACATCAGTTCTTTACTGTGGGTTAATAGTTTAAACATATCGATATCACGAATTTTATTAGGTCCGCTTTGTTGGAAAACTTACCATTAGGATATCAACCGATAACATCAACAAATCTAAAAATATACGGTTTGCTTGAACGGCTGGTTTTCGCTCAAACCAGACCAATCTAATTGGCTTAACCAGCTCAATAAACATAGTTACTAATCGAAATATAATGGCAAACACACCCAGCAATCACAAATAAGTGCCAAATAGCGTGGCTAAATTGGGTGCTTTTAGCGCTGTAGAATAATGTCCCTAAACTATAAAAAATGCCGCCGGCAAGTAGCCAGTAAAGTGCGTTTACATCAACACTAGAATAAAGCGGATATACAATAGCCAGTGCAAACCAACCCATGAGTAAGTAGGTGGCGAGTGATATTTTTTTATTACCGTTTTTTACAAGTACTTTGTATGCAACGCCCGCCAGTGCTACTGCCCATATAAAGGTAAGCGTAGCCCATGACCAAACACCGCTTAGCGAGATTAATAAAAAGGGGGTGTAAGTGCCGGCAATGAGTAAGTATATGGCGCAGTGATCGCACTTTTTATAAAAGGCTCTTAAGCGCGGTTGAATACTGGCGTGGTACAAAGTGGATGACAAAAATAGTATAAACAAGCTGCTGCCATAAATTGCAGTACTAATATACGCTTTAGTGCTGGTGGCTTGGCTAAATAGATCCCACATTACAAATACAGCAAAAATAATACCGAGTGCATGGCTGATTACGTTTAGTTGTTCTTCTTTACGGGAATAAGGCGCTTCTAACGACATAACTGTTCCTACCACTATTGGAATTAATTTCAGTGTACAACTGTACGCTGAAAGTTTCAATCTTAGCTGTGAGTAATTCTAAATAACTTTATTTGATACGCTACTTTAGCTTTTACTTGATTTTAAAGAGAATTAATTCACTATGTTGGTGTCTAGTGTAATACATATTACGAGCTGAAATAACCATGAAACAAGATTTAAAAGCTGCTTTACTTACCGCCATTGTTTATCCTGGAGCGGGGCATTTTTCTTTAAAAAAACATCTTATAGGCGCTATTTTTGCGGGTGTATTTTCTGTTCTTTTAATTTTAACCCTCCAAGATATATTTGCGATTGCACAATGTACTGCAAATGAAATTGTACACGGAAAAATCCCGATGTCGGTTACGGCCATTTTAAAAGCCGCCCAACAACCTTCCGACGCCTGCGCTAAACTCGCTGAATATAAATATGTGCCTTTAATGGCTATAATTTGGGTGCTGAGTATGGCTGATGCATACCGTTTGGGCAGAAAAGTACTTCCTACTAAAAAATAAGCCACTTAATCAGAACTCTGTTTAGTTGGCTTATTAATTTTCTTCCCGCATATTTATCTCTGATATTTAGCTATTATTAATGGCGGTAGTAATAATTATTACCGCTTCTTCATTTTTATATATATTTTTTGTAATCGAGATTTTTGCCAGCGCCATGTAAACATCGTGTAAATGCCTGTATATACCCAGTAAAATCCTCAAACCTCGTTAAACCGCCTGCTTGTTGATATTTGGTTAATTAAAACCCTTCCGCTTGTACCTTTTTGTTCATTTAATGTTAATAAATAAATGGTACTTTCTGCTCGCCAAATTAACTTTGTTTAATTGTTAAGTATTGGTTTGCTATTAATTTATTACGTCAATCAATGACGACTGATAATTTCAATTTAAGGAAATACTATGAGTAACAGTTCAAATAATCACAACAGAAAGGATTTTAAAGTGGCGAGCTTATCGTTAGCTTTATTATTAGGATGTTCAACAATGGCCAATGCTGCTGTTGAGAAGTTAACGGTGAGTGGGAATCAAGTTCTTGCGGGTGGAGAAAACACAAGCTTTGCAGGGCCTAGTTTATTTTGGAGTAATACAGGGTGGGGCGCTGAAAAATTTTACACAGCTGAAACTGTGGCAAAGGCAAAAACTGAATTTAATGCAACATTAATCCGTGCGGCTATTGGCCATGGCACAAATACGGGTGGCAGTTTGAACTTTGATTGGGAGGGCAATATGAGCCGTCTTGATACTGTTGTAAATGCAGCTATTAGCGAAGATATGTACGTTATTATTGATTTTCATAGCCATGAAGCACATACCGATCAAGCAACAGCCATTCGATTTTTTGAAGAAGTAGCCACTAAATATGGTGACAACGATAATGTTATTTATGAAATTTATAATGAGCCATTACAAATTTCATGGGTTAACGATATTAAGCCTTACGCCGAAACAGTTATTGATAAAATTAGAGCAATCGATCCTGATAACTTAATTGTGGTTGGTACGCCTACATGGTCACAAGATGTTGATGTAGCATCGCAAAATCCAATTGATCGCGCCAATATTGCTTACACTCTGCATTTTTATGCTGGCACGCATGGTCAATCGTATCGAAATAAAGCACAAACAGCACTCGATAACGGTATTGCTTTGTTTGCCACAGAGTGGGGAACGGTTAATGCTGATGGCAATGGTGGTGTTAATGGTAATGAAACCGATGCATGGATGGCATTTTTTAAAACAAACAATATTAGCCACGCTAACTGGGCTTTAAACGATAAAAACGAAGGTGCATCGTTATTTACTCCAGGCGGTAGTTGGGATTCATTAACAGCGTCAGGCACTAAAGTTAAAGAGAT
Source organism: Pseudoalteromonas sp. Z1A8 (assembly GCF_011378855.1). GTDB lineage: Bacteria > Pseudomonadota > Gammaproteobacteria > Enterobacterales > Alteromonadaceae > Pseudoalteromonas. The sequence goes on along the minus strand of NZ_WTLB01000022.1, from coordinate 58,666 downwards.
CATTCAAGGATGGGGTGGCAGTAATGGCAATGTTAATTTAGATAGCGACGGAGATGGCGTAAGTGACAGCCTTGATCAGTGCGATAATACTCCCGCAGGTACAGCGGTTGATAGTATTGGCTGCGCGGTAACCGACAGCGACGCTGATGGCATTAGTGATAGTATTGATCAATGTCCTAATACACCAGCCGGTACAAGTGTTGATAATGTAGGCTGTGCTATTGAAGTTGTTGAACCAGCAAGCGATGCTGATAACGATGGAGTGAATGATGATATTGATCAGTGCCCTAATACACCCGCTGGTACAAGTGTGGATACAAATGGATGTAGCGTTGTAAGTTCAACAGATTGCAACGGTATTAATACGTATCCTAATTGGGTGAACAAGGATTACGCAGGTGGTCCGTTTACTCACAATAACACCGACGATAAAATGCAATATCAAGGCAACGCATACAGCGCAAATTGGTACACAAACAGCATTCCAGGAAGTGATGCTACATGGACGCTTCTTTATAGTTGTAATTAAGCGCGTTTAATAAAATAAACGAAGAAGGTAAATAATACATTTACCTTCTTTTTAAAAGTATTAGCCTTTATAAATACTCTGTTGTTGAGCTGCAATGTTGTAGATTGGGGAATCTATATTATCTATATAACGCCAATCGGTTGTGATTTGCTCGTTTGTAATTGTCAGTATCATATATCCGCGGTGCGATAGGTCACAATAATTTAAGTCGTTTATTAACAATGAAAGCGAGTCAGCCATTTGCTTTGCTTGTGCAGTATTAAGCGCTAAATAATGCTCCATACCCGGGGATGTAACGCCAGGTGTTGCAAACTCTACTCCTACGCTTTCGCCTTTTGCATTTTTTAATATGCCATGCCACGCATTGTGCGTATCACCTGCAACCACTACTAACTTTTTATTTAACGTAGTAACGCTTTTTTTATATAATGCTTCGCGTTCGCTTGGATAGCCGTCCCATGCATCTAAGTTGTAAGGCATTAAAGTATTTATGCGTGCTAGTTGCTCAGGAGTTACCGCTTTATTTGCTAACACCGCTTTTTTAATAGCGACTAACTCTTTTAATACCTCGGGTATTTTAGTGCGATCGGATTGCGAGAATATTTCAGTAGGTAGCCACATTTTAGTCATCAACACTTGCTGACCTAATACTTGCCACTTTGCATTTGATTGAGTTATTGCACTCGTGAGCCAGTTTAATTGTGTACTACCCAGTAACTGCCTTTTTGGACTATTTAAATCGCTCGCGAAGCGCGCAACATCCATTTGTTTGGTCTCTAGATTTTTATAGTCGCTGTAAGCGAGTTGTTTATCGCGTGCTATTACGCGAGTATCTAGCATGTGTAAGCTTATTAAATTACCAAAATCGAAGGTGCGGTATATTTGTGGGCTTTGCTCGCCCCTAGGCGGCCTAATTGGCAGCCATTCGTAATAGGCTTGAATGGCTGATGCACGGCGTTTAAAAAAGTCACCTTCGTCAGGGGTATGATTTTCAGCTCCTTCTTTATATGTGTCATTAGCAACTTCGTGGTCATCCCATATTGCGATAAAAGGTGCAGCGGCATGCAGTGCCTGTAAGCCCTTATCTGTTCGATAAATAGCATAGCGTTTACGGTAGTCACTAAGGGTAATAATTTCACCGCTGTTATCGGCGGCTAATTGGCGACCAATTTTTTCAGCATTTTGCGTGGCGTATCCGCCCATTGGGTATTCGTAAATATAATCTCCCAGATGTAGCACTACATCTAAATCTTCTTGCTTAGCTGCATCTGTGTAGGCATTAAAATATCCCGCAGGGTAGTTTGAGCAAGACACAACAACCATTTTTATTTGTTCAACATTACTAACCGGCAGAGTTTTAGCGCGGCCAATAGGGCTTTGTGTATTTAACCCAATAAAGCGATAAAAGTATTCTGTATTTGGAGTAAGGTCTTGCACATCTATTTTTATTGTAAAGTCGCGGCTTTTATCGGTTTGCTCGCGCCCGCTGCGAATAATATTTTTAAATTGAGAGTCACTTGCCAACTCCCAAGCAACAGTTACTTCTGACGTTAATTGAGAAGTTGTTGCGCGTGTCCATATTATTAAAGCATTACTGAGCGGATCGCCACTTGCTACCCCGTGTTTAAATTCAATTACCGATAGAGGCTTGCTCATTAATGTTTGAGCACAACCTGTAATGGCGCTCGATACCGCAACTGTAAATATGCTTGCTGCTGAGGTTTTTAAGAAATTTCTACGTGATGAAAGGGTCATATTGCACTTTTTTAATTATTAATAGTGGTGCGCACCTTAACGGTTAGATATGACGTTTTTATAAACGATAAATGTATTTACTGTGACGGTATTAATGCACTTAAAACTCTTTTATTTATTAACTAAAAAATAGTCAAAAAATTAAATTAAATGGTTAAATTAACGAGGTATGAATTTATCGAATTAAACAACCGGACATAAAGTCTTTTAATTATAATGGTTTATATTTTATTTTTATGTTGGCACAACCCTTGAGTATATAACTACGTCTAAACAATACACAAACAAGGAATACCATTATGAAACATTCAATTAAAATCGCTATGGCAAGTTTATTAGTATTAGGTTCTGCGCAAGTTCATGCAGTAGAAGTGGACCTAGATGTAACTGATATATTAACTCAAAGTGTAACAAGCTACGTTAAGCAAACCACAATTGAGCTTGAAAAATCACTAAAGGAAACACTTTATTTTGATGCTAAAACTGTTTTAGAAAGTTTACTAGATGAGCCAGTTTTAACAGATAGCGCAACGATTAAAAATACTGACTCTAGCGTTAAAAACGTAAAATAAACCACTTAAAGGATTAAAACGATGAGCAGTGAACTTGGATTATTTGCATTAATGTTAGCACCCGTAGTAAGCATGATTAGCGCTTATTATTCGGTTCAAGTGTTTAAAGCTATGGGAGGTTGGTTTAATCTTTAACCAATTATATAGCTGGTAATTAATTCGATTCATACAAAGCTGATCGACTTAGCAAAAGCGCACGTAAATAAAGGCAGAATGTTTGAAATAAGTAGACTTTATGAAACGTGCGATTTTTCCATTACCCATTTTTATGTTACCTGAAGGTTTTACGCGATTGCGCATATTTGAGCCTCGTTATTTAAATATGGTTAAAACCGCATTAAAAAATAATTCAGGGTTTGTGCTTTGTACATTTGAGCACGACACGCCATTTAATATAAGTGCGCAAGGTTGCCTTGTCGATATTATTGATTTTGACCAAGACGATAACGACGTACTATTAATTGATGTATTTGCCTCGCAAAATATGCAAATAAACGATGTTTATCAAGACGCAGACGAACTACGTCATGGCTTAGTGTCGCCTTGTAATACGCCTTATTGGTACAAGGATTCTAACAACGACATTGGCGATCATTACCTATTGCACGACGCGCTCAAAAACGTGTTTTCAGGTAACTCAGAGCTTAATTTATTGTACAAACAGACTCATTTTGACAAGTTGCCTTGGATTGCAGCACGTTGGCTTGAGCTCCTACCTATATCAATTGAGAAAAAACAGCAACTTGCGTTTGAAACGAACTTTGATAACTTGCTGAGTTTCCTCCATACTGTGATTAATAACGAATTTGCCTAAATTTTATGATCCTAAATTAATTATTGCCCGTATTACTTAATACAAAAGCAATAACGGGATAAATTATTATGGTAAGTCAACAACAGTCACCACGTTGTGAACCTAATACAGGTAAGTACACTGCCATGCCAGAAACGCCGAGTAAAGAGCTCATGCAAGCGCTTATAGATGTTGCGCAATCACGCGATAAAAAAGCATTTTCCTATTTATTTGAATACTTTGCGCCAAAAATTAAACGCTTTGGAATTAAGCAGTTTGGTGTTGAAGCGCAAGCTATGGAGCTTGTGCAAGAGACACTAACGTCAGTTTGGCGTAAAGCACATTTGTATCACAGTGAAAAAGGTGCGGCGACTACGTGGGTTTATACCGTTATGCGTAACGCTTCATTCGATATGCTTCGTAAAATGAAAAGTAATAAAGAAGAAAACATAAGCGAAGACATTTGGCCGTTATTAAACGACTCACAAGATACACATCACGAATACAGTGATCATTTAGAAGATAAGCAAATTAAACGCTACCTCGATAAATTACCTATTGCTCAACGCGAAGTGGTAAGAGGCGTTTATTTTCAAGACATGTCGCAAGAGCAACTTGCGCATCAACTTAATATTCCAGTAGGCACGGTAAAATCACGATTACGTTTGGCCTTGCAAAAATTACGTAATGAAATGGGAGATCAGCATGATTAAACATCACCCGAGTGAAACTTTACTGACACAGTATTGCGATGCATCACTTGCTACATCACTAAGTTTAGCCGTATCTATACATGTAGATATGTGCCCTGTGTGCCAAGCTAAAGTAGCCAAAATTGAAGCAAGTAATGCGGACGCATTATTTAGTGAAGAGCCAGCCAAATTTGAGAAACCTCAAACTGAGCAATCTGAATTACTTGAAGAATTTGAATTAAACGTACTTGATATGATCATGTCTGATGATTCTATCGATGAGGTTTATGAAGTTGAGCCTGTGTCTGTAAGTATTAACGAACACAATTACCAGCTGCCGCGTGCTTTAACACGTATTTCTCATAGCAAATTTACACAAGTTGGTAAGTTAGCGCGTTCTCGTGTTGCATTAGATGATGGCGCGCTGCGTTCAAGCTTATTGCATATTGATGCGGGTGGTGAAATTCCTGAGCATACACACACCGGATTTGAAGTTACTTTACTACTAGACGGTGAGTTTAGTGATGAAGATGGTAATTACGTACCAGGCGACTTTATTTGGCAAGATGGTAGCCATCAACATACACCTTTAACGAAAGATGGATGTTTATGCTTTACAGTTGTCAGTAGTGCGCTACATTTTAATAAGGGCTTCAGCAAGTTACTAAATCCAATCGGTAATTTGATTTACTAAGAGAATATATGCACACAGATATAATAAAAATAGGTATAAGCGCTTGCTTAGCAGGCGAAAAAGTTAGATTTGACACAGGACATAAAAAGTCAAATTTTTGTATGGATGAATTAGGCAAACACGTTGAATATACACGTTTTTGTCCGGAGGTAGCAGTAGGTTTACCGATACCTCGTCCAACTATTCGTCAAGTTAAAGTAGGCGATACTATTAAAGTATGTCGCCCAGATGGTAGCGGCGAAGTAGGGCAACAACTTACCGAATATGGTAAAAAAATTGCAACTGAACAAGCTAAAGAACTAAGCGGATTCGTATTTTGTGCTAAAAGCCCGAGCTGTGGCATGGAGCGCATTAAAATATACAACGAAGCTGGTACAGGCAATACCTCAGAAGGTGTTGGTTTTTTTGCTGAGCAAATAATGAAGCATAACCCATTGTTGCCATGTGAAGAAAATGGACGTTTAAACGACATGCACTTACGTGAAAACTTTGTGATGAGAATTTACGTTTTTAAAAATTGGCAAAAGCTAGTACAAGAGCCGCTGTCGGTTCACAAGCTTACTCAATTTCATTCTCAGTATAAGTACTTGTTAATGGCTCATAATTACCAAGCTTATCGCGACTTAGGTAACCTACTAGGAACATATGTAGGTGACGATATAAGCGCAGTTGCTGATGAATATATTTTAGGTTTGATGACAGGTCTTAAAAAGCCAGCTTCTCGAAGAAATAACTGCAACACGCTGATGCATTTACAAGGTTACTTTAAAACATTTTTATCGAAGGTTGAAAAACAAGAACTTCGTGATGCAATAGATGAATATCGCGAAGGGTTGGTGCCATTATATGTACCACTTACCTTGTTAAAACATCATTTGAAGGTTCACCCAAATGAGTACCTTGAAAAACAAGTGTTTTTTAACCCTTATCCTCACGATTTAAAATTACGATTTGGTATTTAATGGATACATTATTTTGGTTTAGGCGCGATTTGCGCCTTTTTTCTAACGAGGCGTTAATTCAAGCGCTTAATAATGGCGCTAAACACGCCATTTTTTTTGTGTCTGAAAAACAGTGGCAACAACATCAAGCTGCGCCTATTCAGATTGACCTACTCAAGCGCCGAGTTACTTATCTTCAATCTCAGCTTGCTGATGTCGGCATTACTTTACATGTTATTGAAGCGCCAAGCTTTTGCGATTGTGAGCGTGAACTTATTAATTTTTGTAAGTTAAACGGTGTAAAACACGTAATAGCTAATACAGAATACGAGCTTAATGAAGTTAATCGCGATAAGGCTATTTTGCATGAATGCGATGAGCTTTCTATTACTTTTACCTTGTACGAAGGCGATTTAATTGCGCCGGTTGGGACGGTTAAAAACCAAAGCAATGAAATGTACAAAGTGTTTACTCCATTTAAGCGAGCGTGGTTAAAGCAGTACCAAGATACACACTTTAGTTTGCCACAATGGCCTCTCAGCTCTGAGCCAATAAAGTTTGATGAAAGTGACTTACTAAAAAGTGATGGAAGCTCTGATAAGTGGCCGGTTGACGATGAAACACTAGCAACCGTGGTCGATAACTTTATATGCGATAAGCTAACAAGCTACGACGATCAGCGTGATATTCCTAGCATAAAGGGTACATCGGGTTTAAGCCCTTATTTAGCATTGGGTATTGTAGGTACTAAGCAGCTACTTATTAATATTCAACAGCGTTATCCAGATATTTTAACTACGTCGAAAAGTAAAACCTTTACGTGGATTAACGAGCTGATATGGCGTGAGTTTTACAGACACTTAATTGCTGAGTTTCCTAAGCTTTCGCGCGGCGATAACTTTAACGAAAAGTATAACGCGGTAGTGTGGCGTAAAAACGAAAGTGAATTTAAAGCATGGTGCGAAGGGCGTACAGGTTACCCGTTAGTGGATGCTGCAATGCTACAACTAAAGCAAACCGGTTGGATGCATAACCGTTTGCGCATGGTTGTTGCGAGCTTTTTAACCAAGCATTTATTAATAGATTGGCGTGAAGGCGAACGCTTTTTTATGCAGCACTTAATTGATGGCGATTTAGCTTCAAATAACGGTGGTTGGCAGTGGGCAGCTAGTACGGGGTGTGATGCTCAGCCTTATTTTAGAGTGTTTAATCCTATCAGGCAAAGCGAGCGCTTTGATCCAACAGGCAAGTTTATCCGTAAGTATTTACCAGAGCTTGAAAACGTGCCAGATAAACACATTCATTTTCCTCACACTTATTTAGCCACAATAGGTAAAGATAAAGAATGTTACTGGCCAGCAATAGTTGATCATAAAGCGGCACGAGAACGTGCACTTGCTGCATTTAAGGTGTGATATGGATAACCCGTTACCAGTAGATAAGTTTGTTGAAATATACCAACAGCTTGATAGTACAAATCTTGATTTATTAAGTGATATTTACTGTGACAACATACAGTTTATAGACCCCATGCATGAAATTAATGGCATTGTGGAATTACGCAGATACTTTGCTAACTTGTACAGTAACGTTAAACATTGCCAGTTTGATATTAGTGATTCGTTTAATAGCGGCAATAACGCTTTCATCTATTGGACTATGCACTACGCACATCCAAAACTTTCATCAGGTAAAACCATATCAGTGGAAGGTCATAGTAAGCTTATTTTTGAAAATGGCAAAATTATCAAACACCGAGATTACTTTAATGTAGGCGAGTTGTTATATAAGCATATTCCTTTACTTGGTAGTGTTATAAAGCTAATTGATAAAAGGGCAGGTTAATTATGATCACACTTATAACGGGAGCTACTTCAGGTATTGGTGAGCAGCTAGCAATTAAATATGCGCAGTTGGGAGATACGGTTATTGCCTGTGGTCGTAATAGTGAAAAGCTCGCTGAGCTTGCTAAATACGACAATATTCAAGCATGCAAATTTGATGCAACTAATCTACAAGACATTAAAGAGTCTACTATTGGCTTTCCTCATTTTGACCGTGTTATTTTAAACGCGGGTAACTGTGAATATATAGATGACGCGCGAAATTTTGATAGTGCATTGTTTGAACGTGTAATAAACGTAAATTTACTCTCTATGGGGTATTGCCTTGAGGCGCTACTTCCTAAAATAAATTCAGGTGGTCAGCTTGTTTTGGTCAGCTCAAGTGTTACTTACCTTGCGCTACCTCGCTCAGAAGCTTATGGAGCATCAAAAGCGGGTGTTAGCTATTTAGCCAAAAGTCTTGCAGTTGATTTAAATGATGTTGATGTGACTTTAGTTCATCCTGGTTTTGTGAAAACTCCGCTTACTAATAAAAATGATTTTCCAATGCCGATGGCTGTTACCGCACAAAAAGCGGCAGACTACATGATTAAAGGAATACATAAACGCCGTAAAGACGTTCACTTTCCGTATCGTTTTACACTTATATTAAAATCACTGCGCATTTTGCCGCTCCCGCTTTGGCTTAAAATCGCAAAAGGATTAGCCCGTTGAAAAAAATAGCAATAATAGGAACTGGTGTATCTGGTTTAACATGTGGGCATTTGCTTCACAAACATTACGATGTAACCGTATTTGAAAAAAATGATTATATTGGTGGTCACACTGCAACGGTTGATGTTGATGTATGCGGCATAAAATACGCTATAGACACCGGTTTTATTGTGTTTAACAACAGAACTTACCCTTATTTCGAAAAGTTACTTTCACGAATTGGCGTAGACAAACAAGAAACACAAATGAGCTTTAGTGTTCATAACGAAGCTACTGGTTTTGAATATAACGGCCATACGTTTACAAGTTTATTTGCACAGCGTCGTAATATTTTTAGACCAAAGTTTTGGCGTTTATTGTACGACATTGTTAGGTTTAATAAGTTATGTAAAGCTTTGCACGAAAAAGATGATTACCAAGTAGACCAATCATTAGGGCAACTGTTAATTGACAATCACTTTAATGACTTTTTTAAATACCATTACATTCTTCCAATGGGCGCGGCTATTTGGTCTACCAGCATTAAAGAAATGGAAAATGTAGGCGTAGAATTTTTTGTTAAGTTCTTCTTTAATCATGGCCTGTTGGACGTAACAAACAGACCTCAGTGGTATGTAGTACCGGGTGGTTCTCGTCAGTACATTAAGCCGTTGATCAGAGGCTTTGCCGATAAAATTAACCTCAATACAAATATTAAATCTGTTACGCGTCAAAATGATGAAGTAACTATTGAGTTTGAAAACGGTGAGCAGAGTAAGTTTGATAAGGTGATTTTTGCTTGTCATTCAGATCAAGCGCTTGCACTACTTGGTGATGCTACGGAGCAAGAAAAGTCAGTATTAGGTTCAATAGCCTATACCGAAAATTCAGTAGTGCTGCATACAGATACAAACCTTTTACCAGATAGAAAAGCCGCATGGGCAAGTTGGAATTACCTACTTAATAACAACACAGATAAAGCTGCTGTTGTTACCTACCAAATGAATATATTACAAGGGATACAATCTGATACACAGTTCTGTGTAACGCTTAATCACCTTGAAGGGATAAACCCAAGTAAAATTTTGCGCGAGTTTACTTATCACCACCCTGTATTTAACCAAGAGTCTATTGCTGCTCAAAAACTTAAACACAGTATTGACGGGAACAATAATAGTTATTTTTGTGGTGCTTATTGGTACAACGGTTTCCATGAAGATGGCGTACACAGTGGTGTAGATGTGGCTAAACAACTTGGGGTTGAATTTGACTAGTGCAGTGTATTTAGGTGATGTAAAACATCGCCGTTTTGCTGTTAAAGAACATCGTTTTAGTTACCCATTATATATGATGTGGGTAGATTTAAATAATCCTCAGCAATTAAACGGTGTACATAAACAGTTAGGTACATCAGGCTTAAAAGCCTTAAAGTTTAATGAAGCAGATTATCTTAAAAATATATCAGCCCCTTACCAACACTCCATTATTGAACGCGCACATGAACAACTTGCTGCATTAGGTGTAAATGAGACGTTTACTCATGTTTATATGCTTGGGCAACTTCGTTGTTTTGGTGTGTATTTTAGCCCTGTTAATTTTTACTTTTTTGGTAATAACGACACCCGCTTTAAGTACATGATTGCTGAGGTTAGTAATACACCCTGGAACGAGCGTCATTATTATTTAGTCCCTTTAGAAAAAAAAGTGAACTTTAAGAAGGTTTTTTCCGTATCACCTTTTATGAATCTAGATATGAACTATCACTGGCATGTTAAACAATCGCCTGATAAAACATTGATACATATTGAAAACAAGCGAGATGAAGAGTTATTATTTGATGCAACACTTCGCTTAAAACGTAAAGAACTCACTAATGAAGAACTAAGTAAGTTGTTTAAGCGTTTTCCGGCCATGACATGGTCTATTTTCAAAGGTATTTATTATCAAGCGTTAAAGTTGTTTATAAAGCGAGTGCCTTTTTTAGGTCACTCAGGTAAGCCATAAAGCACATCGATAGTCAGGACAATTAATAGGTATTTTAATGGATAAAGTGTCGAGCTTAAATTGCGAGCAAAGTACGAGTTGGTTAACTAATATATATAAAAAATTACTGACTAAGGCTTTTGCCTCAATTAAAACAGGTCAAATAATTTTAATTGACGCAAATGAACGTACAGTTTTTGGTGATGCATCGTCAGCACTTAAAGCGACAGTCACAGTTAACGATAAAGCAATGTACAAGGCATTTACGTTGTCAGGTAGTGTTGGTGCTGGTGAATCCTACATATTAGGACATTGGTCTTGCGACAATTTAACGTCATTTATAGAAATATTTGCTATAAATGAAAAACAACTCGATGAGTTCGAAAAGAAATTCGCTTTTTTCAGCAATATAGCCCACCGATTCAACCACATAAAAAATAAAAATTCGGAATCGGGTTCTAAAAAGAACATTGTTGCTCATTACGACTTAGGAAATGATTTGTACGAATCTTTTTTAAGTAAAGAAATGCTTTATTCGAGTGCAGTGTACCCTACAAAAGAAGCCACACTTGAAGAGGCGCAGCAATACAAACTCAAACGTATTTGTGAGCAAGTTGAGCTTCAAAAAAATGATTCAGTTATTGAGATTGGTACTGGGTGGGGCGCTTTTGCAATTTATGCAGCGACTCATTACGATTGCCACGTAACAACAACAACAATATCTGATGAGCAACATGATTATGTGGCTAATAAAATTATTGAACTTGGCCTTGAGGGTAAAATTACATTACTTAAGCTTGATTACAGGCTATTAAAAGGCAAATACGACAAGCTTGTTTCTATCGAGATGATTGAAGCGGTTGGTCATGATTACTTGCCGAGCTTTTTTACCCAGTGTGGTGAGCTTTTAAAAGATGACGGCGCTATGCTTATTCAAGCAATTACTATTGGCGATCAGCGTTATAAGCATTACCTAAAAAACTCTGACTTTATTCAACAGTATATTTTTCCGGGTGGGTGCTTGCCGTCACTTAACGAAATGAGTGAGCAAATTAAAAACAGCACCGATATGGTTATTCATACCGTTAATGATATTGGCGCTCACTACGCTCGAACATTAGCAGATTGGCGAACTCGTTTTATAAAAAGCTGGCCTGATTTGGACCGCTCTAAATTTGATGAACGCTTTTACCGTTTATGGTTATTTTACTTTGCTTATTGTGAAGGTGCGTTCAGAGCAAGAGCGACCAGTACTGTGCATTTAATGGCACGTAAACCACGTTTTATTAGCGATAACGATGATATTGCGCTCAATTACTAATTTTGTTTTGTTTCAAGCAGTGTGGTTTTTATCACTGCTGCTTGAAGCTGATTCGCTAATTTTTAGCGGATTAATTATTATTTTAATGTTTTTGCTGTCAAAGCAAAAAAAGCAAGACACCTTACTGCTAGTCAAAGCGCTACCTTTAGCCCTGTTGTTAGAATTTATAGCGGTAAAGTTAGGCTTGTTAGAATTTAAAGTATATCCCTTCCCCCTATGGCTTGTTTTTTTATGGGCTGCATTATTACTTTCTTTAAATACCTCTATGGTCTTTTTAAGCAGATTAAAACTTTGGCAAGCCTTTTTAGTGTGCATTGCTTTTGCGCCTGCAAGTTATTGGGCCGGTGCTCGTTTTGAAGTTATAAGCCTAGGATTACCTTTATGGCAATTTTGGCTTGTTTACGGCGTACTTTGGTCTGCAGTGTTTACCGCTATCCTTTTTATAAACCAAAAAATAAAGTTATTTATTAACCGTTGATCGGCAATAATTTTCACTTCGTAACATTACCCAGTTATTCAAAGGGAGCTCATTTTGAAATTTTTACTAAAGGCAGTTACTTTTTATTTGCTTACAACTTCAATTGTTTTAGCCAACACACAATTTAGTAAAGTGGGTGAGGCGCGAATGGAGTATTTATTTTGGGATGTATATGACGCTGTGCTATTTACCCCTTCCGGTAATTACAGTGAAGGAACACATCCTGTTAAATTTAAGCTCACCTACTTACGAGACTTTGATGCTAGAGAAATAGTGAAAGCAACTAATGAGCAGTGGGAATATATTGGAAAAACAGGGTTAGCTGACAAGTATGACAGTAAATTAATGTCGATTTGGCCTGATATTAAACAAGGTGATTCGCTAACGTTAATCACAAATGAGCAGGGTATGAGCACTTTTTATCATAATGATGAAAAAATTGGTGAAGTTAATGAACTTCAATTTTCGAGTGATTTTTTAGCCATTTGGCTTGATGAAAAAACCTCTGAGCCAAAACTACGAAAGCAACTATTAGGGAATTAATATGAATGTATTAAACACGTTTAAAACGGTGGTTATATGCTTATCTGCTGTGCTGTTAATTAGCTGTTCGGCACCAAATGTTGAACATTATAAAAATACATCACCAAATTTTGACTTTAAAACATTTTTTAGTGGAAATTTGAAAGCCTACGGTGTTGTACAAGACTTTAAAGGCGAATTAACCCGTAAGCTTGTTGTAGACATGAATGCAACTTGGGATGGTAATGAGGGCGTTATTGAAGAAGACTTTGTTTACGACGATGGTGAAACTCAAAAGCGTATTTGGAAAATAACGCTAAATAACGACAATAGTTTAACGGGGACAGCGGCTGATGTTATAGGTACTGCAAAAGGTAAAAGTGATGGTAGCGTATTTCATTGGAATTACGATGTAGCGCTTCCATATGAAGGCAGTACTTTAGAAGTGAATTTTGACGATTGGATGTACCTGGTTACGCAATCGCGCTTGATAAACCGCACATCTATTGTTAAGTTTGGTGTCGAGGTCGGGGAAGTGACCTTAGTTATCGAAAAAATATAGCTTATTTACCCAGTTGCTTAACTTGCGCCAAAATTGTACTCAAATTAAGTCTTCGTTAACCCAACACGCTGTATTTTACAGAGAATTATTTAAATTTTACTCATTTTTTAAGAATTTAAGCAAAAAATGCAATTTGCTGTTGCTAACTCTTTAAAAATGCATAAAGATAGGTTTTGCGAAGGCAAAATAATAACGAATAGGAATCTAACAATGAATAAAGCTCAATTAGTTGAAAAAATTGCTACTGATGCAGAAATCTCTAAAGCCGCTGCTACTCGTGCTCTTGACGCGTTTACAGGTGCTGTAACTTCTTCTTTAAAAGAAGGTGATTCAGTAGCTTTAGTTGGTTTTGGTACTTTCTCAGTAAAAGAACGTGCAGCTCGCACTGGCCGTAACCCACAAACGGGTGCTGAGATCCAAATCGCAGCGGCAACTATCCCAAGCTTTAAAGCAGGTAAAGGTCTTAAAGACCAAGTAAACCTTTAATTGGTTTAACGAATTAAATTTAAAAAAGAGCTATTTAGCTCTTTTTTTTTATGTTTAATAAAGACATCAATTGATGCCTTTATATTATAAATTTATGCTTTTAAGGCTTTATCGCCTCGGCCAATGCCAACAGCACCTGAGCGAACAACTTCTATAATATCGGTTTCGTGACGAAGAGTGTCTAAAAACGATTCTATTTTGTCTGTACTGCTAACTAATTGCAGGCTGTAGCTTTGTCGGCCCATATCTAAAATAGCGCCTTGAAATACATCAACTACGCGGGTAACCGCTGCACGAGTCGTCTCATCTTGGGCAAATACCTTAACAAGTAATAACTCTCGCTCAATATGACTCATTTCCGTTAAATCGATAATTTTAAGCACATCTACAAGTTTATTAACTTGTTTAGTAATTTGCTCAACGACTCTGTCATCACCCATAGTGGTAATAGTAATACGCGACAATGACTGATCGTCTGTTGTGCCTACAGTTAGACTGTCGATGTTGTATGCGCGCTGTGAAAAAAGCCCGACAATACGCGATAGGGCACCCGGTTCGTTTTCTAATAGAATAGATAAAATACGACGCATTATACTTTTACTCCTTTACGTAACCACATCTCATCAATGCCGCCTAACTTAATTTGCATTGGGTATACATGCTCTTTTTCATCAACGTTTATATCTAAAAATACCAAACGATCGGTAATGCTCATTGCTTTATCTATAGCCGGTTGTAATTCATCTAATGTATTTACTTGTATGCCTACATGCCCGTAGCTTTCAACTAGCTTAACAAAATCAGGTAGTGAGTCCATGTAAGATGATGAATGACGTCCGCCATAAACCATATCTTGCCATTGGCGTACCATACCTAAAGAACGGTTATTTAGGGATACAACTTTTACCGCTAAGTTGTACTGCAAACAGGTAGATAACTCTTGAATATTCATTTGAATAGAGCCATCACCTGTAATACATACAGACTCTTTATCAGGAAAAGCAAGTTTTACGCCCATAGCTGCAGGTAAACCAAAGCCCATAGTGCCTAGCCCGCCTGAGTTAATCCATTGGCGAGGATGCTTAAATGGATAATACTGCGCTGCAAACATTTGGTGCTGACCAACATCTGAGCTGATATAAGCATCACCATTTGTTGCTTTGTAAACCGCTTCAATTACAGCTTGTGGTTTAATTTTTTCGCCATCAGTCGTGTTGTAGCTTAAGCATTTTTGTTCACGCCAACTGATAATTTGACGCCACCAATCTTCTTGTGCGCTGCGATCAATTTTAATAGGGCTTTTATCAATGCCGGCTTGTAGTTGTTCTAGTACTGTAGCTAAGCAACCAACAACCGGTATGTGCGCTTTAATTGTTTTAGAAATAGAAGTTGGATCGACATCAACATGAACAATGGTGGCATTCGGACAAAACTTTTTAACGTTATTGGTAACACGGTCATCAAAGCGTGCACCAAGCGCTAAAATCACATCGGCGTTTGCCATTGCTTTGTTAGCCTCAAGCGTGCCGTGCATGCCTAGCATACCTACAAAGTTTGGATGTACGCCAGATATACCGCCAAGGCCCATTAGTGTATTGGTAATGGGTGCATTTAACGATTCAACTAAATGCGTTAATTGCTCTGATGTATTTGAAATAACAATACCGCCGCCAGAGTAAATAATCAGTTTTTTGGCCTCTAGAATAGTTGTTACCGCTTTACGGATTTGTTTTGAGTGCCCTTTAGTATTAGGGCTGTATGTTCTTAGTTCTGTTGTTTTAGGGAAATCGTATGCAAACTTAATTGCAGGGTTAAGCATATCCTTAGGAAGCTCAACCACAACAGGGCCTGGGCGACCTGTACTGGCAATATAAAAAGCTTTAGCTAAGATGGTAGGAATTTCTTTAGCGCTTCTACAGTTAAAGCTATGTTTAACTACAGGGCGCGAGCAACCTACAATATCGGTTTCTTGAAATGCATCATCGCCTATTAAACTAGTAGGAACTTGGCCGGCTAGAACAACCATAGGGATTGAATCCATATAAGCAGTTGCAATGCCTGTTATGCAGTTTGTAGCGCCTGGGCCTGAGGTTGCAAGTACAACACCAACTTCGCCTGTAGCACGGGCATAACCATCAGCCATATGCGTTGCTGCTTGTTCATGGCGTACTAATATATGCTCAATATCATCTTGCTGAAAAAGTGCATCATATAAATCTAAAACCGACCCACCAGGGTAGCCAAAAATGTACTTTACCTTTAACTCTTTTAATGCCTGAACTACTAGTTCAGAACCATTATATTCTTGTTTGCTCATCCTCATTCCTCTGTGCGCTTTTTTATGCATAAAAAAACCCCCGCGTAGTGCGAGGGTTTTTAAAAAGCAGTATCACCTTTTAATACATCCCCGCTGGGCTTACAACTAAGACCAGTTCGAGTACGACTAAAAGATTAATGTGTGTGTTCATGATTATTACTCTACTTAGCAAAACACTGCTTTTAAATTAAAAATTCTGTATAGGTTTATTTTTAAGGGTTTTTAGGCGTCACGTCAACCTTAAAATCGTTTATTTGCATTAAAATTTCATTTTCGTTGCGTTTGTAATTTTAAATTGTCAAAAGTAAGGGTTTTGATTGGTTTATTTGGAAGAAATTATGCAGGTTGATATTGAGTGTATGTGGTATGCATTTACAAAAAAAAGCCCGCTAAATTAGCGGGCTTTCTAAATTAATAACGAGTAAATAGTTATAGACGGTCAATTACTGATTGAGTGAAATCAGTTGTACCGTGGCTGCCGCCTAAATCGCGAGTTGTACGGTCGCCAGATTTAATAACATCAGCAACAGCACTACGAATGCGCTCTGCTGTGTCGCCCATATCTAAATGCTCAAGCATTTGGATAGATGCTAAAATTACAGATGTTGGGTTAGCTAGGTTTTTGCCAGCACGG
>NZ_WTLB01000022.1:0-41840 GCF_011378855.1 Pseudoalteromonas sp. Z1A8 | reverse complement strand
GCAATATCTGGAGCACTACCGTGTACCGCTTCAAAAATTGCAGCGTCTTCACCAATGTTAGCACCTGGAGCCATACCTAAACCGCCAACTAAACCAGCACAAAGGTCAGATAAAATATCACCAAATAAGTTAGTCGTTACAATTACGTCAAACTCTTCAGGTGTCATTACCAGCTTCATACACGTTGCATCAACAATCATTTCGTTTGATTCAATTTGTGGGTAACGCTCAGCTACTTCACGTGCAACTTTTAAAAACAAACCAGAAGTTGATTTTAAAATGTTAGCTTTATGAACCGCAGTTACTTTTTTACGACCTTCACGTACCGCTAGCTCGTATGCAAAAGTTACGATTTTTTCTGCGCCTTCACGCGTAATTATCGATTTTGCTTCTGCTTCATTACCGTCTTCACTTACTACTTGGCCTGCACCTGAGTACATACCCTGTGTGTTTTCACGAATAGTAATGATATCGATATCGTCGTAACGTGCTTTAGTACCAACAAATGATTTAACTGGACGTACGTTAGCGTATAAACCAAATTGCTTACGAAGTGTTACGTTAATAGATGTAAAACCTTCACCTACAGGCGTAGTTAATGGGCCTTTAAGAGTGATTTTGTTTTTAGCTATTGTATCAACTGTTTCTTGCGGTAATAACTCACCTGTTTTTTCAAGTGCAGCTAGGCCAGCATCAACAAATTCATAATCAAAGTCGCAACCTGCGGCTTTTAATATTTCAAGTGCTGAGTCGATAATGCTCGGACCGATGCCGTCGCCTTTGATCACTGTGATGGTTTGTTTGGCCATTGACTTTTCCTTTAAAGAGTTTGATTTGCACATAAATTATTACCCTGAGAGAGTAATCGCTTGTTAGATCATTTATGTGAACGTGCTTGAAAATTTAAGGGCGCATTTATACCAATTTATCACCCATTTTGCTAGTTTATACAAAAAATACTGGGTATACATGAAACTTATAATGGGTATAGATATGTTAAATAACCAGAATTTTGCTTAATCAGCTTTGCATAAATTAAATGCTATCAAATAACTCAAGAGATTCTAATTGTAGAAAAAAATCTGTTGGGTTGTGCCAATTGAGTATTTTTAGTTGCTCAAGTAACGTTTGTTGCTGCCACGCAGTGAGCGCAAGTTCTGGTTTAAACACATTTTGAGCAACAATTTTAAGTGTGATCCAGAGTTTATGAGAATCAGTTAAATGTTTTTTAGGTGTTTGCTCTGCTTCTAACAGCGTAGCTGTCCACGGATTGTCACTTAATAAATGAGTAAGCTGTTGTGTTAGTTGCTCACTATTAATTACATTTACCCCAAAAAATGAACAAACCGGCGCACTCAGTTTTTTATTTGGAGTGTCGTCAATGAGTGTTTTACGAGAAAGCTGTGTACTACAGTGTGTTAATAAAAAATGGACGTAAGCGTATAAAGGTAAAGTGATATGCTCAAACTGCTCGTGTTTATTTTTACTTACCAATAAAGCCATTATTTTAACTAAACCATTTAACCGGTTAGTCACGTAAGTCTGTAAAGGATGTGGGGTTACATTAACTAATTGCTCAAAAACAACCCGTTGAATTATTGCAGGTGCATTATAATAACCGACCATCGATAAACTATGTTTTAAGTCTTTAGCGGCCTGATGTTCTTTATTGTAAGGCTTTACTGCTTCACATAAATTAGCAATTACTTGGGGATGAGCCGCCATTAACTGGCTTAATCCTTTGTAGCTGTATTCGTGCTGTAGTTTAATATTACTTATTAGTTGAAGTAAAGACTGTGCCTTATCAACCTCAACCTCACTTTTTGACTTAACATGTTCACTGTTAAACACTTTAAAGCTGATTGTTTTGTCAGTGCAGTGCCATTGTTTTGGATTATCGTTAAGTGCTGCTTTTACTCTATACCAAGCTAATTTATTTGCATTAGCGGTACTAATTAAAACATGCCTTTGCTGCGTATCAGTTGCTAAATAAATCATGGTTTGCTCGGCATATAAAACGCGGCTTCCCGGTAATAAGGGCCCTAAATGCGCTATAAGCGATTTAATTAGCTGTAGTGCAAACAAATTTGGTGTACGAATGTACAAGTCAGTAAGTGCTTTAAATAAACTCATGTGTTTGTTAGCCGTATTACTAGTAATGTTCATGCTAATAATATTTGCTAAAGCAATCAGGGTAATACCTCCATCGTAAAGCATAATTTTAGGCGCACTTACCAATGCTTGTTTATATTTACTTAATTTAGCTAACAATTGTGTAACGGGTTTGGCAGAATCACCACTAGATAACATTACTTTTGCAGCTAATTGATGGCGCATCTTCCATATTTTTTTATCAGAATCTTGAAAAGGTGATTGCTCGCAAAGTTTGTTTAATTGCGCTCCAACACACAAATGCTCAATGAGTGAAGCCGCTATGTATAGCTCACTTAGATCATTATTATAGTGTTGAGACTTACACAGTGCAGCGGTTATAACACTCTGACTAACAACTAAATTTGTGGCATAAGAATAACTAGGGTTGTAAAGCGTCAATCGGGCTTGTAATGCGAAGGGCTGCTCGCTATAGAGTACTCTATATTGCTCAGCTAACTTACTTGCGATTGGGTATAAAGCTGTCCATTTTTGTTTATTATTATAATAGCTTAAAAACAGCTGCGTATTATTAAGCAGCTGCTCTAAAGTAGTTGAAACAGCTTCATCCATTAAACCTTCACCTAATTTTGTTCTTGGTATTTATTGTATGCACTCGGGCCCCATAAAAATAGCTGCCCATTTTTAAATAATAGCCCAGTACATTCATCCATGGTGGTTATACCGTCAGATGTTATATGCTGTGTACGGTAAAACACTATCTGAAACACTTGTTCGCCATCTCGTTTAGCATAAGTAAGATCGGGGCTGCCTAAATAATCAAGCACAGTATTTAGTGTTGTTGGCTTCTCAAGGGATAGTTTTTCGATATAACGCTTATTGAAAGCTTCGCGGTCTTGCCAAATCATGGCCTGAGGATCGTCTTTATAAAAAGTGATCACCAATGCAGCTATCAGCGCATATAGCCCTAAACCTAAAATTAAATATCGGATAAATTTTTTCAATATGGTTTACTCTAACTCCGGTAACTAATAAATAGTATACGTTTTGTAATGTTTAGAGGCTATTAACTTGCGATTAATTAAGCCTTAACTGCTTTAAACTAAAGCCTAAATTTATGTCGGTGCGTAAACTAACTAGGTGCTTTGAAATTACGTACATATCCATATTAGCGGCTAGCTTTGTTTTAATACCCGGGCTTAGAGATTCATCTTCTGCCGCTTGTTCAATAGAATTGTAGTTATTAACGATTTGCTGCGCTGACTTAGTACCGATCCCTTTTACGCCAGGAATATCATTTGTCTTATCACCCGCTAAAGCCCAAAAATCAACAAGCTTATTTTGTTCAACACCAAAGCGCTCTTTTATACTTGTCTCATCTAAATAGAGTTTTTTAAAGTAATCATACACTGTAATATAAGGGCCTATATACGGTAAAAAGCCTTTATCGGTAGAAACAACAGTATTAGCTATTTGATTATTTGATGCCTTAAACGCAAGCGTTGCAATAATATCATCGGCTTCATCGTTAATAGGCTCAAATACAACAATGCCGGTTTCTTCAATTGCAGTTTTAAAATGCAATAGGGCGTCTTTTAATACTTGAGGCATTGGCGCGCGCGAGTGTTTGTAGTCTTTATAAAAATGATAACGCCAGCTTTTGTCGCCATCAAACACAGCAATGGCATGGGTTGCATTACTGGTATCTAAAAGCTTTTTACATGCATGCGCTACACGAGAACAACACGTTTGTATCATTTGCTCGTCGCTGTGATGTTTTTGATTAGCGTCGACGGCGTAAATGCGCCTAATTAAATTAAGCGCATCGATAAGAAGTAAATGGGGTTTCAAACTATAAAACTCATGCTTTTATTTTGTAACACGGAACGTATTTGCTGCCAGGGAGTTTCATACGGCCTTGATCAACAAATGCTTGTAATAACGTATCCATATTTTCCATAAGGGCAGGTTCGCCGCTTAAAATATATGGACCGTTTTGCTTAATGGCTTTAATGCCTTCGTCTTTTACATTTCCAGCAACAATACCTGAAAAAGCCCTGCGTAAATTAGCTGCTAGTAGCTGTTTTGGTTGATCAAGATGTAAATCAAGACTTGCCATATTTTCATGTGTTGGTGAAAAAGGTTGTTGAAAGTCGTTATCTATTTTTAATGTCCAGTTAAAGTAATAAGCATCGCCTTCACTTTTACGGTAATCACGAACATTAGCCATCGCTGATTTTAGCTTTTGACCCACTAATTGAGGGTTATCAATAATAACTTCAAACTTGTCTAGTGCTTCTTTGCCGAGTGTTATTTCAACAAAATCACACAGCTCTTTAAAATACGCTTCACTTTCACTAGGGCCAGTTAAAATAACAGGTAAACATTGCTTGGTATTATCTGGGTGGAGTAATATGCCTAATAAATATAACAGTTCTTCGGCAGTACCTGCGCCACCAGGGAAAATGATAATCGCGTGAGCTGTTCTAACAAAAGCTTCAAGGCGTTTTTCAATATCCGGTAAAATAACTAACTCGTTTACGATAGGGTTTGGTGGCTCAGCAGCAATAATGCTTGGCTCTGTTAAACCTAAGTAGCGGTTATCGGTATTACGCTGTTTTGCGTGGCCAATAGTGGCACCTTTCATTGGGCCTTTCATAGCACCAGGGCCACAACCGGTACAAATATTTAATCCACGTAAACCAAGCTCATAACCTACTTGTTTCGTGTATTTATATTCAACTTCGTTTATTGAGTGTCCGCCCCAGCAAACAACCATATTGGGTTCGCTTTTAACGCGCAGTGCACCCGCATTTCTGAGCATATCGAATACCATATGTGTAATCGCTTTTTGCTCTTTTAAATCTTTTTCGTATTTTTGACAAATAAACAAAATATCACGAATAACAGAGAATATATGTTCGTGAATGCCGATAATTATTTCGCCATCAACAAATGCTGTTTCGGGTGGGTTTTCAAGTTCAATTTTAATACCTCGTTCGCGGCTTACTAAACGAATATCAAAATCTTGGTATTTGTCGTATATATCGTTACTTTCGTCGGTATGGCTACCTACATTAAGCACTGCAAGTACGCAGTTTCTAAATAACCTATAACGCTCACTAGCAGAAGATTGCTCTAATAAATCAACTTCTAATTGCGACAGTAAATCTAAAACCCCAGTTGGGTTTAACTGTATTAACATAGACGTTCTCCTTACTGCTAAATCGTAAAACTGCTTGTCATAAAGTTATAATAGCTATGACATTACTTACTGGTACAAAGTCTATCTCGCCCTGAATTTTTGGCATCGTAAAGGGCATCATCAGCTCTATCAAAGGCTTTTAATAGCGTATCACCTTTTTTAAATTGAGTTGCACCTATTGAAATAGTGATCTCGATTTGTTTGTCTTTAAATTTAAAAGGGATATTTTTAATCACCTTTCTTACTTTATCCAGGGGTAATGTTGCGTTTTCTAGCGATACACCTGGCATTAATAGTACAAATTCTTCACCGCCATAACGCGCTATAAAATCAGATTTTCTGACTGATTTTTGCAGTGCTTTTGATATAACCTGAAGTGTTATGTCGCCGGCTGTGTGGCCAAATCTATCATTTACAGATTTAAAGTGGTCAACATCAATAACTGCAAGCGTAACATCTGATGGTTGTACATTAAACAAGTGCATTTCGTGATCGTAGCGTTCATCAAATGCGGCTCTGTTAGGCAGTTTTGTAAGCCCATCAAGTAAGCTTTTAAAGCGCTGCTCGTTTAATCGTTTTTTATACGTAGTTAACTTACCTTCCAAAGTACCAATACGTTTATTTATTTCATTAAAGCTAGAGCTAAGCATTTCTCTGTCTTTTCGCTCAAGTTTTTCTTTCGCTATAAAATCTTCGCTTAGTGATTTTAATTCGTTATCTACAAGCTCTTTTAAAGATGAAATTGACGTGGCTTTTTGGGTTTGCTCATTAAGGTTTTTTATTTTTAGTTCTATACTTTTATTTAATGAGTCAAACTCAACTTCCATTGACTCAGAGTGCTTGCTAGTTGAGATAATAGAATTGTGTAAATCTTCAAGGGTTTGATTTAATGAAACTAAAAAGCTTTGTGCCGATTTACGTTCTTTACTTATATTTTTTACCACTACATCGATAATGCTAATCGCTGCATCAAGCAATGCAGTTATAGTTTTACTTGCGGTAATGCTATTTTTTATATGATTAATTTGTTGAGTAGCTTCATCTTCCAGAACAAGTTCATTAGCAAGTTCAAGCAGTTTATTTGCATGGCTCTGTACAGTAGGTAGCTTTTTATCAATTACTGGGTCTTGTTTTGTTATTAAAGCTTGGTGGTAAAACGATATAAGTTGATCAAGAAGTGGGATATAACCATGCACTGAATGGACATTATTAATTTCATTATCAAGTAGGTTTCTTAGAGATCTACGTGTCTCATCAGGTAAACCCTTGGTTTTTTGTAGCTGTTTACCTGCATTTTGCACATTGTTGAATAAATCACGTTGTTGGGTTTGTTGAACTGATTCTTGGTTTTTAAGTAATGTTAAAGTTTCACTAATAAGTGGAGAAATATTCTCAAAACTCATATTTAGGGCACTTCTAAATTTGGCAAGGCGGTTATCTAACTCAATATCTAGCCCTTTACAGCTCAACGATAATTTAGCCGTAAAGTCACACAAAATATCCACTTGATGTTTGCGTGCACTTTCAACAGCCATACGAGCATCAATTGCTTGTTTTAGCTTTTTATCTGCTGCGTTAGATCTTTGTGACACCTAAGCGTACCGCCATCAATTTAATTTCATTATCTTTAGTTTACAACAAATTCTTATTATGTGTAGTTATCTAGTAAAAAACTTAGAAATTTTAATGAGCTACTACGTATAAACTCGTATACAGGGCAATTTGTCGTATTTAATTCACTTTTAAATAGCAGCTTGTTAGTCTTGCAAGCAATTAAGTTTCCACTAAGAGTTTCTATGAAAAAGTTATTAGCCCTTTCTATCCTAGCTGCATGTTCAGCACCTGTATTTGCCGATGTGAATTATTCTTTAGAAATTTCGCAACCACAGCACCATTTAGGTGATGTAAGTGTCGAGTTTCCAAAAACTGCGCAAGCACATCTTGATATAAAACTTCCAGCATGGCGTACGGGTCGTTACGAAATGCTAAACCTCGCCAATGGTATTCGTTATTTCAAAGCTAAAGATGAAGATGGCAAAGAGTTAAAATGGGAAAAAATTGACCACAGTACATGGCGTATTCACCTTAATGAGCCAACAGAAGTTAATGTTGACTACCAAGTGTATGCAAACGAACTTGGCAAGCGTGCTCGCCATATCGACGACAGCCATGCATTTATAGATGCGTCAGGTTTTTTTATGTTCAGTGAGGCGTTTCGCCAAGAGCCTGTAACCGTTAATTTAGACGTGCCTAAAAAATGGCGCTCAGTATCGGGTATGGATAATTTAAAAGGTAAAAATACTTTTAAAGCAGCTGATTACGACGTACTTGTTGATTCGCCAATCGAAACAGGTATTAATCAGTTACATACTTTTGAAGTAGACGGCCGTGAATATGATTTAGTTATATGGGGCGAAGGTAACTACGACGTAGAGCAAATGCTTACCGATCTTAAAAAATTAGTTGCTACTGGAAATGTAATTTGGGATGGCTATCCGTATGAACGTTATGTATTTATGGTTCATGCTACGTCGGGCGCAGGTGGTGCTACAGAGCATTTAAATTCAACAATTATTCAACGTCCACGCGATCGATTTGGTAGCCGCGAAGATTACCTAGCCTTTATTAGCACCGCTGCGCATGAGTTTGTTCATACGTGGAATGTTAAAGCATACCGCCCTCAAGGTTTGGTGCCTTACGATTACACGAACATGAACTACTCAAAACTATTGTGGATCGCTGAAGGTTCAACAAGTTATTTTGAAGACCATTTAATGGTTCGCTCTGGTATTGAAACCACAGATGAATTTTTTAAAGTGATGAGCAAAACCATTAATCGCCATTTACAAACACCGGGCCGTGAAGTGCAAAGCGCAAGCGAAACAAGCTTTGATAAATGGATTAATCAAGGTGGCGATCATGCACGTAACTACAGCACCAACATTTATTCTGAGGGCTCGTTACTCTCTTTAGCTTTAGATATCGACCTACTTGAAAAAAGCCAGGGTAAAATAAGCTATCGCGACGTGCACAAAGCACTTTATAACAATCATAAAATGCCAGCCGGTTTTACAGACGTAGACGTGCTTAATATTTTAAAAGACTTAACAGGGCGTGATTACTCAAGCTGGTGGCAGGAAAATGTAGAATCGCCAGCAAGTATCAACTTTGATGAACTACTTACTAAAGTAGGCTTGAAATTTGAACGTCCTGAAAAAGCAAAAGCCCTCGCAAGCATTGATGCTACTGCTAAAAACACAGGTGAACTACTTACCCTAAGCTATGTTCGCCGCGGTGGAAGCGCATGGAAAGCAGGTTTAACTACCGATGATAAAATTGTCGCTATAAACAAACATCACGTAGGTAAAGATTTAAAAACCAGCCTAGAAACGTTTAAAGCTGGCGACAAGGTAGCCATTGACTATCTTCGTCGTGATGCACTTGAAAGCTTAACATTAGTGCTATCAGAAGATTTTGATAAGCCTAAAAAAGTAGTTGCAGATAAAGACGCAACGCTTGCGCAAAAGGCATTATTTAAAGCGTGGATTGGTGTTGAACATCCAAATGATGTAACCGAAAAATAATACGTTATTTATCTAAGTTAGTTTTAAAAAGGAGCTTAGGCTCCTTTTTTATTGCTAAAAACAAATCAATTGAAATTTAAAACACAACTGACATAGGTAAAAACAATCATTAAGTACTATTATCAAAAGCAAAGCTCTTTTGGATCATCGACTGACAATGAAAATAGATAAAGCTGTAAATGTGCTAACCCATAAGTTTGTTATAAACGATCCGCTTCATCAGCTATTTGACGCGGTTAGCGCTATTTCTGTGCAGGGGTATGATGAGCAACGACGTGTAATTTATTGGAATAAAGGTAGTGAGTATCTTTATGGCTATAGTGCACAAGAAGCTGCTGGGCAAAAGCTTGAAGATTTAATTATTCCTACCCCAATGCAAGATGCGGTTGTATCGGCTCATACTAATTGGCTTAACAACGGTACAGAAATTCCTGCAGCGGAGATTACCTTACAGCGCAAAAATGGCACGCTGGTGTGTGTGTTTTCAAGCCATGTAATGTTTATTAATCAATATAATATTAAACAAATGTATTGCATAGATATTGATTTAACCGATGTAAAAAAAGCTCAAGGACAGGCTATTTTCAAAGAAAAAATGCTCGAAACCATTTTCGAAGCAATCCCTGATTTATTTTTCTTAATGCAAGAAGATGGCACTATTATTGACTACCACGCCAGTAATGAAAATAACCTCTATGTTAATCCTGACGAATTTATTGGTAAAAGCATGTTTGCTGTATTGCCTGATGAAATTGCAATTAAATTTCAGGTTAATATTGCCCAAGCATTAAAGCAAAAAGAAATGGTTAGCTTTGAGTACGAACTGAGGCTGCCCAAAGGCACTGTATATTTTGAAGCCCGTGTAAATCATGTACCTCAATATGAGCAAGTCATGGTTATTGTTCGTGATATTACCGAACAACATAAATCAGATGAGTTAATACGCCATCAAGCCTATTTTGATAGCTTAACATTACTTCCTAATCGGTTTTTAGCGCTAGATAAGTTATCAAAAATTTTAAAAGATGCAGATGAAAATAAAGGTAATGCCGCTGTTTGTTTTCTGGATTTAGATGATTTTAAAAAAATTAACGACTCACTTGGGCATGAAGTTGGCGATAAATTATTAATTGAAGCTGCTGCAAGACTTCAGGAAATTATTAGTGATAATGGTACAGTAGGGCGACTAGGTGGTGATGAGTTTATTGTATTATTACACGACTTATCTTGTGCAAAAAGCGCACTGCGTATAATAGACAAGTTACTTAAAAGTTTTAGAGAGCCATTTAGAATAGAAGGGCGTGAATTAATGGTTACGCTAAGTGCTGGCATTGCTATGTACCCTGAAAATGGCAGTTCAGCTTCGGATTTACTACGTAACGCAGATACCGCAATGTATCAAGCTAAAGCATTAGGCCGAAACACCTATTCTTTTTTTGCAAAGCAAATGAATGTAGTAATCCAGCGGCGTTTATCAATTGAAGAGCAAATGAGTGGTGCCCTTGAGCGTAATGAATTCGAACTATATTACCAACCTCAATTAGACGTTAAAAATAAACATATTATTGGCGCTGAAGCGTTATTACGCTGGCATAACCCTGAGTTAGGGAATGTAACACCCGATGAGTTTATACCTATAGCGGAAAATACAGGATTAATTGTACCTATTGGTAAATTTGTAATTAGCCAAGCATTACATTTTTTAAATGAGTGGCAAAGCACTTGTAAACGCGAACAAAAATATACAATGGCAGTTAACTTATCTCCTCGTCAATTTAGAGACGCAGGGTTACTTCGCTTTATTCAAAATTCACTTATTGATGCACAAGTAAACCCCGAAAGTTTAGAGCTTGAAATTACTGAGGGAGTATTGATGAGTTGCCATACTAATGTTGTTGATATATTGACTGAAATTACGGCATTAGGCATTAACTTATCAATGGATGATTTTGGTACAGGTTATTCGTCATTAAGTTATTTAAGAGAGTACCCTTTTAATGTACTCAAAATAGACAGAAGTTTTATAGATGGCATTGTGTTAAATAATGAAGATTGCAATTTAGTGAGAGCAATCATTGCCATGTCGCACAGCTTAGGACTGACAGTGGTAGCCGAAGGCGTAGAAACAAAAGAGCAACACACTTTATTAAACGAATTGGGCTGTGATTATATGCAAGGCTTTTATTTTAGCAAACCAATACCAGCAAAACAATTTCTTGATTTTTCAATTAATTTTAAATAAAGAGTAAGATTAAACACTCGATTGTAACAAATCATTACATGGCTATTGACCTTATTATCGCATCGCGAGTAACCTGTTATAGAAACAAATAAAAAGGATTCTATAATGCGTTTAAAACCTCTTGTAGCTACATTAGCAGCCACATTCGCACTATCACTTTCAAGTAGCGCCATTGCCGATGAAGGCATGTGGCAACCACATCAACTTCCAGAGTTAGAATCAATTTTAAAAGCTAAAGGGCTTGAAATTGATGTTGAATCTATTTCTAAATTAACCGAATTTCCTATGAATGCGGTAATTAGCCTAGGTGGCTGTACAGCATCGTTTGTATCGCCTAAAGGCTTAGTGGTTACAAATCATCACTGTGTTTATGGCTCGGTACAATATAACTCAACGCCTGAGAACAACATTTTAGAAAATGGCTTTTTAGCTAAAAGTCCTGCTGAGGATTTACCTGCAGCGCCTGGCTCACGCGTATATGTAACTAAAACGGTTACCAACGTAACAGATGAAGTAATTAAAGGTACTAACGAGTTAACAGCAAAAGCACGCTACGACGCACTCGAAAAAAACGAAAAAGCACTAGTAGCGCAATGTGAAGCTGATGAAAGCTATCGTTGTAATGTATATTCGTTTCACGGTGGTTTAGAGTTTTACTTAATTAAATCACTTGAAATTAAAGACGTACGCTTATCTTATGCACCGGCTATGGGCGTAGGTAAATATGGTGGCGATATAGATAACTGGATGTGGCCGCGCCATACAGGCGACTTTGGTTTTTACCGTGCCTATGTAGGTAAAGATGGAAAACCTGCAGAGTACAGCAAAGACAACGTACCTTACGTACCAGACTCTTACCTAAAAGTAAGTGCCAAAGGTGTGCAAGAAGGCGACTTTGTAATGGTTACAGGTTATCCAGGGCGAACTAACCGCTACCGTATAGCAACAGAGGTAGATAACGTATTTAACGACAGCTACCCTAAAGCACGTGAGCATAACTCAAAATACGTGTCGCTTATTGAAGAAAACTCAGAAGACGGCAGTAAAGCGCGTATTGCTTACGAAAGCACCATTGCAGGTTATAACAACTATATTAAAAACTATGGTTCGATGATCGAAAGCTTCAAAAAAGGCACTATGCTTGAGCGCAAAAAACAGTTTGAGCAAGACTTAACACAATGGATCAATAGTGATGCTGAGCGTAAAGAACAATACGGAAGCGTATTAGGTGAGCTATCTGAGCTAATTGCGCAATCACAAGAGCACAGTGAACGCGACCGCATGTTAGGTTATGTACATCGCTCACAAATGATCAGTACAGCACGACGTTTATACCGCTTAGCTTACGAAAAACAAAAGCCAAATAGCGAACGTGAATCTGGTTATCAAGAACGTGACTTACCTCGCATTAAAGCAGGGCTTGAGCGCATGACGCGCCGTTATGATAGCAAAGTAGACAAAGCTATTTTACTGCACTTTTTAGAGCTATATGCAGCACTTCCAAAAGAAGAGCGTTTTAGCGACGTTGATAACGTATTTAAAGTACAAAACGGTTTTGATAAAGCAACCCAAAGCGCGTTACTTGATAGCATGTATGAACAGTCAAGACTTGATAATGCCACTGTTCGCACTTCATTATTTGAGCAATCGTTTAGCCAGCTAAATCAAAGCCAAGACCCATTTGTGCAGTACGCTAAAGCAATCTTTAAAGTAATGAAAGCACAGGAAGATAAATCAAAAGCACTTGCAGGTAAATTACAAGCAGCTCGCCCAGAGCTAATGAGCGCAATCATTGCGTTTAACAAAGCTAAGAACAAACCGGTATACGCCGATGCCAACAGCACACTCCGTGTAACCTATGGCACAGTAGGCGGCTACTCACCTCAAGATGGCTTGGTAGCAACACCTTTTACATCGCTTGAAGGGTTACTAGCTAAAAACACCGATGTTGATCCATTTAATGCACCTAAAAAGTTACAAGAGCAAATTAAAGCCAAGCTTTACGGTGATTACACGGGTGGTATGAATACAGTGCCTGTTAACTTTTTATCAAATGTAGACACTACCGGTGGTAACTCAGGTTCGCCAACACTTAACGGCAAAGCAGAGCTTGTAGGCTTACTGTTCGACGGTGTTTACGAAAGTATTATTGGTGATTGGGATTACAACCCAGAGCTTAATCGCTCAATCCACGTAGATTCACGCTACATGCTGTGGGTAATGGATAAAGTAGATAATGCACAAAACTTATTAGACGAAATGACAATCGTAAAATAAGTAATTAGTGAGATAGAGAAGGGCGCTTACCGTAAAGGAAGCGCCTTTTTTATTGGGAGTTAACCGTTAATTGTTTTTCTTGTGTAGGCGGGAGTGTACCTCGCGCGCAGTAAGGTGAAAAACCAAAATTATTTAGATGGGTGTCATTCTAATTCTTTTCCTCAACACCCTTTAATATATTTCATGTGCATTTTATAGCCAAGAAGTGCTAGCTTAGTGGTAAATTAATTGAAGGAAATAATTATGAAATTAGAGTCATTAGCACTGCATCACGGTTACGAATCTGAAGCTACAACTAAATCTGCAGCCGTGCCTATTTACAATACATCATCGTACACATTTGATAACACGCAGCATGGCGCTGATTTATTCGATTTAAAAGTACCTGGGAATATTTACACCCGCATAATGAACCCAACCAATGCTGTACTTGAACAACGTATTGCTGCAATGGAAGGAGGTATTGGTGGGCTGGCTGTTGCCTCTGGGATGGCTGCTATTACGTATGCTATTCAATGTTTGTGTGAAGTAGGTACTAATATTGTGAGCACCAGCCAAGTGTATGGTGGCACGTATAACTTATTTGCACATACACTACCTAGGCAAGGTATTGAAGCGCGCATGATTAAAGCCGATGACTTTACCGCGTTCGAGAATGCAATTGACGACAACACCCGTGCTGTTTTTTGTGAATCTATTGGTAATCCTGCAGGTAATATTGTTGATATTGAACGTTTAGCACGTATTGCACATAGCAAAGGTGTGCCGCTTATTGTTGATAATACCGTGGCTACGCCGTATTTATGCCGCCCATTTGAGCTGGGCGCCGATATAGTGGTTCACTCACTTACAAAGTATATAAACGGGCACGGTACTGCTATTGGCGGCATGATTGTCGACTCAGGTAAATTTGATTGGAAAGCGAATGCTACGCGTTTTGCAATGATGAACGAGCCCGATCCGTCGTATCACAATGTGGTTTATACCGAAGCTTTTGCTGAAGCTGCATTTATTGGTCGCTGCAGAGTAGTGCCACTTAGGAATACCGGCGCAGCGCTTGCCCCTAAAAACGCATCTGATATTTTAATCGGCCTTGAAACCTTAGGCTTAAGAATGGATCGCCACTGCGAAAATGCACAGCACTTGGCTGAGTATTTAGAAAATCATCCAAAAGTGCTTTGGGTTAATTACGCAGGGCTTGAATCAAGCCCGTATAACGAAATGAGTCAAAAAATTACCAGTGGTAAAGCATCGGGTATTTTAAGCTTTGGTATTGCTGGTGGCCTAGAAGCAGGTACTCGTTTTATTGATGCACTAAACATGATTTTACGCTTAGTTAATATTGGCGATGCTAAGTCACTTGCGTGTCATCCTGCGTCAACCACACACCGCCAATTAAACGATGAAGAATTAGCAAATGCAGGCGTAAGCCGCGATTTAATTCGTTTGTCAGTCGGTATTGAAAACATTGCA
Organism: Pseudoalteromonas sp. Z1A8; assembly: GCF_011378855.1. GTDB lineage: Bacteria > Pseudomonadota > Gammaproteobacteria > Enterobacterales > Alteromonadaceae > Pseudoalteromonas. The sequence goes on along the minus strand of NZ_WTLB01000022.1, from coordinate 26,947 downwards.
GACATAATTGCCGATGTAAGCCAAGCGCTCGATAAAGCATAGTTACCTCACTACCTTCCATAAAAACTTTAAAGCATAAAAAGCGTTAGTTGAAAATAAACTATCGTTTTTTATGTTTTTCTAAAATCTATTAATAAGTATACCTCTTTATTTTATATGCCTTTTTTATAAAACCTTCCCATGGCTTTTATATTTCTACCGTTTGTTTTTTATTCACATGTCAATTTTGTATTGACACTAAGATTACTTACTACTACATTTGTAACAGTACCACTACAAGTGTAGTAATAGGAGCAACAATGAAACTTAGTGATTTTGAAATGGATATTATGCAGCTGCTTTGGCAGGAAGAACCTTGTACCGCCAGTCAACTACATAAAGTGCTTTTAGCTGATAAGCAAAAAGATAAAAAAGTAGCCTATACAACGGTTAAAACTATTGTTGATAGGCTGGAACAAAAAAGAGCGATTGAACGTTGTGGGCATGAAGGGCGAGCTATTGTTTTTAGAACAATTGTGACTCAAGACGCGTTATCGGAACAAGCTATGCCTAGCTTTATGCAACGATTTTTTAAAGGTAATTCTCGTAGTTTAATTGCTCACTTTATTAAAGAAGAAAAGCTAAACGATGAAGATATTGAATATTTACAAACGCTTTTAAAAAATAAGAAGTTAGATTAAAGGAGAGGGTAATGACGGATTATTTATTTACCAGCACACTTATTAGCTTATGTATTTTGCTTACAGTAAAGGGGTTAAAAAATGCCCCTGCACGATTAAACTTTTACCTTTTGATGATTGCCTTGGCATGTTGGTTTGTCCCTTGGCAATACTTATCTCAGTTATCATTTTTTGAAGGATCAGAACGTTACACATTAAATGTGGCGAAAATTGTTCCCGATATAAAAGTGTTAATTCCAGATACCTTACACACAACGACTCCGAACACGCTACTAAGTAAGCAGAGTATGTGGGACTTTGTTCCATCAATGAGTAATATTTTTATTATTCTGCTTGTTAGTGGTTGTGGATTGTTTTTATTACGCATGGGCCTATACGTAAAGCTTATAAAAACTTTATACATTAACTCAAAGCCAAGTACTGAACTTAAGCACATCAAAAATCAGTATCCAATTAGACTAACAACCCATACAGAGCCTGCTTTTGCTACAGGATTAATAAAGCCTGTTATTTGGTTAGAGACGTCGATGATAAATCGTGAAGAGTTAAATTCAGTCATTCAACACGAGGTAACCCATTTACAACAAGGTGATATTTATTGGACGTGGCTTATTTGTTTTATAGAAAGCGTTTTTTGGTGGAACCCTATCTGCTTAAAGTTAACTGGTTTAGCGCGAGAACAACTTGAACTTAGGTGTGATGAGTTGTGTATGCAAAAGCTAAAAGATAAATACCAATTAGATTTAGCGAGTTTATTACTAAAAAAGCAAAACGCTACGAGCAAAAACAACTTTTTTACCCCCCCACTTTTGAATATTGCTCACTCTAAGAGCTTTAATATTCAGAGGATCAAAATGTTAAACAAGGATAAAACAATGAAAAGTAAATATTTGGTTATGGTTGCGGCGGCAATGTCTTTTAGTGCTTTAGCTGCAGCGCAAATTGTAGATGGTAATACGGGTAGCAAACAACAAAGTAGTAATGCTGCGCAAGCCCCTGTAAAAAGTGAAGCTTATAATGAACAACTTGCACAACTTCTTAAAAGTGCAGCTGGGGCAAAAAGTGATACCCCTGAACTGTTAAACCAAGCTGCTCAAGGTATTCAAGATTGGCACTTGAATAGAGACAAACTTACTGGTTTTGAAGAAGCTGAAATCAAACTACAAAGCTTTAGTCTGCTAAATCACGTTTACTCTAAACTTGAGCAATATGAAGATATACTGAGTGCTTACGAAAAATGGTATGAACAGGGTAGTAACCCGCCTTACTTTTAAAAAAATTCACTAGCAACCGCGTATATACAGCTAGGGCGTTATGAGCTTGCTGTTGTAGAGCTTGAAAATCTATCAAAACAGCTTGAAGGGAAACTACATGTAGGCTCTGCTGATAACTTAGCACTAGCGTACATTTACCTTGCTGATTACGATAAGGCATTAAAAACCCTAGAGCAGGTTGATGCAAAAGACGATGTATACGGAAATATCCTTAAATATTATGTTTACGATAAACAAAATAACCGCAAAAAGATGGATGAAATCAAAAGTAAAATCCCAGAAGTATTTGCAGTTACCCCCGCGTTATTACCACAAAGCGGCGTACCCGGTTCGCAATTACTAAGATTACTATAAATATACAGTGTAAAGAGGCTCAGTTTTTGAGCCTCTATTTAACAATGAGTAACTACTTTAAATCTGCTCGTGGTGTTTCTAAAATCGCTTTTTTTTCATCTTCAGATAATATTATCCAATCAAAGATTTCTTCGTTGGTACGCCCGCAACCAGTGCAATAACCGCTGCGGCGCTCACATATTCCTAGGCAATCAGTTTTAAATTTAGATGGTTTTTTGTTTTGATTTAATTGGCGCATAATTAAAGTCCTAACGGTGGTGCAATTTCAAAGCGAGTAGTGAACCCATTACCTTCTTGATTGGTAGCAAGTGTAATCACTGGGGTTTTAGTATCAAGTACAAAGGTGCTGTAAATTGAACTTGCTGTTTCTTTTTGGCTTTCAAACCAACCTGTTTTGGTTAAACATTGGCGTAATTGCTTAGCCAGTTTTTGATGAGACTTTACGGTTTGCGTTTGTGTTTTAACAGGCGTTTGGCATTGGTAGCTTGCTTGCTCTGACTTATTTAAAGTAACCGTACAGGTTGCTCCAATAATATGAGTATTAGTACGCCATTGATTAGTAAACTGGTTAGTTACTTTATCTGTTTTGATTGAATTAAAACCAGACTCATAACTGCTTATAAGGTTATTTATGGTGCTACATTCATCGGGTATTACTGTGGATTTTACAGATTGATTCGTTGTAGTAGTGGTTGCTGTATTTGTAGTCTGATTAGTTTTGCTGGTACAGCCCGCTAAAATAAACGCGATAACTAAAATAAATGCGACGAAGGAAGGAGTTATATAGTTTTTCATAGTTCACAGTAACCGATTAATTGAGCCTCGCACTATACCATACATAATTTACTCAACTAAAAGCGAAAAACAAAAAGGCCCATATAAATATGAGCCTCCTAGTTAATCACAACTAATGCTATTTATGGCGACCTTGCAAGCATTTAACTACATCTTCAAGGGCTAAGCCTTGGCGTTGTAGCAATACAGTAAGGTGATAAATTAAATCAGCAGATTCGTTTGTTAGCTCATCATTATCGTGTTTCATAGCGGCAAGGGCAACTTCTACGCCTTCTTCACCTACTTTTTGACAACTACGGCTTAAGTCTTTTGCAAATAATGAGGCTGTGTAGCTTTTTTCAGGGTCGTCGTTTTTACGCGCTACAATCACATCTTCTAATTGTGCTAAAAAGCTTAAACTTGGTTTTGCATCATCACCAAAACAGCTTTGTGTGCCTAAGTGGCACGTTGGGCCTTCTGGGTTGGCAAGTACTAAAATTGAATCGTAGTCACAATCTGTATGAACAGATACTACGTTTAAGTAGTTTTCTGATGACTCGCCTTTAGTCCATAATCGTGATTTTGAACGCGAGTAAAACGTCACTTTATTGCTCTCAAGCGTTACATTTAGTGCTTCGCTGTTCATAAAGCCTTGCATTAAAATAACACCAGAGCGGGCATCTTGAATAATAGCAGGGATCATTTCACTTTTAGCGAAATCGACTTGAGCTTGGTTTTGTTGTGTTACTTGCATAATCTTGCTGCCACTTGGTTATCTGTTAAAAATTGTTTAAGTTCGCCAATGTTAATCACATTTTTATGAAAAACGCTGGCGGCTAATGCACCATCTACTTTACTTTGTTTAAATACATCAACAAAATCTTGCATAGAGCCCGCACCGCCTGAGGCGATTAAAGGAATGTTACATAGCTCGCGAATTTTACTGAGTTGCTCGTTGTCGTAACCGTTACGAACGCCATCTTGGTTCATGCAGTTTAATACAATTTCGCCTGCACCCAAGTCTTGTACGCGTTTAACCCATTCCTCGGTTTTATAACGCGTACGGCTTGATGCATTAGGATCGCCAGTAAGCTGATAAACTAAATACTCGCCAGTAGTTTCATCAAAAAAGCTGTCTATGCCGACTACTACACATTGCTTACCAAACTCATCGTGTAATTCTTTAATAAGTTCAGGGCGTGCAATAGCAGGGCTGTTAATACTTATTTTGTCTGCGCCGTGCTCTAAAACACGCGCTGCATCAGCAACCGATTTAATACCGCCGGCTACACAAAATGGAATATCGATATTACGTGCAATGTTCTCTACCCAATTTACATCAAGAAGGCGTTTTTCAACGCTTGCACTGATCTCGTAAAAAACCAGTTCATCTGCACCGGCTTCACTGTAGGCTTTAGCCATTGTTAAAATGTCGCCAACAACTTCATGACCTTTAAACTTAACGCCTTTAACTACTTGGCCGTCTTTAACGTCTAAACACGGGATTATGCGTTTTGATAACATGCCAGTGCCTCCTCAACGCTAAATGCGCCATCAAGCAGTGACTTACCTAAAATAACGCCGCCCACACCTAGCTCTTTAAGCTTTTTAATGTCATCCAGTGAGCTTACGCCCCCTGAGGCTTGCACTTTAATTGTGCTGTTGTGGCGAGTTAGGTCTTCGTAAAGCTCAAACGATGGGCCCGTCATTGTGCCATCTTTACTGATGTCCGTGCATAAAAAATCAATAACGCCTAAGCCTACGTAAAAATCAACCAGCTCAAGTAAACCAAACTCAGATTCACTTAACCAACCGTGCGTAGCAGGTGCCCAGCCAGTGGCTGTTTTATTTACATCAAGCGCAATAACAAAGTGCTCTGCGCCAAATTGTTCAATCCAGGCTTTTACTTGTTCGCGTTTTTCTACTGCCATTGAACCAATAACAACTTGATTTGCTCCGGCTTTTAGCCAATCACTTACATCTTGCTCTGAGCGAATACCGCCGCCCACTTGGTACGGTACGTTAAGTGCTTTGGTTGCAGCTTGAATGTGCTTCCACTGTTTTTTACTTGGATCGCGTGCACCTTCTAAATCAACAAGGTGCAGTTTACCTGCGCCGCTGTCGGCGTATTCTTTTAAACGCGCGCCAAGTTCGAAAGGGTAAAACTGTGCTGTGTCGTATTTACCTTGGTACAAGCGCACAATTTGATTTTGTAATACGTCTAATGCTGGAATAATCACAAATAATCTCTTTTTTGTTAGTTAATGGGCAGTTTATAACTGCCAATCAACAAAATTTTGTAATAAACGTGCGCCAACTTTTGCGCTGCGCTCTGGGTGAAATTGCATGCCCGCGTAATTGTCTTTAGCAACAATGGCTGAAAAGGTTTGACCGTATTGGCCGCTAACTAGTGTGGCGTCGTTTACGGTGTGCGCAAAGCTATGAACAAAATAAACTTGTTCATCGAGCGTTAGCCCTTTAGTTAACGCATGCTCTTTGTTAACTGTTAAGTTATTCCAACCCATATGCGGCGACGTTAAGCTGCCTACATCAAGCGCTTTTACTTGCCCTGGTATTTTACCAAGGCACTGTACGTTACCTTCTTCGGTGCTTTCGCACAGTAACTGCATACCTAAACAAATACCCATAAGCGGGCGCTGGTATTCATTTATAGCTTGTTGCCAGCCGTTATCTACTAGGCGTTTCATAGCAACCGATGCATGGCCTACACCTGGCAATATTGCGCGCTCAAAACCCGCTAATTGCTCTGGTGAAGTAATTACTGTTGGCGTTTGCCCTAGGCGTTCAAACGCAAAGCGTACTGAATTAATATTGGCACAACCGGTATTAATTATGGCAATCATAAACATCCCTTAGAGCTGGCTGTTTGTTGGGTTGTGTCTTGTGCTACTGCCATGCGAAGGGCGCGAGAAAACGCTTTAAATAAACCTTCTACTTGGTGATGACAGTTACCGTCGCTTACCGATAAAATAAGGCTAATAGCGGCGTTATCACTTAAGCTTTTGAAAAAGTGCTCAACCATTTGTACATCTAAGTCGCCAGCTTTTTCACGGCTAAAGTTGGCGTTTAATACAAATGATGCACGACCCGATAAATCAATTTGTGCTTCAGCTTTACACTCATCCATAGGTAGCGCAAAACCATAGCGTGCAATTTGCGATTTAGTGCCTAGGGCTTGTTTTAGTGCAACACCGAGTGCAATACCAATGTCTTCAACAAGGTGGTGCTCGTCTATGTGTAAATCGCCTTTGGCTTTAATGTTTAAACCAATGTTTGCGTGCGTGCGAATTTGATCAAGCATGTGATCAAAAAAGCCAAGTCCGGTGTCTATACTGCCATTTTTAGTTTGATCTAAGTTTATGGCTACATCAATTTGGGTTTCTTTGGTATTGCGTGTAACACGACCTTCGCGGTTTGCAGTGGTCAATTTAGTTACTATCGCACTCCAATCGCCGTCGTATAAAATACCTTCACAACATAAGTTTTGAGCAAGGCCAATATCAGTTTCACGGTCGCCAATAACAAAAGAGCGCGCTAAGTCTACTTTGCCTGAGCGCATAAGCTCGGTAAGTAAGCCTGTTTTAGGTTTACGGCAATCGCAGTTTTGCTCGTTAAAGTGAGGGCAAATTAATACTTCGTCAAAGCTAATGCCTTGGCTTTGCATTATGTCCATCATTTTGTCTTGAGCGATGTCAAAATCGGCAGTCGGGAAGCTATCTGTGCCCAAACCATCTTGGTTAGATACCATAACTAAACGGTAACCTGCAGCTTGTAATTGTAATAACGCAGGGATAACGCCAGGTAAAAATGCTAGCTTTTCAAGGCTATCTACCTGTTTGTCGGTAATTGGCTCTTCAATGATAGTGCCGTCGCGGTCGATAAATAAATAGGGGTTACTCATGATACTTCGTTTCCTGCTAAAGATGCTGCGGTAGCTGGCGTTTGTAGGCCATCTAACCAAATTTTTACTTGTTCAAGTTCTTGTTCACTGCCAATTGAAATTCGTAGCCAGTCGTCTTCACCGTATAGCGTAAAAGCGCGCATAACCAAACCTTGCTCAAGTGCAATTTTAAAGTAGTTTTTATCGGCTAATTTTAAAGTAACAAAGTTACCTTCACCAGTGAGAATTTTTAATGCAGCAGGGGAGGCGTTTAGCCAATCCACTAATTTAGCTTTTAAGCTATTTAAAATAGTCACTTGGCGGCGCATTGATGTAATTGCATTAGGTGCAATTGCTTGCGCTGCAATGCTTGCTACTACGCCAGATACCGGATACGGCGCAATGACTTTACGAATTGGCGCAAGAGTTGCTGCTTGTGCAAGGGTAAAGCCGGTTCTGAGGCCTGCTAACGCAAAGGCTTTAGATAACGTACGCAGTACAACTACATTACTAAACTCATTAATAAGTTTAGTGGCACTTTGCTTTGGGCAAAACTCTATATAGGCTTCATCAACAATTACCAGTGCAGAACCCGTAAGTGCTGTTGCAATTGCTTTTACTTTATCAAGAGGCGTTAAGCTGCCCGTTGGGTTATTTGGATTACAAATAAATACCAGTTTTGAGTTACCCACTGCTGTTACTATTTCATCAACACTGCCACTTAATAATAATTCTTGCGTAAGTGCATTAATGCCAACGTTGTGTGTATCGGCGGTAACTTTGTACATACCGTAGGTTGGTAAAAATAGCGCAATACTATCTTTAGCTGGCTCACAGTATGTGCGCACTAAAAGCTCAATGCCTTCATCTGCGCCGCGCGTCATTAATACATTTTCGCTTTCAAGCTCTGTATAAGCGGCGTAACGGTCAATAACCAGTTGCGGTTGTGGATCGGGGTAGCGATTTAAATCTTCAATACTCAGTTCAAGGTTTTTAGCATAAGGGCTTTCGTTAGCATTTAGCCACGTAGTACCGGTTAGCTTTTCACTTTTTGCAGAGCTGTATGCAGCAAGGGCTGCAATATTCTTAGGTAATAAGCTAGACGCTTGTGCGCTCTCATTGCTCATTTTTAATTGCCTCTAAACGAATTGAAACCGCATTAGCGTGGGCATCAAGGCCTTCTGCATCTGCAAGTGGTAAAATAGCTTTCGAAAGCTGCGTTAAACCACTTTTGGTAATTGTTTGCACTGTGTATGTACGAAAAAAATCAAGTAAGTTTAAGCTCGAGTATGTTGCACTGTAACCATATGTTGGTAACACGTGGTTAGTTCCCGATGCGTAATCGCCTGCAGATTCTGGCGTGTAGTCACCTACAAATACTGAGCCTGCGTTTTTAACTTTATCTAGGTATGGTGTTGCATCGCCTAGTTGTAAAATTAAGTGCTCTGGTCCGTATTGCGCCGATACATCAAATGCTTGCTCAATTGAATCAACCAAAATAAGCGAAGAATTAGCGAGCGCTTGCTCGGCTGTTTCTTTGCGGCTCAAATTAGCCAGCTGACGTGTAAGTGCCTGCTGAGTTTGTTCTATAATACTTTCGCTGTTACATAATAAAATAACTTGCGAGTCTGCGCCGTGCTCTGCTTGTGAGAGTAAATCGGCGGCTATAAATTCTGGGTTTGCACGTTCATCTGCAATAACTAGTACTTCAGATGGTCCTGCTGGCATATCAATTGCCATACCTGGAATAGTTTGCGCAACGAGCTGTTTAGCCATTGTTACAAAGCTATTACCTGGGCCAAATATTTTGTTCACTTTAGGAACCGATTCGGTGCCATACGCCATTGCTGCAATTGCGCCTGCGCCACCACTTTCTATTAATGTAGTAATGCCACATAACTTAGCTGCATATAAAATAGCAGGGTTAATCGCTTTATCACCTTGTACCGGTGTAGCAAGTACAACGGTTTTTGCGCCGCTTAACTGCGCTAATACACCCTGCATAATAACCGACGATGGCAGTGGAGCACTGCCACCGGGTACATAAATACCGACTGCTTCGATGGCTTGATATTTCAGTTCACATACAACGCCTGGTTGGGTCGATAATTTAATATCTTTTGGCAATTGCGCTTCGTGAAAACGTTTAACGTTTGCATAAGCGGTGTCAATTGCGTATTTAAGCTCTGCACTTAGTGCTTGCTCTGATGCGTTAATTTCATCAAGCGGAACACATAAGCGAGGGTTAGATCTATTATCAAACTCTTTAGCCATGCTAAGTAAGGCTTCATCACCTTGCTCTTTTACGTTAGCTAAAATAGTTTTGCATATAGCTTCAACCTTGGCACTGGCAGAAACTGCAGGGCGCATTAGCGCCGCTGCTTGTACTTGTGAAGATTCCTCATTCCAACGAAGCATGGCGCTTACTCCATCATTTTTTCAATTGGCATAACTAAAATAGAGTTAGCGCCTAGGGCTTTTAACTGCTCCATTGTTTCCCAAAATAATGTTTCGCTGCTTACCATGTGAAGTGCTACGTATTCATCGTTACCAGCAAGGGCAAGTAGAGTAGGTTGACCAGAACCTGGTAAAATTTCACAAATTTCATCAAGTTTGTTTTTTGGTGCGTGTAGCATGATGTATTTGCTTTCTTTAGCTTGTCTAACACCACGTAGGCGCGGCATAAGCTTATTGATTAGCGCTAGTTTGTCAGCATCTTGAAGATCTTTATTTTGAATTAAACAGGCGTTTGATTCTAAAATTGTTTCGCCTTGAATCAAGCCGTTAGCTTCAAGTGTTGCGCCAGTAGATACTAAATCACAAATTGCATCAGACAAACCTGCACGCGGTGCTACTTCAACAGAACCCGTAAGCATTACTGTACTTGCGTTAATGCCTTCGCGCTTTAACCACTGAGTTAAAATTTCTGGGTAGGTAGTTGCAATACGTTTGCCTTCAAACCAGCTCTTATCGCGAGCGCCAAGCTCTTGTGGCCATGCAAGTGCAAGACGACAGTAACCAAAGTCTAGTTTTGAAAGTTTAGTTACTTCACTTGGAACACCTTGGCGTTCACGTTCTGCTTGAACTTCTACTAGTACGTTTTCGCCAACTATGCCTAAGTCACATACACCGTCCATTACTAAACCCGGAATATCGTCATCGCGCACACGTAGTACGTCAATTGGCATATTAGTTGAGTGTGCAATTAAGCGTTGTTCACGAAGGTTAAGTTTAACACCTAACTGTTTTAGCAGATCTTGACAATCTTTAGATAGGCGGCCACCTTTTTGGATGGCGATACGTAGACGATTACTGTTGTTCATTATTCATTTTCCTTTAATTTAAAAACTAAAAACCCCGAGGGGAACCTCAGGGCGAAAATGAATCAATGTTATTTGAATCGCCAGAGGTTCCTTTTAGGAATAACCTCTCAGCGAAAGACCTGACAGGTTATTCCGGTGAATGGTGGTGATGATGTACTGTTGTCAGGTTTAAGCGCATTTTTTATCCTATGTAACTGCCCGTTGTTTTGTTAACGTGCAGTTGTTATCTGTTTAAATAAATTTCGCATTCATAAAAACATAAACAGCTATATTATGGCAAGTTTTTTTTAGCTTAATTAAAGCATATGTTATAACTGTCGATAATATTAAGGTAATAAGCGCAATTTTAGCGAATAATTGTTTGTTTATTATTCAAATTAAGCATTTTGACAATCAAACAGTTAAAATAAGGAAGTATGTATGGATATTATGATTCCTTATTTAGGAAGAATAACTAGGCTAGAAGTTGAGACAAAAAGTGCTTTTCATATTGCGGGTGTGCAAAGTGGCGCTGCGGCTGAAAAAGTTGAACTAGAGAATAAAAAAAGGCGTGAGTTACAAAAAAAGAAAAATCTCAATATGCTTGATGATCAAAATAATAAAAAAAAGTCTAACTTAGATGATGACGAAAATCCCCATTTAGATACATGGGCATAGGTTACAGTTAATAGTTTAAAGTTATTTGTAGATTGCTAGAATTCAAAAAGGGAAGCCTATTTACTAGGCTTCCCTTTTTTGTTGAACTAATTACTTCTGGCTTTTACTTTTGAATATATAAAAGCTAAATATAGCGAATACACAAACTTGAGCCGCAATACCTTGCCATGTCGATTTTATACCAAGCCATGCAATATCAAAGCTCATTGGTAGTGACGCAATACCTATTATATCGGCCTCTTGTAGTGCAATAACGGCTTTGCCCATAAGCACAAATGAGAGTGCAAATAATAGGTAAGTGGTAATTGCAAAAAACTTAGCAACCGGTAATTTAATTGAGTATTTAATTAATACCCACGTAATAATAGCCAGTATTGCTACACCGATGGCAAAGCCCGATGCAATAGATGAATATTGAGCCGGCGAGCTTTGTGTTAATAATGACTGGTAAAATAGTACGGTTTCAAATACTTCACGGTATACGGCAATAAAAGAAAGCCCTGCTAACCCCCATAATGTACCCGACTCAAGACGCTTATCTATATTGTCTTTTATGTATTTTTGCCATTGTTGCGCACTTGTTTTACTGTGCATCCATACGCCAACATACAGTAAAATAACAGCGGCAAACAATGCACCAGCACCTTCCATAACTTCGCGACTTGCACCACTTATTTCTATTAATGTTTGCGCAGCAGCCCATGTTAAGCCACCTGCAATAAGTGCGGTTATCCAGCCAACATGTACATATTTAAGCGCATCTTGACGTTTAGTTTTAATAAGTACGGTCATAAGGGCAATAATAACGAGGAGTGCTTCTAAGCCTTCGCGTAGCAATATAACTAAACTTGCTGAGAGGAGTGCACCATCAGTTAGTTTGGTTTCGTTTAGCATGCTATCTGCTTTCGCGAGTTGAGCTAGCGCCGCACTTACTTTTTCGCCAACGATGGCAGTATCTTTCTCGTTTTTGAAGGTTTGACGCAGGTTCATCAGTTGTACTTCGATGTTTTTACGCAAAGCTTCGTCGTAAGCATTTAAGTTATTTTCAACAAGTTCAAAGCCATCTAAGTATGCGCTAATTGCTAAGTCACTCGCTTGAGAGTAATTACCTTTAGCATGCGCTGCTTGCGCTGCAAGTAACTGCGTTCGAGTAACCGTTATCGGATTTTTTTTACCTGCAAATAATTGCTCTGGATTACCACGTAACCATTTAACGTAGTGTGCTTGCGCTTCACTTTGACCCGCTGATAATTGTGCAGGGTTTAGGTTTACAATTTGCGAAGCGGTAACATTTTGCTCTACATTTTGCGGTTTTTTAACGTCTTTAAATGCCAAGCTACCTACATAAAAAGCTAAAGACCAACGTTGTTGTTCGTTAAATTGTGTAAAGGCAACCATTGGCGTGTCGTTAATACCGTTACTTACAGCGTCAAACAAACCCATTAATGAGCGGTTAGTTGCGCGTTCTTCATCGGTAAAGTTGGTAGGCTCTGGTGATAAGTTTTTTGCAAGCGGGCCGTCGCCTTGACCACTTGGGCCGTGACACATTGAACAGTTAGCAGCAAAAAGCGCTTTGGTTTGCTCAACAGGTAGTAGTGACGTAGGTAACGATAGCTGCGGCATAAAGACAAGAAGTGATTCACGAAGCGCAGAGCTTGCTGCGCGTACATCGGCAACGCTTGCTTTATTGGCAATCGCTGAATGCAAGGCTTTAGCTTGTACCTTTACTGTGTCGAACTCATTTGTTTGGCTTGATAGCTGTCCAGCTTGCTCAATAATGACATGTGCAAATTCAGTCATTTCTTGATATTCGTCGGGGTCGAGTATTTCACCATTCCCAACAGCTGCTACGTAATCAACACCTACGTACTCTGCAAGCTGTGCAATTTGCTTTATTTTTATTTGTTGATCGGGTGAGGCAGAAACGCTAAAGCTTGCCGTCATCATGATCAAAAGTGCAAAAATGAAATTAAGCTGACGCTTGCTTACAGACACAAAGTTAATAAACATGTGAGAATTATTTATGGACATTGAAAAGCCCTGCAGAGGAAAAGCCAAAATTATAATTGTTTTCATTTGCATTTCAAGCAGATTAATTTAAACAAAGCAGATAAATAAAAAGGATAACAATTTATATAACTTTAAAGTGTTTTTGTAACACGAGAGTAACAGTAACCAAGTGATTTTTATAATAACTTGGTTACTGAATGTGTTGCGGACAAAGTATTTATTACTTGGCTTGCTCAGCTGACTTAATGCTGCTTTGAATAAGCGGCGAAATAGTTAAGCCTTGTACAATAATAGAAAATATAACCACAACGTAAGTAACAATAACAATTAAGTTATGTAAGTCAGAGTCGCCTACAAAAACTTGCTCGCGTGGTATAGCTGCCGCCATTGCCAGAGCAAGGCCACCACGTAGTCCACCCCAGGTTAAAATTTTAACACTGTGTTTGTCGTAAGTTCTAAAGCGTTTAAAAATTACAAATGGTGCGCCTACACTTATAAAGCGTGCAAGTAATACCGCAGGTACCATTAATAAGCCTAAACCTATTTCGCCAATAGTGATTGGCATAGTAACTATCAACATACCTATTATTAAAAACAGTAGGGCATTTAAAAAGCTGTCGGTTGCATGCCAAAAGTCTTTTACGTAGCGTGTATCTTCAGGGCCTGTGCGCTCAGTTGCTTTAGTGCGGGTGATATTACCCATTAATATGCCGCTCGTTACCATAGCAAGTGCGCCAGATATTTCCCAAATATTTGCAGCAGCAAAACCTGCGGTAGGAATCGTTAAGGTAATTAATAAGCGAATGTTTACATCGCGGCTATTAATAATTAAAAAGTGCCCAACTAATGCAATGATTAAACCAAATGCAATACCCCCTATAGCATCAACAAAGAATAGCTCTGCTATGTCGCCAAATTGTGCATCGGTACCATAAAAAGCAACTGAGAATATAGTGGTAAATATAACTAAACCAATACCATCGTTAAATAGCGACTCACCTTCTACTTGAACTGAAATACCTTCTGGTGCTCGCATTTGTTTAATAATAGCCAGTACAGCAATAGGGTCGGTTGGACTAATAAGCGCGCCAAACAATAAACAATAAATAAAAGGGACGTCAAAACCAAAAACGGGGAATAAATAAAAGCTTAAATAGCCCACTATAAATGTGGAAGCAATGGTTGAAAATAATACCAGAGCAGTAATTTCCCATCGCTGCTTACGCAGGGCAAGTAGGTTTATTTCGAGCGCACCCGCGTAGAGTAAAAACCCTAACATGCCTTTAAGTAATAACTCGTTAAAGTTAATACTGGAAACAATTTGGGTCATTGCTAATGCATTTTGATCGCCTAATAATTTAACTGCAATGATCAGCAATAAAGAAATAACCACAGAGCCCGTTGTAATGGCAATAGTAGTTTGCATTTTGAGGATGTACTGGTTTGCAAAGGCTATAAATATTGCAATTGCAGAGAGAAAACAAATGAGGTACCAAGCATTCATTGATTAACCTTAACTATTTTTTAAACGACACACAAAAAGGAGGATTATAAACCCGCGTATGGTACTCCTGTAATATTTGAGAGTCACAGTATTTATACCTTTATATCGCTTTTAATAAGGATTATTTTTAGTAAGAGTTAATAACAAATTAGGCTTTGTAAATATTGTCATCAATAAATTAAATGTACGTTATAAATACAGAGTGTATTGTAAAATCGAATAATGAATCACTCCCTAAGCTCGGATAATAAAACGCGCGTTAACCCATAAAATAAAAGTGCGTTTTGTAATTACTTGCCCTAAATGCTTTGCTTACGTAAAATCCCGCTATTATTTATTTTAAAGTGATTGGTATTATCAAACAGCTGTTTAGTGCAACCGGACCTTTGGCGTTATCGTTAGATGGATATACGCCTCGTCAACCACAAATTGATATGGCTGTAGCCGTTGCTGATGCATTAAAAAACAGTTCGCAATTAGTTGTTGAAGCAGGCACGGGTACTGGTAAAACATTTGCCTATTTAGCGCCTGCACTCAAATCAAAAGGCCGAACGATAATATCGACTGGCTCTAAAGCCTTACAAGAACAGTTATACCACCGCGATTTACCGCAACTAGTTAAAGCGGTTAGTGCTTCTAAAAAAACAGCCTTATTAAAAGGGCGTGCTAATTACTTATGTACGTATCGACTAAACCAGCATGTTGCGCATGTACCTACTGACGACTCTGATGTAATGCACCAACTAGCCATGGTGGCTAAGTTTGCCAGTGAAACGCAATCGGGCGATTTAGCCGATTGTATTGGTATAGAAGATGATGCCAAAGTGCTGCCTTATGTAAATTCAACAGCCGATAACTGCTTAGGCAAAGAATGCCCAGATTTTCAAAGCTGCTATATACGCAAAGCACGTTTAACAGCAGCAGATGCTGATGTGGTTGTTATTAACCACCATTTGTTTTTTGCCGACATGGCCGTAAAAGAAAGTGGCTTTGCTGAGCTTATGCCAAAAGCCGATGCGTATATATTTGATGAAGCCCACCAGTTAAGTGAAATTGCCAGTGATTATTTTGGTGAGAGTATTAGCACTAAAAAGCTGGTGGATTTAATTAATGATTTACGTGCTATTTATCGAGCCGAAATTCCCGATATGCTGCAGCTAGGTAAAAGCTTAAATAAGCTTGAAACAAGCGTTGCTGATTTACGATTACAGTTTGGTGTTGATGGCAGTAGGGGGGATTGGCGAGAAAAGCTCAGCGATAAACAAATATGTGCGGCACTTCATCGTGTCATTAGTGATTTAGATTTTGTTTATCAAGTTCTTAAACTTTGTCTAGATAGAAGCGATAAAATAGAGCACCCGTTTGAGCGTGCACTTGCGTTTAAAGGGCAGTTAGAACGGGTTTTTGATACTGCTCAAACTGGTTTTAGTTACTGGTATGAAACAACGCGCCGTTATTTAACAATCAATATAACGCCATTAAATGTGTCAGCTAAGTTTGCTCAAATGATGCAAGACACGGGCGCAGGCTTTGTATTTACATCAGCAACACTTTCGGTCGACAACAAACTCGAGCACTTTAATGCAAGCCTTGGTTTAAAACCAAAGCAAAGCATGATGGTAGATAGCCCATTTGATTACCCTAATCAGGCGCTGCTGTGTTTACCGCGTTACTTACCCGAATCGCACGCTGATAATATGCCGCATGCGATTGTAAAACTCACACTTGAGCTTATAAAGTCAGCGCAAGGGCGTTGTTTTGTCCTATTTACGAGCTATCGAATGATGCACTTAGTTGCCGAAGGGCTCACCACACAAATAGACTACCCAGTTTATATGCAGGGGCAAATGTCTAAGCGTATTATTTTAGAGAAATTTACGCGCCATGGAAATGCGGTATTACTCGGTACGGCTTCTTTTTGGGAAGGCGTTGATGTACGCGGCAGTACGTTAAGCTGTGTTATTATAGACAAATTGCCATTTGCAGCTCCTGACGATCCATTACTACAAGCTAAAATGCAAGATTGCCAAATGCAGGGTAAAGACCCTTTTTCACACATACAATTACCGCAGGCTGTTATTGCGCTAAAACAAGGTGTAGGGCGTTTAATTCGAGATAGTAAAGACAAAGGCGTACTTGTAATATGCGATAATCGCTTAGTTACACGCCAATATGGCCAAGTATTTTTAAAAAGCTTACCGCCGATGCGCCGCACGCGAAGCTTAGAAGATGCCAATACATTTTTAAAACAAATTAATTAGAGTAATAAAATGATCAAAAGTAATATTCTTGCCCTTGATGCTTCAACAGAAGCACTTTCAATTGTTTTACATTTTCAGGGCCAAACATTTCATCATTTTGAAGAATGTCCGCAGCAACATAGCCAAAAAATACTTCCACTTGTGGATGAGCTATTAACTAAAGCAAACTGTAAATTAAAAGACTTAGATGTCATTGGTTTTGGGCAAGGCCCTGGCAGTTTTACTGGTGTACGTATTAGTGTAGCGATAGCGCAAGGTTTAGCGTATTCAACTAACTTGCCGCTTGTAGGTGTATCTACTTTGGCTATTATGGCGCAACAAGCGTTTGAACAAAACGGCAGCCTGAGTGTTTACCCAAGTATAGATGCGCGTATGGGTGAGATATACTTTGCACATTACCAAGCGCAAAATAATCTAATGCTTTTAGTTAACCAAGAATGCGTTATAAAACCTGATTTACTAAACAATGATTATATAGCGACTACTGAGCCATCTGTAGCGGTGGGTACGGGCTTTAAAACCTATCCTGATGCGCTTAATGACTTTGAAAACGTGACAATTAATACTGATATTACATTGCCTGATGCGCGTTATATGTTAGCGCATGTTGAAGCCGCGTTTTTAGCGGGTGATGTTGTAAAAGCGAGTGACGCTCAACCTAAATATGTGCGCGATACGGTAACGTGGAAAAAGCTACCAGGTCGTGAGTAATTATATCTTGAATTCAAGTATTATTTGCAAATTGGTTGTTTTTAAATCATAATTTTATGCATTATTAAGGTTGGAGACGCGTAATGACGCTGCCTATTGGTTCAGGTTTTTTTACCGGAGATATTCCGGGTAGGGTTAGCTCTACCAAAGTTGTTACTAATAAACCACAGAGTTTATTAGACCAGCCGGCTGCTCAAAAAACGAATACCGATTATGTAAAAAGCAGTGTTGAGGGCGTCGAACTGGCTAATCAACTGTTTAAAAGCAGTGCTAAAAGCAATGAATACAGCCAAACAATTTACGACCAACCGACTGCTCAAGTAAGCAAAGCGATTTCTACTTATACTGAATTTGCTAATTTAGAACGCAGGGCAGAAGTACAAAATTTAATAGGCGTTGATATATACGCTTAAAGCTCATTCAAACGTTTTAGATAAATACAGCTATAAAATTTAATAAAAAGCCCGGACATGCGTTCGGGCTTTTTGTGTTCAAAACGAAGCAAAGATTACTGTTCAATAAAGCCGATTAGCTTATCTGCAATATCAGTATTATTTTGTGAACCAATAAATTGATCACTGCCTTTGCCATAAGCAAATACTTGAACGTCTACAGCGGTGTGTCCGCCGGTTGTCCAGCCAGTAAAGCTAGCATCACTAATAATACTTTTAACAGCTAAATTAAGCGCTTTTTCGCCCATTTTTTTAGCTTGCTCAAGTTTGATTTGGTTTTCAGTTGTAAATTCAATATTGGTGTTAGCAGTCCATACTGGTTTTAAGTCTTTAGACTCCATAAGTTTGTCTGTTAACTTACTAGCCGTTGCCTTAACACCTTTAATTACGTCTGTTTCCCATTTAAATTGGCCGTGCGAACCAATAGTTAGGCCGCCCGTTGAGTGATCGGCTGTAACAACAAGTATCGTGTCTTTGTTTTTATCAACGTATGCTTTTGCTTTTTCGATTGATTTAGCAAAGTCGTCCATTTCAGCCATCGCACAGGCTATATCGTTAGAGTGACCACACCAATCAATTTGGCTGCCCTCAATCATTACAAAAAAGCCTTCTTCGTTTTGGTTATCTAGTAAACCAAGTGCTTTAGATGTTAACTGAGTCAGGCGAGTTGGGTTTATATCAAGTGCAAATGGCAGGCCTTTGCTTGCATACAAACCTATGGCAGGTATTTGTGTAATTTGGCCCAGATTATTAATATCGTCGCCATATTGGTAACCTGCTGCTTTAAATTCTTCAACTAAATTACGGTCATCTCGAATAAAATATTTAGTACCGCCACCAAGCATTAAATCAACGGGTAATTTACCAGCAATCTTATTATCAATATAATCGTTGGCAATATCATCGTAGTTGTAACGAGATTCATTGTGAGCTGTAAAACTCGCTGGTGTTGCATGGTTTATTTGTGACGTTACAACAAGCGCTGTGGTCATACCGCGCTCTTTTGCTATTTCGAGCATGGTTTTAACTGGCTTTTTATCTGTATCTACAGCAACCGCGCCATTATAACTTTTATGACCGCTACTAAGCGCTGTAGCACCCGCTGCGCTGTCTGTTACATAAGTATGGTCGTCAGGGTAGGTATGCGCCATGCCTTTTAAAATAGTGTCAAAAACCGTGCCTTCGACTTCTTTTGTTGCAGGGTCATCTTTAAAATAGCGATAAGCCGTGGTGTAAGCCGGACCCATACCGTCACCAATCATATAAATTACATTTTTAGGTGCTGATTCTGCGTAAGCACCAGAAGCGGTGCATAAAAGTGCCAATAAGCTGATCTGTTTTTTCATGGTTGTACCTTATGAGTGTACCTTATTTAATAGCCGCTGATATTGTATACAGATAGGATGATAAATAAATGAATATCTGAGATATTTATAATTTATACTTTGATTTTATATACATAGAATTGTAGTTAACGCTGTTAGTTCTATTTATTTAAATTATACTAGTTATAAGCTATCTATATATGGTGCTCTCACCTTTTATTTGTTTAAAAGGTACTCAATATTAATATGTTAAAAAACCTTTGCTTATCAAACTATTTCTAAGCCATTGAAAATATTGAGTTTGTTTTTCTTCTCAGTGCTATATTTGATACCAAGACGATAATTAAATCGTGAATTTCGCACCATTTCCTAAGTTAGTGGTCTGACAACTTGTATGCTATAAATAATGATGCTCTAAATTAATAAAGGACTTACCATGCAGCCGTTTAATATTGAAACCAATAATTTAAATATTCATGGCTTAAAAGTAGGTTCAGGGAACGAAATAGTAATAGCGCTACATGGGTGGTTAGACAACTGCCATAGCTTTATGCCAATGTTAAACAACGTTAACCCAAAGCACACTTGGTACTGCATTGACTTTGTTGGGCACGGTTTATCGAGTTGGCGAAGTGATGACGCACACTATTATTTTATTGATTATATTGATGATGTGTACCAACTTATAAATGCGCTTGGTGTTAAAAAAGTACATTTAGTGGGTCATTCAATGGGGGCTATGGTTGCAGGACTTTTGGCTAGTTGTTTTGGCGATTATGTTAAGTCTGTTACCTTTATAGAGGGTATTGGTTGTGTTACAACGCCAAGTGAAGGTGTATGCGAACAGCTAAAAAGTGCGGTATTAAATAGAGCGCGTTTAAAAAATAAAAAGTCGAGAATTTATAAATCGAAAGAACTTATTTATGAAGCACGTGCTCAAACAACCGATTTAAATAGTGAGCTTATTACGCTCTTAATGCAGCGAAATATAAAACAGACTTCAGATGGTTTTACGTTAACAACAGATCCAAAGCTTAAAAATCACTCAGGTTTTAGGTTTGATGAAGCGCAATGTATTGGTGCAATAAAAGATTTAGCTGCACCATGTCAATTAATTTTAGGTAACGAAGGTTATTCGTTTGTAAAACAAAATTTGGCAAAGTATATTAGTTATTACAATAACTTGAAGGTAATTGAAGTAGAGGGTGGGCATCATTGCCATATGCAAAGTAGTGAGTTATGTTTTGAGCATATTCAAGACTTTATGCTGCAAAATGGTGCATGTTAATTGTAAGTTTACGTAAAATGTGGGATTATTCCTGCATTAGAGTATTTGCTCAATTGTTAAAGCGCCTTACTTAGATTAAGGTTAATAAAAATATAATTATAAACAGAGGCTAAGAGTGGAAAAAATCTGGCTTAAGCGCTACCCAGAGGGTATGCCTGAAACAATCGATCCTGAGCATTACAACTCGTTACTCGAAGTGTTCGAAAAAAGTTTTTCTGATTACAAAGATCTACCTGCATTTACTAATATGGGTAAAACGTTATCGTATGACGAAATTGACACCGCAACCAAAAAAGTTGCTTCCTATATTCAAAATGATTTGGGTCTTAAAAAAGGTGACAAAGTTGCCGTAATGATGCCGAACTTACTACAAACACCAGTCACAATTTTAGGTGTTTTGCGTGCAGGTTGTGTGGTTGTAAATGTTAACCCACTTTATACTGTGCGCGAATTAGAGCATCAGTTAAAAGATTCCGACACTACCGCTATTTTCATTCTAGCAAACTTTGCTGACACGCTCGAAAAGTCACTTGCTCATACCGATGTTAAACACATTGTAGTAACGCAAGTAGGCGATATGGTTGGCGGGCTTAAAAAGCATATAGTTAACTTTGTTGTGAAGCACATTAAAAAAATGGTGCCAAAATTCAACTTACCGAACACAATTAACTTTTCAGACGTTTTAGCTGCGGATGAAGCTAAATACACGCGTCCTGAAATGAGCTTGTCTGATCTTGCTTTTTTACAGTACACCGGTGGCACAACAGGTGTATCTAAAGGTGCAATGCTTAGCCACGGTAATATGGTCGGTAACCTTGAGCAAGTTTCAGGTTGTTTAGATAAAGTGTTAAATCGTGGTACAGAAGTCGTTATTACTGCTTTACCGCTTTATCATATCTTTGCTTTAACAGCTAATTGCTTAACGTTTATGAAATACGGTGGCTTAAACGTACTTATTACTAATCCACGTGATATGCCTGGGTTTGTTAAAGAGCTTGGCCAACATAACTTCACCGCTATTACTGGCGTAAACACACTATTTAATGGTTTATTAAATACTCCAGGTTTTGCTGATCTAGATTTTAGCCACTTAAAAATGTCGTTAGGCGGTGGTATGGCGGTTCAACGTCCTGTTGCCGAAAAATGGCAAAAAGTGACTGGTTCAAAACTAATGGAAGGCTACGGACTTACTGAATGTGCTCCTTTAGTTACTATTAGTCCTTTTGATTTAAAAGCATACAATGGCTCTATTGGTTTACCTGCGCCTAATACCGATATTAAGTTAATGCTTGATAATGGTGAAGAAGCCGCAAAAGGCGAGCCAGGTGAGCTTTGGGTTAAAGGCCCGCAAGTAATGGTTGGTTATTACAAACGACCAGATGCAACCGCTGAATGTTTAAAAGACGGCTGGTTTGCTACAGGTGATATTGCGACTTATGATGATGAAGGTTTCTTCTTTATTGTAGATCGTAAAAAAGACATGATCATTGTATCTGGCTTTAATGTTTTTCCTAATGAGATTGAAGAAGTAGTGGCTATGCACGAAGGTGTACTAGAAGTAGCCGCTATTGGTATTCCTCATGATGTAAGTGGTGAACAAGTTAAAGTTTTTGTTGTGAAAAAAGACCCTTCTTTAACTGAAAAAGATATAATAAGTCACTGTCGTGAAAATTTAACTAATTACAAGGTCCCCAAACTGGTAGAGTTTAGGGATGAGTTACCTAAAACTAACGTAGGTAAGATACTCCGAAGAGCCTTGAAAGATTAGCAACCTATAAAAAAGCCGACATATGTCGGCTTTTTTATTGTAGGAGATTAAGTGCAATACCAATTGATCGAAACCCAAAATCAACTGAACACTTTTGTTGAACAAATAAAAAACAAACCTATTTTAGCTATCGATACTGAGTTTATGCGTCGTCGTACTTTGTATCCTGAAGTAGCACTTATCCAAGTTTTTGATGGTGAACACTTAGCACTTATAGATCCATTAGCTGAGCTTTCACTATTTGATTTTTGGGAAATACTTAAAGATCCCGCAGTTTTAAAAGTACTGCATTCTCCTTCAGAAGATATTGAAGTTTTTCAAAAGTACGCAGGCTTTGTTCCAGCCCCGTTATTTGATACACAATTTGCATTACAATTACTTGGTGAAGGCAACTGTATGGGTTTTGCCCTTATGGTAAAAGAGCTGCAAGGTATTGAAATAGATAAAAGTGAGTCACGTACTAACTGGCTACAACGCCCGTTAACTAAAAAACAACTAGATTACGCTGCCGCTGATACATTTCATTTATTACCATGTTTTGAGCTGATTATCGATCGCATTAATGTCGCTGGCTTTTTTGATATTGTAATAAACGAGAGTGAGCTGATTGCTAAAAAACGTGCATTTCAGACCCCAGACGAGCTTTTATATAAAGATATTAAAAATGCATGGCAACTTAAACCGCACGAATTAGCGGTGTTAAAAGAGCTTGCTGTATGGCGAAGAAACAAAGCCATTAAGAAAAATTTGGCACTTAATTTCGTGTTAAAAGAACATAACATGACTGAAATTGCTAAGCGCGGCCCTTCAAGTTTAAACGCTCTTAGGCAAATTCCAGGTGTTGAGGCTATTGAAGTTAATCGCTCTGGTGTAGATATAATAAAGTGTATTGAAGCTGCTAAAGAAGTCCCAGATGCTGAGCATCCAGATGTGCTTAAGCGCTTAATTGATTTTCCTACCTATAAAAAAGTAGCGAAAGATATAAAACAAAAAATCACTAAAGTAGCTAAAGAGCACAATATACCAGAAGACGTTATGGCCTCTAAAAAGCAAATCAATCAATTGATTAGTTGGAATTGGAAGTTAACGCCTGATCAAAAACAGAGTCATATAAAGCCTGACTTACTGAGCTCTTGGCGATATACCTACGTTAAAGATGCTTTAAAAGAGTGGGATACTTAACGCTAAATATATACCTTTAACTGTGTGATAAGGGTCTTTTGATTCATATTACATGGTTAAAAAGTTTTAGTTGAGCGTAGATATTCATAGTAATTATTAAAAAGTAAACACAAATAAAGAGGGCGCTAATAAAGCGCCCTTTCTTCGATTACTTCTTTTCTTCATCAGGTAGTGTAACGTTTAGCTCAAGTACGGCTAAATCGTCTTCGTTCTGATCGAACTGAACCTGAACTGCATCGCTACTTACGTTCACGTATTTACGGATCACATCTAAAATATCTTGTTTTAATTGTGGTAAGTAATCCGGCGTTCCTCGTTGAGAACGCTCGTGCGCGACAATGATCTGCAATCGCTCTTTTGCTAATGACGCACTGTTTTTCTTTTCTGAGCGGAAGTAGTCAAGTAAAGACACGTTAACCTCCAAAAATCCGTTTAAATAAGCCTTTTTTCTCAACGTCTAAGAAGCGAAAATCGACAGTTTCACCTAGTAGGCGATTAATTGCGTCAGAGTAAGCTTGGCCTGCATCAGATTCTGTATCTAATATAACAGGTTGGCCTGAGTTTGAAGCACTTAACACCGCTTGCGATTCAGGGATCACACCTAGCAGTGGAATTGATAGAATATCTTGTACGTCTTCTACCGATAGCATTTCACCTTTTTCAACACGACTAGGATTATAGCGTGTTAATAGTAAGTGTTCTTTAATGTTTTCTAGGCCTTCTTCAGCTCGTTTTGATTTGCTGTGTAGAATACCTAAAATACGATCAGAATCTCGAACTGACGACACTTCTGGGTTTGTTGTCACAATTGCTTCGTCAGCAAAGTACATTGCCATCATAGCGCCAGCTTCAATACCTGCTGGTGAATCACATACTATGTAATCAAAGTCTTCTTTTAATTCGTTTAGTACGCGCTCAACACCTTCACGGGTTAATGCATCTTTATCACGAGTTTGTGAAGCGGGTAGTAAAAATAATTTATCTACACGTTTATCTTTAATTAGCGCCTGGTTAAGTTTTGCCTCACCATTTATTACGTTTACAAAGTCATAAACAACACGGCGTTCACAACCCATAATTAAATCTAAGTTACGTAAACCAATATCAAAGTCGATAATAACTGTTTTATAGCCTTTTAACGCTAAGCCTGTGCCAATTGCAGCACTTGATGTTGTTTTGCCAACACCGCCTTTACCAGAGGTAACGACAATTACTTTTGCCATGAGATTTATCCTTTAACCAAAGCTGAAATTTCTAATGATTCGTCTTTTTGTTGTATTTGCACTGCATTTCCCCAATGTTCACCTTGTAGCGAATCACTGATCCAGTAGTTACCATCTATTGAAACTAGTTCGGCTTCAAGTTTTTGGCAAAAAATGTGTGCTTCTTTAAAACCTTTTGCGCCTGCAATAGCGCGGCCGCGTAATGTGCCATATATATGTACATTACCATCGGCAATAACTTCAGCGCCGTGACTTACTGCACCAAGCACGATTAAATCGCGGTCTTTAGCATAAACTTGCTGGCCAGAGCGAACGGTACCGCTAATAATTTGCGCCGGCAAATGCACTGTTTTTTCTACAATAGACGTATTAGCCTCTTGTTTAACAGGTTCGCTCTTAACGTCTTGTGAATAATTTAAAACAGATAAGCCAGCCGCTTTAGCTTGGGCATGTTGCTCATCAGAGCCATTACACACACCAACTGCATTAAAGCTCATGCGCTCAATCAACGATTTTAAGTGTACAAAATCGAGTGAACTGTTTTTAACTTCAAGTAAATTAACAACAATAGGGGCACCTTCAAAAAACCTAGGTGCTTGGGCTATTTTTATATACAACTGTTCTGCTAGAAGGGCTATATCAGTACTATAAAGATGCAAAACTGATAACGTAAAAAGATTCCCTTTTAACTCAAAAATTTGGTCCGACATACACGCTCAATTGAATTGTCTGATTAAAAATCAATATTAGATAAACGTAGGCTGAATAAGGCCTTTATTGAGATTTCTAATCTAAATTTTCTAACTTATTATTACTCTCATGTTATAGTGTGCGGCATTGTTAAGCAAGAATTTATAGGGTCATAATGCTCACTGCTGTATATAAAAGTAAGAAAAAAGCGGATACCTTCTTATTTGTTGAAAAAAGAGATGATTTTAGTAAAGTTCCGGAACCTTTAATGGTCATGTTTGGTCAACCTCATTACGTTATGATCATAAACTTAGCTAAACGTGAACATTTAGGTGGAGCCGATTTAGAAACTGTAAAAGCAGCATTATCAAACCCTGATAAAGGCTACTACTTACAAATTCCACCGCCGGAGGAAAACTTACTAAGTCAATTACGAAAAGAAAATGGAGTTGATAGTGATTAAAAAACTGACCGTTTTATTATGTGGAGTTTGCTTAAGCGGCTCTGTAATGGCTAAAACACAAGCCGAGTTTCAAACATATTTAACTGATTTAAAGCAAGAAGCGATATCTAAAGGTTACGAAGCGAAGCTTATTGATGATGCTTTTGAAACAGCAACCTATAAAGAGAAAGTAGTGTCGGCTGATAAAAACCAGCCAGAAGTAAAAGAAACGCTTGAAACGTATTTACCAAAACGTGTACCCCAATGGAAAATTGATCGTGCACGCAAGCTCTACGCAGAAAACAAAGAGGTGCTTGAACAAGTTGCTAAAGAGTTTGGCGTACAAGCTCGTTTTATAGTGGCACTTTGGGGACTTGAAAGTAATTTTGGTACTATTCAAGGTGGCCATAATGTTATTTCATCTTTAGTGACGCTTGCTTTTGATGGACGCAGAGAAGCGCTATATAAACGCCAGCTTTGGGCAGCACTGGATATTTTAAAATCGGGTCACATTACCTTAGATAAATTTAAAGGGTCTTGGGCCGGTGCTATGGGGCAAACACAATTTATGCCTACATCGTTTAACGCTTACGCAGTTGATTATAATAACGATGGCCGTAAAGATATTTGGACCACAAAAGAAGATGCTTTTGCTTCAATTGCTAATTATTTAAAGCAAGAAGGGTGGAACGATTCGCTTACTTGGGGCCGCCAAGTTCAACTACCTGAAAACTTTGATAGTAAATATGTTTTAGTACGCGGTACTAAAACACGTAAGCAGTGGTTAGAGTATTGGAATGATTCTGAGCGCTCATTAGCTGATTGGCAAGCACTGGGTGTTCGTAAAGCCGATGGTTCTGATTTACCTAATGTAGACGTACGTGCTGCACTGGTTATGCCTGATGACATAAATGGACGCATGTACTTAGCGTACGATAACTACAAAGTGTTTATGCACTGGAATCGCTCGTATTACTTTGCAACAAGCGTAGGTTATTTGTCAGATAGAATTGGGTATCCAAAAATCTAATTATTAAAATATATATATACCTAAATTCGGATAATAAGTGCAATTTCTCAGATTAGATGGCCAGCTGTTATAATTCGGCCATTTTCTCGCCAAAGGAA
>NZ_WTLB01000021.1 GCF_011378855.1 Pseudoalteromonas sp. Z1A8 | reverse complement strand
AGATCTGATCATGACATTGAGATTTAGTTCAAAAAAATCCCCGCTAATTTCTTAGCAGGGATTTGTGTATAAGAGACAGCTATAAAAAAGAGGCTAAACCATTCGTGTAAAGGGACACCTGTTGCTTGTGGTGCACTTACTAACATAAAGCTAATAAGCAGTAAGGTGTCCATTACATAACGAAATTTTTGTAAGTTTTGTTTCCAGTTAGACATTCTTATATGACCCTAATATTGATTGTCGTTTAATTTCCACTGTTTAAGGTACGCCCCCCTTAAACAGCAAAAGGCTCAATAAAATATTGAGCCTTAAAGGATTACTAAATTTTTAAATTAAAAAACGTAAGACGCGCTTAATTTAACATTACGACCCGCTTCGTAATCTTGCACGGTGTCGCTTGAGTATGAAGCGTGTGAGTAATACGTTTTATCAAAAATATTCTCAACACCTAGGGTCATGCTAAGTGCTTCAAGCTGACTTGGTAGCCACTGCATGCTGATGTTATGAACCTGATAGCCTACTTTATGAATATCAGCACCGCTTGATACCGAATCATCCGTTCTATTTACTAGGCTAGTCCAATTAAATTTTAAATCGTACTGTGGTACTTCGTAGCCAAGGTTTAATGCAATGCTGTCGCCAACTTCATAGCGTAGTTGCTCATGGGTCTCTAACTGATCTGAATCCGATTTAGAGTAGCTTAAGCGTGCACTAAACAGATCTTTACGTAGTGAAAGCGTTGATTCAAAACCATCAATGTCGTAATCGCCCGAGTTAGCATAAGTACCAACTGGTTTGCCTTTACCTATTGCCCAGTTATCTATGTAATCTTCAATACGGGTTTTAAACACATTAAGTGAAAAGCCTAAAGAATCTAAACCCATAACATTACGTTCTTTGAATGCTAATCCGATGGCGTTATTTACACCGGTTTCTGCTTTTAGGTTTTTATCAAAGTTAGTACTGTAATCAACGTAACTTTCACGAAGACCAGGCCCCTGAAACAACTCAGTAGAGCTTGCGCTTATGCTCCAGTTATCATTAATAAGGTATTTAGCGGCTAAACCAAACGTTAGTTCGTTCCACGATTTATTTAATGAATCGTTAGTACCAGCAGAGTACATATCTACTTTAAAATAGTTGTAACGCACACCTGGAGTAACAAATAACTGATCTGTTAATGCTATTTCGTCTTCAATATATACAGCATGAGAGTCAGCAGTATCTTTGTTGGTTTGTACGTGATTTGCAATACGTTTTGATACTTGCTCATAACCTTCACCGCCGTAGCGTAATGTATGGTTAAAACCAGCAAGTGCAATTTTTGAAGTGGCAAGCGCTGTGTAACCTGTATGCTCAGAGTTACCTTCAGTACCGAGTGCAATATAGCTTAGCTCGTTTTGGTAAACGCTAGCGCGTAGGGTAATTGCATCGCCTTTATCTAGCTCGTAAGCTAAGGAGGTGCTTGTGCGAGTGTAATCAATATCTTCTGTTTGCGCGTCTGAGTCTTCAGCAAAGCCAGCACCAAAGTTAGTTTTTACATAGTAATCGCCTTCGTCGTTGTATCTATCGTATGAAAATACTAAACGATTGCTCTCATTTACGTCCCAACCTAGTTTGAATATTCCGTCAATTGTGCGACCTTCGTTACCGGTTACTTCTTTACCATTACCGTTTTCAAAGTTATTTCTATCTGTTGAGGTGTAGTAGGCTAGGGCATCTACATTATCGGTTAGTTGACCATACACTGCAGCAGAGGCGCCTGCGTAATCGTTAGTGCCTAAGTTTGTGTATAAACGAGCACCAAAATCTTGTCCTGGCTCTAGTAAATCTTTTGCGTCTTTGGTTTCAAAGGCAACACCGCCTGAAAGGCCACCGGTAAGCACTGAGTTAGTACCTACTTTTATATCAACCGCTTTTAAAATATCAGCGTTAATTAATAAATTACCAGAGTGATGAAACATATTGTTGTTTTGGCTAATTCCATCAACGGTAATATTTAAATCTAAGTCGTCAACGCCACGAATATTAATGCCTTGAACTATTGAATGCGAACCACCCACGTCAATACCCGCTTGATCGCGTAATAGGTCGCTTAAGTGATTTGCTTGTTTTCTTTCAATGTCGTCTTGTAATAACGAATTGTTAGTAATAGTTGTACCCCAAACTTCCATCGTTTCTGATGTATCGGGAGCTTGTTCGGCCAAGCTTGCAAATGACATGCTAGTACATAAAGTACCAACAATAATAGTAAGAGACTTCTTATTAAATGGGAGCATATTTTTCATCGTGAGTATTATTATTTAACTTTAATATTATTAAGAATGATTCGTATTAAATAGATCGAAGGCACGAATGGCAATTCAAAACATATGCTCACATTGAATAGTAAATATTTAGATTTTGAATACTTTACTTTTAACTAGCTCTCTAAACCATTGGCAAACAGGGTCATTATGGTGGCGTTGATGCCAATATAAATAAACTTCATCGTGTTCTAAATCAAGCTCTGAAGGCACGTCTCTAGCTACTACATCATGATGGCGGCAAATATCATTAGCAAAATGATTTGGTACATAAAATATTAAATCGGTATTTTGGGCAATGGTGCCAATACTATAAAAGTTTTTTAAACGTATTGGCGTATTAATATTATCAATTCCAAGTGCTGTAAAGCAGTGCGCAATAGAAAGAGCTTTTTCTCCCTGAATTGATATTTGGCCAAAGTTACAGTCACGTAATAATTCAATATTTAGTTTTTTATTGGCAAGCGGGTGAGTGCTGGCCATTATTAATTTAAAGTCGCGTTCAAACAGCGGTTGGCGATACAGTTTGTCCTCAGAGCTTGTTGGCTTGTGCCCTGTTATTACAAAGTGAGTTTCGCCTTTGAGTAAGTCAGCAAACTGCGGTTTTGGTAACGTGTCTATTTCAAGAATAATATTAGGTGCTTGCTCGCGCACATCTTTAATTATAGTTTCTATGAGTAGGTGCATTTGCGGCGGAAGGCCAAATAATTTTATGGTGGCTTGGCTAGTTTTAGGATCAAATGTTTGTTTATTAACCAGTGTTTCTACCATATTTAAAATAGAATTTAAGTCTTGCTGAATCGATATCGCTTTTGGCGTTAGCTCGTAACCTCCAGCCATTCTGATCAGTAATTGATCGTCAAACAAAGTGCGTAATTTACCTAAAGAGCGGCTAATAGAAGGCTGACTCATACCTAAAGTTAGTGCTGTATTGCTAATATGCTTTTCGTTTAATAGCTGTTTTAAAATAATGAGAAGGTTTAGGTCGAGCTGATTTAAATTCATAATTTGGTTTGTAAGGTGGCGGTATTTAGAGTCTTTATCCTAGCACTTAAATAGTTAAGTACGAAAAGGTGTTTTTATTTTAAAAATTTAAAGTGTAT
Organism: Pseudoalteromonas sp. Z1A8; assembly: GCF_011378855.1. Taxonomy (GTDB): domain Bacteria; phylum Pseudomonadota; class Gammaproteobacteria; order Enterobacterales; family Alteromonadaceae; genus Pseudoalteromonas. The sequence continues at coordinate 69,606 of NZ_WTLB01000021.1, read as the reverse complement.
TTGCACCTTAAACATGAGTGATCGTTTTTTAGCTTTTACATTAAAATGTGAATCTATATTTACATTTTGTGGTTGCACACATATATTGAATGTAATTTAATAGACGGGCATAAAATATGAGTACACTTTTTAAAGGGTTAAACACACTTAAAATATCGCTAGTAGCGACTGTATGTGCGCTAACTAGCTTTACAAGTTACGCAGTTGATGATCAATTTGTTAGTTATCAAGCAGGGCGTTATGCCATAAAAAATATTACGTTAATAGATGGCACCGGCAAACCAATACAAACTAACCAAACCGTTGTAATAAATAAAAATAAAATTGTGAACATAGGCGCCACAGCTGAGGTAGAGGTGGCTAAAGGTGTAAACATTATTGATGGTAGTGGCAAAACGTTAATTCCGGGTTTGGTGATGATGCACGAGCACATGTTTTATCCAACCGGCAAAGCGCACTACACCGAAATGCTATATAGCTTTCCGCGTTTATATTTAGCGGGAGGAGCTACCACTATTCGAACTGCCGGCACTACAGCACCTTATGCCGATTTAAGGCTAAGAGATGCCATAAACGCAGATAAAAGTTTAGGTCCTGATATAGACGTAACGGCGCCATACTTAAATGGGCCAGGCTTACCCATTTTAAAAATAAAGTCGCTGCGCGATGTCAATGATGCTAAAAAAATGATGGGCTACTGGGGCTCTGAAGGTGTTACATCGTACAAAGCGTATATGCACATTCACCAAAAAGAGCTTGATGTAGTTATTAAAAAAGCGCATGAGCAAAATAATAAAGTTACGGCTCATTTATGCTCAGTAACTTACCGAGAAGCGGCATCACTTGGTATTGATAATTTAGAACATGGATTTTTTGCCTCAACCGACTTTGTAAAAAATAAACAAAAAGATGTGTGCCCAAGCAATAAAGACGTACAGCAATCGTTTGTCGACTTAGATATAAACTCACCAGAAGTAACGAGCCTAATAAACTACTTAGTGGCTAAAAATGTAGTGCTTACTTCAACCCTCACTGTATTTGAAACCTTTACTAAAGGACGTCCCAAAGCATATCCGCAAGCGCTTGAAGCTTTAATACCGCAAGTGCGAGAGCAGTACGAATCTCGTTTTGAAAAAATAGCGCAGCAGAGTGAGTCTAGTTGGCCCCTTGTATTTAAAAAGATGATGCAGCTTGAGAAAATGTTTGTAGCCGCTGGTGGTAAATTAATGGTGGGCACAGACCCAACGGGTTACGGCGGTGTGATTGCTGGTTTTTCGAATCAACGTGCAATTGAGCTATTAGTAGAAGCCGGTTTTAATCAGCCACAAGCAATTAAAATTGCAACATTAAATGCCGCTCAGTACTTAAATAAGCAAAATACAATAGGCAGTATAGAAGTAGGTAAACATGCAGATATGGTCATTATTAATGGCGACTTTGCTAGCGATGCCGCAGCGATAAAAAATATGGAAACGGTATTTAAAAATGGTGTAGGTTATAACTCAAAAGCATTATTTGAAAATACAAAATCGGTTGTTGGACTTCATTAAAATAATAAAGGTAACAGTATGAAAAAATCACTTATTTCAATCGCATTAGGCTTTGCTGCATTGAGTACATTTAATGCTAATGCAAACCTCGATCAGCAAGTAAAAAAAGTAGAACAACATGTTATTGATTGGCGACGCGACTTTCATCAAAACCCTGAGCTTGGCAACCGCGAAACCCGCACCGCAGGTATTGTGGCTAAGCATTTAGAGTCGTTGGGTATGCAAGTACAAACAGGCATTGCTTACACCGGTGTTGTAGGTATTTTAAAAGGTGCAAAGCCTGGTCCTACGGTAATGTTGCGCGCAGATATGGACGCGTTACCCGTTACCGAAAAAGCCGATGTTGATTTTAAATCAACTAAAACCACTAATTATCGTGGTGTTGATGTAGGCATAATGCACGCGTGTGGACACGACACGCACGTAGCTATGTTAATGGGTGCTGCTGAAGTACTGGCAAATATGAAAGACGAGCTTCACGGCAATATTATGTTTGTGTTTCAACCCGCAGAAGAAGGCGCACCAGAGGGGGAAGAGGGTGGCGCTGAGCTAATGCTTAAAGAGGGCATATTTAAACAATACAAACCCGATGCCGCTTTTGGCCTACATATAACGTCTAGCTTACACAGCGGTAAAATTGGCTATAGAAGTGGCCCAGCTATGGCAAGTGCCGATAGTTTTGAAATAACAGTACATGGACGCCAAGCTCATGGCTCTGCACCGTGGACAGGCGTTGACCCTATTGCTGCTGCCGCGCAAATAGTAACGGGGGTTAATCATATTGTTAGTCGCCAAATTAACATTACCAAAGAGCCTGCAATTGTCTCGTTTGGAAAAATAGCAGGAGGCGTACGTAATAATATTATTCCTGAAGAAGTAGAAATGGTGGGTACAATTCGTAACTTTGATATGGATAACCGTGCACAAATATTTGAAAAAATTAAAACAACTGCCACGCATATTGCTAAATCGTCAGGTGCTACGGCAGAGGTACATATTCACGAAGGTTACCCGGTAACAATTAATAACCCAGAGCTAACCACGCAAATGCTCCCTAGCCTTAAAAAAGCAGCAGGTAACAATAACGTAGTAGAAATGGGAAAAATAACCGGCGCAGAAGATTTCTCGTTTTACGCATTAGAAGTGCCGAGTGTATTTGTATTTTTAGGTGGCACGCCTAACGATCAAGACCTAAATACAGTAGCAAGTAATCACTCGCCTTATTTTTACGCCGACGAATCATCTTTCAAAGTGGGCACTAAGGCACTTAGCCTGCTTGCAATAGACTATTTAAACGCACATAAAAAATAATAAAGGGCACCAAGTTAAGCAATTGGTTTAACTAGGTGTTGCTGTTTAAATTAAAAGGTCGCATCATGTTTGTAATGTATAAAATAACGTATTTAACTTATGTCTGATCAACCTTGTTTAGAGCCTAAACAGCAACGTAGCCAGCTCACTCAACAAAAACTTCTCAAAGCACTGCACCATAGCTTAAAAACTAAATTTTTTGAGCATATAAGCATCAAAGAGCTTGCTGATTACGCAGATGTATCGGTAGGTACTTTTTATCGACGATTTAAAAATAAAGAATCGTTATTACCGGTCTTATATCAAGACTTTGGTGTTGACTTAAATAACTGGGTTACCCAGCTTGAGCAGCAAAAGTACACAAGTCTAAATGACGTTGTTAATAACCTATGCCACGAAACGTATTTGTTTTTGTTATCAAACAAAGGCGTATTTAGAACCCTGCATTTAAATTCGCGTTTACACAGTGAATTACTCGGTTCAGATAAGCTGATTGATAGGCGTGTTATTTATCAACGTTTGGCGCAATTAATTATCCAAGCACGTGCAAGTACCAATGAAAGCGCAGCAGGCACTGCGGTATTTTTAATTGTTAGTTCTTTACTTGATAAAGTGCTTTATCACGACTTAACGCCTGCTATTGCTTGCCCTTTAAGTGCAGCGCATTACGCAGAAGAATTACCAAAAATTATTTTAGCTTATTTAGGTTAAACACCTTAAATATACTCATGGAGAAAAAATGAAAATTACTGGAAGCTGTTACTGTGGTGAAATTAAATACCAAGCAGAATCTCAAAACAATAATGCACTTGTTTGCCATTGTAGCGATTGCCAACGTATGTCGAGCGGCCCATTTAGAGCAGTTATAATTGCAGAGCCAAATTCGGTTGTGTTTACCCAAGGTGAGCCAAAAGAGTTTGTTAAAACAGCGCAAAGCGGTAACAAGCGTGCGCAAGGTTTTTGTGGCACATGTGGTACAACGCTTTACGCAACTAATGAAGCAAAAGCTGACCGTGTATATGGTTTACGTATTGGTGCAGTTGATCAGCGTGATGAGTTTACGCCAACAGCACAAATTTGGTCACAATCAACGCTTACTTGGCTTAACGAATTACACCAAGTGCCTTCATTTGAAACCACACCGCAAAAATAAGGTAGTCAGGTAATGAACTCACTGATAAAAATCGCTTTTTTAGCAAGCACATTAATTACCGGCAGTGCATTTGCAGCTTCGGGTAATGTCGACTTTTTAAATACAGACAAAGCGAATCTTAATTTACCATTTTCGCAAATAGTAAAAGCCGGTAATACACTTTATATGTCTGGCCAAATAGGTATTAACCCTGCAACCGGTAAGTTGGCTACAGGCGGTTTTGAAGGTGAAACTAAACAAACACTTGAAAATATTAAACGTACCTTAGAGATGCATAACTACAGCATGAGCAACATAGTTAAATGTACGGTTATGCTAACTGACATAAATGACTTTAAAGCATTTAATGCTATTTATACTCAGTATTTTAGTGCGCCATATCCTGCACGTAGTGCCTTTGCAGTTAAGGCGTTAGCCCTTGATTCTTTGGTAGAGGTTGAGTGTATTGGTGCTGTTTAGTTGATACTCAGCAGTATTACTTCTAAAAAGTAATACTGCTTTTGAAATTTTATATACAAAAAGGCTGTCTATTTGAGTAGTTACATAACAGAGGCAACATCATGTGTAGTTCACCTAAAAGCAGCCGTGCGGTAAAAAAAACAGCCATTAGTTTTAATGATGAGCTTACTCAAGAACAGCGCCTACGTTTTGCTGCAAAAGCTAACTTAGCACAAGAGCGCCGCGCACAGCGTGAAGCAACTAACAAACGCTACGAGCAAAAGCATACTAGCGGTAAGCCTGCATCTGGTTTTTTTTCGTGGTTACAACAGCTAGTTAACTGATTTAGCTAACGTGGTGTTTTTACCACTACCTAAGCCACATAGCGCGCATAATACGCCTGCAATAGCACATAGCCATAATGGCGCAGCCCAACTTCCCGTAGTCGTATGTAATGCACCCGCAAGCATTGGCCCTACAGCGGCGAGTAAATAACCTACACTTTGCGACATACCCGAAAGCGATGCTGCTTGTTGTGAATCATCAGTTCGTAAACTAATAAACGACAGCCCCAATATAAAACATGCTCCAGAGCAAAAGCCCAGCATTAAGGTCCACACAAAGGCATAGTTAGGCATGTAAAGCAGCCCCAATGCACTAAGTGCACTGAGCATAGCTAAAATAAAGCTAAGCGCGCTTTGATCTTTTAATTTTGCCAATAGGGGAATTAATATTAAACCCGGTAATGCAGTCGCAATTTGAAAAGCCCCATGATAAGCACCCGCTTGCGTAGCACTTTGGCCAGTTTCGGTTAATATGCTGGGCAACCACGTAATAATTATATAATTTAAAAAAGAGTTTAAACCCAACAGCAGGGTAATTTGCCACGCTAGTACATAACGCCATACACTTTTTGACGTGTCAGCGTGCTGAGCAATACTGGCAGGTTTTGTGTGTTTACTTAGTTGCGACATCCATACAATAATACTCGCCAGTGTAATAAGGGCTGATGAGCCCAGCGCAAGTTGCCAGCCTAACCCGTTTAACTGACTCAGCGGAAATACTAAGGTAGAAAACCCGCCCGATACAACGCCCATTGTAAGCACGTAGGCGGAGGTCATTAATGCAATTTTTCCTGGGAAGTCGCGTTTAATTAAGCTCGGTAATAATACGTTTGCTACAGCAATACCCACACCAATAATAGCGGTACCTACAAACAACATAGCTGAGGTATTTATTACTCGCGCCGCAACGCCTGCAAGTATAAATAGCAAAGCTACAAATAAGGTGCGCTCAAGACCCTGTTTTTTAGCAAGGGTTGCCGCCATTGGCGATACAACCGCAAAGGCAATGAGTGGCAATGTTGTTAAAAATCCAGCTTGCGAAGCACTTAGCCCAAAGTGATTAATAATTTGTTCAAGCACAGGTGCAATACCTGTAAATGTGGCGCGTAAGTTTGCAGCTATAAGCAATATGCCAAGTACTAGCAATATGCCAGCAAAACGTGATTTAGGTGTGTTATTTAACAAAAGAGAAGGCCATTAAAGTTGAGTTGTTACTAATACTTAATGGGCGCTAGTATAAAGGCTTAGTAAAAACTATAATTTAGAGATAATGACATTAAATAACTAAAAACAGACAAAACTATGTTTGAACCGATTGGCTGGGATGAAATCAGAGATTTTGAAACTATGGCGCAACCCATTATTGCCAAAATAGAGGACACCCAAGCGAGTCACGAAATCCCCCTGCATACTCATCCAAAAGGGCAATTAATTTTAGCGCTGCATGGTTATGTAACATGTGAAGTGTCGGCAAAAATGTGGATGGTGCCTACGCACAGTGCAATTTGGATCCCCGCAAAAAAGATTCACAGTAATAGGGCGTCTGATAACGCAAAGCTTTGTCATTTATTTATTGATAGTAGTAAAAACGGTATGCCACTAAATACCTGTACGTTAGCCATTACGCCACTGGTTAAAGAGCTAATGTGCGAACTAGCTGCTCATAATCAACACTATGCTTTAAATAGTAAAACGGCACGTTTAGCGCAGGTATTATTTGATCAACTTATCGATATGCCAGTACAACCCCTGGACTTTGTTTTATCTAATAACGAGGTAATTCAAGCCATGAGCGATCAGCTTATAAACAAGCCAAATAATCGAAAAACACTGCCACAATGGGCCAAGCAGTTTGCATTAACTGAGCGCACGTTAGCGCGGTTAATTAAAAAAGAAACCGGCATGACATTTGGAAAGTGGCGTACGCAATTGCATATAATTACAGCCTTAAAAGCGCTTTCTGATAAGCAAAGTGTACAGCAGGTGTCTGAGTTATTAGGGTATGAGTCGGTGAGTGCATTTATTACTATGTTTAAAAAGGTGATGGGTAAATCGCCCATGAAATACATGAGCGATTTAAATTAGCTTAGCCCTTAAATTAACGCATTACCATGTGTAAGTTGCCGAAAGCATCGCGTTACGTGGTTTGCCAGGAAAGTATCTGTCGCCAGTAAAACTGGTGTAGTCGGCACGCTCTGCATAAGCTTCGTCGGTTAAATTAATAATACGTGCAAGTACTTCAATATTACTCGTAACCTGCCACTGCGCGCGCAAGCTTAAAACATCATGCCCTTGGTATTTATTTAAATTTTCTGGGTCGGTGTAGTAGTTACCAACACGATGCCACTGCAAAGCAAATTGCGCGTTGCTAAGTGCTTGCCATGTTAAATCAAGATTAGCAATATTACGCGGCGCGGTGTCTATATCGTTGCCGTTTATATTTAAACCGTTAAGTATTTGGTTGTTAGTATAAGTGTGTTTTGCGTGGGTACCTGCAAAGTTAAGCGCAAGCGATTTAGTGAGCTGGTAATCAAGCTCAAGCTCAATACCACGATGGCGAGAGCTGCCATTATTTACCGTAAAAAAGTCGCTATCGCGGTAAATCGTATTGTGTTTACTCATAGCGTAAACAGACACGCCATAACGTAGTTTTTCGTAAATCCCTTTAATACCTAGTTCTGCGTTATTGGCTATTTCGGCGCTTAAATTTGCAGTGGTTTGCTCGCGTTGTAATTGGTATAGCTCAGCCGCTTGTGGCGCTCGGTAACCACGAGAAAAGTTCGCATAAAGTGTGTTATTTGTATTGTACTGATAACTTACGCCAAGCTTTGGCGATAAATTACTAAAACTATTATTATCGCTTGCTGGGCGGCTATAACGGCAACCACCAAATGCGCACTCTGTACCATTGTCTTTTGTTCTGCCTACCAACATATTATTGGTGTAGTCGTACTGCATATGCTCGTAGCGCACACCTACGGTAAGTAACCATTTATTTAATTGCCAATCAACCGATGCAAAAGGCGCATACAGCGTGGCGTTAACATCGTAATCGTAATGCTTGCCTTGCGGTACGGTGGCCACTAAAAATGCAGAGCCCTGCGTTGGCTCGTTTTGACTTTGAGTAAAATCGGCTTGCGTGTATTCGCCATCAAGCCCTAGGTTTACTTTTACATTACTTTGTAAGTTATGTTGATAAAGCGATTGCACGCCAAAGCCTGTTTGACTGTTTTTTTCAAGCGGTGTACCGGGTAAAAAGTGCTTAAAAAAGTCCATGCTTTGGTCACGAAAATAAACCGTAGTAGAGAGCACATCATCGTTATTTAATTGCCATGTTGCATTGCTCCACGCTCTAAACGCGCGTGCTTTTCTAAATGCGTCTGGGTCAAAGTTTTTTTGCGCGAGATCTTCGTTTTTATAGCTTTCAAAGCCTGTAATAAATCCCGCTGTTTGCTGATCGAGGTTTGTGTAAGTAAGCCCTGAAGTTAGTAGTAAATTATCATTTGAATAGCGATGGCGAATATTTACTTTTTGTTGATCTACGCTTTCGTCGTCGCGGTAACCGCTGTCGTCGGTAATACTTGCGTTAATGCCTATACCGCTGTTGCCGTAATCTTGCCCTGCGCGTAATTTATAACGAGCATAACCGTATGAACCATAATCAACGCCTACTAAGCCACCGCCTTGTGTGGTGTCGGGCGTTATTACATTAATAACACCGTGCACAGCGTTTGAGCCATAAAGTGCAGAGCCAGGGCCTTTTAATACTTCAATGCGCTGCGCCATTTCGCTGTGGGCTTCAAATAGCTCGTTTATATTACAAAACCCAGCGGCTCTTAGTGGTATTCCATCCTCCAAAGTCAATATGCCACCACATGCTCCAGCGCCCGAAAGTACCGGCGAGCGAAGGGCGGGTAAATATTCTTGGCCGTTTCCGCGTTGAATATTAGCGCCTGCTACTCGTTGTAGTGCTTCCTCAATATGGGTAGGCGCTATGCTTTTTAGCTGCGCTTCACTTAGTGTACTTATTGAAAGAGGCAGTGGGGTAGATAGTGCTTCAACGCGCGATGCAGTGGTTGTTATGGTTTCTATTGAATCGTTATTTTGATTATTGGCAAGCGCAGTGTAGCTAAAGGGTAATAACAGCGGCAAAAAATAAGGTTTCATACATTCCTTGAAAGTAATCTATATTGCATTGCCTCTATAATATGCGGTTTTAATGTGCATTTAAACTTGTTGCGTTAAAGCGTACGTAGCCTGTAAACCCGATATGTAATTGATAAAACAAAACAAGCTGCAGCAGGAAACACCAAAGTAAGCACTTGGTAGTGTTCAAATAAAATAAAGCCGATTACACCACCTAATAAAAAGCCCGCAATAATAAGTAAAAACATAACGCCTTTACGCGTATCAAATTGCTCACCTTTAAGTGCTTTTCCCATCATTAAACCAAGGTCAGTAAAAATACCCGTTAGGTGTGTAGTACGAACAACTGCGCCACTGTAATTAGTCGCTAACGCGTTTTGTAAACCACATGCTGCTGATGCGAGCGTAATTGCATAAACATAAGATTGATCAAGTAGGTAGGCACTTGCTAACAGCAAAATACCTTCAATAAATAAGAGCGTGTCGTAATGGCGGCCAAGTTTTAATGAGCGCCCTGCAAGTAAAAAGCCAGAAAGCGCCGAGCCCAACATAAAGCTAATGAGTATGCTAAATAACAGCAAAGCGGCTGACGTGCTGCTCATTAGCTTAATACCCAACAAAGTAACAGAGCCTGACAAGTGCGAAATAGCTTGATGCTCAAATCCTAATAAGCCTACAGCGTTTACTATGCCCGCTATAAATGCCAGCGTAAACGCGCCATATTCAACCCATTTTGGTAGTTTTGTAAACATTGGTTATCTCTTAATATGTGCAGAGTTAATTATTGAGCTTGTGCTTTAAAACGCTTTATTTGTTCATCAACTAATTTTGTATCCATTACGCCACGTTTAAAAGCAATATAAACGGGGAACGAATAGTCATTTAATTGCCGAGCATAAATGTTTTTATATTTTTTTGAGTACCACAAACCAGCCTGATAGTTGGTTATTGCATATTGCACACGGTTTTTTTCTAGTAGCTCAAAAGTGGCTTCAGTAGAAAGTGAACGAAGTAAGTTATTTTCATTAATTGTGTATTTTGTAGTGATAATTTCGGGAAGAATAACACCGCGTAGCATAGCTATAGCGGCTTTTGATAAATCATCAGTAAGCAAATTATCTTCATTTAAAGTAAATAAACCATACTTAGTCGTATGCAAAGGCTCGCTAGTAAAATCTAAATATTCTGTACGCTCTTTATAGTTAGCCAATGAGAAATAGCAGTCGTAATAGCCCAGCTTCATCTCTTTTTTAACACGCGCCCAAGGTAAATGAACAACGTCAATTTTGAGGTTTAAGTTTTTTTCAATAAACTTTATGTAATCAATATCTAAACCTGTAAATGTATCGGCTTTTTCATCGTAAATAGTAAAAGGAGGGTAGTGTGTTGTAACGCAGCGCAACGTTTTACTTGGCGCTGCAAGTAATAACGAGGGAAAAGTTAAAGCTAAAAACAGTAATGTTGCGCGCATAAATATAAATTCGATACCATTTAAATACATAATCTGAATGCTAATTATACAGTTACTGAGCTTAAATTGCATTGATCTAAGTATTTTTGCCTAGCGTATAAATTAAATTTTGTGAGAAACACCATGTTTAACCCAGAGCAGCAGTCACGTATTATCGAAATGGCGTGGGAAGATAGAACCCCTTATGAGGCAATAGAGCAGCTATACGGATTAAAATACCCGCAGCTGGTGGTATTTATGCGAGACAATGTTTCAAAAGGTAGTTTTAAAGTGTGGCGTAAGCGCCATGCAGGGCGTAAAACAAAACACTTAAAATTACGCGATCCCGCTATTATGCGCAGCCATTGTAAAACTCAATATAAACAACGTTAAACGAGGTGTGTGTTTCATACGATGTTCATCCATGTTTGTTAATCTTTAGCTATTAATTACGCTAGAGATTATTTATGAGAGCAGTAATACACACAGCACTAATAGCATTGAGTTTATGTTCAATAAGCGCAGACGCAAAGCCGCATAAAGATAAGCATGGTCATAAACACGGCCATAAAAAGCATCATTCGCATAAGCATAACGACAATAACTACCTTTCTAAAAAAGAGGCAAAGCAGTTAATTCGCGCAGGTTGGACGCCACCAGGGCTAAGTAAAAGCTACCACCGAGGCGACTTTTTAGAGCGCGATTTATACAAACGAGGTAGAGTGATTGAACGCTCTAGAGATAATGGTACAGTAAGTATTGAAATAGACCGTACAGTTATCCATATGGTGCACGACACCCGAGAAATACTTTCAATTTTAAGTCGTTAAATTAACTTTATAAGGATATTAAAATGCTCATTACGCTGGCTATAATTATTGGCTTTTTTTTACTGGTTACCTTATTACCTATGTCGTACAGCCAACATTACTTAGTGCGTAGCTGCGATTTTGTGCGTTTACAGGTATTTTATATTGCCAGTTTTGTAGCTGTTACGTCGCTGTTTTTATTATGGAAAAACGGTGAAATAAGCTACGTATTTATAGCGTTAACCTCGTTACTTATAATGATTTTACAAGGCAAATGGATTTACCCGTATACGTGGCTTGCTAAAAAAGAAGTGCAAAGCGCACCAAAGCATATAGATCATAGTGTAAGGATTATGTCGGCAAATGTACTTATGTCGAATCATAAAAGTGAGCAGTTAATTAGCTTGGTTAACGAGCACCAACCCGACTTACTTATCACGCTTGAAAGCGATAGCTGGTGGGAAAATAAATTATCAGTCATTAAAAAACACTATCCGTATTTTATAGAATGCCCTAAAGACAATCGCTACGGCATGCACTTATACAGCAAATTTAAAATACTCGATGCCCAAATATGTGAGCTAATAGAAGAAGATATTCCTTCTATTCATATACTGTTTGAAAACGACGAAGGCCTTAAAATGCAAGGGCATTTTATTCACCCCGCACCGCCAAGCCCGACTGAGGAAGACTCATCGCGTCCGCGCGACTCAGAGCTAATAATGGTGGCCAAAGCACTTAAAAACCCTACACGACCTACCATAGTTGCCGGTGATTTAAACGACGTAGCATGGTCGCGTAGCACGCGTTTATTTATGCAAATAAGTGGCTTGTTAGATCCTCGTAAAGGCCGTGGTTTTTATAATACCTTTCACGCAAGTTACTTTTTTATGCGCTGGCCGCTTGACCATTTATTTCACAGCGAAGGCTTTAAAGTAAAGCGTATTAAGCGCCTTGCTAAATATGGCTCTGATCACTTTGCACTACTCACTGAGCTTTCTTTTGAGAATGCCAATCAGGAATCACTAGAAGATAAACCCGAAGAACTAAAGCATGAAGAAATCCAAGAGCTCGCTATGAGCAAGGCTGATAAGCGAAAAGTGCCAAGGTTTGACGAGGAATGATAGCTATTAGACAGTGTAGGTCGGATAAACGAAGCGCCATCCGACACAGTGAAATACCTTGCCAATTATAATCAATATTTTATGTTGTCGAGTGGCTGAAGAGTGCTAATTGCGAACCTTCAAGGCGTGTATCTGAAACTCTGTTGGGTGGCGCCTTCGGCTTAATCAACCTACCTTTTGACGTAGGTCGGATAAGTGGCGAAGCTACGCCATCCGAAAAAATGATGAATTTACCAGAAACAACCTTACTTACCGCGTTTAGCTTTCTTATGAAAATGCCAATCAGCAATCACTAGAAGATAAATCCGATGATCTAAAGCATGAAGAAATCCAATAGCTCGCTATGAGCAAGGCTGATAAGCGAAAAGTGCCAAGGTTTGACGAGGAGTGATAGCTATTAGACAGTGTAGGTCGGATAAGCGAAGCGCCATCCGACACAGTAAAATACCTTGCCAATTATAATCAATATTTTATGTTGTCGAGTGGCTGGAGAGTGCCAACAGCGGACATTAGTAACGAGACTGTAGAATAACCCCAACAGCCAAATTCAATTAAAAAACGAGCTCCTGTAATTAACTCTAAGCGTTTTTAAAGCATGAGGTAATGTATTTTGAGGTACGAAAAACAGCAAACTGTTTTTTGTCCTTTTGAGCAACTTGTAGTTGCCTAAGCACAACACCAGTGCTAACATTTGTGAGCACAAAATATAATTAAGGTAACTATTATGGATACTCGCATACAATTTAGAGTTGATGAAGAAACTAAACGCTTAGCGCAATTAATGGCTGAAAGCCAAGGACGCACATTAAGCGATGCATGCAGAGAGCTTACCGTTGGCTTAGCTGAAGAACAACGAAAAACAATGACCCAAGATTTATGGTTAACAGAACAAATAAATGCTGCATTTGACAAGATTGATAATGGTAAAGCTAATTTTATTGAACACAATGAAGCTAAAACTCAGATGGAGGCTAGAAAGAATAAGATCCGTAATAGAGATAAAATATGATTTTTTGGGAAGAGGAATCACTCAATGACCGAGAAAAGATATTTGAATTTTTATTTGATTTTAACCCTAGCGCAGCAGAGAAAACGGACCAAATAATAGAAACTAAAGTTGAAAACTTACTTGAGCATCCATTAATGGGTGTTGAAAGAGATATTTTTCGTGGTCGTGTATTAATTATTCCAGAAGTATCTATGATTGTCTCATATTGGTTAGATGGTGACACTATCCGAATAATGCGAGTGTTACACCAGAAGCAGAAGTTTCCACAAGATTAATAAAGGCAACTAATACCTTTATCAGAGCACACTTTCCCTATTTTAGCGCGAAAACGTCCTTATTTTATGAACTTATACTAATAGCAAATAGTGTAAGCTATTGCCAGCTATAAATATTATGCTTTCTGTAGCCTATATAAACATGTAAAAAAGAGGAAAGTTTCCTCTTAGTCTTACTTAGTTGACGGCAAGTCTCCTGAATGACCAGTTATCGCTCATTTTGTCTGTCAGGTTTCAAGTATTAGCTTCTACATATCAATAATTAGCTCTGGGTTTAATCGTACTTGGTCTAGCTCTGTTTAAGCATCATATTGTGATGTTTTCTGTAATAGTCCTCACTATGTTTATGCCTTTAATATATTGCTTAACTGGTTTGTTAGCGCAATTTAAAATAACGATAAAGCAGCGTGCTTACGTTTTTATTAAAGAAGCTAAATTGTGAAGTGAGTTTTAAATTATTAAAATTTAATGAAGTAGCAATGGTTAGTTTGTAACTTTTATTTTGAAGGATATTTAGTTTTTAAAAGCGCGATGTAAAATCGCGCCTACGAATATATCCAAAGCTCGGTACTGTCTCTTACTAAAAACTAAGTACTGTCTCTTACTAAAAACTAAGTGCTGCCTCAGAGAATTACTTTCTAAAAGTCATAAAAAAGCCTAAAAGTGGTTACCCGCTTTTAGGCTTAATAATTTTTGTGTTATAAACACGTATTAAAAATATCTATTTAAAACACTTATTTCATTTATGCAGCTAAATTAGCTGGCGATCATAATGCTTTTAACATTCACAAATTCGCGCATACCAAAACCGCCGTGCTCTCGGCCATAGCCACTGCCTTTAACACCACCAAACGGTAAGTTAGGCTGTGCTAAACCGTAACCGTTAATGTTGATCATGCCGGTGTCGAAGTATTTTTTAGCAAGCTCGATGGCTTTTTTCTCATCTTTAGAGAAAATACCACCGCCTAAACCGTAGCGAGAGTCGTTGGCGATGCGCATTGCATCGTCGTTGTCTTTCGCTTTTATTAGCGAAGCTACTGGGCCAAATAGTTCGTCATCGTATGCAGGCATGCCAGGCGATAAGTTATCTAGTAGCGTTGGTGGGTAGTAGTAACCTGTTTGCGATGGAATTTCGCCACCTGTCACTATGTTTGCACCGGCTTCAACTGATTGCATAACTTGGTCATGAATGCCGTCACGCAAGTCTTCACGTGCCATTGGACCTAAGTCTGTATCATCTGCCATTGGGTCGCCCATTTTCATGGCTTCAAATTGCTCTTTTATTTGCGCTTTAAAGTCATCATAAAGAGACTCAACCACTACATAACGTTTAGCTGAAACGCAGGTTTCGCCGTTATTAATCATACGGCCTGTTACACAGGTTTTAACTGCTAACTCTAAGTCTGCGTCATCAAGTACTAAGTAGGCATCGTTACTACCAAGCTCAAGTACCGTCTTTTTAGCATGCTTGCCAGCTTCTTCAGCTACTTTTTTGCCTGTAGCATCACTACCTGTAAAGGTTACGCCGCTAATTGCTTTGTGCGCAATGAGTGAGCTGGCGGTTTTACCGTCGATGAGTAAGTTGCTGAAACAGTACTCTGGGAAACCGGCTTGTTTAAATAGCTCTTCAATTTTTTCAGCCATGCCAAATACGTTACCCGCGTGTTTAAGTACGGTTGTGTTACCCGCCATAATATTGGCTGCACTGTAACGAATTACCTGATAAAGCGGGAAGTTCCAAGGCTGAATACCTAATAATACGCCCGTTGGTTGGTAGCTAATAATAGCGCGGCCACCTTCCATATCACGTTCTTCGTCGGCAAGTACTTGTGGGCCGTTTTCGGCGGTGTAACGACAAATAGCTGCACACAGCTCAACCTCTTGAAAGCCTTGCTCGTAAACTTTGCCCATTTCTTCGGTCATAAGTTTTGCAATAGCTTCTTTTTGCTCTTCGAAAAGTGAGGCTAACTTATTAAGATATCTCGCACGTTCAGTGAACGACGTTAAGCGCCATTTTAAATATGTTTCGTGAGATTTTTCGATTACCTGCTCAGCTTCCTTTTGAGAAAGTAGTGTGTAGGTATTAATGGTTTGCTCAGTTGCCGGATTAATCGTTTTAACTGTGTTACTCATTTCTATCTCCTTACAAATTAATTATCTATAAGGGTGCAAAACAAAAGCCAGATTAGTAGTTATCAATAAATTATTTATAACTATATGTAATATTTGAGTTTTTATTTTAACTTTTATAAAAGTATAATTTTTATTTAAAATGCTTTCTGATATGTTCTGTAAATAATGCAATTAGCAGAAAAAGTTACATAGGGATTAAAATGATACGTTTCTTCTAATCTTCACTTACTACTTATAGATTACTGATGGTTACTGCGCACGTATAAAGCTTAGTGCAGCGCTGATAATATAAGGTTGTTTACTCAATATGCTAATACGAGTGCAGCTAAAATTCGCAAATGATTAAAATGGCAAATAAATGAGTCAAACATATGTATTTGAACTGGGCGATAGTTATGCCGAGCTTACACACGTTTTAAAACAAAAGCTGGCGGGGCAATACTCAGTTAAGCAATTTTCCCGAGATACAGTGCTATTACAACAAGGCGAAACGCAGCGTTATGGTTATTTAATTATTGACGGTGTACTTGGCGCTTTGCACTCTACAATTGATGGAGGGCAAAGGTGTAAGGAGTTTTATTTTAAAGATGAATTTGCGCTATTGTTTGCTAATTGGCTTACAAACACAGAGGCTTTTTATCAGTTAAAGGTTATAAAGGCTGCCACAGTTATCATTGTCCCATTACATATATTTGATAACAGTGAATGGGTCGACATTAAAAACCAGCTTGTTGTTCAGCAGCTTATATTTAAAGAGGCAAAGGAGGCTTTTTTACTACTTAATAGTCCTGAGCAGCGTTATCGTTATTTATTACTAAAAAAGCCGCACTGGCTTGCACAGCTAAGCTTAACCGAAGTGGCTATGTATATTGGTATATCGGCTATTTCGTTATCACGAATTCGTAAACGACTTAACTTAAGTTAAGGGTAAAAATAGTAAAGCTGGTTAGACTGCTGCTTTTTCAGGAGTCACTATGTTTTTATTTGCTCAGTGCTTGGTAGCCATCGCTACTTTATTAGATTTAGCTTCTTTTCAGTTTAAGTCTCGTTCGCTTATTTTAATGTGTTTATTTAGTTCTGTTTTACTTACGTCAGTTCATTTTTTTATGCTTGGCCATGCTAGTGCGGGCAGCTTAATGCTAATTGCTGCAATACGTTATTTATATTGTGTATTTGCTCGAAAAACATGGGTAATGTTGGCGTTTATGTTACTTAGTTGCTTAGCCGTTTATATTACTTGGTATAGCTGGCTAAGTGGTTTGGCACTTGCTGCAACACTTATTCAGACTTTTGCCTCATTTCAAAAAAATGATCTGTATTTACGCTTAATTATGGTGGTGGGTACATCGCTTTGGATAAGTCATAATATATTAGTAGGCTCGCCGGTTGCGGTATTAATGGAAAGCCTATTTATGGCCAGTAATTTAGTAGGGCTATATCGGTTTTATACCCCTAAAAAATTAGCTTAGGGGTCGGTATATTTCGTTTTCTAAACAGGTAAGTAGACGTTAAAAAAGCTGTTCAGCAATCTTTTTAAGTAAGTAGGTTTCTCGCAAAATAGAAAGCCCTTGTTTTTCGCTGTTGGCAAGCGTGCGCTCGTTATGTGCAATTGCATCATTAATATTGACCCATTTAGCAGTCATGCCATTTTGTTGCTCGTAATGTTCAAGCTGGGCTTTACCAAGTTCGTCGGCAATATTACATACGTAGCAATACGATTTTATATGGATAATGTCAAAATCGTCTTTATACCAAGGGCGATACTCTTCGTAGAGTCCAAAGGCTTTTACTACACTTATTTGCTGTGCACCGGTTTCCTCATTTAGTTCGCGTATTAAGCCTTGCTCAATGCTTTCGCCTTCATCCACGCCACCACCGGGCAAGCTATAATCTTCATAGCGGTTTGTGTACATTAAAAGTATTTTACTATTTTTAATTACAATGGCACGCCCTGTTATGCGAGTAAATTGAGTGCCTTGGTCGATATTAATACCTGAATGAATCAGGGTTTTTAATTGCTGCATTTCATCTCCTTTGTGGGATGTTCATATTATCAGTTACTATCATTGTGTGAATAGGAACGATTTAAATTATTTTTTATGATCGATTTTTTTAAGCATACGTAAATATTGAGTTGGTAACATAAGTAGCATCAAATCACTTAATTATTTAAGCTATAAGGTTTTAAGTACGCCTTTAAATTAGTATTTATGATGCGTAGAATAAGAAAAAAGCATAGGGATTTATCATGTTAAACATACTTTTAGTAGATGATGACGTCGAGTTTAGTGACGTTGTATGCCACATAGTCGAATTCCTCGGCCACAATATAAGCACCGCCACCAGTTTAAAAGAAGCACATCAATGGTTTGAAAATAATACCTTTGACCATGTGCTGTTAGATTTTATGTTGCCAGATGGCAGCGGCCTGCATTTACTCGATCATTTAAAAATGATTGGGCAATCTCCAAAAATTACACTTATTTCGGGCCACCCTTCAGTGAAGGGTATTTTAGCTGAAATGTGTGAGCCAAATGTTGGGCATTTATTAAAGCCATTACAACGCGAAGATTTAGAACTGGTTTTAAATGGCCCTAAAAAAGCAGTTAAAAAAGCAAAGTCGAGTGGTATAACGCGTCACTTTGGTGGCTTAATTGGCGAATCAGAGGTAATGCACAAGCTTTACAACATGATTGAACGCGTTGCTAAAACAAATGCTAACGTGATGCTCATGGGTGAAAGTGGTGCAGGTAAAGAAGTTGTAGCTCAAGCTATCCATAACGCCAGCCAGTGTGAAGGCCCGTTAGTGGCGAGTAACTGTGGTGCGCTTTCAAAAGAGTTAATTGGTAGTGAATTATTTGGCCATGAAAAAGGCGCTTTTACCGGTGCTATAGCTCGTAAAGAAGGGGTATTTGAGCAATCAAATAACGGTACTTTATTTTTAGATGAAGTAACCGAAATGCCAATTGATATGCAGCCAAATTTACTGCGAGTGCTTGAAACTAAAAAAGTAACGCGCGTCGGTGGTAACAGAGAAATACCAACAAATTGCCGTGTTATTTCAGCCACTAACCGCTCGCTTACCGATTTAGCGCAAAATAATATTATTCGTGAAGATATTTACTTTAGGCTAGCGGTTTTTCCTATTGATATACCGCCACTTCGCGATAGAAAAGAAGATATTCCTTTATTAGCTAAAGCGTTTTTAGATCAACTTAATGACGAAAATGGCACTGCCTTTAGTTGGACGCCAGCACAGCTTAAAGAGTTGCAAAGCTATGAATGGCCGGGTAACGTGCGCGAAATTCGCCATGCGATACACCGTGCATTTATTATGAGTGATCCGCAAACTAGCGATATTATTTTGCCTGATAATTTAGAATCGCCGTTTTCGCGTGTTAATAATCAAACTGCAGAAAAGCCAGTATCGGCAGGGCAAACAATTGAAGAAGTTGAAAAAGAACTTATTCATGCAACGCTTGATAAAGTGCAAGGTAATAAAACACTTGCTGCGCAAATGTTAGGTATTAGTACAAAAACACTTTATAACCGCCTTAATGCGTATGGCGGTATTGGCGAATATAAATAGATCTGAGGAAGGGTATGACATCAGACAATAAAACAGAGCAGCTTAATAAATTAGTACACGATGCAAGAGGGCCGCTAAATCGTATTTCGATGAATGCCGAGCTTATTAAATTGGTACTTGAAAACGATATGCCAAAAGAAAAAGCGTTAGATGCACTTGATAAAATTATCAATAATTGCCAACAGTGCAGCGAAAGTTTACAAAAAATATCAGACTCTCAATAAATACAGTGTTGTTTAAACACTAACTCGGGAAGCTAATGAACAAGCAAAAACATCAAAGCAAAGCGAATATTACTTGGGCAGCTTTTATAGTTGTTGTGTTGAGTATTATTGTAGGTAACGCATTTTTAGCATTGAACACTATTCAAGGTTTAACACAAACCCAAAAGAGTTTAGACAACACAAGTATGCTGACAACGGCAATTGAGCAATTGCATTTATCTATAGTGCAGGCTGAGTCGGGTCAGCGTGGTTATTTATTAACGGAAGAGGCTGATTATTTAACGCCTTACTATGATGCGATTGGGCAAATACAGGCACAAACAGATCATGTTAAATCGCTTCACTCTGAAATTGATGGCCAAGCAGATCGTATTGCTCAGTTACTAGTGCTTGTAGATAGTAAAATTAACGAGCTTAAAAAAACCGTTAACCTTGCACTTGATGATAGAGAAAGACGTGCATTGTATGTGTTAAATACACATAAAGGGCGAGATCTTTATAGGCAAATCCGTGAACACGTAAATGAAATACAAGACCGCGAATTACTTTTCAAAGTGAGTCATTTTTCAAAGTTAGCAAAGATAAAAAATGAGGCTAAAATTACGTTTGCTATAACGGCAATAACAAGTGCACTACTTATTATTGGTATGTTTGTAATGACGCGTCTTAATTTAAGAAATGCTGCAAAGTATCGTTTTGAGCTTGAAAAACAAAACGAAACATTAGCAACGAAAGTGTCTGAACGTACGCAAGAATTAACGTTGTATTCTGACGAGTTGAGCCGAAGTAACCGAGAGCTTGAAGAGTTTGCTTTTGTGGCGAGCCATGATTTACAAGAACCACTTAGAAAAATTCAAGCCTTTAGCGATCGTCTTGAAACAATGTTTAAAGATGAACTTGGTGAAAAAGGGATTGATTACATTGGCCGTATGAAAAATGCAGCTCAACGTATGTCTAACTTAATAAACGACCTATTAGAGTTTTCGCGTATAGCAACGCGTGGTAAAGACTTTGACGATACAAATTTAAACGAAGTGGTAACCGATATATTAAGTGATTTAGAAATTGCGATAGATGAGTCTAATACACAAGTAGATGTAGAAGACTTACCGGTTATTCAGGCTGATAAAAGCCAAATGCAGCAATTGTTTTTAAATTTGTTGTCGAATGCGGTGAAATTTAGACGCCCAGATGTAAGTCCACATATTAAAATTAGTTACCAGCATGAAAATATCTTTAGTGCTGATCATAATACCGAATTAAGTTTTCAAGTTATTACAATAGAAGACAATGGCATTGGTTTTTCACAAGACTACGCCGATAAAATATTTGTACCGTTTCAGCGTTTACATGGCCGCTCAGAGTATAAAGGCACGGGTATTGGCCTTTCTGTATGTAGGCGTATTGTGGAGCGACATGGCGGAACAATTACAGCCCAAAGTAAAGACGGTGAAGGTGCAACTTTCACCATAAAACTACCTGTGGAAGCTGCGCTTTTCACATTGCAAGGAGAGGCTTAAATGCCCTATACAAAAGTAAAACCGATTACTATTTTAATGGCAGACGATGATGAAGATGATCGTTTATTAACACAAGATGCCCTTGCCGAAAGCCGTGTACTTAACGAACTTCACTTTGTTGAAGATGGTGTTGAGTTACTTGAATACTTAGAGCGTAAAGGTAAGTTTGAAGACAAGACAACATCGCCTCGCCCAGGGCTTATATTGCTTGATTTAAATATGCCTAGAATGGATGGCCGTGAAGCGCTTGAAGCAATTAAAGCAAACCCTAACTTAAAGGGTATTCCGGTTGTAATTTTAACTACGTCTAAGCAAGAAGAAGACATGGTTAAAGGGTATAACCTAGGCGCTGCATCTTATATTACAAAACCTGTAACGTTTGATGGCCTAGTTGATTTAATGAAAACACTTGGAAAATACTGGGTAGAATTTGTAGAGCTACCGACAACATTTAACGATTAATGGAGATTGTATGTTAGATAAAGTGACTCAGTTGCTGCTTGTAGAAGATGATGAAGATGATTACATACTCACCTGCGACTATCTGGACCAATTGGATTCACACACGTTTAACATTCAATGGATAAGCTCCCCTGAGCAGGCAATTGAAACGCTTAGCAAAAATGAGCACGACATTTGCCTGCTTGATTACCGCTTGGGTGCATCTAATGGTTTAGATGTATTAAAAGAAGCCATTACTAACGGCTTTAGCGGACCTATTATTATGCTTACCGGGCAGTCAAACGACGAATTAGATTCAGCGGCACTTGATGCTGGCGCGGTAGATTATTTAATAAAAACAGAAATGAGCTCTAGCCGCTTTGCGCGTGCTATTCGCTATGCTTTGGCGCGTAAGGATGTTGAAGGTGAGCGAGTAGAGCGTTTAAAAGCCGAAGCAGAAAACCGTTCAAAAGACCGATTTTTAGCGCACTTAAGCCACGAATTACGAACTCCTCTATCGTCTATTTTAGGTTATACCGAGCTATTAATGCAGAGCGACTTTAGTCAGCAAGCAGAAAATGAGTTAGGTGTAATTTATCGAAACGGTAAACACTTATTGAGCCTATTAAACGATGTGCTCGATTTATCTAAAATAGCCGCCGATAAACTAGAGCTGACTCTAAGCGAAGTTAACCTTGATAGCATGCTTGCCGATGTATACACGTTAATGCGCGTATCGGTGTTAGATAAGGGCCTTACGCTGCGATTTGAATCACATCAGCCATTGCCTTTAGTTGCACGACTTGATGCAACAAGAGTTCGCCAAATTTTAATAAATTTAATAAATAATGCGGTTAAGTTTACCGATAAAGGCGAAATTGTTGTTAATGCGTGGACGCAGTGGGTTGATGACACCGAAATGCTGTTTTTTAGTATTAAAGATTCAGGAATGGGTATAGCCCCTGAAAAACAAGAACTGATATTTAAACCGTTTGAGCAAATAGCTGATGTAGAATCGCGCTCTGTAGGTGGTGCAGGTCTTGGCTTAGCAATATGTGCTGAGCTGTTAGCGCGTATGCGCGGTGATATTAGTTTGCACTCTGAAGTTGGTAAAGGCTCTACGTTTACTATTTCGGTTTACCCAGGTGATATTAGTGAAGTAGAGCGCCAAGTACTTAACTTTAGCAGTGCGCCGCAACTACAAAGTAAATCGGATCCATGCAAAGTGCATGGGCGAGTATTAGTAGTTGATGATTTACGTGATTTACGCATGCTAGTTGGTCATATGATCAGTACTTGTGGTGCGCGCGTCGATTATGCCGAACATGGCCAGCAAGCGCTTGAAAAAGTGCGTATTGCAGATGCGTATAAAGCGCCTTACGACATTATTTTTATTGATATTCATATGCCTGTAATGGGCGGCAAGGAAGCTACCATAGAGCTTAGAAAAATGGGTTACAAAGGCCCAATAATCGCGCTCACTGCTGCTACTATGAAAGGGATACATGAAGAACTTGCTGCGCTTGGCTTTAATGATGTAATACCAAAACCGGTTGATAGCACCGCTTTGTATCAATGTTTGCAAGATTATTTGGTAGCGCCAGAACATGCTCCTCAAGCTAAAGATATAAATAGTAGTTCGGACTTAACAGAGAAAAAACAGCGCTTTTTACTTGTAGAAGATGACCACGATGCAGCGCAAATTACACAGCTACTTTTAGAAAGTTTAGGTGTAGAAACTGTGATTGCGTCTAGCTGCGCGCAATGTTTGCAAATACTTAATCACGACCAACAATTTAATAAAGTATTGTTAGATATGCATTTACCTGATGGGTGTGGCGTTGATTTAGGTCAGCAAATTAACGACCGTTACCCTGAACTACGCTTAGTGATTGTAAGTGGAGCTGAGCCAGACCCAAGAGAAATAAAAGATTTAAATATTGACCGAGTTTTACTTAAACCTATTAATTTGAGCTTGTTAGAAACACTAATTAGCTAGGGCCTGTTTATCTTTCGAGGTTGAATTTGCAGCAGTATGTTTGGTATTTAGGCAAGGCAGAGCCTGTATAGTGTGGTTACTCCCCATAAATAGGCGATAACGTAGAACAAATGCCAAACATGCGCTGCCCGAAGGGTTCTGCCCAGGGACTATTTACTTTTTGTTGCCTACATGGATTTAGGTAAGGGGCGTGAGCAGGACGCGGAAGCTTTGCTCGGTTTTTACTTATTCTTACATGGATGTAAGCCAGTAGAGTAACGCAGGAGCAGTTACCGAGCCCACTAGGTTACAAACCTCGCGCCGCGATTAAATAGCCCCTAGATTGAACAAATTTCAATCCTGAAAGGTCAACAGGCCCTATTAACTGAGATGTTATTATATGCATTCAATAAAGTTATTATCTGAGAAATTAACACCATCAAAAGTAGTCTGTGTTGGCCGTAACTATACCGCACACATTGCAGAGCTAAATAACGAAACGCCAGATCAAATGGTTTTATTTAATAAGCCAAATAGCGCAATTACTAATACGTTATTTGCAGCTCACAACGGCGATACGCTGCATTATGAAACCGAGTTATGTTTTGTAATTAAAAATAAAAAGTTTGTAGGGGTTGGGCTCGGCCTTGATTTAACTAAGCGCACTGTGCAAAGTAAATTAAAAAATAAAGGGCTACCTTGGGAGCGGGCTAAAGCGTTCGACGGGTCTGTTATTTTAAGTGACTTTGTTGAATTAACAGATGCAATGCAGCACTTTACCTTTGAACTTAAAATTAATAATGAAGTGACTCAGCGAGGGGATACTCATTTTATGCTGCATAACCCAGATTCAATTTTACAAGAAATTAGTGAATTTATGAGCTTAGAAGATGGTGACGTAGTAATGACAGGCACACCGTCGGGCGTAGGCGAGGTAACACCTAAAAGTATTTTCTCTGTTGCGCTTTATGCTAATGATCAGTGCTTGCTTGAGCATCAGTGGAAGGTAAGTAAAAATTAATGACTTGCTGTTGGTAGTGTTTATCAAAGTCGGCAAAGGTGGTTTTAAGCCAATTATGCTGACTTTGCTGATATTCAGGCGATTGTAGTACATTAGTTTTTAGTGCGCGATTAATTTTTTTAAGCGCCTGGTCTGCAAAATTATTAGGTGCGTTAGCCGCACAGCCTATTGCTCCTCTTATAAATTGAACATCATTTTCTGCTATTGGCACACTCTCTATATTGTTAAATTCCCCTTGTTTATTAAAGTAATCAGCCATAAACGGGTAATCAATTGAGTAGTCTAAAAAGCCGTGACTCAAGCGGGCTATAACGGCCTGACTTTCGTTTTCACTGCCCCAGGTTAATGACGATTCTTTATCTTTTTTTGTGTTTTCAATAATCTTATTTATTTTAGTTGTAAATTTACGTGCTGCGGCTTGCCCATATACGTATTGTGGGTCAGTTAATAAATTAATCAAATGAATTGGTGAACCGTGTTTTTTCTCTAATTGCGGTTTTAGCTCTTTAGTCGTGATAATCGAAAATGGGGGATATACCGTTGTTGGGTTTGAATAGTTAAGTAATTGGTTATTATGTTTATTATAAATAACACACGGAAAACATACGTTTTTTCCTTCACTTAAATATTTATTTATACGCTGCTGAGGGACAATTAAACGAGTATGTTTTACATCAGTAATGGTTCTGATTAGTTGCTCGGTTAGGTTGTCGCAAATCCCACCTTGTGGTGCATTTTCGCTTGTAGCCATATGAAAAGGGGGCGTGTAACTTTGTAGCCAAATAATCTCCTCAATAGGTTGCACTTTTTGCTCAGCGGCGTATGCGTTAAATACAGTTAATAAGCAAAATGCGTAGTATCTGTTTTTAAACATAGTTAAACGCTCGAGCATTGATAAAAGTTAATTAAAGTATAGTGTTAGTCTTTGTGGGGGCAAACTTTTGCGGCGGTTTTTAATTTTAAAAAAATAGCCTTGCAATAAGGCTATTTTCAATTGAAGTATAACTAATAAGGCATTGGGTGATTTTTAAATATAACCCCAATTTCGCTAAGTAGCTCATCGCTAAGGGTAATGTTAAACGCGTCTATATCTTCTTTTAATTGCGCCATACTTGTCGCGCCAATAATTGAGGACGTAACACCATCAACTTGGTTACACCATGCTAGCGCAAGCTGCGCTGGGGTAATATTATTTGCATGAGCCAGCTCAACATATTGCTTAGTTGCTTGTTCTGCATTTGGTGTATCTCTAAAAATACCGTTGCGCTGCATGAAGGTCCATCGAGAGCCTTCAGGGCGAGCACCATTTAAGTATTTACCCGTTAATAAACCGGCAGCCAGAGGCGACCATGGTAAGTAGGCAATATCTTCATGAACACATTGCTCTATTAAATATGGCCAATCTTTAGCATGCGCTAGGCTAAATTCGTTTTGAATAGACACCATACGCGGTAAGTTATGCTCTTTAGCTAAACTTAAAAACTGGCTTATACCCCATGGCGTGTCGTCAGATAAACCGCAGTGCTTAATTTTTCCTGCTTTTACACATTCATTAAGTCCTTCTAGAATATCGAGCATACTAGCTTGCTGCTCTTGTGTATTTACGTCGGTAAATTTAAGCGTGCCAGGCCACTGCCTACCAAAATGTGGTGTTGAACGGTTTGGCCAATGTAACTGATATAAATCGATGTAGTTGGTTTGAAGGCGCTTGAGTGAATCGTCCACGGCTTCTATTACTGTTTGGCGAGTAATATTGCCACCATCACGTACCCACGATAAACCATTGCCTGCAATTTTTGTGGCAAGTACTACATCGCCGCGTTTTTGTTTATTACGCGATAGCCAATCGCCAATAATTTCCTCTGTTTTACCATAGGTCTCTGGCGAAGGAGGCACAGCATACATTTCGGCTGTATCAATAAAGTTTACGCCTTGCTCTAGCGCGTAGGCTATTTGCTCATCCGCATCGTTTTGAGTGTTTTGTTTGCCCCAAGTCATACTGCCTAGGCACACTCTAGATACGTCTACACCACTGCTACCTAGTGGGCTGTATTTCATAAAAATTCCTTAGCTAAATTAGTGTTGAGCGTGGCTAGTTAAAGCCGATAAAAGAGGCTCAGAAATCGCAGCTTTTTGCCCTGTTGTAAAATCAAACATGACAACTTTAGAAGTACCCGTTGTTGTTATAGCCTTTTGAACATGGCTGTAAACGGTGTAATTCATGGTGAAGCGGTCTGTTTTTATATCAGTAATAGTAACACCCACTGTAAGCGTATCGGGAAAAGTGACAGGGCGTTTATAGCGAATATTATTTTCGCTAATTACTGGGCCCACACCATTAAGGCTTATTGTATCGAACAGATTTATTTTATTTAAGAAGTCGATTCGGGCTATTTCAAAGTAACGTAAATACACTACATTATTTACGTGTTGTAGTGCATCCATATCAGCCCACGCTACGGTGATGTCGGTATGGATAGGGTGCTGATCTTTAAACGTTTGCATGCACTTTAACTCTTTATTTTAAAGCACTAGATTACCAATATGACGATATGACCTCAAGGTAATTAGTGTGCTGTTTTTATGTATGACGAGTTTACTAAACTTGAACCCACCATAATAAATCGATTAACCAGAGTTTAGGAGCTTGCTTATTAATAATGATTAAATAATAATGGCTGTATAAATAAACAGTGTTGTAATGGTGATGAAAAAGTTTATTCACATAGACATGGATTGCTTTTACGCAGCAGTAGAAATGCGAGATAACCCAAAACTTGCACATGTACCGCTTGCTATTGGAGGCAATAGCCGACGAGGCGTGCTCTCAACTGCTAACTATATAGCGAGAGAGTATGGCGTGCGCTCGGCTATGTCGAACTATCATGCTAAACAATTATGCCCCGATTTAGTTATTGTTCCTGGGCGCATGGCTGTATACAAAGAAGCTTCAAATCAAATACGCGAAGTATTTAACCGCTACACAGACTTAGTTGAACCTCTTTCTTTAGATGAAGCCTACCTAGATGTAACAGACAGTAGTGCTTGTAAAGGCAGTGCCACGCTTATAGCACAGCAAATAAGAGCGGATATTTACACAGCCACAGGGCTTACTGCATCGGCAGGTATTGCACCTATTAAGTTTATTGCCAAAATAGCCAGCGACGAAAAAAAACCGAATGGTCAATTTGTAGTTTTGCCTCACGAGGTCGATGACTTTTTGGCGCAATTACCGCTGGGTAAAATTCCGGGTGTAGGTAAGGTCACCCTCGAAAAACTCAATTTAAAAGGGTTATATACCGGCAAAGATGTACGCGAAAAAGGCGTAAATTGGATGCAGCAACATGTAGGTAATTTTGGCGTGTCGCTTTATCAAAAATGTGCAGGTGAGTATGTTGGTAAAGTATCAACAGATCGCATCAGAAAGTCGCTGAGTGTTGAGCATACCTACGAATACAATAAAACAAGTTTGCAAGAGTGCTTAGATGAGCTTCCAAAACTGTTAGACGAATTAGTTTTAAGGCTTAATAAGCAACAATTACAAAACCGTATAAATAAACTGAGTGTTAAAGTGAAGTTTGCAAATTTTGTAGTAACCTCAGCCGACCAAGCATATCACGAGCTGAATACTGAAATACTTGTTCAACTACTTACCAAAGCCTATCAACGAGGTCTACAACAGCCTGTTCGGTTACTTGGTATAGGCGTTGGCATTAAAAACGAGCCAGAACAAAACTTCCAACTGAGTATTCTCGATTAAGCTGTAAAGCCTGTAACCCCAAGTTGCCATTTATTGGCAACTTGTATAATTAGCTCATCGCACCTAGCTGGTCTTCAATATTTAAATCGACGATAATAGATGCTTATGTTTTCTAACAGGACTTTATTTATGGCATACCCTCAAGCGGTTAGTGCAAGCCTTGAATGCACATCTCATGATGCGCTTATTATTATTAGTGATGACTTTTCTCAATTACCAAATAACTCATTACGTGATGCTATTTTAGACCAAGCAAAAGTTGATTCTCGCATTGGTAAGCAAGTTACTTTATTAGTGATTGAAAACAAGCGTGTTGTACTTGCGCCAACCGGTCCGTTAAATAGAGATTACGACGACGTTCGTCGTTATTTTGATGCAGCTAAACTAGCAATTAACGAAGCAAAAGCATCGGGTAGTGTTAATCCTACATTATTTTTACCAAATTTAAATGGTGATAGCCGTTACCAACATGCGCTAGAAGTTGCTTATTTAGGTGCTTGCCAAGCATTATGGCAGCCATTAGAGGCGCGTGAATATCACGGTGAAAGTATTGAGCCTATTACTCAAATTGGCTTAATGGGCGCGAACGAGCAAACAATTAAAGCAGTTAATGCCATTGCAGCAGGGCAGTATGCAGCACGCGATTTATGTGGCACTGAACCAGAGCGTATGGCTCCACCGCGTTTTGCTGATTACTGCGTTGATTTGTTTAAAGGCTCAAATGTGGCCGTTGATGTAATTGATGATATTACTGCTATTGATAAAAACTACCCAATGCTAAGTACGGTTGCTCGTGCATCATACGCAGTTGAGCGCCATCACCCACGTGTTGTTAAGCTTGAATATGTACCAGAGGGCGAAATTACTCGTACACTTATGTTTGTAGGTAAGGGCCTTGTATACGATACAGGCGGTGCAGATCTAAAAGTAGGCGGCCATATGGCAGGCATGAGCCGTGATAAAGGCGGCGCAGCATCTGTTGCGGGCTTTATGAAAGCTGTTGCAGATTACCAACCTAAAGGCGTTAAAGTAGTATCGTATTTAGCTGTTGTTCGTAATTCTATTGGTTCAGATTGTTTTGTGCCAGATGAAATTATTACTAGCCGCGAAGGTGTACGTGTACGCATTGGTAATACCGATGCAGAAGGGCGTTTAGCAATGGGCGATCTACTTAGCGAAATGAAAGATTTAGCTAAAACGCAGGTTAATCCAACGTTATTTACTGTTGCTACATTAACGGGTCATGCGGCTCGTGCAATGGGTCCTTACGGTGCGTATGTTGAAAATGGCCCTGCTCGAAGCGCTGGTGTATCTCGTCAAATTGCTGACCTTGGAGATTTGTGGGCTGATGGCGCTGAAGTATCGCGTTCTCGCCGTGAAGATTACGACTTTATTAAACCACGCACACTAGCTGACGATGTTTTATCTAGCAATAACGCGGCATCGGCTGTTACCGCTCGTGGTCATCAGTTCCCAATGGCATTTATGGCTATTGTTGGTGGGCTTGATAAACACGGTAACGACTCTGCACAGCCTTTACCTTATGTGCATATGGATATTGCGGGTAGCGGTGTTGAAGGTGGTGATTGGCAGCACGGTAAGCCAACTGCCGCATCAGTAACGAGCTTGTTTGCACGTTACTGTTTGTAAGCTAAAAACTTACATGCAATAAAAAAGCCCTGTTAATTCAGGGCTTTTGCGTTTCATGATAACGGTATCGCTATCAATCTAATTTAAAGCGATTAACTACGCTCGAAAGCCCTTGGCTACTTTGCTTAAGGTTATCGCTGGCATTTGTAAGCTGTTTAGTATTATTAAGTGACTGCTCTGTTGATTGAGATAGCTCGTTAATACGTAAATTAACCTCGTCGGCAGCTTGAGTTTGCTGCTCTGTAGCACGTGCAATTTGGCTGTTCATTTCGGTAATAATTGAAACAAGTCGTTCTATTTCATTAAGTGAAGTATTGGCAGACGACGCCTGATCTACGGTAGAAACCGAAAGTGCTTGGCTTGATTTAACTGCTTCAACAGCTGCCTTTGCACCTTCTTGTAGTTTAGTGATCATGATTTGAATTTCGTCTGTGCTTTGCCCTGTACGGCTTGCCAATGTTCTTACTTCATCTGCAACAACTGCAAATCCTCGGCCGTGCTCTCCTGCGCGAGCAGCCTCAATGGCGGCGTTTAATGCCAGTAAGTTTGTTTGCTCCGATATACTTCTGATTACATCAAGTACAGAACCTATATTATGACTCTCGTTGGCTAAATCTTCTGTCACGCGGCTAACGGTTTCTATGTTACTTGAAAGTGTTTCTATGGCTGTTATTGTTTGCGCCACCACATTTTTACCCGTTGATGCGTTTTTTGCTGCATCTTTAGCTGCTTGCTCTGCGGCTTCGGCGTTACGGCTCACATCATGTATTTGGTGAGTCATTTGCTCCATGGCAGCTGCAACTTGGGTTGAGCTATCGTTTTGAAGCTCAATAAATGAGTGGCTCGTTTTACTTGATTCGTCAACGGTATGCGCATGCTCGCTTACGTCGCTTGCGCTTTGTGATACATGAACAAGCGATTCTCGCATTTTTAAAACAAATAAATTAAACGAGTGTGATAGTTCAGATATTTCATCGTTACCGGATTCATTTAATGTACGAGTTAAATCGCCTTCGCCTTGTGAAATATCTTTCATCATATCGGCTGCTAAACGAGTAGGTATTAAAATGCTTTTGCCTATAAAGTAACTAAGTAAAATAACAGCAATAATCATAATTGTTGCACTGACGACTATAAGGTTTCGTTGCTCACTAAATGCTTCGTCTATTGAGTCAAGATAAACCCCTGAGCCAATAATCCATTGCCACTGATTAAAACCTTTAACAAATGCGATTTTTTCAACTGGTTTTTCTTTACCTGGTTTTGGCCATTTATAAGGTATAAACCCTTCACCATCACGCTTAACTATATTAGCCATTTCTACAAAGAGCGCCTTGCCATCTGGATCTTTATTATTACTTAAATCTTTATTATCGAGAGCAGGCTTCATTGGATGCATTATCATTGTAGGCTGATAATCATTTATCCAAAAATAATTAGTATTGTCATAGCGCAGTGCTTTTATTGTTTCAAGAGCTTGCGTTTGAGCTTGCTGCTGGGTGAGTGAGTTACTTTGCTCAAGGTCATAAAAGTGCTCGATTATACTGTACGCAGTTTCTACTACATTTTGTGTTTTAAGGTACTGCTCGTTTTTAAGAGAGCTATATTGGTGAGTTAGGCTAGCTACACTAAGCGCTATAAGCCCAAATATCACAATTGCTATGAGCAGCGAGAAACGTTGAAATATACTAAAACTACGTAAACTAGGCATACATTTATCCTCAAAAAGTGTGCGCTTTAGCGCATAGAATAAGCGTAGCTAAAAAGAGAGTTTAATCTAGGCTTAACAACCATTAATGCAAAAAAAAGGCTGATTTATCAATCAGCCTTTAGTCTACTTTTTAAACTTGTTTAACTATTTAACATCAAAATGACGATTAAAGAAGTTTGTAATTGTTTGATGCAAGTGCGTTTGCACTTGTTTACCACGTAGGCTGTGCTTAGAGCCTGGGTAGGTCATCATTTCAAACTGTTTTTCGTTATCTTGTAGTTGTTTAAACAATTTAGTTGAATGCGTAAACAACACATTGTCGTCGGCCATTCCATGATAAATCATTAATGGACCTTTTAAGCCATCTGCGTATGGGAATACTGCGCTGTCCTCATAACCTTTAGCATTTGTATCAGGGTGACCTAAATAGCGCTCAGTGTAATGCGTATCGTATAGAGCCCAATCAGTTACTGGAGCACCCGATACGCCTGCTTGAAAGTAATCGCCCGCTTTAAACATAGTCATAAGTGCCATGTAGCCACCGTAACTGTGGCCATAAACACCAATGCGTTGTGGGTCTACGTAATCAAGTGTTCGTAAAAACTCTACGCCTTTAATTTGATCGGCAACTTCCACTACACCTAAGTGTTTATAAATAGCATCTTCAAACTTTTTACCACGGTTGTACGAACCACGGTTATCCAGTTGAAAAATTACGTAACCTTGTTGCGCCATGTATTGAAAATACAAGTTTTTGCTGCGCCAGCTATTCGTTACTCGTTGAGCATGCGGACCACCGTAAACATTAACAATAACAGGATGCTTTTTGCCATCGGTTACGTTACTTGGCTTAAATAAACGGTAATGCATAACTTGGCCATCTTCGGCTTTAATTGTGCCGTATTCTGGTTTTGTTAAATCGCTTAAATAAGGGGTAAGCGGGTGGCTACTATCTAGCTTGTTTTCTTCAAGCCATGTAATAAATTCGCCGTTTATTTTGCGAAGCGCTGCTGAGTTTGGTGTGTTATCAGATGAGCTATTATCGATAAAGGTTTTGCTGTCTTTTGCTAGCACAACATTATGGTACTGACCTTTTTCGGTGATACGTTTAGCATCGCCTTTTTTAAATAAAGGTGCGCTGTATAAATGGCTTTCAAGCGGTGTATCTTTTCGACCGGCAAAGTAAACAATGCCTTTTTTCTCATCAATGCCTTTTAAGCTATCAACAACCCAATCGCCAGAAGTAATTTGGCGAACAAGTTGACCGTTAGTGCGATATAAGTATAGATGTTTAAAACCGTCGCGCTCAGATGCCCATACAAAGTGCTTTTTGTCTTTTAAAAACTCAAGATCAAAATGTAGATTAATCCATGTATCGCTGTTTTCGGTTAGTGCTACTTTTTGTGCTTTAGTTTCGCTGTTATAAAAACGAAGTTCTAATTTATGTTGCGAGCGATTTTGCCATTGGTACGACAATGTATTGCCGTCTTTTAGCCATTTAGCACGCGCTATATAAATGTCTTCATCTTTACCTAAATCAATCCAATCTACTTTTTGATCGTTAAGTTTAACAACACCCAGTTGGATTTTTACGTTATCGGTACCTGTAAACGGGTAGCGTTGGTTGAATAACTTAACTTCATCAGCGTAAATTTCGTTACGGATAGCTTCTTTTACTGGGGTTTCGTCAACACGGGTATAGGCAATTTTAGTTTCATCCCCTGACCACCAGTAACCCGTCATACGGCTCATTTCTTCTTGAGCAACAAACTCGGCCATACCGTTTTTAATTACGCCACCGCCATCTTTACTAAGCTGAATCTCTTTACCTGATTCAAGCTCTAAAGCATAAAGATTTTGTTCACGAATAAACGATACATAATTACCTTTAGGTGAAAAGCGTGCATCGGTTTCAAATGTTTCAGTGTCGGTTAGCTTTTTACTTTTACCAGAGGCTAAATCGTAATAGTAAAGGTCGCCGTTAAGTGGGAATAAAAGTGCTTTACCGTCTTTAGACCATTTGTACTCAAGTATGCCTTTACCAAAAATACGTTGGCGTTCGCGGCGAGCTTTTTCTTCATCGGATAGATTTTCTGGGCCTGAAAATAACTTTGCCGAATCAACTAGCACACGGTTGGTGTTATCTTTTAAATTGTATTCCCATAAATCGTAGCGGTTGTAGTCATCGCTTTTACCTTGCAGGTAAGTTACACGGCTGCCATCAGGCGAAAATTTAAGTTGTACAGGTGATTTACCTGACAGGCTTGGATCGTCAAAAATACGTTCCAACGATAAAGGTTTTGCTTGAACACTAATAGCGCCAACCATTAACGGTAGGGCTAGTGAGAGGTGTTTTATTTTTTTTAGCACAAGGTTGCCTTAGCTTATTATAAATATTGCTTTGATGTTAAAGCCAAGCGTGTGCAACTGCAACTAAATGCTATAAAGTGGCGATTATTAAAGACAAAGTAGGACATAACAATGACAAACCCTAAATTTGAACTTGCACCAGAGCTTAAACGTGACTGTATAGAACTTGCTGATTGGCCGCTGTGTAAAGTACTTTTATTAAACGATAGTCAGTATCCGTGGTTTGTATTAGTGCCAAGGCAGGCTAACTTAAGAGAAATAATTGATTTATCTGAGGATGATCAAGTAGTTTATTTAAAAGAGTCAGCCAAGTTAAGTAAGTTATTAATGGATGTGTTTAGTCCGGATAAGTTAAACGTAGCGGCTTTAGGTAATATGGTACCGCAATTACATATTCATCATATTGCGCGCTTTACGAGTGATGCTGCTTGGCCTGCGCCAATTTGGGGTAAATTTTCTGCAGTCCCTTATACTGATGATCAAATAGTAAAATTAAAAAACCATTTTTAATAGCTGTTCGGGTTTATTTATCTTTCGGGGTTAAATTTTTAGTAGTCTGTTTAGTTTTTAGGTAAGGCCGAGTTTATGTTTATGTTGTGCGTCTGCTTCGCATAAATAGGCGATAACGTAGTATAAATGCCAAATATGCGCTGCCCTAGGTCGAAAAAATTTTAATACTGAAGGTCAACAGACTCTAATCAATAAGGAATAAAATGAAACTAATCAATCAACTTTGTACGGGTTTATTTATTGTCGCATTATCAGGAGGGTACTTTGCAGTTGCAATTGAGCAGCCAGTTAACACTGAAATTATTAAAAAAACAGACATACAAAATTTAGTTGAACATAGTAATCATGTTTACTCTGCTGCCCAACCCAGTGCAGAGCAAATTAAGCTGTTGTCACTTGCAGGTGTAAAGCATGTAATAAACCTACGCTCCTCTAGTGAACAAACGTGGGATGAAGGTGAGCTTGTGCGATCTTTAGGGATGAGCTATCACGCATTACCTATTGCAGGTGCGAAGGATGTTACTGTTGAAAATGCGCGTAATTTAACAAACTTACTTAATGAGTTTGAGGGAGAATCGATTTTAGTGCATTGCGCAAGTAGCAATCGAGTTGGAGCGTTGATTGCAATTTCTGCACATGAGCAGGGTCTTGATGTAGGGGCCGCGCTTGATAAAGGAAAACGCTGGGGTATGAAAAGTCTAGAGCCTGTAGTGCGTGAAGTGGTAAACGATAAATAATAAAAAAGCGCTGCAGTTATAAACTACAGCGCTCTTAAATTATCACCGTGCTAGGTTATTTTAAACCTAGTACTTCCTTACCTTGTTTAAACGTAACATCTACAGGAATATTTGCTTTGCTTAGTTTTTCTAAGTCTTTAGCAAGTTCTTCTTTAATATCACCATGAGTTGCGATTAGTTGATCTACTTTTTCGTAATCGCCATCACCTTGTAAGGTTAAAATTAAGCGAGATAGGTCAGCAATAGCAGTGCTCATTTTTTCCATGTTTATACTATATAAGCCCGCTTCATTTTTAGAAAACGCGCCTTCTTGTGCAAAAAAGTTAAAGCGGATCATATTCGCTTGACCATGCGCACTTGATGCACCAAAACGTACTGAGCGGAATATGCCAGCCATAAACGTCGTGTAGTAATCTTCAAGTGTACCTTCAGTGATCTCGCCTTTTTTAAGCAATTGCTCAACCATGTACAAACCTAAAATATCGGCTTTGCCTTCTTCAAGCGCACTCGCGTGCTCTTGTAATGATTGACGAACAGTTCCTTTACCAGTGATTGTATTTTTAATACCTAAACCATGCGCTACTTCATGGAACATAGTGTTGGCAAAAAAGGCATCAAAAGTAATGTGTTTACGCTGCTCAGGTACAATTAACTGCTCTGAAATTGGCACTAAAATTTTATCAAACTTAGCGCGCATTGCATTTTTAAGTTGCAGGCGACGAGTCCCTTTTTCTAACTGTACTTGCTCATCGTTTGGTAAGTTAATTGCAATTGTTTTGCTGCCAGCGTTTGAATGCCCTGCGTAGTAAACAACATCATAGGCATTTAGATCGGCGTCAGAGCCTGGTACTTCTTGTTTGTACTTAGCATCAACAGGTAAGTCTTTTTGAAGTTCAGGTAAAAATGCTGCAAATTTAGCTAAACGTTCGCTCCATTTTAAATCTTTAATAAGTACGTAAGATTCATAAGCAGCACGGTAACCAAATAATTGATCTTCATAAGTTTCAATTGGGCCAATAACCACATCTACTGGGTTGTTTTTCATGTCCATCCAAGCAAAGTCAGAAACTTGGAAGTCATCTTTTTGTAGAGCGTCAGCACGCAGGTTTAGGTAATTAGCAAACTCTTTATCATCGGCAAGTTTACTTGCTTCACGTAAAAGGTCGGCTGTTTTTGCAAGCTCAACGGCATACTCTTTTGAATATGGCACACTATAAAGCTTACCTTGCTCATCACGCTTAATTACAGAGTAAAGCCCTGTTTTGTCTTCAACATCTGCATTGTTTAACTCTTCTTTAGTTATATCGGCAGGGTAAAACTGTGCGCCAAGAGGCTTTTCTTTATAGCTAGATAAAAACGCTTCATCGCCATTTAAACGGTCCCATGGGCCGTAGTTAATATCGGCAAATTTACGTACTTTTTCGTCACCTAACTTTGCTAAAAAAGCATCTTTATTCTCACCAAAAGATTGCTTCCAAAATAACTCGTCCATTATTTTTGAAGCATCAATAAGCTTTCCAACCATCGCTCTTTGGTTGTCGCTCAAGTGTGATAAATCACTTTTCAAGCTAAAGTCGGTGTAAATATCTAAACGTTGTTTATCTGCATTAATAAGCTTAGGACCTGATTGTGCACTGCTTTTTTGAGCAAGCTCTACGGCTGTGTTGTCGGTAGAAGACGGTGCTTGTTCAGAACATGCACTAAGAAAAACAACACCAGAGAGCATAATTGCTTGGCTAATTTTATTTAAGATCATTATATTGCCTGTTAAAAAGTAAGTTTAATAATTGTACTGCTTTAGTTAAAAGGCTAAATACGTACAAACGCTTCCTTATTGTGAGTGCATTAAAGCAAAACTAAATGGTAAATAGCAAGTATTTGGCGTTGTAAGGCAAGCATGAGCGGTAAAACATTATAAATAAAAATAAACTTCTATAATTTTCTTAACTTTATCGGTAAGTTAGACAATACTAATTATATTACTAATACAAAAATTAACTGCCTGAGTTTGCAGTTACTTTACAGGCTGAACACAAAAGGACGGCAGCTTTATGTCTACAGAAAACGCTTTATTAACGATTCTAGTCGATAGAATAAATAACGATACGTTGGTTTTACCAACGCTACCTGAAGTAGCGATTAAGGTTCGCCAAGCTGCAGATAACCCTGATGTTAATTTAATGCAAATGTCAGATGTAATCTCACAAGATCCAGCGCTTTCAGCTCGTATGATAAAAGTAGCTAATAGTGCAATTATGGGACGCTCTGTAAAAGTATCTAATTTGCATCAAGCAGTGACGCGTATTGGACTGCGCCAA
Organism: Pseudoalteromonas sp. Z1A8; assembly: GCF_011378855.1. Classification (GTDB taxonomy): domain Bacteria; phylum Pseudomonadota; class Gammaproteobacteria; order Enterobacterales; family Alteromonadaceae; genus Pseudoalteromonas. Next base: position 32,035 of record NZ_WTLB01000021.1, on the reverse strand, counting down.
ATTAAAAATATTGCAACGGCTATGGCTATGGAGCAATTATTTGTATCAAACAATGAGCTAATTAAAGGCTACATGGGTAAGGCATGGCAAAAAACATTAACGGTTGCTAGCCATTCAATAACACTCATGGAGTTTTACTTAAAAAACAATAAACACACTTCATTAAACCGTGATTCAATTACATTAGCTGCGCTTGTTTATAATATTGGTGTATTACCAATTTTAACTGAAGCTGAGCGCCACCCAGAAGTATTTGCAAATCCAAGCTTTTTAGCTCACGCAATTCAAAAGTTGAGTGGAAAAATTGGCTCATCCATCATGCAAGCTTGGGAGTTTCCTAAAGAGTTTGTAGATGTGGCTCTAAGCTGGGCAGATCCAAGTTACAAACCTGATAAGGTTAGTTACGTAGACTTTATAAGAGTAGGGGCTATTTTAGAGGGGACGTTACAAGTTTCTGATAAATCGGCAGCGCTGCAAACATATATAGATAAAGGTGTAATACCATCTATGCAATTATTCACAAGTGATGAATACAACGATATGCTAACTGATGTGAAAAACATGTTTAGCTAAACATGTTTTATTACACAAACAGAAAGGGTTAACTTGCGTTAACCCTTTTTGCTTTTATTGAATGGCGTCTAATACTATCCCATCGGTTCTACGAGTGGGGTATAGCGATTCAACTACAAAGCTTGGTATAAACCCTTTAGCTGATGACACCACTACTTTAGATTTAGCACCAATAATACGAGCATTAACAATAACGCCACGATTAGTGTACGTAAGTGTGCCAGTTAAGGTGTATTCAATATGTGGATAGCCTTTAATGTCTTTACCATTTCGGCTAAACGAAAAATCACCCAAGGGCGTCACGTGCACTGTACCTGTATGTTTGTAATCAACAACTGACAAACCAAACTCTTGTAATTCAGTAATAAAGCTTTCAGCTAAATGATTACCAAAAATATTAGTGGTTTGCAGGTTATCGTCTAAATTTACAAACGAAGTGATAGCGATAGGCGTACTACTATTTATGTAATTCATATTTTCAATCAGCTTCATTGCTAATTGCTCTGTATAATTACTTAGTAACTTACTGCTGTTAATTGGGCGGTAATTATTTTCAGGAAACTGCCAGTTACTAACGCGAGGCTGGTTATATTCAGCATAGCGATTGTGAGCGTTATTATAGCCAATATTGTTTTGTGGTGCATGTCCATTATAAATGGGATGAGTAGAACACGCTGAAAGTGAAAGTGTAAAAAGTGTCGATAAAGTAAGAGATATCTTTTTTGATAACATGTTTTCTTCCTGAAACATAAGGGGATTTTATAAATACCCCTCCTTATCGACACACTTTTTGATTACTTTAATTAAATTTAATAATTAATTTGTTTATTTTTGATTATGGTGCTTTTGTAACCTCTTCTTTTTTATAGCGAAGCTTACCTGCTACCCATGTTTGTAGCACGTTCGTCTTGTATATCTCGTCAACAGGCACTTTAAAGTAGTCTTTATCAATTAAAATAAAGTCGGCCCATTTTCCTTTTTCTAAACTACCCACCTTAAATTCTTGATGAGCTGCATAAGCGCCTCCGAGAGTAAATGCACGTAATGCATCTTCGCGGCTTAGTACTTCACTTGCGCGCCAGCCATTTTCAGGCAGCTTGTTATGATCCATGCGTGTGATAGCTGAATACAAACCATCAAATGGATTTGCAAGCTCTACAGGGTAATCAGATCCTGCTGCAACAACAGACCCTTGCTTTAAAAATGTTTGCCAAGCGTAGGCACCGCTTAATTGTTTTTCAGTTAAACGCTGCTCTGCCATATGCATATCAGAAGTGGCATGCACCGGCTGCATTGAAGGAATTATTTTTAACGCTTTAAAACGAGGGATATCCTCAGGCGTTACAATTTGTGCGTGCTCGATACGATTGCGCAGTAATATACCGCCGGTTTTTTTAAATACATTTTGATAGGCATCGAGTACTACTTTATTTGCTTTATCGCCAATTGCGTGGGTGTTTGCGCTAAAGCCGCTTTTAAAGCTTTGTGTAAAGAGCGCCTCGAGTTTTTCTTGTGTTTCAAGCATTAAACCATAGTGGCCAGATCTGTCTGCATATTCTTCAATCAGAGCGGCGCCGCGAGAGCCCAGTGCGCCATCGGCGTAAACTTTAACACTGCGAATTTCCATAAAATCATTTTTGTCGTGGTATCGGCCTGCTTTTAACATTGTGCCTAAATCAGGACTTGCACCACTTAACATTGCGACAATACGTAGCGGTAAATTACCAAGGTCGCCGCGCTCTTTGTAAACTTCCCATGTGGTTTTATCAATGCCAGCATCGTGAGTAGAAGTAATGCCTAAACTTAATAAATGCTTACCTGCTGCATCTAGTGAGTCACTTATATCTTGCCTTGAGGGGGCTGGCATATGCTGGGTAATTAACGATTCTGCTTTATCTACAAAAATACCTGTAGGATTACCAAATTCGTCTTTAATTATTTCACCTCCATCAGGCGCTTTTGTTTGAGCAGTAATACCAGTAAGTTCGAGCACTTTTGAATTAACCCAAATGGCATGGCCATCAACCCGCGAAAGTACCACTGGTCGATCGTTTACTACTTTGTCTAGATCTTTAGCTGTAGGGAAGCGTGTATCAGCCCAAAGTTCTTGGTTCCAACCACGTCCTATAATCCAGCCTTGTTTTTTATCGGCAAATATTTTTAGTTTATTTGTTACTTCATCAACTGATTTTGCACCGCGTACATCAAGTTGCGATAAGTTATCTCCTAGGCCAATAACGTGCCCATGGGCATCAATTAAGCCAGGTAATAAGGTATTACCGTGTGCATCAATTAGTTTAGCGTCTGGGTAACTATCTTTAAGTGTATCGCTACCTAGCTTTACTACTTTGCCATTTTTAATAACGAGGGTAGTGAATTGCTGTACTTCACCTTGGTATAAAGGGGTATAACCATTCGCGTTATAAATTACTTTTGTCTGTGCGATAGCATAGCTAGAGCCAGCAAATAAGCTGGCTAGTATGAGCGGTTTGAGTACTTTTCTGAGATACATAGTTACTTAATTTTTATTGTTAATTTACTTACATTAACAAACTTAATTTTATAATACCAATGAATTGATAGAGCCTGATTCTAAGGTTTTTCTCTATATTAACTGTTTACAAAATAGGTAATTGATGTGATTATTTAGTATGTAAAACAATCAATAAAGCATAAGGAAACGCTATGAAAGCCCTCTATTTATTACTCCCATTAACTTCATTACTTGCGGCATGTGGATCGACACCTACTGCAGATAAAAGTGTAGAAAAGCTAAACCATACTGATGTATCAAATGCTGAAATACGCAATTATATAGATTTATCAAGTGTTGAGCTGCGCGATAGGGTGAAAGACTATTGGAGTATTTTTACAAAAGTTGAATCACGATACCCAGTAGAGGCAGCAAAAAAAGGCTTAGCGGGCTGTGTAGAGTTAATGACTATTATTAATTCTGAGGGTAAGGCGCAGGGGTATAAAGTAATTTCCTCATATCCTAAAGGGTTATTTGATGAAGCCGCAGCGAGATCTTTAAGTGCATGGGCTTGGCTACCTACTGCCGTAAATGTAGCTAAACAACCTGTTCTTACGCATATCAGAATTGATTTCATGATTGATTCAATACCTGTAGGTAAAAAATATCTAAAAAATTGTCCGGCTGGTGAAACATTTTTAGTAACAGGGGAAATAAAAAAAATCTCCTACTGATGAAACATTTCAAGTAACGAGAAAAATTACAAGGTTTGAAAAAAAGTACTTATTTACCTCACTCTAAAGTTACTTTAAGTGTGTGTAACGTTTTAGATCGAACCTTTATAAAATCTGATGAGTATGAGTATGAGTATGAGTATGAGTATGAGTATGAGTATGAGTTTAATACGAATATTACAAATAACTAAATAAGCATCAAGAATAAGGAAATACTATGAAAGCTCTCTATTTATTACTCCCGTTGAGCATATTGCTAACAGCATGTAGCTCAACATCTGATAAACAAGCAAACGAAGAGATGCCGAGTTTTATTGATTTATCAAGTCCCGAACTTCGAAGTAAAACTGGTGAGTATTGGAATATTGCTAAAAGGGTCGAACCACGATACCCGTTGGAAGCCGCAAAAAAAAGCATTTCAGGTTGTGTTGAGTTAGCAATGGTAATTAATTCACAAGGTGAAGCCCAAGGGTATAAGGTTATCTCGTCTTACCCTGAGGGCGTGTTTGATAATAATGCGGCAGCTGCTGTGGGTTTATGGCGCTGGAAAGCGACAGCTGAAAATACGAGTAAGCAACCTATTTTAACTTATCTTAAAATGGATTTTATGTTAAGCCCAAAACCTACCGATGCAAAATATTTGGCGCATTGTTCTAAAAATAAAGCCTGAACGTAATTAATATAAATATAATAAGCTAGGTGTTTTGCCTAGCTTTAGTATTATTTGCTAGCGTATAAGCTGTATTCACTTAGCGTTAGCTTACCGTCTTTGTCTTGATCGTAGCTTGAAAACCGAGACCAAAGAGCGGGATCTACTGCTGTTTCTGCGCGTGTTAAAAAACCATCCTGGTTTCTATCAAGTTTTTCAAATTGCTCTGCAACATTGTTGCTTGCAGCAAAGCCTAATGTGCTAAAAATACTAAACGCAAAAAGCGTTATATAGCTTGTTTTTTTCATGAAAAATACTCAGTAGAGGTTATTAGTAAGGTAATTTTTAAATTCGATTAACGAAATTTGGTTATCTTGATTTTTATCCCATTTTACAAATGTGTTTAAAAGTTGTGGTTGGGGATCAAGTTCGTCATGTGTCAGATAGCCACTTTTGTCATTATCAAGGTGATCAAAGCGTTGCTTTACATCAAGTGCAGCGGCATCAAAACTTAATAGCATTAAAATGCTTATAACTAGAGAAAGTATCTTCATGGCGTTCCTTCCAAAAGATGTATTAAAATTTTGTGGCTGAAATAAGAGGAAAAAGCACTTGCCGTAATTTAACTCCCAACATTAAATCCTTTTACACACTCCCTCAGGGATTATGGCAAATGCTTTTAATTCCAGTCTACCTATAACAAGCTTAAGTAAAGCTTAATCAATAATTACTGATTAAGGTTTAAAGCTTTCAAATTCTTTTTTTGAGATTTTTTCATCACCGTCTTCATCTAAGTCGGCAAACTGTCTCATTACTTCTTTGTCTTCTTTTGCTTCTACAATTGATATTTGTCCGTCCATATTTTTATCTAAATGGGAAAAACGCACGTTTATTGGCGATGCTAGTACGGTTGCACTAATGGCTAAAAACATTAATGAAAAAGCGGCTATAAGTTGTTTCATAATCACGTTCCTTATTAAATGAGTTTATTGAATAAATTTTTTGAATTCATCTAGCGACAATTGCCCATCTTGATTGGTATCAATTTGAGAAAAATTCTCGTGTAAAACAGCATCTTCACCTGCTTCGGCTTCACTTAATGTGCCGTTGCTGTCTTTATCAAGCTCGTTAAAAGTCGCGTGAACGTCCATAGCGTGTGCGTTAGCGCCTAAAAAGCCTAAAGCCAGTAATGATGAAATTACTAAAATGCGTTTGTTCATAATTATTTCCTTATTGATTAAAGTTATTACTCCTATTACAAAAATGATGCCAAAAATAATAGTTGTTATTTTTCAATGTGTTATTGTTTTCACTTTAAGAGTGTGAGAGATTTTTACGGGGTTTATTGTAATTCTTGTGTGCCTTTTGCAACATTATTTAATGATTTTGATGAGAGGGTTTTAAAATCAGCAACTTACGTTGTCTCCATTTGGCGACACGCTATTTTGTTAGTGTTAGTTGTTAATCGTATTAAATATAATTGCTGGTTCAGCTAGTGTATAAGGTAAGCACTTAATAATAGAGTGCTTAACTTAAAAGGACGAAACGCAATGCCAGCAACCATAGCTAAAAAATACCAAGCAATGCTTAACTGGCGGCCTAATTTAATTGGGCAATTTGCAATGAGTATGCTGCTTTCGTTACTCCCCCTTTCTATAGTGGTAATTGTGTTTTTAAATGCCCTTAATAAGCAGTTAGCGGTTACTCAAAGTATTGTAAGTAACAACTACCAAGTTACCAAATCGTTTAATACTCTAAAGCAAGAACTCAACAGCCTTGAGCGTGCCACTAGGCAAAACTGGGTGTTAAAAAGTGAATCACTCGATAAACTAATTATTGATAAATGGCAGTCATCCCTGCAAAGTATCGATGAGCTTAAATTTGTAAACACGAATAAAGATTATACTCACCAATGGCAGCGCTTATATACCACCTTACAAACCGCGCATGCTGAATTGGTTGAGCAAAAACAACAACAAGCTGAGCTGTTTGTGCCAGTGAGTGATTTAGTTGCTGAGCTTACTTTATGGCTACGTGATAAAAACGAAGCGCAAATCACCAATAACCAAAATGAGCTGACAAGCTTGCAAGCTTCATTTATAAACTGGCTGGTGGCACTTATTCCACTTACTTTAATTGTAGGAGGTGGTTTTTTATGGCGCATAAGTGGGCGACTAAAAGGGTTAACTACGGTTATTGATAAGCTAGGGCAGGGACATTGGCAGCAAAAAATATCTGTGAAAGGCTCCGCTGAGCTAGTTGAGCTAGGAGAAAAACTCCAATGGGTGCAAGAGCAACTTCATATGCTTGAGCAGCAAAAAGATACTTTTTTACGCCATGTAACACACGAGCTAAAAACGCCGCTTGCTTCAATGGTCGAAGGCACTGATTTACTAACTGATGAAATAGTAGGCCCAATTACAGGTGAGCAAAAAGCAGTGCTTGAGCTTATTAGCCAATCTATGGTGCGCCTTCGTACAATGATTGATAGTTTACTGAGTTATAATGCGATTCGCACCAGTAAAGACAGCCTAAGCGAAGTTGAATTTAGCCTTCTTATTAATAAAATTAATAGTCATTTTGAGCATCGTTTAAGTGCGCGTGAGCAGGCTTTAAAATGGCAAAATAACTTACCAAATAAACCGCTTGCTTTACCTAGTGAGCTTATTGAGATGATTTTAATTCAGCTTATTTCAAATGGCTTAAAATTTTCAGAAGATAAGCAGATCGTTACTATTAATTTAGCACTTGAGCAAAATCAACTTTGCATTGCTGTTCTTGATAAAGGATGCGGTATTAAAGAGCAAGAAAAAACCCAAATTTTCAGCGCGTTTTATCAAGGTAAACACAGTAAAAATGTTACGCTGCAAGGCAGTGGGCTGGGCTTAACTATTGTAAAAGAATCTGTTGAACAGTTAAGAGGAACACTTACTGTTGAGCATAACGAGCCGCATGGTTGCCGGTTTTCAATTAAAATTCCCATAACAAAAAATCTAGGAGTTAATTAACATGCGCTTGCGTTTAATCGCTATTTTAAGTGTGCTCAGTAGCAGCATGGTTATATCAGGTTGTGAAATTAATAATGGGCAAGAAGAGCGTGTGTCAATTACACCTGCACCTGTGGTCGATACCAAAATAAAAAACGACAAAAACAGTAAACCTAGTCCAAAACCCAGACCAAAAATTGAACCTAGTTATCCTCCAGCAGATCAAGTTATTGCATGGCACGCTAATCAGTGTGGTGGATTTAAATTAGTGCCTAAAAAAGATATTTTCACAGGCGAGAGCGACCTTAAACGCTTTTTTAAATTTATGTGTTTAAATATAAATGATGATCCAAATACAGTAATGACTAAGTTACTAAAACTCGATTTAGCTTACTTTTGGCCAGATGACATCAAGCAGTATTTATGGCTTCAAAAACAGCAAGTGACGATGCAAATAAACGCTAAAAAAGAGCAGCAAGCACTTAACAATAAAATGCAAGAAACACTCTCATCGTTAGCAACTATTGAGCAACAGCTTTTACTACGAGAAGAAACTAAGGAGCAGTAACTATGGCAGCAACTAAAGTGCAAGGTGCAAAAGTATTACTCGTTGACGACGACGCTAGCTTATTAAAACTGCTCGCTATTCGCATTGAATCAAAAGGGTACGAAGTAACGACCTGTGAAAGTGGCTTAATTGCACTACAAATACTTAAAAGCCAAGTGTTTGACGCTGTAATAACCGACTTGCGTATGGATGAAATGGATGGCATGGCACTGCATCGCCAGTTGCAAAGCCGTTACCCTGCGTTGCCTGTCATTATGATGACAGCGCACGGCTCTATTCCTGATGCGGTAGAAGCGACCAAACAAGGCATTTTTGCATTCATAACTAAACCTGTAGATAAAGATGAGTTATTTGACAGCCTTGCTAAAGCGATAGAAATTCACGGTGTGAACGCTGATGAAGCCGCGCCAAAAAGCAATATAGTTACGCGTAGTGGCACAATGCTTCACTTGCTCGAACAAGTAAAACTACTTGGGCCAACGCAAGTTAATGTACTTATATCTGGTGCCAGTGGTACAGGTAAAGAGTTACTTGCACAGGCTATCCATCAACATAGCCACGTAAGCGACGGACCTTTTGTTGCAATTAACTGTGGGGCTGTACCGGGCGAGCTTTTAGAATCCGAATTATTTGGCCATAAAAAAGGCTCTTTTACGGGCGCAATTAAAGATCACCAAGGGTTGTTTCAACAAGCTGAGGGTGGCACGTTATTTTTAGATGAAATAGGCGACATGCCACTTAACTTACAGGTTAAGCTACTGCGCGTATTACAAGAAAAAACGATTCGTCCGGTGGGTTTTCAAGAAGAAATAGCAATTGATGTACGCATTGTATCGGCAACACATAAAAATTTACCCGAAGCTATTTTAAACCAACAATTTAGAGAAGATTTATACTATCGCTTAAATGTCGTTAATTTAAAATTACCGCCACTGTGTGAGCGCCGCGAAGATATAAGCTTATTAGCGCAGTACTTTAGCGCAAGCATTGCCAAACGTATGAATCAAAATGAAAAGCACTTTGCCAGCGATGCCATGCATGCGCTTGTGCGTTACGATTGGCCGGGTAATATTCGTCAATTACAAAACGTCGTAGAGCAAGTGGTCGCATTAACACCAAGCGAAGTGATCTCAGAACATTTAGTGTTGGCTGCACTAAATAGTAATGAAACAAACGTAGAGCCGTTATCACTTAACGACGCTAAAAAAGAATTTGAACGCGACTACGTAATCAATACTTTAAAAATGGCAGGTGGCAATGTAGCCGAAGGGGCTAAGCTTGCTAAACGTAATCGCTCAGATTTTTATAAGTTGATTAAAAAGCATAATATTGATGTTGATAATTTAGGTTAAGGAAAAGCATGCAGTTATTTATGGTGTATTTGGGTGGCAGGATTCAAGGCTGCCACATTGAAATGCACGATATTCGCTTTGTAGTAGGGGAGAATATTGAGCAAACCTACTCAAAGTTAAAAAGCCAATGGGTGGGCGATAAAAGCAGTGTTCATATGGATAGCTTTATGGCAATAAACCACATTGATGGATTTAAAGTAGAAGTGGTTGATAGCTACGTTGAACAAAATAAACAACTTTATTTTGTAAACTTAGGGGCTTATAGAAGTGACTCTATGGCTGAGCAACACGACTTTGCACTGTATGTAGCAAGCAGTAGCCATGAAGCCAAGCAACGCGCTAAAAACGATTTACTTGCAGGCCTTAGCCATATTCATAAAGACGATTTGCACGACGTAGACGATTGCTTTGCGATTGATTTACTCGACAGCCAATTAAATATTAAGCTGACTCCAAGCGGGCAAGCTCAAACAATAAAGCCAGACTGGTTTGGCTACCACGTACTTTAAATCAGCCAAAAAGCAGGATTAAGAGTCCTGCTCGTTTTGTTCATCCTTTTCGCTTTTAGCCGCCATTTTAAATGCCACAATAACCAATCCAAACATAGCAAACGGCAAAGCCGCCAACATGTATTCAACCATATTACTGTCTTGAAAATTTGCTTGTAGCAAAAAGTGACCCGCCACACACATTAAAATAACGACTAATAAAATGGGCAGTAACATAAGTTCTTTTTTTGATGAATGATTTTTCATTAAATACGTGGCTATAGCTAAAAATAATGCGCCATTGTAATGAGCTTACATAAGCTTGGCAAACATCACAGAACTTATTAATTAATGATATGATTAGTGTCAAATAATTAAGCTGATGTTATGGGGATAAAGTGAAAAGTAACTTAAAGCAAGTTTACCTCGTTGGTGGTGCAGTGCGCGACAAGCTGCTAAATATAAAATCAAAAGATAACGACTATGTAGTTATAGGCGAGACGCCACAGACTATGGAGTCGCTCGGTTTTGTACCAATCGGTAGCGACTTTCCGGTTTACTTACACCCAAAAACAAAAGAAGAATATGCCCTGGGGCGTACAGAGCGCAAAAGCGGCAAAGGTTATACTGGCTTTGTGGTTGATGCCAGCCCAACCGTTACGCTAGAAGAGGATTTAGCAAGGCGTGATTTAACCATAAATTCAATGGCGCTTGATGAGCACGGTAATATTATAGACCCGTTTAATGGCCAAGCTGACTTACAAAGTAAAACTCTGCGCCACACCACTGAGGCATTTGTAGAAGACCCTGTTCGAGTACTGCGTATTGCCCGTTTTTTAGCGCGCTATGGCAGTGATTGGCGTATTCACCCAAGTACGTATGCATTAATGCGTGAGCTTAAAAATAAAGGTGAGTTAAATCATTTAGTATCTGAGCGGGTATGGCTCGAGACCGAAAAAGCCCTTGGCGAAAAGCACCCCGAACTTTATTTTGAAGCACTGCAGGGCTTAGGGATATTTCCTGAGCTTGAGCGCATGGTTAATGTACCGCAACCAGCAAACCATCACCCCGAAGGTGATGTATTTGTACATACTATGTTGGTACTTAGGCGCGCAGCTGATTTAAACTTTAACTTAGAAACTCGTTTTGCAGCCCTGACTCATGACTTTGGTAAAGCACTTAGTTTTAAAAAGCATGGAAATTTACGGGGGCATGAACGCGAAGGTGTAGCGGTAGTTGAAAAGTTTTGTGAGCGTTTAAAAGTGCCTAACCGTTTTCGCGACATTGGTGTACTCACCAGTGATAACCACACGCTTTGCCATACGGTCGATCAACTAAGGCCGCAAACCGTTCACAAGCTAATAGTGACTAACTTAAATGCGTTGGTGCATCCGAATCGTTTTACAGCGTTTACCCAAGCGTGCCAATGTGATGCACAAGGGCGTGGTGAAACGCTGGTTGATAAGCCATACCCGCAAGCAGTTAAACTGCGAGCAATTCATACTGAACTACAAAAAATGGATAAAAAGCAGATAGTGCAAAATGCACTTAAAAATGGCAAAAAAGGCCCTGAAATAGGCGAAGAAGTAAAACTAGCAGAAATAAACTGCATTAAAGCATTTTTAGAACATGAGAAGTCCCAAGCGTAATAAAATTAGACTAAGTAGTGCGATACGCCTTGGTTTTTAGTTGTGTCGTGCTTTCTTAGTTCTTTGTAGTTAGTACTTTTTGGTTTTACATTTTCAGACTCAGGTTTTTTAGAGGGCCTGTATAAGTCAAAAATAAAGTCTAGTTCTTCACGCTCTAGTGATGGTTTCATGAGTATTCCTTCAATTTAATACTTTAATACGATGTAGAGTATGGTCATTCGACTGAATAAAAAGTGAATAGTTACATTTGAAATAGCACTAAATTGTAATCGGCAGTTTTGAAGGGGTAAGCGGCGCGTTAAACCGCTCTATTAGCTATTTTAGTTATGTAAAGGCAAGCTCACAGTAAATACCACACCATCGCCTTGTTCGTTATTTTGCGCTGTTACACTGCCTTTATGGTAATCGCACACCAGCCTTACTATATAAAGCCCTAATCCCAAATGTGGCTGTTGCTGCATTTGCTGGCTACGTACCGACACCATAGAGTCAAAAATATGCTCAGTTAATCCTTCGGGTAAAGTGGGGCCTGCGTTACTCACTGTTAATGTTGCTTTATTTTCGCTCTGCTTAAGGCTTACATTAATCGCCGTATTGGCTTCACTGAACTCCAGCGCGTTATTAATAAGCTTATCAAGTAGCTGAGCTATAAACTCGGGTGCACCTTGCATAGGTAATTTGTTTTGGCATACATCAAGCGCAAATAATTGGTTTGGATAAGTAAGCTGATAGCCTTGCATACAGCCATTTATTACTTTTTGTAAATCAAAAGGCTCAGGCTCGTTACTTTGAATACTTTGCTCGAGGCGAGTGGCTTCGCTCATGGTAGTTATTATTTTACCTAAGCGTTCAACGCCTTCACTGGCGCGATCGAGGTATTTTTGGCTCAGCTCGTTTTGCGGCAAGCTTTGTAAGTTTTCGAGGGACGAGCGCACTACGGCAACAGGCGTGCGCAGCTCGTGTGATAATCGCGACGACATATTTTCTAAGTAATCGGTATAGCCACCAAGTCTACTAACAATGTTTGAAAAACTACGCGACAGATCGCCAATTTCATCGTTAGCATCACTGTAATTAATACTGCCGGTAACACGCCCTTGTGCATCAATTGCTTGCTCAGCTGTATCGCGCAGTCGCCTAATACGGCTCGATATACGCGAGGCAAAAAAGAATAGCGTGACAGTACCAATTAGCATCACGGCTAAAATAACGTTGAATAGTTTTTCGAGCGATTTATTACGCAGCGTACGTACGCCGTTTGTGGTTTCCTCTGCTATTACCGCGCCAATTACTTGATCTTGAATCCAAATAGGGTAAGCGGCCGATAGAATAACGGCTTTACTGTCGGGTGTTAATCGCCAAGACGATGCTGGTTGTCCTTTTAATGCTTTCGCTAAGTGCGTGCCTTGCATAGAAGCTACATCGTGCAGGGTATCTAAAAATTCGTTTTCTGGGCGCGTTAATATTTTATAGTAAATTGGGTGCAAGTAATTTTGCTCAAAGCGCTGCCACCACGTCTCAGGAGCCTGGTTAGCAAGTCCATCAGCCCAAACGCCATCTGCATTTTGAATAGTTCCTGTTTGTGCCAATACCCGATGATGATTATCGACCACCCAAATGCGGCTGCCACTGTGGCCCATGCCTTTTAAAATACGGCTGATTTCTGGAGAAGGGACTAATACCGAGCCTAAATCGTTCGGGTTATTTAAGTTTGAGGTCGACATTATTTTTGGTTCTAACAATGCCTCTTTGCTATCAATGTCAACAATGGCAAAGCCAAGTTTGTTGCCCAGCATGCTTATAGGAAAGCGCAGTTCTACATTATAGCCAGTGTCAGTACTTTCAAAATACCCCTGAATTTTTGTAAAAGGTATTTTGGTTTTAGCATCAAACGCATTAACCCAACCGTTTTGGCGCGGGGCAATAATGTAGGTATTAAATTGGCCGTCAGGCGTTTTTAGGCCAATTTTTAAATAATCGTTATTGGTAATGCTTAAGCTATTTTTAGCGCGATAAATAAGCGTGTCGTCAGTTACTTTAAATAGCGCATATAAGTAATTATCAAATTTTCCCACCATGTGATCAAACGACAAGTCGCTGGCTTTATGAGTACTGTTTGTTTTTTGTAAGTAGCGTTTATCGTAATGCCAAAATAGTGGTTGGTAGCTGTCCCAATCGGTGAGTTTACCGTCTAATTGAATAGGATTTTTAAGATTATAAGCGTATAAATCGCGCCCTTTTACTACTTGGTCTAAAAAGTTGGTTTGTTCGTCAAATAATGCGGGGCGTTCGTGCAATGCAGTCGCAAGTGCGCGAGTGGTGCCTACTAGGGTTTTTTCTTGGCCTTGGCGTAAAAACTTTTCCATTTCCCATACGTACTCGTAGCCAAGCCACGGTAGCAAAAACAAAAAACATGAAAGTAATATAAATTTACTGCGCAGGCCAAATCGTAGCATTAGTGTTGTTCCCACCTGTAGCCCATGCCATACACGGTATCTATACAATCAAAGGCGTCATCGAGTGCTACAAACTTTTTACGAATACGTTTTACGTGCGAGGTAATTGTGCTGTCGTCTACGTAAATTTTTGCATCGCTCATTAATTCGTTACGGCTTTTAACATGGCCGGGTCGCTGGGCGAGTGAATGCAGCATCCAAAATTCGGTTACGGTTAAATCAACGAGTTGTTGCTGCCAAAATACCTGCATACGTTGCGTGTCGAGCGTTAACTGTCCGCGTGTTATGAGTGCGTTTGCATCAGCGGGTTGTTCAAGTGCTTCCATTCGGCGAAATAGTGCACCAATACGTGCAGCCAAGTGAGCCAAGCTTATGTCTTTTGTTAGGTAGTCGTCGGCGCCCATGCGCAGGCCGCATACGGTATCTATTTCGCTATCGCGGGCGGTTAAAAAAATAATAGGCAGTGTTTTAGAAAGCGAACGCAATGTTTGGCACAGTAAAAACCCCCCATCTATTTCATGGCCTAGGCCAATATCAACAATGGCTAAATCGGGTAGGGCATTTTTAAATTCAGCTTCTGCGCTGACGCGATCTGCAAAGCCACTCACTTGGTAGCCCTGTGCGCTCAGCATTTCTATGTAGTTTTCGCGGATTGCGGGTTCATCTTCAACGATGGCTATTTTTTTCATTCTAATCATTATCCGATTGCCTCTGTTGTGCACTATAACGAAGTTTTTAAGCTAAGTACGCTTAAAAAGGCAATTGCCATTTTTTTGCCACAATTGCTCAGCAGTTTGCCATTTTTGCTCCCCTTTGTTGCCACTTGAACTTGTTTTAATAGAGCCATCAAAACAAAACATCGCAAATTAAAAAGTAAGTTTAAGGATCACATCATGAAGAAGACATTAATCGCGTTAACACTCGTTGCTAGTTTTTGTACTCCAGCAATTGCCTCAACATCTAACACGCCATCAAAAGAAGCCCATAAAGAAACGGCTATTGGTTTAGGTGCAGGCGCTATTATTGGCGGCGTAGTAGGCGGGCCAATTGGTGCGTTTATTGGGGCATTTTCCGGTGGCTTAATAGGCGATTCAAAAGTAGCTGATAACAAAATTTCAGAGCAAGAGCGTGCCATTACGGTAATGAAAGAAAAAACCAACGATTACCAACACGTGCTTAACCACAACAATATGTTAGAGCAACAGTTAGAGGTACTTGCCAATCAAAATGAGCAGTTAACTCAAGTTCAAATTAATAACTTATTGGCGATGACGGTGCAATTTAAAACAGGTTCTAGTGTTATTGCCCCGCATTTTTCACTGCAGTTAGACCAACTTGTTACCTTGTTAAACAACCAACCACAACTCGCACTTGATTTAAGTGGCTTTGCCGATCAGCGCGGCGACGAGCAAGCCAACCTTTTACTTTCTAAAGCGCGTGTAAATGCGGTGCAAAGCTATTTAATAAAACACGGTGTGAGCCACAAACGCTTAAGTACGCAAGCATTTGGTGAACAGCAAGCATTAGCTAACAGCAACACAGTAGAAGATAACTTTTTTGATAGACGCGTAACGCTTACCACTCGCTCAATGAACCCAGCAAATGGCCAAACGGCGAGTAACTAAAACTATTTAAAACAAAGCGTTCGATGGAGTGATTTTATGTTGAGTAAACCAACCAAAATGCTTACTAAAGTAAGCATTTTTATATTCATAGCGATTGTGCTGTTAGTGAGCTTTAAAAGCCATGCGCAATCACCCAAGTTAGAGCTTTTTGATAGCAATGGTGCGCCAGCAGGCCCAGCAATAATATTAAAAAGCGACGCCAATATGACCTTAACTGGCCTAATTAATCATGTTGTAGTTACGCAAACCTATCAAAACGAAAACCCGTTTGCAGTTAACGCGCGCTACGTTTTTCCATTGCCAGATGAAAGCGCCGTGCACGCCATGACGATGCGTATAGGTGAGCGAGTCATTAAAGGCCAAATTGATAAAAAAGTGGAAGCCGAAAAAAAATACGAGGAGGCTAAAAAAGCAGGTAAGCAAGCTGCCCTAGTACGCCAGCAACGCGCCAATATGTTTATTACTAATGTGGCAAATATTGGTCCTGGTGAGCAAGTAGTAATTGAGCTTGAGTATCAAGAAATAATTGACTACAGCAGCGGTACATTTGCTATTAGATTTCCGACTACCATTACACCGCGTTATCACGCGATTAGTGGTGAGGTTGAGGTTAATACTCAACACCAAACGCACGTTACCCCATTGCCAACTGGGTGGTTAAGCCCTGTTTACAGCATTCAAAACATCACTCAAAATAGTACTCAAACTGATAACGTACCAAGTAGTAAATTTAGCTTAAACATTGATATAGATGTAGGCTTAGAACTGGTGGATATCAATTCTAAATTTCATAATGTTGATGTACAAAACACAGCATTTGGGCAATATAAAATAGCGTTAAATGAGACAAATGCAGTTAATCGCGACTTTGTACTTGAGTTTAAACCGCTGCAAAAAGAGCAAGCTCAAGCCGCATTTTTTACTCAGCAGTTTGAAAATGGTGACCGATATGGGCTTGCTATGCTAATGCCACCGGGGGATCACTTTACACAAACTCAGCGATTACCTCGCGAAATGGTATTTGTAGTTGATACATCTGGCTCTATGCACGGGCAATCTATGGAGCAAGCTAAAAAAGCGTTGTTTTATGCGCTGTCATTACTTGATAGCGACGACAGTTTTAACATTATTGGTTTTGATAACATAGTGACTCCAATGAGCGATAAACCACTTATAGCCAGCGACTTTAATTTACGCCGTGCAGAGCGATTTATTTATAGCCTCGAAGCCGATGGCGGCACTGAAATACAAGGTGCCCTTAATGCCGTACTTGATGGCAGCGAGTTTGATGGTTTTGTACGCCAAGTTGTATTTTTAACTGATGGTAGCGTAAGTAATGAAGACGCATTGTTCAAAAATATTCAAAGTAAATTAGGTGATAGCCGCTTATTTACAGTGGGTATTGGCAGCGCACCTAACAGCTTTTTTATGCGCCGAGCGGCAGATATAGGCAAAGGCTCATTTACGTTTATAGGCAGCACAAGTGAGGTGCAACCTAAAATGCAGCAGTTGTTTGATAAACTTGCACATCCTGCGATTACTAATTTGGCGCTAAGCGATGAAAGCGGTAACAGCTTAGATTTTTGGCCATCACCACTACCTGATTTATATTTTGGCGAGCCTATTATGGTCGCTATAAAACTTAATAATGCTAAAAGTGTGGTACTTGCTGGGCAAACAGCACAAGGGCCTTTAAGTATTAAATTAAGTACACAAAATAGCTCAAGCGCTCAAGGTATAGCAAAACTGTGGGCGCGCCAAAAAATCAAGTCATTACTTTTATACAACGAGCAAAATACAGTTAAAGATGAAGTACAGGAGCTTGCACTTACTCATCAATTACTTAGCCCGTTTACTGCTTTTATAGCGATTGAACAAACTCACATAAAAGAAGTGGCAAAGCAAACGGCGCAAGCTACTAATGCAGTACCACAAGGTATGGCAATGCGTTTACCACAAACAGATGGGCAAAGTAGGCTGCACATATTATTAGGCTGTATTTTATTATTGGGATTTGGCGCTCTTAAAATAAATCGAGGGCTTAAATTAAGCAGGGCACGTAAATGAAAAAGTGGCTAAGCGCGGGCTTACTAATCGCTGGGCTTGGATTATTTGGTCACGGTGCATATATGCAGGCAAAAGCGTGGCTTGCTCAAGTATTAATTGAACAAGCATGGCAAGAGGCGCTTAAATCACCCAGCACTAAAGTAAAACCGTGGTATTACGGCGACAGCTACGTGACTGCAAAGCTTGATTGGCCAAGCCATAATAAAACATTAAGTGTATTGGCTGGAGCGAGTGGTCGTAATTTAGCGTTTGCGCCAAGCCAATTTTTACCTGCAGGAGAGCTTGGCGGAAAAGAGTTTGGAAACGAAAAAGGCGCGCTAATAGCAGGGCATAACGACACCCACTTTGCATTTTTACAAAACGCAAAAGTGGGAGAGGCGTTTACTTTACAACTGCAAAGTGGGGTGATTCAAAATTATAAGGTAACGGGGATTGAGGTTATTCATCAATCCCAAAACTCATTTTTACAAACACCTGGGCTGTATTTGCTTACCTGTTACCCTTTTGATTCGCTTGCCTCGGGTATTGATTTAAGATTGCTTGTATCTGCGCAAATGTCTTCGCCTGATTCACTAAGCGGTATATCAACCACAAGTTCTTGATGGCGCTGGCTTACCATTACACCAATAAATACCACAAATATGCTCAGCCATTGCCAAACGTTGAGCACTTCGCCCAAAATAATAGCTGACAAAATAAGTGTAAAAATAGGAATTAAATTAGAGTACGCTGCAGCGGTTAATACCGATACTTTGCTAATAGCGTAGTTGTACATGCCGTAGCCGCCAAGGGTTACACACGAACCTAAATACAAAATGCTCATGAGCGCAGTTAAGTCGTGTTGGTTTTCGCTTGGTAGGTCGATAAAAAATAAAAATGGCGCAAAAAACAAGCTGCCGCTAATACCTTGCAACGCAATTAAAGTCAGGGGCGAGTAGCGATTAGCTAAATGTTTAATACTTACGGTATAAAATGCAGCGCACACCATAGCCATAAGCTCTAAAAAGTTACCCAACAACGGATTAGGTGCCTGCTCAGAACTTGGTGAAAGAAGCGTAAGTAAAATACTGCCGCCAATACACAGCGTAAAACCAACAACAATGGCTTTGCTTATGTATTCTTTAAGTAATAAAAAGGCAAGTAGCGCAATAATTATAGGCAAGCACGACACAATAACACCGGCCTGCGAAGCTGATGTGTATTCCATTGCATGGCCTTCAAATAAAAAGTACAAGCAAGGCTCAGCAAGCGACATACCCACTAAATACTTCCAGTCACCTTTTAAATACTCAAACCGAATAACATAGCGCCATAAACAAAGCGATAAAACTAACGTGGTGAGCATGCGTAAAAATATTACCAATGCAGGGTCGTAAATAGCAATGGCGTATTTGAGCGCTATAAAAGAGCTGCCCCATAAAAAGGTGGCAATAATTAAGCATAAACTGGCAGGCATAGAGAGTAATTTACATAATTTAATAAAATCAGATCCTAGCATGAAAATTTTTAACTTGTTCAAAAATACCGAGCTGGTATAAATTAATTCATCTTTAATTAATCAGTAGTAAAAAGCATATGCAAAGGGAACAGGTAATAGTTGTAAAGCTTGGTACAAGCGTTCTTACTGGTGGCACCGATAAGCTAGACAAAGCACATATGGTTGAATTAGTACGCCAATGCTGCGAGCTTAAAAAGCAGGGGCATCAGGTTATTTTAGTATCGAGCGGCGCGGTAGCTGCTGGGCGCGAACAACTATTAAAACCCTGTGGCAGAAGCTTAATTGATAAACAAATGCTTGCTGCAATTGGACAAGGTCAACTTATTCATATTTGGCAGAGCTTGTTTGCTTTATATGGGGTAAATGTAGGGCAAATGCTGCTTACTCGCGCTGATGTAGACGACAGAGAGCGCTACCTTAATGCCCGCGATACACTCAATGCGTTATTAAATTACGACGTTGTGCCCATCATTAACGAAAATGACGCAGTCGCTACCAGCGAAATAAAAGTAGGCGACAACGATAACTTGTCGGCACTTGTCGCTATTTTGGCTAATGCTAATAAGTTACTGTTGCTAACCGATCAAGAAGGGTTATTTACCAGCGATCCGCGCACCAATGCCAATGCAACCCTTATTGGCGAAGTTACACATATAAACGATGAGCTGCGCCAACTTGCTGGTGGCAGTGGTACAAGTTTAGGCACCGGCGGCATGGCAACTAAATTACAAGCCGCCGACATTGCAAGGCGCGCAGGTGTTGAAGTTATTATTGCTAAAGGCGCAGGTAAAAACGTTATTTTAAAATGTATGAGTGACGAGTTACCAGGCACACGCTTTTTAAAACTCACCGCCCCAAAAGATGGGCGTAAAAAATGGTTACTAGCTGGGCCTAAAAGTACCGGCCAAATTGTTATAGATGCAGGTGCTATTGGCGCCCTTCAAAATAAAGGCGCTAGCTTACTCGCTAAAGGCGTTACTAATGCATTTGGACGTTTTGAACGCGGTGATTTAATTGATTTAATAGATAATAAAAATCAAGTGATTGCACGGGGCTTAACGCGCTTTAGCAGTACCGAGGTGAATAAAATAAAGGGTGCGCATTCTAGTCAAATAGGTAAGTTACTTGATTACGATAGCGGCGCAGAAGTATTGCACCGAGACGACTTAGTATTACTTTGATAATTATCATTTATATAGGCTTACTCTGAAGTCTGATTGAACTGTAATTAACGAACTGACTATTGATAATAGTATTGAGCTTTTTTGATTGTAAATTTGTGCTAAAATCTGGCTCCTTAAATTGTTGTAAATAGAGTGCTAAGCATGAAATTAGTTCGTTGGTTACTAGGTTCTATAATTTTATTTTTTAATTTTGTATTTACTCCTCGCAGTAAAAAGCGTGCAAGCGATGTGCAAGCGCAGCTTGATCAGCAAACCTCACAATTTAAACTGTATCAATTTAAAGCATGCCCGTTTTGTGTAAAAGTACGTCGCGCTATTAAGCGCGAAGGCTTAAACATAGAAACGCGTGATGCAAAAGACAATGAGCAATATCGTCAAGAGCTACTAGAGCAAGGTGGCAAAGTTAAAGTGCCTTGCCTGCGCATAGAGCAAAACGGCCAAGTAGAATGGCTGTACGAATCAAACGATATTATTGCTTACTTAAACAAAGTAGCTGCATAAACCACTTTTATTATCTCACTTATCTAAAGAGACATTATCATGACAATCCGTACTCGTGTTGCCCCGTCGCCAACAGGTGACCCGCATCTTGGCACTGCTTACATCGCCTTATTTAATTACTGTTTTGCTAAACAACAAGGTGGTGAATTTGTACTTCGTATAGAAGATACAGACCAAGTACGTAGCACACCAGAGTCAGAACTTGCGATTATGGATAGCCTACGCTGGTTAGGGCTTGAGTGGGATCATGGTCCTGATGTGGGTGGCGAGTTTGGTCCTTACCGTCAATCTGAGCGTAGCGATTTATATAAAAAATACGCGCATCAGTTAGTTGACGATGGTAAAGCGTTTTACTGCTTTGCAACAAGCGAAGAGCTTGATCAAATGCGTGAAGAGCAAATGGCAGAAGGCCTACGCCCTAAATATGATGGTCGTGGTTTAAAGCATACCGATGAAGAAATTAAAGCTAACTTAGCTGAAGGCAAACCTTACGTTATACGTATGAAAATCCCAAGCGAAGGCACATTTAAGTTTAACGACTACCTACGTGATGAAATTGAGATCCCGTGGGAAAACGTAGACATGCAAGTGCTTTTAAAAGCAGATGGTTTCCCGACGTACTTTTTAGCGAACGTAGTTGATGACCACCATATGGAAATTAGCCATATTTTCCGTGGCGAAGAGTGGATTAACTCAGCGCCTAAGCTATTAAAGCTTTATGAAGATTTTGGTTGGGAAGCGCCAGTACTTGGTCACTTACCATTATTGCGTAACCCAGATAAATCAAAGCTGTCTAAGCGTAAAAACCCAACGTCTATTAATTACTATAAAGAAATGGGTTACCTGCCAGAAGCCGTGCTTAACTATTTAGGCCGTATGGGTTGGTCAATGCCTGATGAGCGTGAAAAGTTCACACTTAATGAGATGATTGAAAACTTCGACATGAAGCGTGTATCGCTTGGTGGCCCAGTATTCGACGTTGATAAATTAAGCTGGTTAAACGGCATGTGGATCCGTGAAAACCTAACCGACGAGCAGTTAATTCAGCGCTTTGTTGATTGGAAGTTTAATGGCGAAATGCTCGCTAAAATATTACCCGAAGTTAAAACACGTATTAATACGCTGTCGGATATGGTTGAGCTTGCAGGGCACTTTGTAGGGGGTATTCCAACTTACGATCCTGCGCTATTAACAGCCGGCAAAGCAGACGAAAACGTGATTCGCCAAGCGCTACAATTTTTTGTATGGCAGCTTGAAGGTTTACGTAGCTTTGAAAAGCCCGCTATTTTTGCAATTGCAAAAGAAGTGGCTACATTCCACGAGCTAAAAATTAAAGACTTTTTAGAGCCAATATTTGTCGCCATTACAGGCAAAACATCAAGTACGTCAGTGCTTGATGCAATGGAAATATTAGGGTCTGACTTATCACGTGCTCGTTTACGTGTAGCACTTGCCCATTTAGGTATTTCTAAAAAGCAGGCTAAAAATATAGAGCGTGCGTACCGCGAATACCCAAGTGCATAATTGCTAAACAATGTACTTTTAAAAGCCGAGCTTTATTAAGCTCGGCTTTTTTGTTTCAGATAGTTTTATATAAGGGTCTGTTGTTCTTTCAAGGTTAAATTTACAGCAGTCTGTTTGGTATTTAGGCAAGGCAGAGCCTATGCAGTGTGGTTATTCCCCATAAATGGGCGATAACGTAGCATTAATGCCAAACAGGCGCTGCCCAAAGGGTTCTTCCTAGGGGCTACTTACTCTTTGTTGCTCGGTTTTTACTTAGCCCACTAGGTTACAAATCTCGCGCCGCGATTAAATAGCCCCTAGTTTGAATGAATTTTAATCCGCAAAGAACAACAGACCCTAGTCTGATTGGCTATATATCATGGCGTTTTAGTCTCGTTTAAAAACGAAGTAAGACCCAGCCCAATGATACAATAAGACACATAAACAATATGGAGGCAGTATGATTGCAACCGTTAAAAACAAAGCTATTTTTAGCAGTAATACATTTTCGATAAACCTTGTTACTTACCCAACTAATCACAGCGTAATGAATCATATTGACCCTGTGCAGCAAGGGCGCTATTACAAGCTCAACTTTGTATTAGAAAAACCTAAAGCGGGTGGGGTATTTAAATGCTCAAAATGCATTATAAATTTATTTAATCGCGTGTATTTGTTTAGACCCGATAAGTACGAACACAGCGTATCTAAAATCGAGTCTGGAAAGCGTGTACTACTGAGCTTTGCGCTTAATATATAATTTGCACTTTTACTTATTAATAGTCGTAGGCCTGTCCGGTGCATAAAACAGATAGGTCGCAATACGATACAGACGTTTCACTACAAGAGTTAATAGTAAAAGCATTCCCGCCTCTGCGCATGGCATCAGCTTTAAGTAAATCAATCGCATTTGATTTAGAGCGATTGTAGCTTACATTGTTGTTACCTCTACCATCGCCATCGCAGCTTTCACCTTCTATTCGCCCTAAGAGTGTTGCGCCACTTTCGTGTGCTTCTTGGTCGCTATAAAATTGCTGCAAATCTCTTTTATTAACGTAGGTGCCAATTTCTTGAGATAAAACGTCGTTGTCTATATCTGTATGATAAGTCATTCCTGAACAACCAGTTATTGTGGCGAGCACTGTTATTGCCATTATAAAACGTAGCATATTTATTAGTCCCTTAATTTATTATTTGAAATAGTAAATTACTAACAAAATCAAATGCAGGCAATGTTTGCTAACGGGTAAATTGTTAGCATTTGTAAATGTATTTAGATTTTATTGAGCATAGGGTAAGTAAACAAAAAGAAGTGGCAAATATTAACTAACCAATGGCATAAAATAGCCCACTCTAAGCGCTGCGTTTTATAAAAAACATAGCCATATCCTAGGCCTGCAATAAATGAAACCAATACATAGTTAATTCCTCCAGCAAAATGTGCCAAAGCAAAAAGACCTGCAGTAATTACAGGAGCAAGTATTGCTAAGCGAGTTGATGTAATAATTTGGCTAAGCTTGGTTTGTAATAAACCTCTAAATAAAGCCTCCTCAGCTACACAGGTAAATAAAAGATTAATAGCAATAAAGGTTAACCAAAAGTCAGGAACTTTAGGATTAAAGCTCACAAGCCCAAGCATTAAAGCCGCAGTGAGCGCAGCTAAAACAGTAGCAATAATTATTAAACTGGGTTGTTTAACGTTTAATGGGCCCACTTTATTAGAGTCTGCTTTTAAAGTTTTTTTATTCGAATAAAAGTAAGCACAAAGAAATAAACCCGCCATAGCTTTATC
Source organism: Pseudoalteromonas sp. Z1A8 (assembly GCF_011378855.1). Lineage (GTDB taxonomy): Bacteria > Pseudomonadota > Gammaproteobacteria > Enterobacterales > Alteromonadaceae > Pseudoalteromonas. The sequence goes on along the minus strand of NZ_WTLB01000021.1, from coordinate 7,936 downwards.
AAAATTAGCATAAAGGGTAAAAGCAATCGCATCGCTTGTAATACGCTCGTTTATAACAATGGGGAGGTTATTAAAACCAGGTACCCAATGAAGTGCCAATGCTAATGAGGAAACTATAAACACAGTACTTAAAGTAGCGCGTATTATTGCCTGCTTTGTATTTAGCACACAGTAGTATAAAACAACGTAAAGCCCAGTGAACAGCAGAGCATATAAATTTATATAACCTTGAAAATATGCACTCACAACACCTAAAGCTAGTAAGTAGTGCCAAAGGGGTTGTCGCATTATTGATATTTTGCAATACGGAAAAACACATATAATTGATAGCGCTAATAAATAAAAGGTCATTGTTTTTTATTGCTCTGTTTTATTTAGCAACTAATCTAACAGATTCGACCTCTCAGTATTTTTTTTCTGGTAATATAGATAGGTTATAAGCAGTTTAAGCAGTGAACAAACTATGTTAAGTCCTTTTTTTCAGCAGCATGCTGATTATGTTTCTATCTCTCGTGAGCAGGGTTGTCGATTCGCTAAATGCGTTGCTGACGATTTTAATCCACTTCATGACAAAGATGCCAAAAAGTTTTGCGCGCCAGGAGACTTACTTTTTTCATTGGTACTAGACCGCTACGGTATTAGTGAACAAATGGAATTTACTTTTGCCGGTATGGTTGATGAAAACACCAAACTTAACTTCCCTGAAGGGGCTGATGAGTTTGATGTAACCAATGGCGAAAAAGTTATTTTAAAGGTAAAGCGCAGCGGTAAAACCAGCCAATGCCCAGCACTAACTAATAGTCTTATAAAAAATTATGTTGAGTTTTCTGGTACTACTTTTCCGCATGTAATTATTCCATTAATGGGCAAGCAAGAGGTAATGATAAACCCTGCTCGCCCAATGATTATTTACGAATCAATGCTTATCAACCTTGATAATCTTGATATTACAGCACCAGAACTTGAGTTTGCAGAGCCTAGTTTTGAGTACGCCGGTAAGCGTGGAAAAATCACACTACGTTTTAACCTGTTAGAAAACGGCGTTAAAGTGGGTAGTGGTGAAAAGCACATGGTGGTTTCGGGTATTCGTGAATACTGCCAAGCAACAGTTGACGATTTAATCGCGTTTTACAACGAACGTAAAGCGACGTTAAAACCCGCTTAAAGCTATATAAAATTATAAAAAGGCGCTAAATACGTTGTTATTTAGCGCCTTTTTTATTGGTTTTAAGAGTACAGCTAGATTAGCCGAGGGATTGGATACTTTTCTGGATTGGTTAATTTACGCAGTACAATAATATGCGTACAATAGCGCTCTTTGTTATTTTAAAGCTAAGCCTATGTCTGCCACTACGTTCTCATCACTTAATCTCGACCCGTTATTATTAACAGCGATTGAGCAAAATAATTACACTACGCCTACCGCAATTCAGATTAAAACTATTCCGCCTATTTTAGCCGGAAGTGATGTAATGGGCAGCGCGCAAACAGGTACGGGTAAAACTGCTGCGTTTGTTTTACCGCTTTTACATAAGCTTTTAAATACCCCTAAAAAAGATGAGCAAGGCCTTGCCCGCGTTGTGATTTTAACGCCAACACGAGAGCTTGCTCAGCAAGTATTTGCTAGCTTTGAAAAGTACGCAAAAGGCACTAATATCAATGGCGCTTTAGCTTATGGTGGAGCAAGTATAGGCCCACAAATAAAAGCGCTTAAAACAGCCCAAGTGATAGTGGCAACACCAGGTCGTTTGCTCGATCATATTGTAAAAGGCAGTGTGGTACTTTCAAGTGTTGATTCGCTTGTATTTGACGAAGCTGACCGAATGCTTGATATGGGCTTTATTGATGAAATTAAACGTATATTGCGCCATATTCCAGGCGATCGCCAAACTTTACTATTTTCAGCGACATTTGATGACAGCGTATTTGAGCTAAGTAAAAAGCTACTTAAAAATCCAGAGCTAATTGAAGTTGATAAACGAAACTCAGCCGCAGTTGAAGTAGAGCAAGTTATTTACTCGGTAGACGAGGATCGTAAACGCGAACTTGTATCGCACATGATTGGCATGAAAAACTGGCGCCAAGTGCTTATTTTTACTCGCACAAAACAAATGGCCGACCAACTCGCTAAAGAAATGTGTAAAGACGGTTTAAAAACCGAATCAATCCATGGCGACAAATCGCAAGGCGCGCGCGACCGCGCACTACAAAACTTCAAAGAAGGTATTACCCGCGTACTTGTTGCAACCGATGTAGCTGCGCGTGGTTTAGATATTTCTACACTTAGATACGTAATTAACTTTGAACTACCGTACATTGCCGAGGATTACGTGCACCGTATTGGCCGTACAGGTCGTGCTGGCGAACAAGGACTTGCTATGTCGCTGGTAAGTATTGATGAGCAATGGCTGCTAGAAGAAATTGAAGTACTACTCGATACGCGTTTAACGCCGCAGTGGTTAGCAGGTTACGAGCCCGATCCTAATAAAAAGCCAAAAGATAATCGTAAAAACACCAATAAGTCGCGAAAAGATCGCGATAAAAAACGCATCACTGGCAAAAGAGAGCCAAGTAGGCGTCGTAAATAATAGCTTTTACTTTACTTTTTTGCCTATACTGGAGCTACTAAAAAGCCGAGGTAAAGTTAATGTTTGAAACTGATAAATGGGCATTCTCTGGTATTGATGGCCAAATATCTTTGCATAAATGGCAAAAAACAATCGACCTTATAACGGGGCTTTTTTCAGCCCCGTCGGGTTATATAGTTCAGGCAACAAGCAAAGGCTATCGCGTTGTTATTAGAAGTAACGAAGGCGGCTCTAGCTTTGAGACCAATCCTATCCTTCCCCCTCAAACACCTCTTTTTTGTCGGTACGTTGCTGAAACTAAAAATATTTTATATGTTAATGATGCAAGCAATAACGATGCATGGAACACCCTACCAGAAGTCGTTGAAGACGGTGTTGAATCTTACTTAGGTTTGCCAATTCATTGGCCTGAAGGCGAGGTGTTTGGCACGCTGTGCTTAAAAGACACCAAAATAACAAGTTACACCGATGAATACTTTGAACTCATAGAGCAACTACGCGATTTGATTGAAGACGACTTAGCGCTTGTTTACAGTTATGAGCAAATGCGTGAAATAGCCATGTTAGATTCACTCACTGATATTTATAACCGCCGAGCACTTAACTTATTAGCCCAACAAAAACTTAATTTAGCACTGCGTTTAGGTTTTGATGTGTGCTGTTTGTTTATTGATATAAACGACTTTAAAAAATTAAACGACACTTGCGGACATGAAGTGGGCGACAAAGCCTTAATTATATTGGCAGATACACTAAAAACGCATTTAAGAGATGCTGATATAGTAGGGCGTTTAGGTGGCGATGAGTTTGTTGCAGTAATGCAAGTAAGCGATAAAAGTAAGATTAACTACATCATGGATAAAATATCTTCTGAGTACTCAAAAGCCTTACTCAAAGAAGAGGTTTGCGATTTATCGCTTAGTATTGGTTATAGTTTTACTAATAAACAAAAGCAGCCCTTTGAAGCGCTATTAAATGATGCAGACCACGCAATGTATAAAAATAAACAAGCGTATAAGCTCGCTAAAAAAGCACAATAATAAAAGCATTTCACTTAATCTTTGCCCATAAAAAAGCAAGCCATTAGGCTTGCCAAGAAGGGTGTGAATTTGTTTAAGCCCTAAGCTATTAGCTTCTCAGCTAGATTTAATTCCATTGTCGCTTTTAATAAACGGTATAAGTTAATTGACGCGTCAATTTCTTCTTTACGGTTTGTTAAGCTTTCAATATTTAATCCCAGCGGCACATCTAAATGCGCACAGCTTTTAAGTATTAAGTCGAGGTTTTCGCGGCAAATACGCACTGATTCGCTTAATGTATTGTCTGCATCAAGCATGCGCCATTTAGTAGCTTCTGGCACTGAAATACCCAACCACTTCATAAAGTCTAAGGTTTTTTCGCCGCCGCACGGGGTAAACGTTAATATAATACGTTGTGGTGTAATACCTTGTGCTTTACATGTACGCGCGTAACTAGTGATTAACTCTATAGTCGCTTGTGCGTCGTAAACAGCTTGCGATATAAAAAACTGACAACCTTGTGCTGTTTTTTCTATTAATCGTTCGTGCTCATTTCGTTTGCTTGAATGGCGCTCAGCAATAGTAACGCCACCTAAAAAGAAATCATCTGAGTGCTCAGCCAATGCTTTATATGCATCTGGCAGGCTTAACTTGATATCGCCTACCGATGACGGGCTACCTACTAAAACTACATTTTGTAAATCGTAGTCGTTTTTAGTTTCACTTAACCAATCTTTAAATTCACCCACGCCACGCTGCGCCACACTTTTATAAGTAATTACATCTTGTGCAGATAAATTACGAATTAAATGGCTGTATTCACGCGGATCAACGGTTTGTTTAAACGCAAATGGACGATCTTGATTTGTACGGCTGCTTTCGTCTTGAATGTCGTAAATTATTACGCCATCGTATTCAATTTCGTGTAAGCGACCCAGTAGCTTTTCTGCAATGGTTTTTAATTGCGCTTTATCGGTGCCAATTTTAGGCGGCGTAGTACCAATAAGATAAACACCTTGTTTAGTGTCCTCTATTTTCTCTTTTAATGATAAAGCCATAATCCTCATTCCAGCCAAGTGCGTGTTGATGGATTTAATATAGCAGCCATTTAGACGTCTAGATAGATTTATTTAATGAAAGTTTTTCAACTAACATGATGTTTATTCATAGTGCATGTTCCCATTACTTATAATTGACACAGTTGTTTACATAATAAATTCCCTTGGGACTCTTATATTTATTGGCTTTGGGGCATAATCGAGGGTGAGTTAGTGTTAAATCTAACAATAAATTTGCTCAATTTAAAAAGGGACAACAATGAAATTTAAATTATTAGCAACCAGCTTAGCGGTATCGCTGGCGTTAACCGGTTGCGCAATGCAGCAAAACCAAAGCACGCAAACAACAGCACAACAAGAACAAGTAAATAAAGCTGATGATCGTGTTTTTTCACAAGATTACTTAATTGAAGAACTAGAAAACGGCTTACGCGTAATGGTTGTTAAAACCGATTACCCCGATGTCGTGTCGCTGCAAATTCCGGTATCGGTTGGATCGCGTAACGAAGTTGAAGAGGGCAAAACAGGTTTTGCTCACTTTTTTGAACACATGATGTTTAAAGGCTCACAAAAATACCCTGAAGATGTGTATTCAGACATATTAAAAAATTCAGGGGTTGATAACCGCGCGTATACAACAAACGATTACACCAACTACCATTTAAACTTTTCAAAGCAGCATCTTGATAAAGTACTTGAGCTTGAAGCTGATATTTTTCAAAACTTAACCTACACCGAAGAGCAATTTAGAACCGAAGCACAAACGGTAAAAGGTGAGTACTTAAAAAACAACGCGAGCCCAGTTCGTAAATTATTAAGCGCTGTACGCGAAGAAGCGTTTGATAAGCACACGTATAAACACACCACTATGGGCTTTTTTAAAGACATAGAAGCGATGCCCGATCAAATGGCGTACGGTAAAGAGTTTTTTGCTAAATTTTATAAGCCTGAGTATGTATCGATTGTAATTGTGGGCGATGTAGAGCCAGAAGAAACAATGGCTATGGTTAAAAAGCATTGGGGCAGCTGGAAAAAAGGTAACTACGTTGCTGACATTAAAGCAGAGCCTGTGCAACAAGCACCAAAATATTTGCACCAGCAAGATGAAGCGCTACCAGGGCATTGGTTGCTTGTATCGTACAAAGGCGCTGCGTGGGAGCCTGCTAAAAAAGACAGGGCAGCACTTGATTTAATCTCACAGCTTTATTTTTCAAATAATTCAGATTTATATCAAGAGCTAGTGGTCGACAAACAAATTGCCAGCCAAATGTTTACCTATAACCCAGAGACTAAAGATCCGGGTTTATTACACGTATTTGTTAAAGTAGAAAACGCAGACGATTTAGCCACTGCGCGCGATGCCATTAACCGCACTTATGCAAAAGCACGCACAGAGCTTGTTGATGAGCAAAAGCTGAGTGATTTAAAATCAAACCTTAAATACAGCTTTATTAATGGCCTTGATTCGTCGCAAGCGATTGCATCAACCCTTGCAAGCTACATGCATTTTGAGCGCGATCCTGAGGTTATAAACCAGCTTTATAAATCGGCTGATAACATTACCAGCGCAGATATTAAAGCCGTTGCTAATAAATACTTTACCGATAACGCACGTACCACATTAACGATGTCGGCACTTGATAAAGCCCCAGGGTTTGAGCAAGAAGTTGATTTAAATGCGCTTACTGCAAAGCTTGAACAAGCACCAGCGGCACCTGTGTTTAAAGTACTTGATAAAACGAATAGCTCGCCATTAATTGATGTTAACTTTTTATTCAATACCGGTGCGGCTGCCGACCCTCAAGGTAAAAAAGGCGTTGCTGCACTCACTGCGGCTATGCTTGCACAAGGTGGTTCGCAGGCGACAAGCTATAAAGATATTCAAAAAGCACTTTATCCGCTTGCGGGTAGTTTTGGTTATCAAATAGATAAAGAAATGCTGTCGTTCCAAGGGCGTATTCATAAAGATAACGCGGCGCAGTGGTATGCACTTGTGAGCGATCAATTACTAAACCCAGGCTTTAGAGATGATGACTTTAAACGCCTTAAAAAAGAAATGATCGACGGTATTAAGTCTGGCTTAAAAGCATCTAATGATGAAGAGCTAGGTAAAGAAGTGCTATACAGCGCGCTTTACAAAAATCACCCTTACGAAAGCTACAACTACGGTGATATTTCTGATTTAGAAGCGTTGACGCTGGATGATGTTAAAGCATTTTATAACAGCGAGCTTACGCAATCTAAACTCACGGTTGGCTTAATTGGGGCTGTGCCTGTAAAACTTAAAGCTAAAATGATGAGCGATTTTGCAACGCTACCAAAAGGTGAGCAAAGCCGCTTAAGTATTCCTGATGCGCCAGTGCTTAAAGGTCATCATGCAACTATCGTAGAAAAATCGGCGCAATCGACTGCGGTATCGTTTGGTTTTCCTATTGATACAATAAGAAGCAGCGAAGACTGGACAGCCCTTTGGCTTGTGCGTTCGTACTTTGGTGAGCACCGTAGTTCTAACAGCTTTTTGTATGAGCGTATTCGTGAAACTCGCGGCATGAACTATGGCGATTACGCATACATTGAGTATTTTCCACGTGGTATGTTTCAAACCAAGCCTGATGCAAACCTAGGGCGCTCTGAGCAAATTTTTCAGGTGTGGTTACGCCCACTTCGCTCTAATAACGATGCGCACTTTGCAACACGTACAGCCTTATTTGAGCTAGATAAGCTAATTAAAAATGGTATGAGCGAAGATGACTTTGAAGCAACGCGTAACTTTTTAATTAACTTTGTGCCGCAAATGGTTGCAAGTCAAAATCGCCAATTAGGTTACGCACTTGATAGCGAATTTTACAACACAGATAGCTTTGTAAGTTACGTCACTAACAAACTTAAAACGCTAACGCTTGCTGATGTTAATCGCGTTATTAAAGAAAACCTACAAACAGAGAACGTTCGATATGTGTTTATAACCGCAGACGGCGCTGATATGCAAAAACGTTTAGCATCGCAGCAAACATCGCCAATGGTTTACAACACCGATAAACCAGCTGAGCTAGTTGCTGAGGATAAAGTAATTGCTGATTATAAATTAGCAATTCCTGCAAAAAATATTGAAGTAATGAAAGTCGATAAAGTATTTCAATGAAGGTTTAAATAGTTATATAAGATAATTAAAATGCCCCATATATTGGTAACACCATTCAGTTAAGCATGTTTTGACTTAATGGTGTACCGAGTTTTTGAAATTCGAACGGTCCTACTTTTGGGCCGTTTT
>NZ_WTLB01000020.1 GCF_011378855.1 Pseudoalteromonas sp. Z1A8 | reverse complement strand
AATCAAAAGATGATAAGGGTATTGTGAAGCAACCAAAAGATCGGTCAACCGATCAAAAATACCTTAACTGATCGGTGTTAGCTCATAAGAGCGGTTTTTATTAAGTACAAACCCAATTACGGCATAGCGTCTTGGTCTGCACCTTCTTTTTCTATTACTTCTGGTATTAAATCTTCTTTGCTTACGCCCATTGCTATGGCAACAGAGCTGGCAACATAAATTGAAGAATAAGTACCAATAAACACACCAAATAACAATGCAGTTGCAAAGCCATGAATAGTTTGTCCGCCCCATGCAAACAAAGCAATCAATACTAAAATAGTGGTGATTGAGGTTACAAGTGTACGGTTAAGTGTTTGCGTAAGTGAAATATCGATTATTTCGATAGTGTCGTCAATGCGTACTTTACGGAAGTTTTCACGAATACGGTCAGATACAACAATCGTATCGTTGAGCGAGTAACCTATTACCGCAAGAATTGCCGCTAATATTGTTAAATCAAACTCCAAACCTAATACCGAAAACAAGCCCACAGTAATAATAACGTCGTGTATTAATGCACCTACCGCGCCCACAGCAAAACGCCATTCAAAACGAAACGCAACGTAGATTAAGATACAAATAAGTGCAGTTAACATGGCAAGGCCACCCTGCTCTTTTAAGTCTTCACCTACACTTGGGCCTACAAACTCAATACGACGCATTACTACGCTGTCGTCTGCTTTTTTAAGCGCATCAATTACTTGGTTACCAATCACTTCAGCTTTAACATCACTACCGCGTGGTGCTAAACGAACTAAAATCTCTTGGCTAGAACCAAATAATTGTACCGATGCATCAGCAAAACCATTATCAGCTAGCGCAGCACGTACTTTTTTAAGGTCTGCTGGCTGTGAAAAACCAACTTCTACCGCAGTACCGCCGGTAAAGTCTAAACCAAAATTTAGACCTTTAACGAAAACTGATGCAAACGACGCTAAAATTAATAACGTCGAAAAACCCATAGCCACTTTGCGAAGAGACATGAAACGAAGGGTTCTACTACCCAAACTTAAAATTTGCATGTCAGCTCCTTAAATCGAAAGTTTATCAATACGTTTACCACCAACGAACAAGTTGATTACCGCACGGGTACCAACAATGGCTGTAAACATTGAAGTTAAAATACCAATCGCAAGTGTTACTGCAAAGCCAGCTATTGGGCCGGTACCTACTGCAAACAGTATAATGGCAGCAATTAGCGTGGTGATGTTGGCATCAAATATGGTGCTAAATGCGCTATCGTAACCAAAGTGAATGGCTTGTTGAGGGCTACGGCCATCGGCCAGCTCTTCACGGATACGCTCAAAAATAAGTACGTTAGCATCAACTGCCATACCTACCGTTAATACAATACCGGCAATACCTGGCAGAGTAAGTGTAGCGCCTGGAATTAAAGACATAACACCTACAATTAGTACTAAGTTAGCCGCAAGCGCAAGGTTTGCAACCATACCAAAGCCTTTGTAGTACACAAGCATAAACACAAGTACAAACGCAAAACCAAGTGCAACCGCTGTCATACCCGCTTCAATGTTTTCTTGGCCTAAGCTTGGACCTACTGTGCGTTCTTCAACAATTTGAATTGGCGCTACTAGCGCACCTGCACGAAGAAGTAAGCTTAAATTATGTGCTTCAGCTGGGTTGTCGATGCCGGTAATACGGAACGAGCGATCAAGACGTGCTTGAATCGTTGCTACGTTAATTACTTCTTCTACCTTAATTGGTGGAAGCGCTTTACCGTCTGCATCTTTTTTACCTGATGGCTTGTACTCAATAAATACCGTTGCCATACGTTTGCCAATAGCACGTTTGGTAAAGGCATTCATTTTTGCCCCACCTTTGCTATCAAGCGTAATACTTACTTGCGGGCGTTGGTATTCATCTGCACCAGATTGCGCGCCAGTAATATGGCTGCCTTCTAGGATGATGCGTTTTTTAAGTACAACAGGGTAACCGTCGCGGCTCATGATCATTTCAGTACCCGCTGGGATACGACCTTGAGCAGCAGCACTTGCATCAGCATTTTCGTCTACTTCACGAAATTCAAGTGTTGCTGTAGCGCCTAAAATCTCTTTAGCGCGAGCTGTGTCTTGAATACCTGGTAGTTGAACAATAATACGCTCAGCGCCTTGGCGTTGTACGTTAGGTTCTGCAACACCAATTTGGTTGATACGGTTACGAATAATCGTTTCATTTTGCTTGATAGCATAGTCACGAATTCCTTTGAGTTTTTGCTCACTCATTGTCGCAAAAAATGCTTTATCGTTACTGCTGTCATCAATATAGACATTCAGCGGGTAGCGAGTTTCTAAGAAGCTCTCTGCAGCATCTTTATCTGCCTCTGTACGCATTTCTACACGCATACGATCGGAGCCAGCTACGCGGCGAACACTACGGTAGCGTAGTTTTTCTTCGCGTAAATCGCTTCTGAAATCTTGTTCCATTTGCTCAAGCTGGTTATCTACCGCTGTTGCCATGTCGATTTCCATGGTGAAATGTACGCCACCACTTAAATCAAGACCTAGCTTCATAGGATTACCACCAACCGCTTTTAACCAAGCTGGTTGAGCTGGTGCCATATTAATGGCAGAAATGTAATCGTCGTTAAGCGAATCACGCAGTAAATCATGCGCTTTAAGCTGTTCTTCAACATTTTTTAAACGAACTAAAATTTGCCCATCTTCAAGTATTGTCGATTTAGCGGTTACATTATTTTTTTCAAGGATTGCGTTTACTTTGTCTACAACACTGAGATCTACATCAGCGCCTTTAGCACCTGAAACTTGTATAGCCGGATCACGACCATACAAGTTTGGAGAGGCATATAAAAGGCCAATGGCTACCACAGCTAAAACAAGTAAATACTTCCAAACTGGAAACTTGTTTAACACGGGGTCGTCCTTATTATTTTTATAGCGACTTCATTGTGCCTTTTGGCAATACTGCAGATACTGCAGATTTTTGTACTGTTACTTCTGCTTGCTCGTTTAAAGAGATAACGATGAAATCTTTCTCTTCAGAAATTTTCACAATTTTACCCACTAAACCGCCTTGGGTAAGTACTTCATCGCCTTTAGCCATCATACTCATTAAGCTTTTGTGCTCTTTAACGCGCTTAGCTTGTGGGCGATAAATCAAAAAGTAAAAAACTAAACCAAAAATAGCTAACATAATTAGCATTTGCATAGTGCCGCCGCCTGCCGCTGCGCCTGTACTTGCTTGTGCGTTTGAAATAAATAAACTCATGATACTTCCTCTTTAATTTTTAAAGTTTAATTTTTTATATCTGCTAGCTCTGGCACATCTTGGCCTCGGCGAGCATAAAAATCTTTTACGAATTCTTCTAATTTACCTTCGCTAATTGCATTGCGCAAACCTTCCATAACACGTTGATAGTAACGTAAATTATGAATTGTGTTTAGTCGCGCACCTAAAATTTCGTTACATTTATCAAGGTGATGCAAATAAGCTCGTGAATAGTTCCCACACGTATGGCAATCACACTCAGGATCAAGTGGCCCTGTGTCTGTTTTATGTACTGCGTTACGTATTTTAACTACACCCGTGGTAATAAATAAATGGCCGTTACGCGCATTACGTGTTGGCATAACACAGTCAAACATATCAATACCACGGCGAACAGACTCAACTAAATCCTCTGGCTTGCCTACACCCATAAGGTAACGTGGTTTATCTTCTGGCATTTTAAACGCGCAATGATCAAGAATATTCATCATTTCGTTTTTAGGCTCACCTACTGATAGGCCACCTAACGCATAACCATCAAAACCAATTTCTTCTAAGCCTGCTTGTGATTGTGCACGTAATTCTGGGTACATACCACCTTGAATAATACCAAACAAAGCAGATGGATTGTCGCCATGCCCTTCTTTTGAGCGTTTAGCCCAACGAAGAGATAACTCCATAGAATCTTTAGCTTCTTTTTCAGTTGCTGGATATGGCGTACACTCGTCAAAAATCATAACGATGTCTGAGCCTAAGTCGCGTTGTACTTCCATCGACTTTTCAGGCGACATCATAATTTCATCACCATTTACCGGAGATTGGAATAACACGCCTTCTTCAGTGATTTTACGCATTGCGCCTAAGCTAAATACTTGGAAACCGCCTGAGTCAGTTAAAATTGGGAAATCCCAATTCATAAAGTCATGTAAATCACCATGTTGCTTAATGATTTCAGTACCTGGGCGAAGCATTAAATGAAAGGTATTACCTAAACATATTTGCGCACCAGTGGCTTTTACTTCATCTGGCGTCATACCTTTTACAGTACCGTAAGTACCAACAGGCATAAATGCTGGAGTTTCTATTACACCACGGTCAAAAATCAAGCGGCCGCGGCGCGCTTTTCCGTCAGTACAATCTAATTCAAATTTCATATCATCCTCAATGTCAGAAAAACAGTCCAACAAGCTATAATTTAACCGCTCGATTCTACCCTTTTTACCTCATTAATACTATTAGCTGCGATGAATTCAGTTTTGCTTATTACGTAAACAAAAATCCCAGCTTTGTCGCTGGGATTTTCTGTATTATTTACTGAGTATTAAATAATAAACGGTTACTTGCGTGTTAAAAACATCGCATCACCGTAACTAAAAAATCGGTACTTTTGTTCAATTGCCGTATTGTATGCACCCATAATATTGTCTTGTCCGCTAAAAGCGCTGACTAACATTATAAGCGTTGACTCTGGTAAGTGAAAATTAGTGACCATGGCATCAACAACATTAAATTGGTAACCCGGAAAAATAAATATATCGGTATCACCAAAATACGTATCTAATTTGCCGCCGTGAACTTTAGCTGCCGACTCTAATGAACGTACTGAAGTTGTACCAACCGCAATTACTCGCCCGCCATTTGCTTTGGTTTGTGCAACGGCAGCAACTACATCATCGGGTACTTCTATGTACTCTGAGTGCATTACATGCTCATCAACACTATCTACTCGTACTGGCTGAAAAGTACCTGCACCAACGTGCAACGTAACAAAAGCCATGTTTACACCTTTTTCTTTCAGTGCATTCATTAGCTTATCGTCAAAATGTAAGCCCGCTGTTGGCGCAGCAACTGCACCTGGCTTTTCGCCATAAACAGTTTGATAACGCTCACGGTCAGCTTCGGTATCTGGTCGGTCAATATAAGGAGGCAGTGGCATGTGGCCAATATCATTAAGTATATCTAGCACGTTTTGGCTATGATCAAATTCAAGCTCAAATAAGGTATCATGGCGCGCAACCATTATTGCCTTGGCTTTGCCTTCAAGAATAACTTCGTTACCAACCTTGAGTGATTTACTCGCGCGAACATGTGCTAGCACTCGATGTTCATCAAGCACTCGCTCTACAAGCACTTCAACTTTGCCGCCAGAGGCTTTTTGACCAAACATACGTGCTGGGATCACTCGGGTATTGTTAAATACGAGTAAGTCGCCTTCATTAACTAAATCAAGCACGTCACTAAACACTTTATGTTCAATGTTGCCACTAGGGCCGTCTAAAGTAAGTAAACGGCTGCTGGTTCTATCCGCTTTAGGAAAACGAGCTATTAATTCATCAGGTAAGTCAAAGCTAAAGTCAGCCACGCGCATAATTAGTAATCCACATCATTTAAAATCGCGCCAAGTGTATATGTATCGGGTATTAAGCTCAAGAATTCAGCCAAACTTATAATATCTTGTTTGCGTGTTTATCATTAAATTTTCTTGTTCTTATGGTTAAATATCATTATTCTTGTTCGGCTGAATTATTATAAGTTTCATTAGGGGTGTTCAACACGTGCCAAACCAGCTTAAATTGCTAATATTAAACGCAAGTAGTGCTGAACGTCGCGCGATTAAGGCCACTTTAGATAGCTTAAATGTATTTACCTTTATTGATGCGCAAGGTAGCCAACAAGCTTTAAAGCTTTTAAAACAACATCCTGTTGATATTATAATAACGGGCATTAATGTTGGAAAAATTGACGGCTGGCGCTTTTCGAGGATGATCCGCTCAGGATTATTAAAAACACCGAAAAATACTCCTATTTTACTTATTCCGCCAATTTACTGTGAGCGTATTGCCGAAACAACAGCCCGAAGCTATGGGATAGATGCTGTATTGCCGTTTGAGCATAAAGACATGCTCCCTCAAGTACTTGCGAATGTTTTATCTACTCACCTAGAAAAAAGCAGCCGACTAAATTTATTACTATTAGAGCCAGCTCAAAATACGGCCGATAGAATTAGTGAACAGTTAAAGTTAAACTTTGCTATTACTCACGTAACTTCAGCTAAAGCGGCACTTAACGCTTATAACCAACAGCAGTTTTCAATTGTGCTACTCGATGCCACGACATCAAGTGCAGAGAGCTCGAGTGTACTCGTTGAAGAAATTCTCCAGCATAATTCTAAACAAGCTATTGTTACAATTATAGAAAGTGATGATGCTGATTACGCTGAGCAGCTTTTGCTTTCTGGTGTTACCGATTTTATTAGAGCCCCATACGACCCTTCATTTTTAAATAAAGTGTGTGACCACGCTGCACGACGTGAAGACTTTATGGTGAGTTACGCTGAATTTGCATACAAGGTAGAGCAGCTAAGCGTCAGTGAAGTACGCTATAAAGAGCTATTTTCAGCTCATCAGCGTATTTTATTACATCTAAATACAGTTGTTTTAGAGCTTGATCAACAAGGTAATATTCGTTTTATTAACCCGGCATGGGAAACTTTAAGTGGCTTTGGGGTTAAATCATCACTACAAACCTCATTAAGCGCTTATTGTAATAATGAAGATAAAGGAAGACTAAACTATACCATTAACGACATTTTACATGGTGGCGAGCAGCAACAACAAATAGAAGTAAAGCTGACCCATAAAAATGGCAACTTAATTTGGGTCGAATGCAGATTACAGCTAATAAAAAATAGCCGTAATAACGCGACCATAACCGCCACTATCGACAATATACACGAACGAAAGCAAGCAGAACTTCAACTACGTCATTTAGCACATCATGATCCCTTAACAGGTTTACACAACCGTTATTACTTTGACCAACAGCTTAATAAAATATGCCAAGATAAATACACGTATGATGGTATCGAACATGCTGTTATTTATATCGACCTCGATCACTTTAAAATAATAAACGACAGCAAAGGTCATCACCAAGGCGATATAGTATTAAAAGAAGTGGCAAAATTATTTAAAGCAAATATTGGTGACGATCATCTAGTTTGCAGAATAGGCGGCGATGAGTTTGCAGTAATACTCACTGACATGAATTTACTGGATGCACACCTTATTGCAGAAGGTGTGTGTAGTGCTATAGAGAAACATGCTTTTAAATCAGAAGATCAAATATACACAATTAGCTGCTCTATTGGTTTAACTCAAATTACAACACAAAACAATGACCCTAATGAGTGCTTAAAACAAGCCGATATTGCTTTGTATATTGCTAAAAACCTAGGCCGTAACTTAGTACACTGCTACTCAAAAGAAGATGCTCAAAACAATACGCTTCAAACAGGGCTTGAATGGGGTCACGAAATTCGACAAGCCTTGCAGCAAGATAATATTGAGCTGCATTACCAACCTATTTGGGATTTTAAAGAGTGTAAAGTTGCTTACTTTGAAGCGCTCTTACGCTTAAAACTCAAAGGTGAACTTGTATACCCAAATCAATTTATTCCCTCTTTAGAAATGCTCAACGATACATTTTTGATGGATCAATGCGTTATACGTAATGCCGTTGCTTGTGTGTCTAAGCACCCTGAGTTAAATCAAGTTGCTATTAATTTGTCTGCACAATCATTTTTAGATGAGCGCTTACTGCCTTTAATTGAGTCTAATCTTGAAAAGTATAACGTGCCCGCTTCACGGATAATTTTTGAAATAACTGAATCTGCAAGTATTAACAATTTAAAAGCGACTCGTAAAATGATCGAGAAGCTTAATAGTCTAGGCTGTCATTTTTCTATTGATGATTTTGGAACAGGCTTTAGTACGTTTAACTATTTAAAACAGCTACCAGCACAACATGTAAAAATTGATGGCTCATTTGTAAGTGACATGCTTAATGACCCTATAGACTTAGCGTTAGTAAAAGCCATAAATGATATTAGTAGATCACTCGATAAGCGCTCTGTAGCTGAGTACGTTGAAAACGAAGAGATATTTTTTGCTCTAAAAGAAATTGGTGTTGATTATGGGCAAGGCTATTTTATTGCACGCCCAATACCGGTTGAAAAAGTAAAAGATGAGCTTGAAAAAATTTCAAAAAATAAAACGTTTTACCAACAACAAGCTAGCTCAAAATAAACAAAATTGAACAATTTTAATCATTTTATTACTACCAATATTACCTTTCTTGCCTATACTTTCAGTATCAAATAAAAATGTCGTGCCTTTTAATACATTTCACTTTAAAAACATGACATTACCTTTTGTCGATGTAGTACTGATATTTATAGTGGGTTTCAAAGCTATTTAAGCTTTTAAGGAGAAAGGTATGACACAACTAGTTATATTGTTACTGATTATACATTTTGCAATTGCGTATCAGTGTTATCGCTACGCGAATATTAAAGGCTACCCAGTTAAAGTTTTTACTGTATTAGGCTGCGTGCCTTATTTTAATTTGGTGGTGTGGATTTATTTACTATTTTTACCCGAACTTGAGCCTTTTGAAAGCCATCTTCAAAATCAAAAGCAGCCTTTATAGGCTGCTTTTACTAACTTATTAGTTCACGTATTATTCTGCTTTAGAAAAATCTAAACTACATTGCCGCTTTAAAAACACCTCAAGCTGTTGACTAAATAACCTAAAGTCGCGGATACGCCCCGTAGTTTTACGCCACAATATGCCAATATCTCTATATGCATCACTTTGTGATGGTGTGGCCACCATATTTTTATTATCTAAAATACCGGCGTTAATCGCCATTTGTGGTAAAAAAGTCACCCCAAGTTGATGCTCAACCATACTTAATAAAGTATGCAAGCTTGCTGCTTCAAATGGGTTAATACAACTCGCACGGTTTAAATGACATGCACTGAGCGCATGGCCTGTCATACAGTGCTCACGCTCGAGTAAAAATACGCTAGCCTCTGGCAACAAATTAAAGTCTACTACGCCCTTGGCAGCGCTGTAGTCTTTGTGGTGCACTAAACTAAACTGATCTTTTGCCAATACTTGTGTATGAAATTTATCTGTTTCGTATGGCAGTGCAAGTAACGCTAAATCAATATGACCATGCTCAAGTTTATCAAGCAGCTTATCACTCGTATCCTCTATTAGTACCAGCTCTAAATCACAAAAGGTTTCTTTGCAAAAATGATAAAGCGGTGCAGCAATAAAGCTTGCGATTGTAGGTATAACACCGACGGTTAACTTACCATTTAGCGGTGTTAAAAAGCTTTTAGTGAGCTCTTTTAAACTAATTGTATCGTTAATTATTTTACGAGAACGCTCAACAACTTCTTCACCAATGCTGGTAAACATAAGGCTGCGATTTTCGCGCTCGATAAGCTGACAACCCAACGTTTCTTCAAGGTTTTGAATTGCACTACTTAGAGTAGATTGTCCAATAAAGCAGGCACTAGCGGCTCTACCAAAATGCTGATGTTGATGAACAGCTAATAAATACTGTAGCTGTTTAATACTTGGAAGATTGGTCATTTTTTCTTTCCACAAATAAAAAGACCCCAACACCTAGGGCATTGAGATCTTTTCAAGCTAAAAGTCTTTTAGTACTTTTTTATTAAACCCCAAATGCGGTTCTTAGTACGTAGAAAATAACAATAGCAAGGGCAGCGCCAACTGGCAATGTAATTACCCAAGAAACTACGATGTTTCTGATAACACCCATGTTAAGCGCGCCAATTCCACGTGCCATACCTACACCTAATACCGCACCTACTAAGGTTTGAGTAGTAGAGATTGGCATACCAGTACCTGAGGCAATAACAACGGTAGAAGCAGCAGCTAGTTCAGCAGCAAAACCACGGCTAGGCGTTAAATGTGTAATACCTTCACCAATCGTTTTAATTACTTTTTTGCCTAAAATAGCAAGACCCGCAACAATACCAAAACCACCTAAAGGTAGAATCCACCAAGCAATAGCGGCTTTCTTAGCAATTTCACCGTTATTTTCAACAATGTTTACAACAGCAGCTAGTGGACCAATTGCATTAGCAACGTCGTTAGAACCATGTGCAAAAGCCATACAACATGCTGTTAATACCATTAATACTGCAAATACTTTTTCAACATTGTTGAACTGCATTTTTTTATCAGCTTTAGGATCAATTTTTAAGCGCGAAATAGCAATTTTACCAATTACACCAACAACTACTGCAACTGCGATTGCAAGGGCATACCCTTCGGCTGCACCTAAATCAACACCAACATGCTTTAAGCCTTTTTTAATTGTAACCAAGGCCATTATAAAACCTGCTAAACCCATATAAAGTGGTACATAGCGTTTAGCATTTTTTAGTGGTGCATCGGTATTGAAAATGAGTTTTTGTGCACTCATAAATATTAAGTATGCAATAAAGCCTGATATGGCGGGCGTTATAATCCAACTACCAACAATACCACCTACTTTATCCCATTGAATCGCCTCAGTACCTACTGCAACTAACGCAAAACCAATGATTGCGCCAATGATTGAGTGAGTCGTTGATACTGGCCAACCTAAGAACGAGGCCATTAATAACCAAGCACCCGCTGCAAATAAAGACGAAATCATACCCAGAACCATAAGCTCCGGAATGTCTGCAAATGGTGCCGCATCAATAATTCCTTTACGAATTGTTGATGTAACCTCACCACCTGCTAAGTAAGCGCCTGCAAATTCAAAAATCATCGCTATAAAAATAGCTTGTTTGATTGTAAGTGCTTTTGAACCTACAGATGTGCCCATGGCGTTCGCTACGTCGTTCGCGCCAATACCATAAGCCATAAAAAAGCCGACTGCTGCGGCAATTAAAATTAATACCGTGCCGTAAGATGCAATGATATCCATTGTAAAACCTTAATCTTTCGTGTTTGAACTGATTTTAAATTAACGAGCTAACATCAGCTCAAGACGTGATCCTACGCGCTCTGCAATATCTGCAAGCTCGCCAACCCATTCAATGATTTTGTATAAAAACATCACATCAATTGGATTTAACTCACCCTCTACTGCACGTAGCTGGCGGCGTACTTTTATCTGCATTTCATCCGTGTCTTGTTCTATCGCATCCAATTCAACTAGCATTTTTTCAACTAAGGTCACTTCACGACCTTTAAAACCTGTTTCTAGCAATTCTTCTAACTCGTTAATTGCTTTAGATGCTTGTTTAGTTGCATCTACACAACGCGTTAAATAAGCTAGAAAGTCAGTTTGCATAACTTTTGGTATGGTCATTTCACGACCAATCACTCGTCCTGCAATATCTTTTGCTTTATTGGCAATCTTATCTTGTTGGGTTACTAATTCGAGAAGATCTGTACGCTCTACCGGCATGAATAAACCACGTGGTAATTGTAAACGTATATCTCTTTTCATATCATCAGCTTCACGTTCTAAATTGCGAATAGTGATGCGAAGCTCTTCTGCTTGTACCCACTCTTCTTTAAATACGTGATTAAAAAAAGGTATCAAGGCTTTACTTGCTTGATGAACCTTCTTGATGTGTTCTTCCATTGGTTTGATAGGAGATTTTGCAAATACTCCTAAAAACGCGTTTGTAGGCATAACTGACCCTTTAATCAAATTGATATGCTTTGCAGCATGAATTTTACAGTATTAACCAAGATTGTGAACGCTTTTTATTACTTCACTCAAGCTTGCAATACACAAAGCGGCATTAAGCCGCTTTAATAAAAAAATAAAAACAGGTGAAAAATTATAGCGATTTTTCTATATCTTCTTGAGATGTATGACGAATATCTTTGCCATTCACAAAATAAATAATGTATTCAGCAATATTCTGACAGCGATCTCCTATACGCTCTAATGAGCGAACAGACCAAACTAGGTCCATAATTTTCGGGATTGAGCGCGGATCTTCCATCATATAGGTCATTATTTGACGTGTGATGGCTTCATATTCACGGTCAACTTTTGCATCTTCTTTGTGTACTTGAAATGCGCGCTGCACATCCATACGTGCAAATGCGTCGAGTACGTCGTGTAACATTTTTAAAACTTGGCGGCCCATATTCTCAATATTTACTAATAGGTCTTGTTGATCCTTAGTAAATGAGTCTAGTGCAACTTTGGCAATTCGCTTTGCTTCATCGCCAATACGCTCTAAATCGGCGATTGTTTTAGCAATTGCAATCACCAAACGTAAATCACTTGCTGCAGGCTGACGACGAGCAATGATACGCGTACATTCTTCATCAATGCTGACTTCCATCGCATTTACTTTGTAATCGTTCTGACGTACTTTTTGAGCAAGCTCAGCATCATTACGACTCACCGCATCAAGCGCACTATTTAATTGCTGCTCAACTAATCCACCCATGCTTAATACATGATTACGTACATTTTCTAGTTCTTGGTTAAAGCGCCCAGAAATATGCTTATTTATATTATGTTCCATAGTTACCTTCTCTCTTAATCTTGTACAACACGCTATAACGGGCTAATTAACCGTAACGACCGGTAATGTAGTCTTCGGTCTTTTTCTTTTTTGGTGTAGTAAATAAGGTATTTGTATCTGAGTATTCAATCAACTCGCCCATGTACATAAAGGCTGTTTGATCAGATACACGCGCTGCTTGTTGCATGTTATGTGTAACAATAACAACGGTAAATTTGTTTTTTAAATCGTTTATTAGCTCTTCGATTACCAAAGTAGAAATAGGGTCGAGTGCCGATGTAGGTTCATCAAGTAAAAGCACTTCTGGTTCAATTGCAATTGAACGAGCAATTACTAAACGCTGTTGCTGACCACCCGATAGACCAAATGCGCTATCGTGTAATCTATCTTTTACTTCATCCCACAAAGCAGCACCACGAAGTGATTGTTCTACCACTTCGTCTAATTTACGTTTCTCTTTAATGCCTTGTAAACGCAGGCCGTAAACTACATTTTCATAAATTGATTTAGGAAATGGGTTAGGACGCTGAAACACCATACCCACATTACGACGAAGTGCAGCGACATCTACGCTCTTATCGTAAATATTTTGACCGTGAAGTAATATTTCACCTTCAATACGACAAATATCAACCAAATCATTCATGCGATTAATACAACGCAGTAATGTTGATTTACCACAACCCGATGGTCCAATAAACGCAGTTACTTGGCCTTTAGGAATGTTCATATTTACTTTATTAAGCGCTTGCTTATCACCGTAGTAAAGATCGAGGTCTTTAATCTCTAGCGCTTTTTGGTCATCAGTTAAGTTTTCTAGGTCTAACTTCTGGCCTATATTAGCTTGGTTTACTCGTGGAGCGACTGTAATCATTTTTATTACCTATAAAATCTTTACTAATTAGTGTTCAAGCGATCTGAATTTTTCACGTAAATGGTTACGTATACCAATGGCCGTTATGTTTAAGGTAATAATCACCGATACCAATAAAAAGGCCGTTGCGTATACCAGCGGGCGTGCCGCTTCAACATTAGGGCTTTGGAAGCCAACATCGTATATATGAAATCCTAAGTGCATAAACTTTCTATCTAAGTGAAAATACGGGAAGTTGCCATCAAGTGGTAATGTAGGCGCCATTTTTACAACACCCACTAACATTAATGGTGCAACTTCACCTGCAGCACGCGCAACTGCCAGTATTAAGCCTGTCATAATTGCAGGGCTTGCCATTGGAATAATGATACGCCATAACGTTTCAACCTTTGTTGCGCCAAGCGCTAGCGAACCATCACGAACCGTACTTGGAATACGAGATAAACCTTCTTCAGTCGATACAATAACAACTGGCAGAGTAAGTATAGCGAGCGTTAACGCTGACCACATAACACCAGGCGTACCAAATACTGGCGTTGGCGACGATTCAGGATAAAATAATTGGTCTAAGCTGCCACCTAGCATGTATACAAAAAAGCCGAGGCCAAATACACCGTATACAATTGATGGAACACCGGCCAAGTTAATCACCGCGATACGAATCATTTTAGTCACTGCATTTTTAGCGGCATATTCGTGTAAGTAAATTGCTGCAACCACACCAAACGGCGTTACTATTACAGCCATCAACATAACCATAAATACAGTACCAAATATAGCGGGGAAAACACCGCCCTCTGTATTTGCTTCTCGTGGGTCATCAGATACAAACTTACCTAGCTGCACAAAGTAATGACCTAGTTTTGCAAAAAAGCCCATGTCGTTTGGAAACCAAACATCAAGGACTTGGTACATTGGAATCGTTACAATTTCGCCGCGCATATCTTTTACAGTTACATGGTCACGCTTAGCTTGTTTGCGTAGTGCAAATAAATCTTTTTCAAGTACACCATATTCTGCACGTAATTCAGCACGCTCTTGAGCTAGTTCAGCAACACGCTCATCAGTAAGTGCGTTATCGAGTAAGTAGCCCTTTTCTTTTAAACGAAGGCGTTCAAGTGCGTAGTTAATATGCCCAATGTCACCATTTTGCAAATCAAGTGCTTCGTCGTTCAAATCAACAGCACGCTCTACAAGCTCATGTAGCGCTTCTATTTTATCGCCACTAACCGGTTGACCGTCTTTAATAACATTTTCAACATAACCATAAAAGTTACCGTTTTTACTACGCTCAAACACAGCAAGCGCCGCTGGTGCTGTTTTATTTTTAATGTCGGTTTCTAATATCCAACGAAAATCTAAATCTACGTACTCACGGTTACCTGTTTTAATAAGTAAACGCTCTATTTCTTCTTTTTCAAACCCGCTAACGTCAATACCTGTTGCCGCTAAACGCGATTTTGGCACTAATTCACGGTCGTAAACTTCACCAATAACGGTTTGCTTTGCAATTGACCCTTCAAGTTCAAACTGCACAACTTCTGAAGGCCAAAAAAAACTTAATCCCTTCCAGGCTATCATTGCTAATAAGCCTAAAACTGAAATCAAACTGATGCTCACTGCACCACCGGTCATCCAAATCCAAGGAGAACCAGACTTAAACCACTGCTTTACCATGTCGTGTCTCTCCGCTTACATCGAGCTGTATTTTTCACGCAGTTGCTGGCGAACAAACTCAGCGACTGTGTTAAAAATGAATGTGAATATGAATAGTACAAAGGCTGCTAAGAACAATATTCTGTAGTGCGAACTGCCTACTTCAGACTCTGGCATTTCAACTGCAATATTTGCCGCAAGCGTACGCATGCCCTGGAAAATACTCCAATCCATAATCGGTGTATTACCCGTGGCCATAAGTACAATCATGGTTTCGCCAACGGCGCGCCCAAGTCCCATCATTACTGCTGAGAAAATACCTGGGCTTGCTGTTAGTAATACAACGCGTATTAGTGTTTGCCACTGTGTTGCACCTAATGCTAATGAGCCATTTGATAAGTGTTTAGGTACACTAAATACAGCATCTTCTGCAATTGAGAATATGGTAGGAATAACCGCAAAACCCATCGCAATACCTACAACAAGTGAATTACGTTGATCGAATGTCATACCCAGCTCATTTGTTAAGTACTGACGCACATTGCCGTCAAACATCCAAAGTTCAACAAATCCGCTCATCGCAAACGAAAACCAACCAATAAGTAAAACGACCGGAATAAGGATAATGGAATGAGAACCTTCAGGAATTCTGTGGCGAATTTTTGCTGGTAATTTAGTCCAAGCGAAACCAGTCGCTAGCATACTTAGCGGTAATAGTACGAGCAATCCAACAATGGCAGGTAAATGCTCTTCTATTAACGGTGCTAACCAAAGACCCGCTAAAAACCCTAAGATAACCGTTGGTAATGCTTCCATTATTTCAACGGTAGGTTTAACCACTTTACGCAATTCGCTCGACATAAAGTAAGCCGTATAAATAGCCGCTGAAAGCGCGATAGGTACCGCAAATAACATCGCGTAAAGCGCAGCTTTTAGCGTACCAAACGAAATAGGCACGAGTGAAAATTTAGATTCAAAGTCATCACTAGCTGATGTTGACTGCCAAATATAACCCGGCTCTGGGTAACCTTCGTACCATACTTCTTGCCAAAGTGCCGACCAAGTAACTTCTGGATGCTCATTATGAATTTCAAGAACCGTTAATTTGTTATCAGCAAGTATAAGTGCAGCGTTTGAGCGCGGTGCAATTGCAAAGTTCTCTATAGCGCCTTCACTTACTCTACCTTGCCAAAGCTTTGCTTCGCTGGTTGTGTAATACACACCTAGCTCACCATTACTGCTGGTAGTAAAAAAAGTACGGCGATAAAACTCAGTAAATACATTTAATTTACTTTGCTTAGTTGTTTCAAATGAACGGATTTTTTGATATTCACGGCCAGTATCAGTGTTTACTTCAAACCACTGCGAAACCTCACCGTTATCATTAGCAAGCATGAGTGAGTTTGCGCCCGCTAGCAGTTGTGCAGATACAATATTTGCATTTTCTTCGTTAGCCGAAAGCAACTGAATTTGTTCTACATCACTTGGGTCACGCGTATCGTATACGTAAACTTGATTGGCAGAACGTACAAAAGTGCGTGTTGTATCTGGCGACATTAATAGCTCGTCGACACGTCCTTCAACATCAAGCTCGGTACGTTCAATAACCCATTCAACTTCACCGGTAAACATGTTTTCTTCAGCAACAAAACTACTAAACAGAACACGCTTGTCCTCTGTAAGTGCTACAACCGCTGTTTTGTCTTCATAGTGACTAAATGCAAAGCGTTTAATGGCAGCGCCTTGCTCATCTACTTCTAAAGCTGCTTCCCCAAGAGGAAAGCCTAAACGAGGTGTTAATTTACGCTCGTTATTTGGAAAGGTAACCAAAAATTTAGGTGCAACAACCATTACGGTGCCATCTTCTAAACCAAACGCATAATGCCCTTGAAAAGGCGCACTAGTCGCAAAGCTTGTTGCATCACTTGGTAACTCTGCATTAAGCGTTTTGAGTTTTTTACCAAAACTACCTGACTCAACACTGTAAAAATCAACTTGACCTTGCTGACTCAGTAAATAAGCAACTTCAGTTTGCTCTTCTACGCCTAAGCCTGCTATTTTCTGTGAATTAGCGACATGAAAGCTATCGCGTTTTTCTACTTTTGCTGATTCAAAAATTGGCTGTACTACATAAAGAAGGTAAAAGAATATCAGTAGCAGTGCTACCAATACCATTATCCCACCTGCGGTTATACCAAATTTGGCAAACCGATCTTTAAATAGACGGCTTCGATCCGTATTAAAAGTCGGTTTATTCGGATTTGAAGTCATCAAAACACCCTTAAATCTTAACGTTGCATAAATTATATTTCATCAAGATGACAGTAATGTTACAGCAGTAATAATAAGCACTTTAAAACGATTTTAAATAAAACTAGCGGATAAAATGTCTAAATAAGCTTCAAATTGAAGATTTATGAGTGAACTAAATCATAAAATAATTGGACAAAGTATTTATCGAGGTCAATACTAAAAGAGTACTTAGTAAATAATAATTACTATTAATACTGCGTATAGTCAACACAACTATATTCATTTTTATTAATTTAAAATCAAAGATTTATAAAGAGTGCAACAACACACAATTTTGATTGAACAACACACTTAATGCCTATGCATTTACTTTCTTTGGGCTTAAAAAGAGAATTATTTATGAAGCAGTTGATTATAACTATTTTAGGGCAAGACCGCCCTGGTTTAGTAGAGAGCATCTCATCAGTCGTATTACAAAATCATGGTAACTGGCTAAGCAGTAACTTGAGCCATTTATTAGGTCATTTTGCAGGTATTATTCAACTTGAAGTTGCTGAGGAGCATTTTCAATCATTACAGAGTGCTTTAAATAAGTTACCTAAGTTAGACGTTCGTATTGAAACCGGAAACACTGAAGTTGAACCATCAACACTAGAGCAAATTAATTTAGTAATAACAGGCAACGACCGTCCTGGTATTGTGCAAGAACTGGCAAGTGTAATACGCCACAAAGGCGCTAACATTACTCATTTAAATTCAAGGCAGCAAAGTGCGCCTAATTGGGGAGTGCCTATTTTTAGCGCTGTTGCGACCGTAACTTTACCAAAAGGCATAGACAAAGATGAAGTGATTGAAGCGCTGGAATCAATCACAAGCGATTTGATTGTAGATACAGAAGAAGTTTAACCTCCCTTTTTGCGTGTCACTCTGCTGACACGCATCTCATTCTAACTAATTTTATCAAAATGCTCTGCAGATTATTTAACGCAGACATAAAATAAGCCGATGCAAGCATCAGCTATTTTAAATAACGACCTTAAAGCTAATAAGAGCAAGATAAACTCAGTAATCCCGCTCTTTTATAAAGCTACATATCCATATGTCGATTAGTGCTTTGCATCATTTGTTTAATGCCTTGCTTTTCAAGCTCTAGTATTTGTTGAAGCTTTTCTTGCCCACTTTCGGTTTCAGCTCGCTCAAGTAAGTATTCATATAACTCAATTACTTTTTGATGCTGCTCTGATAAGTAACCTTGAATAGCTTGCTCATCAAATTTTTGATCTTTGCTAATATCTTTAAAAGTAATTAACTCAGGATTTTTAGCAAAATATTCGTAGCTGTATGTATCGAGCGTATTTATTTCGGTTATCGCTTTAAAGCCAACTAAATCTTCAGCGAGTTTTTTTTCGTAATTTAGGTAATAGTCCACCAGCATTGCGTTATGTTCATCGAGTAAATCCTTTACGCTATAAAAATTAGCCGCCATTTGCGTATGAAACAAAACGGTCCAATCGTATACCTCTTTAATTGTTTTAACTTGCATGTGCATTCCTTACTTGTTGACTGTATAGATAATACATTGCGTAAAGCGTGCCAATTAAAAAGCTATTTAAAAACAGTTGGTTAATTTAAATATGAGTAATAACAAGCTATTTAATAGAACAACTTACAAATTATAGGTAATTTTTATAGAGCAATGCGTGAGTAGTTAACGCATTGCTCTATAGCCTTATTATTTAAGTCCTTGTTTACGCCATAGTAGGTAAACCGCAGGAATAACAAGTAAGGTGAGTACAATTGCACTGCCCATACCGCCAACCATAGGCGCTGCTATTCGGCTCATTACTTCGCTTCCAGTGCCTGTGCCATACAGCACAGGTAGCAAGCCAATAATAATGGTCGCGACAGTCATCATAACTGGGCGTACTCGAAGCCCTGCTCCCTCAATAATAGCTTGCTGTAATTGCACTAAACTAAGTGGCTTTCCAGCCTGCTCTGCTTCGAGGCACTTTTCTTGATAGGCTTGGTTTAAATACACCAACATAATAACCCCTATTTCTACCGCAACACCGGCTAAGGCAATAAAGCCCACACCTACTGCAACTGAAAAGTTAAAGCCCTCTAAATACATTAGCCATACGCCCCCAATCATTGCCAGTGGCAACGTAGCCATAATAATAGTGACCTCAGCAAAGCTTCTAAAATTAAGGTAAAGCAATACAATAATAATCGCTAATGTAAGTGGTAATACATAAGTCAGTTTGTCTTTAGCGCGCTGCATGTATTCATACTGCCCAGCCCACGTAATTGAGTAGCCAGCAGGTAGTATTAGGTCTTTATCGAGCACTTGCTGAGCGTGCTCAACGTAAGTACCAATATCAACGCCATCTATATCAATAAAACTCCAACCGTTTAAACGTGCATTTTCGCTTTTTATACCAGGCGGTCCATCTTCAATAAATACATCGGCTACATCACCAAGTGCTATACGCTGCCCTGTAGGCGTTACAATAGGTAACAACATTAACTCTTCTGGCGAGTCTCTGTATGCTTGCGGATAACGTAAATTAACAGGGTAACGCTCTTGCCCTTCTACCGTTTGTGTTACGTTTGTGCCGCCTATTGCAGTAGATACAACTTGCTGTACGTCGCTAATGTTTAAGCTATAACGCGCGGCTTTTTCACGATTTATATCTACTTTTATATAACGTCCACCGGCTACTCGCTCTGAGTAAACCGATGCGGTGCCTTGCACATCTTTTAAAAGCACTTCTATTTGTTGACCAATTTTTTGAATTTCACTCAACTTTGGTCCCGCAACTTTAATGCCCACTGGGGTTTTAATGCCGGTTGCGAGCATATCAATACGCGTTTTAATAGGCATTACCCACGCATTCGTCAGCCCCGGAAACTTAACCAAACCGTCGAGTTCTTTTTTAAGCTTTTCAAGAGTCATACCCTCGCGCCATTCGTCTTTTGGTTTTAACTGAATAAACGTCTCTATCATTGTAAGCGGCGCAGGATCTGTTGCAGTTTCTGCTCGCCCCACTTTACCAAATACCGTTTTAACCTCGGGTACTGTGGCAATTAACTTGTCGGTTTGCTGTAGTATTTCGCGCGCTTTACCTACCGATAAACCAGGATACGTTGTGGGCATATACATTAAATCGCCCTCATCGAGTGGCGGAATAAATTCACTGCCTATTTTATTTACCGGGTAAAAGCCAATAACAGAAACAACCACCGCGAGTACCAATGTCATTTTTGGAAATTTAAGCACCCAGTTAAGTAGTGGACGATACGCTGCGACGAGTAATCGGTTAACTGGATTTTTTTGCTCCGAAATGACTTTACCTCTAATAAAGTAACCCATTAATACCGGCACTAGGGTAATCGCAAGCCCAGCAGACGCAGCCATAGCATAGGTTTTAGTGTAAGCCAGTGGCGCAAACATACGCCCTTCTTGCGCTTCTAAAATAAATACCGGCATAAAGCTGACGGTAATAATTAATAAACTAAAAAATAATGCAGGACCCACTTCACTCGCCGATTTAGCCACAACTTCCCAGCGGTTTTCGTTGGTAAGAGGCGTTTTTTCCATATGTTTGTGCATATTTTCAATCATGACGATAGCACCGTCGGTCATTGCGCCTATGGCTATTGCAATTCCTCCTAAAGACATAATATTGGCGTTAATCCCCTGCCAATACATAATTATAAATGCCGTTAAAATCCCAAGCGGTAACGTAATAATCGCCACCAGCGATGAGCGCACATGAAACAAAAACACCACACACACTAAAGCAACTACAATAAGCTCTTCAATTAGCTTACTTGTTAGGTTATCTACCGCGTTATTTATTAAGTTGGAGCGATCGTACACAGGAACTATTTCAACGCCCTCTGGTAATCCCTTTTTAAGCGATTCTAATTTTGCTTTTACAAGCTCAATAGTTTTTTGTGCATTTTCGCCATAGCGCATAATAACAATGCCGCCGGTTACCTCGCCTTCGCCATTAAGCTCTGCAATACCACGGCGCATTTGCGGTCCGACTCTAATATCGGCTACATCACGTAATTGCAGCGCAGTACCATTAGCATTTACGCCAAGCGGAATCGCTTCTAAGTCGGCAACACTTTTAATATAGCCGGTGCTTGTTACCATGTATTCTGCTTCAGCCATTTCAACTACTGAGGCGCCCATCTCTTGGTTGCCTTGTTGAATAGCGGTTTGAATAAGGCTAAGCGGAATACCATACGCACGTAATTTATCGGGATCAACATTAACTTGATATTGCTTAACCATGCCACCAACAGCAGCCACCTCAGAGACTCCAGGCACGGTTTGTAATTCAAACTTTAAAAACCAATCTTGTAAGCTTCGTAGCTGACTAATATCGTGTTTATTGGTTTTATCAACGAGTGCGTATAAGTAAATCCAACCTACACCAGTTGCATCAGGGCCAAGCTCTGGCGTAGCGCTATCGGGTAATCTGCTTGCTACTTGGCTTAGGTATTCTTGTACTCGGCTACGCGCCCAATACAAATCAGTTTTTTCGTCAAAAATAACGTAAACGTACGAGTCACCAAAAAACGAAAAACCCCTTACAGTTTGTGCACCCGGAACAGAAAGCATTGCTGTGGTGAGCGGAAATGTAACTTGGTCTTGCACTACTTGCGGCGCTTGCCCCGGGTAAGTAGTTTTTATAATGACCTGAACATCAGATAAGTCAGGCAAGGCATCCACGGGAGTATTTTTTAGTGCAAACACTCCTCCACCCAGTAAAATTAATGTAAGCAACAACACAAAAAAGCGATTGCTAACAGACCAGCGAATAATGGCGGTTATCATAATGGCTCCTAGTGAGAACTGTTTTGCATAGGTTGCATAGTAGAATGATCAATCGGCTCTGCGTTTTGCGCTTTAGTAATTACAAACTCATCGTTAATAATGCTAAAAGTAAAATTAATATACTGGGCATTTTCAAACTGAGTAATGTCAATATCTGGCGCTAATACAAAGTCCATTGTGGCGGGTTCTCGATTCCATTTTTCAATGGCTTCTCGGCTAATATTAATAATGCGATTTTGTGTATCTATGGCATTAATAGTACCGTTAACCGTGGCGCTTTGTGGCTGCATATCCATGTTCATATTCGAGCCTGAACCAGAATCCGCCTCCATACCTGGGCTGATACCTGAACTAATACCAGAGCCAGGTATTTCCATTCGTTTAAAGTCAGAGCTTTTACTCGACTCAGAATCAATTAAAAATTGCGCTGAGGTCACTACCGTGTCACCTGTCATTACACCTGACAAAATGACCGCTTCATTACTATTAATTTGCCCAACTTCGACTTCAACCGATTTAAAACGACCCTCACCTAATGCAATAACCACACGGTTTTGATGCTGCGTGCGAATTACCGCTTCTTTAGGGACTGTAAATTGCGCCTGACTCGCTTTAGCGTGAATGCTCACTTGTGCAAACATATTTGGTTTTAACCGATGATCTGCGTTCTCAAACCTAAGCCTTACACGCAGAGTCCGGTTTTTAGCATCAAGCGCGGGGTAAATGTAATCAACCTTACCTTCCCACTTTTGACCTTTTAAGTAATCAAGCGTCATTGTAACGGGCAACCCAACACTCACTTGTTCTGATTGGCGCTCGAACACTTCCGCCTCTACCCAAATTTCATCTAGCTGGGCAATGCTCATCATTGATGTGCCTGGTTTAACGTAAAAGCCTTCTCGTACTGTTAGCTCATCTACCACACCACTTTGCTTTGCGTAAAAAGTAATATTTTGCATTACCTTTTTATTTTTTTGTAAACGTTCAATAAATCCATCAGACACATTTAACGACTCTAAACGCGCCTTTGCAGCGCGAATTAACACGGTATTATTACGATTAACTGCCAATAAAAACTCTTCCTGTGCGTTCACCAATTGTGGTGAATACAATGTATATAAAGGCTCACCGGCTTTAACTTCTGCACCTTGTGCTTTAACATATAAACTTTCAATCCAGCCTTCTACACGCGGATGAATGTGAATAAGTTGGTCTTGGTTATATTGCACATAACCCACAGTATTTATATCGCTGTGAAGTGTTTTAAGCTGCACTTTAGCGGTTCTTAAACCAAAGTTATTAACGACTGCAGGCGAAATAGTGACAGCACCTGGTCCATCCTGAGCGTTGCTAGCGTTTTCATACACAGGGATTAAATCCATTCCCATTGGGGAAAGCCCTGGCGCGTCACGCCTGTAATTACTATCCATAGGGGCTACCCAATATAAGGGCTGTTTGTCAGCGCTTTGTTGTTCATTCATTGCCGAGTTGCTAGGTAAAAATTGCATAACTAAGCCGCCTATTAACCCAAAGGCGCCTGCGCCAACTAAGGCGGCAACAAGTAACTTTAAATTAGTATTCATTGTGTAATTCTCCAGTTTGCTCGCTCATTACTTGGGTGTCTAAGCTACTTGCATAATAATTAAGGCGGGCGGTAATAATATGTTGATCTACTTGAATGTTCAGTGCGTCTATTTTGGCGTTAAGTTCACTAATGCGCGCGCGCATCACATCAGAAAAATTCCCATCGTCGCGCGTATAAGCATTAAGTGTTGCTTGAGATTGCTCTGACATTTGCGGTAATAACGTATTTTGATAAAGCGCATCGCGTTTTTGCAAACGAGCGAGTTGGCTAAACTCCTTAAAGTACATGCCTTTGAGTTTTTGAAGCGCCACCCGCTTTTGTGTTTTAGTCGCTTCTGCACTAGCGATAGCCGATTTAACCTGTTGATCTTGTCTGTTATCAGTAAATAATGGCAAATCAATACTAAATCCTACTGAGAGTAAATCAGCTCGCGACTCGCCTATAGGGGTATCATCTCGGTAACCATAACCCACATTAACGCCCATTTGAGGTTTGTAGCTTTGCTTAGCGAGCGCAACTTCGGTTTGCTTTGCCGTTACGGTTTTATCTATCGCAATAATTGCGGGATGCGCCATAAGCAACTGTATTAGTTTATCAAATTCAAGGCTCGCAAAATCAATAAGCCCTGTGGTTTTAGTAAACTCGGTATTTAAAGGCTGCATAAGCATATTTATAGGTAACCACTGTGCTAAACGGTTTTTAGCACTTTCAAATTGCTGCTCAAGCATAACCAGCTTATCTTCAAGGCGAGTGAACTCTAATTGCGCACGAATAATATCTTGCTGACGTGTTTTACCTAAGGTGCTTGCGTAGCTTGCTTCGGTAATGTCAATAAGCTGAGTAAATAGCCCTTTATCTTGCTCAATTAAAGCAATACTTCGCTGAGCACGATACGCGTTTAACCACGACTCAATCACAATTGCTTTTACTTGTGCTAAGCGATCGGCGCGCTGCCAAGGGTATTGTTGAGCAGACTGTGCTAATGCTTTTTGTTTAAGCGCTAAACTATTCCCTCGGCTAAACTTTTGGCTCAAATCGACTTTAAGCTGCGTCATCCCTTCTTGGTCAAACGCATAACCGTTAGTAGGTAAGTTGAGTAAGCCAACCGTTAAAACAGGATTGGGTAAGGTGCCTGCGGCAATGCTTTGCGCTATTGCTGCATCTTCTTGGTAGCCACTCGCTTTTAGCCATGGCTCATGCGTTAGCGCATAATTAAGCGCTTGCGTTAAGCTTAGCGTTTGCTCATTACTAGTTTGATTTAGTAATTCGGTATTGAGGTTATTTTGATTGTTTTGCGCATTAACAGCAGTGCTAAATAACACAACACTACATAATACGACTTTAATACTTACAGCGTGGTTCATCACCTGCTCCATCTAAAAATAAAAGAAAATCTTAAATTAGGAAGCAAAAAAGGTGTTTAGGAATTACCAATAAACGGAGTTACCGCAATTTTTACATACACCTATCCTGCTATTAAGCAGACATAGGAGGGCGGTAGAGTGAACGAGGTATATTAATTTGTGTAGTAAATACACGTACATTTACTTTTTCAGATTCAAGTAAAGTAACGCTAAATAAAGTATCAACATTAAGCATTGAGTTAGCAGCGCAACCACTCATAGGGCATTTGCAATCGTTTTGAGGCGTGCTTTCGTCGTCGCAACAATCCATCTGCATCATATTTTCAGACATGCTAGCGACAGCTGTTGCATCACTACTGTGTGTCATTGGCATTTGGGCATGCATTGCCGTTTTAGTGGGCACATGTGGCATTTCGCATACCATAGCTACAGACGCAACTGCCTGACCCACAAAAGTGAGTAGCAAAGTTATCATGAGTAAACTAGAGTATAAGCGTTGCAACTTTATGCCTTTTAAATAAATACACGCAGTGATTATATGGCAACTCAGTAGCTGCCACAAATTTTTAGAGTTATTTTGAAACTTTGCTGGGCGTTTTTATTAAGTTACTCGCGATAATTGCAAATATACAATATGCGCTAAAATACCAAAACCCTTCACCAAATTGTGCATTCATAACAAGTAGCTCACCACTTTTACCATGAGCGTTACCTGCTAGGTAAGTCACTATTAATGCAATAACAAATACATCAACCATGCTCCACTTACTTAATGCACAAATAACCAGACCGAGCTTTTGCTTAACCCCATTCAAAGGCAGGCAACAATAAAGCAATTGTAATAGCAGCTTCAAGCTTGGAATAACAATAGAAAACAACCCCACTAAAGCGGCTACAAATAAATTATTATTGCTGGCAAGCTCTTTAACTGTGCCTAAAATACTTTGTGTTTTGTTATAGGCGCTAATCTCACCTTCTAACTTATCAAGCCCCAGCATGTTAGAAAACATCATTAACATACTACGAGTGCGACCATCACCTTCTTCAGCCAGCATCTCTATACCCGCTTGGGCTAATTTTGATTTATCTATATTGCCTTCAATTGTTAATACTGGTTTTGTAATACCAGGAAACAATAAACAAAGAGCAATCACTACACTTATAACCGACAACCAATTACGCATATTTACTCTGCTATAGCCTCAATAATGTCATCACTGTATAAAACAGCATCCAGTAAAAAATTAAACATATGCCCAACATGTAGCTCAGGATTTATTTTAGCCAACAGAACCATCGCCTTATCAAGGTCATCTACTTCAAACTCTTTTATTGATGATAAACACTCGCCTAAAATACCTTTTTCAAGCAATAAGGCATCTGATATAGCTGCATCCAAGGTGAATTCATTAACTATATCTTTTAGATCAGCATCTAAAATGGCATCAAGCACAGAAAACAGACCTACTAAGTAGCCTTGTTCGGTCAAATCGCTGTTGTTTTGCTCCAAAATAAGCGACATAAATTGCGCACGCGTTAAAGCAAGCTTAGTTAATTCGGTTGGCTTTTCGACACCTAACTCACTAATTGCTAAAACACGTACAAATTGCCTAATTGTATCTTCACCTAAATAAATAACAGCCTGCGAAATCGAAGTAATGACTAAATTTGCTTTACCTGAACGCGCATTAGCCAGCTTTAAAACTCGCGCTGTTATGGCTACATCTCTAGCTACACGTTGATGAACTTCTTTAAAGCAAAGTGTTTGTTTCGCGGTAAAGCGCAAAAGGTCAAATACTGTTAGCTTTGAAGGTTCTACACCTTTATACGTAATCATTTCTGGGCGAGAAAAAAAGAACCCCTGAAATAAATCACAGCCTGCCAATTTTAATGTATTAAATTGCTCATGCGTTTCTATTCGTTCAACAATTATTTTTGCATGTGGATTTGCGCGTTTTATTTTTTTAATGCGCATATTGGTTTTAATAACCGGATCATCTATCTCAATTTTTATGTAATCAACATATGCTAATAGTGGCTCCCATTTTGGATCGCCATCGTAATCATCAAGTGCAAAAACATACCCTTCTTTTTTAAGTTCTTGCACACGCTCAGCAACCGCAGGAATATTACCCGTGCGCTCTACTATTTCAATAACGCTATTTTCTGGTAATAAAAGTTTAGGAAAGTTATCGAGAATAGTTTCTGACGATAAATTTATAAACGCCAAGTGATGCGCTGTTAGTCTATCTAGCCCTACCAACATTAATGCATTGAAAAACAATCGGCTTGTCGCATGCACATCAGAAGTACCTACAGGAAACGCATTATTGGCTGAGTCTCTATAAAGCAATTCGTACGAAAAAACATTTTGATCAATATCAAAAATAGGTTGCCGCGCGACAAACTGAGTTATTTTTTGTACCTCATCAGAGATATTATGTAATTTCACTTGGCT
The DNA here is from genome assembly GCF_011378855.1 of Pseudoalteromonas sp. Z1A8. Lineage (GTDB taxonomy): Bacteria > Pseudomonadota > Gammaproteobacteria > Enterobacterales > Alteromonadaceae > Pseudoalteromonas. The sequence goes on along the minus strand of NZ_WTLB01000020.1, from coordinate 47,273 downwards.
CTAAACCTATAAATAAGAGATGGCAAAACAGCCAATAATACGTGTACTTTAATGCAACTCGCATAAGATAAACATAGTAATCATTACAAAACAGCTAAAACTACACAACACTCATATAATAACTCTAATATAAAAGGTGGCGCTTTGACCAACTTTATTCAGCCTTGAATTCAAGTATTAAAGGTTTATCCTTTGCTATTTATATTTTCAACTTTAGCAAAGCCTAACACCGCGCCTTTAAAATATAATGTGAGTGTATCAGGCAACCATTATCAATTTTATAAAAACGATTCGGGCAAACCAGGCATTCCTCCGGGGATAATCAAAAAACATTCAAGGCTATATAAAAAGTATTAAAGATAAGTATATGAGTAATATACCCACACAAAATTAAGGGACTAATGGCGCAGAGCTCATATTTTGGAGTATAATAGCAGCAAATGTTAACTCGACCAGAACTAGAAAGAGCCCCATGAGTATTGAAAAAGCCTTAATCGAACGTAGTAGTAGTCAATGTGAATTATGCGGTGCAACCGAAAACTTATCTGTTTACGAAGTACCACCAGTAACTGAAACCCACTCAGATAAATGCATTTACACGTGTCAAACATGTAAAGATCAAATCGAGAATAACAGTGACATAACGCCTACACATTGGCACTGTTTAAACGACAGCATGTGGAGTCAAACACCTGCTGTGCAAGTTGTAGCTTATAGAATGCTTTCGCGTTTAGCACCAGATAATGGCTGGGCACAAGATGCACTAGACATGATTTATCTTGAAGAAGACACGCTAACATGGGCTAAAAAAGCACTTGCAGAAGATGACGATTTAAAGCATGTAGATAGCAACGGTGTAGTTCTTCAAGCGGGCGATACTGTTACCCTAATTAAAGACTTAGACGTTAAAGGCAGTAGCCTTACCGCTAAACGTGGAACAGCTGTTCGAAATATTGGCCTAACCAGCAACCCTGAACATATTGAAGGGCGTGTTGATGGCCAGCGTATTGTGATTTTAACTAAATACGTTAAAAAATAAGACATATAAACAAGCGCTGTATTGCACAGCGCTTTTATTTAATATTTAGCTATTCATTCACTAATTGTTCGCTACGATAAAAGCCGCTCGGCTTGCTTAATAAAGCCATAAGCTCTGGTAGCAATGCATCCATCGTTTGTTTTAGTTTCCATGGAGGATTAATTACAATCATGCCAGATGCTGTCATACCGTGTACATCGGTATCGGCTTCGGTGCCTAATTCAAATAACTGAATGTTGCGCATACCCGAATCAATTAAGCCTTGCTCCATATTATCAATACGCTCTCTGTCTACTACCGGATACCAAATCATGTAAGTACCAGTAGCGAAACGCTGATGAGCTTTAACTAAGGTTTTTACAACTGTTTCGTAGTCATCTTTAATTTCGTATGGTGGATCAATTAATACACATGCCCTGCGAGATGCTGGTGGTAATAAACCAACTAAACCTGCGAAACCATCCTCGCCTCGCACCCGAATAGAGCGCTTACCTTGCATGTTTTCTTCAAGCAATAATAAATCGCGCGGATGCAGCTCAAAAAACCAGCCCTTATCTTGACGACGTAAAAAATGCTCTGCAATTTTTGGTGAACCCGGATAAAACGCAAGTTCGTCAGTGTCGTTAAATGACTTAATTAATTCAATGTACTCATTAAGTTCAGCATGCTCGCTTTTATGTTGCCAAAGCTTTTCAATACCATCTTGGTACTCTTGCGTTTTTTGCGCATCGGCAGCGGCAAGTTCAAAAAAGCCAGCACCTGAATGTGTGTCTATATAATCAAGCGGTTTATCTTTAATTGTTTGATAATTTAGTACTTGTGCCAGTACTAAATGTTTAAGTACATCGGCAGGATTACCCGCATGAAATGAGTGTCTGTAACTAAGCATTATTTATTTTCGCCATACGCAATTTAATATCGTAAGTGAACCATAAGCACTGGGCTTTGGCAACTTACACCAAGATAAGGGAGTGTTTAAGTGAACCATTTCTGAATGAAAAAGCTCATATGCTGAATTATCCCTTAACGTAGAAGAAAAATCAGCTAAAACCGCCATAAATGCTGGCAAATCAATACACTTTGCTTTACATTTGCATGACATTAATTACAGTTATATGAGCGCCTTTATGAATAACACTACTCTTCAACAACTCGAACAACTGATCGATTCTTTAATCGAACGTAATAACCAATTACAAACAGATGTTGCTACTTTAAAAGAACAAAATACTAAACTAAGCGATGATAACGAATTGCTACAGCTTGAAGCACTTGAAAATGAAGAAAAGCAGAAAGATGCCAGCACTACTTTATCTGGTCTTCTTGATAAGTTACAAAGCGCACAACAGGCTAGCTAATGTCTGAGCTGCAAAACCAGCGGGTCACTGTTGAGTTGCTAGGTAAAGAGCAGCAATTTGCTTGCCCCGAAGGGCAGGAAGATGCATTAATAGCAGCAGCTAAAAATCTAAATGACTTAGTTGAACAAATGAAACTACGTTCAACCGTTAGAAGCGATCAAAAAGCCCTACTACTGGCTGCATTAAACTTAAGCCACGAATTGCTAGAAGCAAAAACACAGGCTACAGTTGAACAACAGCATCAAGACCAATTGATTGATAAACTCAGTCAGCATTTGGCAAATGACCCCAAACACCAAAAATAAAAAGCGCATACTGCGCTTTTTGTTTATTATTAAAATAATTAAACACCAGCGTAGAGATAATAAATGAAGTTAAAACTTTCAAACATAGCCTCTTTATGTAAGCACTTACTATTGGCATGCACATTATTAATAGTACCTAGCACCTACGCTGCCGTCACTTGGAATACAATAAACCCTCATATTCAGTTTTTAAAGCAACAAGACAAGCTTCGCTTTTACGACTCCAATCAAGTATTAATTGAAGGCGAAAAATGTGCCCTGCTTGTTGATACAAGCGCCAATTTTGCCGCAGTTGAGCAACTTGCTGAAGATTTGAAAAGACGTCTTAAAACGCCTTTATGTTATTTAGTTGCCACGCACTACCATGATGATCACTTATTAGGCATGGCGGTTATGCAAAAATTTTATCCTGATGCCAAGCTCATTGTTCATCAGCAAGTAAATAAAAATTTTAACCTTTATCAAACAGCCTATACCGACAAGCTAGACACCTATGAAAAGAGCATTGAGCTAAGCTACCAACGATTAGCAAGCGTAGAAAAAGATGAACAAGCTAAATGGCGAAATAAGTTAGAACTTGCAAAAAAACGGCTTTTTCGCTGGCAAGAGTATCAACTTAACGAACCTAAAATTACAATCGATAACCGTAAAACTATCGACCTTGGTGGTTTTGAGGTAACTATTGAACCTCAACAGGCACATACCAATGGCGATTTAACTATTACCACTAATAACGGCAGTGTGCTAATTGGTGGCGATATCGTTGACTGGCTTCCTTATCCTGGTCACGGCGAACTTAAAAGTTGGCAGGCGTTGCTCAAGCAATATATTAACGACGAAAAGCTCACTGTTATTTTACCTGGGCACGGCGGCGCATTAACAAAAGAGCAGCTAAAACAGCCTCTATCGTTTTTAACAACCATAACAGAGCACGTTAAAAACAATAAAGATCAAAGTATTGAGCAGTTAATGCTGTCGTTTCCTGAATCAGTTATTGAGCCTTATAAACAAGAAGCGCTTAATATAAAATCGAGCAACTTTTTTTTACAAGCAGGCCTAAATCGCGCAAAAAGCGAAGAATAACTCAACACAACGGATTGTGTTAAAATAATAAAAGGAATTTACAAAAGTGATCACTATGCGCAGTTTGGTTTTATGTTGTTTGGGTATTTTGTTATTTGGTTGTCAATCAACGGAGCAAGAACCACAAGAAGCTCCACAAATATTTACTCATTTTGAGCCTAACTACACTTATGATACTGATGATGAAGTAGCTCAAACGCCCCAAGTTAGTGAGCACGTTACGCCACTTCAATTTAAAAAAACAATCGTAAAAAAGCGCCCACCAAAAACCACCGATCTGTGGGTACATATAGCCAACAACCTACACTTTACGATTTATCAAAATCGCGCTTTAAAAAAGCGTATCAGCTGGTACGCAAAGCAACCTAACTACTTACGAACTGTGAGTAAACGCGCAGCGCCTTACTTGTATCACATCGTAAAAAAAATTGAGCAAAAGCAATTACCTATGGAGCTCGCTTTACTACCGTTTGTAGAAAGCGATTTTAGACCAACAATAGCCTCATCACAGCAAGCTGTGGGAGTTTGGCAGTTGGTTGGCGCAACAGCGCATCACTTTGGTGTTAAGTCAGACCAATGGTACGACGGGCGCCAAGATGTACTTGCTTCAACCGATGCTGCACTTGATTACTTAAGCTACTTACACAAACGTTTTGATGGGAATTGGCTGCATGCTTTGGCCGCTTATAATAGTGGTGAGGGCCGGGTTAAACGCGCTATAGAAAGCAATAAGAAACGTGGTAAAAGTACTGACTATTGGTCGCTTAAGCTTCCTAAAGAAACTGCCGATTATGTTCCTAAATTACTCGCTTTAAGCTATTTGGTAAAACACCCACAAAAGGGCATTAAACGTCCAAAGCTTGCGTATAAGCCATTTACAACGCAGATGAACATAGGTCAACAATTCGACTTTTCAGTCATCGCTAAACTCTCTGGTATAGGTTCAAAGCAGTTACACGCGATTAATCAGGGATATTTAAAAAATCAAAGCTCACCTAACGGGCCGCATACTTTACTGCTTCCCATTGGGCAAGAGACATTATTAAAAAGTCAGTTTTTTAAATCAAACTTTGCTGGAGAGTACATCGTTAAACAAAACGACACGCTTTACGGTATCGCTAGACGTTTTAGAATGTCGGTAAAAGCGTTAAAACAACTTAATAATAAAAATAATAATTTAATAGGCGTTGGAGAAAAGTTATTAGTTGGACAACCTAAAACCCTGCCAAGCACATTAACAGTTGATTACAAAATTAGCCCTTATTTAGAACACCAAGAGATTGCGATTCCCACCATTGAAATCGATTACGAAGTTAAGTCGGGCGATAGCCTTTGGAGTATAAGTCAGCTTTACGATGTACCTCATAGCGACTTGGCAAAATGGAACAAACTCTCTGCATCGAGCATTTTAAAGCCTGGTACTCAATTAGTGCTGTTTATACCACAGGCTGAAAAGCAAAAAGCAGCCCCAACAAAAAAAGATTTTCTGCTAAATTTACAAAAAACACTAAATCAGCCACGTTAAGTTTATAAACAAGTATATTTCGCGTAAAATCGCGCCCTAACATAGTTATTATTTGAAGAGACAAGCATGCAAATTAGCAAAAATTCAGCAGTTGAATTTCATTACACCCTTAGCGAAGCGGGCGAGCAAATTGAAAGTAGCACAAACGAAGCGCCACTTACTTACATTCATGGCAGCGAAGGCATGCTTCCTGGTTTAGAAAAAGCACTTGAAGGCAAAGAAGCTGGCGAAAAATTTAGTGTAACTCTAGAGCCAAGTGAATCATACGGCGAGCGTGTTGATGACTTAATTCAACGCATCCCATTAAAGCACTTACAAGGCGACGTTAAAGTATGGAAACCAGGTATGACAGCAATGGTTAGCTCTAACCAAGGTCGTCATCAGGTTACTATTGTTAAGGTTGGTCGTTTTAACGCAGATTGTGATTTAAACCACCCATTTGCTGGTAAAACGCTAACGTTTGATGTTGAAGTTGTATCTGTACGTGAAGCGACAAGTGAAGAAGTTTCTCACGGACATGTGCACGCTGAAGGCGGCTGTGGTCACTCACACTAGTTAGCAATAAAGGAAGTAAGTATGTCTAAAGTTGCAGTCGTTACAGGTGGTACAAAAGGTATTGGCTTAGCCGTAGTAAAGCGTTTACTAAACAATGGCTATGAAGTACATAACCTTGATATAGAGCTGAGCGAAATCGGTATATTTCATCAGTGTGATGTAAGTGATGTATCGGCGGTACGCAACTGTATCAACGCTATCTGTGAACAAAGCAAACGTATTGATGTACTTGTTTCTAATGCTGGAAAACACTTAAGCGCAAATATAGAAAGCACCGACGAGCAAACTTTCGATGCACTTTTTGCGCTTAATGTAAAAGGCGCTTATGCCGCAATACAAAGCGTATTGCCAAGCATGAAAGCGCAAAATGGCGGCGCTATTATATTAGTCGCTTCCGATCAGGCAATTATAGGTAAGCAAAACTCTTTTGCGTATAACCTAACAAAACATGCCCTTGCCTCAATGGCTAAAACAACGGCGCTTGATTACGCGGGTTTTAATATTAGAGCAAATGCGGTGTGCCCTGGCACAATAGAAACCCCGCTTTTTCATAACGCAATAGATGCGTATTGCAAAAAGAGTGGCGCAAACAAAGCTGAAATAGTTGCCGAGGAAGCAAGTCTTCAACCGCTTAACCGATTAGGTCAAGCCGATGAAGTTGCTGCCCTTGTGAGCTTTTTAGCAAGCGACGATGCCAGCTTTATTACTGGCAGCCTACAAAGCATTGACGGTGGTTATACAGCGCAATGAATACTGCCCAATGAGTAATGTGCAATGAGCCTAAAAATTATTGACCCACACGTACACTTTTTTAATTTAGTAGAAGGTCAATACTCATGGCTACAAGGCGCTAACCCACCAGCGTGGCCAAATTTAGAAAAAATAAAACAGCTAATAAGTGCAGAGCAACTTGTTAAAAGCACCGACTTTGAACTTGCAGGCCTAGTACATATAGAAGCAGGGTTTGATAACACCTCCCCTATTAACGAGCTAAACTGGCTAAGCTCACATTTAAAAAACCTGCCTTTTAAAGCCATTAGTTACAATCAAATTGACTCACCCGCAGATCAATTTACACATTGCTTAAAAGCTTTAGCCCATTCAAATTTATGTGGCATTAGGGATATAACCGAAGGTAGTGATGCAAAGCGTTTATTAGATGCTAATAGCTTTAAAAACCTAATTACATTATCAAATACACAACTTCATTTTGAAGTTCAATTTGATATTGAAAATAGCGAAATAACCAAACAAGTGGCTAATTACGCTAAGCAGCTACCGCAACTTCAAATTATAATTAATCATGCAGGACTGCCAAGTAATTTAAATACTTGGCAACAAGGTGTTGAGTTACTTGCTCAGCATGACAATATTGCAATTAAATTCTCTGGCTTTGAATTACTACAACTCACCAGCGAGCAACAAGCAGCGTGTTTTAATTTTATTTTTAATCACTTCGGCCAACAGCGTATTATGTTTGCTAGTAACTTCCCTGTGTGCCAAATAAATACAAGCTACAACAATCTATGGCACTGCCATAAGGCGTTATGCTCAAACGATAAGACATGGCATGACCTTAGCTATGCAAACGCTAAGCACTACTATCAAGTGTAAGTAAAACTAGTTATATTAAACTCTCTTTTTATGATAATACGGCCAATTTATGAAAATGTACTTTTTACTAATCGTTGTATTTTCAGCGCTTCTTCTCAATGGCTGCATATCTCAAAATCCAGACCCGACACCTAAGCTGCAACATGCCCTACTGGCAAAGCCAAATAAAACAGCCGTTAGCAAAGCAATTAAAACACTTGTACATATGCAAGAGACTCAATTAGCTGATGATGTATTTACTACCAGCAGCACAGTAACCCTTAGTAATGTAGATGGTAATAATATTATCGACACGCAAAGTCGCAATACACCCGATCAGTTTGAATTGATGATTAAAGGCAAGCAATGCTACATACGCCATCTCGATAGCAAAGCAACTATTGAACTTAAAGACGTGGAATGTAAAATCAACGAGTTTTAACAAGCTTTACTTCCCCCAAACAAGTAAAAGCCGGTAAGTGACTAATCACTTACCGGCTTTTTAATGCATGACCTAAAGTTAGGTTAAAAGGCTATTATTTTATTTCTACGCGTTGAGAGCGCATAACAATCTCATCGTTTAACTCAATACCCAACCCTGGCTCTTCTGACACTTCAAAGAAGCCATTTTTAGGTTGTGGGTCTTGTAAACATAACTCGCGGTTCCACTTTTTAATCGCATAAGTATGATGCTCATGAATCAAAAAGTTAGGAATAGCCGTTTCTAAGTGCAGTGATGCAGCTGTTGCAACTGGCCCGCCACATACGTGAGCTTGAATACGCACATCAAAAATATCAGCGTAATCACACACTTTTTTGGTTTCTGTAAAACCACCACATAAACCAATATCAGGTTGTAGAACATCAATACTTTGATCTTCTAAGTACGGGCGCACACCCCAGCGATTATACAAACGCTCACCACCAGCAATAGGCACAGATACTTTATCGGCTACTTTTGCGTGTAATGAGTGGTTTAAGTAATTAACTGGCTCTTCAAAATACATACAGTCAAATTCTTCTGCAATTTCACCCAACTGAATGGCTGTTGTCACACCTGGTAGGCTGTGGCATTCAAAAATAATGTCTACTTCGTCGCCTACAGCTTCACGAATAGCTTGCATGCGCGCACGGTATAGTTTCATTTCAGTACGTGAGATTATTTTTGTACGGTCGTAATAAGTATTACCGTCCTTATCGTACTGAATTGGATCTACTTTTACTGCATCGTAACCTTCGGCCATCGCCTTTAAGGCAGCTTCTGCATATTCTTGCGGTTGTACTAGCGCTTTAAATTCACTATCCCAGTCAAACTGTAATTGCGATGCGTAGGTACGTAGTTTATCGTTAACTTTACCGCCTAGTAATTGGTATACAGGTAAACCAAGCGCTTTACCTTTTATATCCCAAAGTGCGGTATCAATTGCGCTCATTGCAGCATATACAACAGGTCCGCCGCCTAAACCCCAAAAGCTCTCACGCAGCATACGAGACCATAGTTTTTCTGTTTGAAACGGGTCGTGGCCGATTAAGAAGGCGTCGGCCATTTCCTTAATCATAGCCGCTGCAGCACTGTGGCCTAAATCGTATGCAAGGCCCGCTTCGCCAACACCGCTAATGCCTTCGTCAGTATGAATACGAACAAAAACAGGCGTCCAAGAAGGTCTATCAGGACAGTGAATATCAAATACTTCAACGCGATTTACTTTCATTAAAATTCCTTATTAACCGCTATGGGTTATTTTGCAAAACTAGGATCAAGTCGGTACGCTTTACGTAACATAGCAGGCCACGCAAGTTGCCCGCCAGTACTACCACTGTGTACTACGTTTGCTTGATTATAAATATTGTCGATTATAGGCTGTGGCACTTCAATAACTTCTTGCGAGCTTGATTGCAGTGCTAATTGTATTTCGCACGCGCGTTGTAAATCATAAAAACGCATAAACGCATCACCAACGGTAGGCCCTACCGTTAAGCCACCGTGGTTTACCAATAACATATGGTTAGTGTTGCCTAAATCGTCTTGCAGCACTTTTCTCTCATCATCATTTACTGCAAGCCCTTCGTAGCCATGGTAAGAAAGCGATGGCAGTGAAAACATTGAATACTGACTAAGCGGTAATAAACCGTTTTTTTGTGTCGCAACTGCAATTGTTTCTTTGGTATGAAGGTGAATAACGCAATGCGCATCTTCGCGCACTTCGTGAATTGCACTGTGAATGGTAAAGCCGGCTGGGTTAATACTAAATGGCGTATCGTCAATAATATTGCCCTCTAAGTCTACCTTCACTAAATTAGAGGCGGTTACTTCATCAAAGGTTAAACCAAAAGCATTCACTAAGTAATGATCGGTACCAGGCAAACGTGCCGATAAATGCGTATAAATTAAATCGCCCCAACGAAAGTGATCTACCAACCTATAGCAGGCAGCTAAATCAACACGCAGTTGCCACTCTTGTTCTGATACTTTATTTTTTAAATCTAGTTTGGGTAAATCAAACATATTAAGCCTTTTAAAACCGTACATTACTAGCATATACAAATAGATGTTTAGAAGTCTAAAGCAGTCTTTATTTTATAGCAAACACCAAACAAAACAGCCACACTATTGTGTGGCTGTTTATGGTGCTTATAAAGCTAAATAATTGCGTGAATTATTTTACGTTAGCTAGATAATCTGCAATTGCTTCAAACTCTTCATCAGTTACCGTTGAAACCATTGCTTTCATTGCCATGGTCATACCGTTATTACGCTTACCTGATTTAATATCTTTCATTTGCGCTACTAAGTAGTCTTTATTTTGACCATTTAGCTTAGGGTACATACCCATAATTGGTGCTTTACCTTCAGCGCCATGACAGGTTTGACAATTTTTAGCGGTATAAAGTGCAGCGCCATCGGCAGCAGCTGCATTAAACGAGAAGCTTGCTGCTAAAGTAATACCCGCGCCTAATAGTAGTGTTTTCATCTTGCTCATTGTATTTACTCTTCTTTTTTGACGGTTAGAAAAACTGTTCTATTGATTGTAGTAAACAATCAAATAAAAAGCATACGTACGAAACGACGCTAGACGATCAACTTAACCAAAAAACCGCTAACTTGTTTCTGTCTCACTTTTATATACTTTAGCAAATAAAAATGAGCTTATCCTTAATAGACTATTACCACACTATATCATCTGGTACTTCAAAGTCTGCGTACGGGTCATCTTCATCTTTTGGTTTGTTTTCAGCCTCTACATGAAAAACAATATACTTTTCGTCAACTTCAGCCACTTTGCGTGCTGGTTCGTCGTCTAGTACGTAAAATTGCCCTTCTAGTACACAAATAGCTAAACGACCGCCCGATAACGCTTTTTGCGTTTTCTCGTTCACGTCTAGGTTTTTTACTTTGTTTTGATAAGTAAAATTAAATGTGCGCTCACCACGAATAGCGTCTTGATTGTGGTGCTCTAAAATTTGTTTAACACGCGCTTCTTGTTCGCGTTGCTTTAAGCTCACTTGGCGTGTTTGGTTAAGCTCTTCAGCTTTTTTTTGCTGCTCTAGCTTGGTTTGTTGTATATGCTTTTGCAGATCACTTGGGTTACTAGTAGCCCCTTTCTTTTGCTTTTTTTGTTGCTTACGCTTTTCTGATTTAGCAACTTTAGCATTATGCGATGTTGTTAATCCTGCTTGAAGCAATTGGTCTTGTAATGAACCCATGGCTTTGTTCCACTAAAAACTAATATTAGGGTTATTTTAATCACCAACGAGTTCAAATAACAGCGCTATCGACATTAATCTAACAAACTAATTAAAACAAACCATGATATGGCGCAAAGAGCATGGTTTTAATTATCAATTAAAAACAATTTTTAATACAATGTCACGTAACCAATCAGCAAATGTATAAGCCATATAATGCGTTTACCTCATCTACTCGTTTGCTCGGTATTTATATTTTTTGTACTTTATGCACCACAACCTCTACTGAGTCTTTTTGCAAGCGAATTTAATGTAGCCCCTGCAGTAGCTGGCAGCTTAATGACTGCAACTATGTTGCCCTTAGCCATTGCCCCGCTCGTCTATGGTTTGTTTTTGGCAAAAAGAAATCCATTACTAATATTACGTATTGCAATGGTGTTTTTAGGGCTTAGCTGTCTGCTTTTTATATATGTACCTAGCTTTGAGCTTTTGCTATTAGTTAGATTTTTACAAGGCCTGACGCTTCCAGCAGCCTTAACTGCAATGACTAGTTATATAGGCATGAGTTATAGCGCTGATACACTTCAAAAAAATATGACCCTATATATTGGTAGCAGTATAGTTGGAGGCTACTTTGGCCGTGTCCTCGCGGCTTTATTTAGCGATTTATGGAATTGGCAGAGCTTTTACTACGTTATTGCTTTTATGCTTATTTTTTTAGCTTTAACAATCAAACATTCTCAATTTTCGAACCCAGCAACAAAGTCTCAGCTTTCGCCACTGGACTACATTAAACAACTTAAAGAAGGCGCTGTACTTAAAGTTTACGGTGCCGTTTTTTGTATGTTTTTTTGCTTTGCTGCACTACTTAATTACTTACCGTTTATATTGCAAAGTACGTTTTTAATAACAAATACTCGCGACATAGGTTTAGTTTACAGTGGCTATTTAATTGGGGCTCTAGCCTCGATTGCCGCGCCCTGGTTACTTAAAAGAGCCCCTTCTCCTTGGCATTTATTAACTGCTGTCTTTAGTTTTTATAGCGTGAGTATTATTTTACTAATGAGCCACCAGCTCAGCTTATTTTTAATCGCATTTACTTTATTTTGCGGTGCAATGTTTGTGATTCACTCAACCGCAGCGCCGCTCGTTAATAAAATAAGCAAAGCACCACCCAGCGTGACCAATGGCGGGTATGTATCGTTTTATTACAGTGGTGGAGCGCTTGGCTCGTTATTACCCGGTGTGGTGTACCAACATCATGGGCAAACAGCGTTTATGTTTACGCTGCTTGCTGTTTGCTTATGTGGTTTATTGCTAATTTTGTGGGCTTACTTAGAAGGCAGAAATACAACGCGTGGCTGATGTTTTGTGTTATTAAAAAATGTGTTTAAGTCAGCTTTACTAAGTAACCATGTTTGGGTGTTCTCAAACGGATGACAATGAAACAACTCTCCATGCCAAATCTCTTGATCAATCCATAAGCTTACTTCGTTTTGCTTATCATTTAAAAGAGCCAACATTGATACACACCCAGGCGCTACCTTTAAATACTTAGCTAAACGCTCACTTGAAGCAAATCCTAAACGTGAAAGTCCTTGCTGCTTTGATAATAACTTTAAGTCGAGTTGCTTATCATGCGCTGTAATAACTAAAAAGTGTCGCTTACCTTCGTTATCACGCAAAAATAGGTTTTTAAGACGAGTACCCGGGCGTTCAACCATAAACTGATCAGCCGCTAAGCTCGTGTGTAGCGGTGGATGTTCTATCACATCGTAATTAATACCTAGGTGCGCTAAAAGCTCTGCTAACTTGCTTTTATCAGCCAACATATTACAAACAACGCCCTCTTAATTGTACGCTTAGGTCTCGCCATAAAACTTCACTTACTTCGTGTTTATTATCGCAATACTGGCGCTCTTTTAACTCTTGGTTTAATAACTCAACAGCTTGATCTTCTAACTGCAGTTTTAGCACGCTTGACTCTTCAAAATGCTCTTGCTCAATATACTGCTTAACTTCACCACGACTTGGTTTGTTGTTAGGACCACGGTCTAGGTTAAAGTTTTCACGATTTTTAGCTTTTACCGAAACAACATAAGCAAAAAGTTTATTGCCTTGCTCATCTTGCCTTTCGTGAAACTGTTTATTATTTATTTCAAAAGGAGGACCGTCATTTGAGGCACAACCAGCGAGTAAAACCATAAGCGCTAGAACACATTTTTTCATTGTTTTTTATCGTTTTAGTTTTGAATTAAGCCGAGTCTAACAAAAATTGACGTAAACAGTGAAAATTTACGAAAAAATACTTGACCAAATTTATAAAAAAACTTAAAGTTCGTCCCGCTTGGAACTCAGCAGCCAAGCAGTTACATTATTATATGTAACTTAGGAATGTGGGGCTATAGCTCAGCTGGGAGAGCGCCTGCCTTGCACGCAGGAGGTCAGCAGTTCGATCCTGCTTAGCTCCACCACTTTCCTACTCCTTTCAAAATCATTTTATTCTTCTGTTTTTTCCTTGTTTTAACTATTTTTAAACACCCTACTATTCTAATTTTTCATTTTATATAATTTAAAATTTATCCGTTCAACTTGTGTCTTTACAAGTTCTTAGCTATACATAATGTCACACATTAGTACTTTAGGCTTAACATGGACAACCCTAAGCGTTCAACGCTAAAAAAGCTAGCTGCAATAGGTTTAACAGCTGGTGCAATAACACATGCGCCTTATGTTTTTGCCCGAAAAAAAGTGACGTTAAGAGTGCTTGGTACTCATGTAACACTCCAAGAAGCTATTCGCAAACAAGCGATGAGCGACCTAGGTATTAATATTGAATTTACCCCCGCAGGCAGCGCTGCCGTTTTGCAAAAGGCATCAATGGACCCTAGCTCCTTTGATTTATACGAACAATGGTCAAACAGCATTAATGTGCTTTGGGATGCAGGTTCTATACAGCCAATAGAAAAAAAACGACTCACCTACTTTAACGAGATAAATCCACTTACTAAAACGGGAAAACTAACCGAAACTGCAAGTATTGGTGCAGGTGATGCTCCCTATAAATTATTAAATGTTCAACCCGATGGCACATTAAGCTCACAAGAAAGCGATCATATTAGCTTTTTACCTTATGTGCATAATGTTGACTCTTTTGGTTACAACACCGACTTTATTAAGCCCGGTATAGCATACGAAACAGAAAGCTGGAGTTGGCTGCTTGATGACGAGAACAGAGGTAAAGTAGCTATCGTAAATGCGCCTACCATTGGGTTATTTGACCTGGCCCTAGCAGCACAAAGTAAAGGGCTTATAAAATTTAACGATATAGGTGCAATAACCCGCCCAGAACTTGATAGATTGTTTAGCATATTACTCGACTTTAAACGCCAAGGTCACTTTAGCGGCTATTGGAACTCAGTTCCCGAGTCAATTGAGTTTATGAAAAGTAAACGTGCCCATATAGAAAGTATGTTTTCGCCTGCGGTTTCAGCCTTAAACAGCCAAAACGTTAATGTACGCTTTGCTGCACCAAAAGAAGGGTACAGAGGCTGGCATGGTGTTATGTGCTTATCATCACAAACACAAAATAGCGTAAAAGATGCAGCTTACGATTATATGAACTGGTGGCTTTCGGGCTGGCCAGGCGCATTTATCGCTCGCCAAGGTTATTACATTAGTAATCCACAACGCTCTAAACTACTACTATCTCCGGCTGAATGGGATTACTGGTACGATGGAAAAGTAACAAACGTAGATTTATTAAATACCAATGGCGAAGTAGCAGTAAAAGCGGGTGAGCAGCGTAATGGCGGTAGTTACCATAAACGCTTTAGCAATGTAGCAGTATGGAATACAGTTATGCCAACCTATGACTACAGCTTGCAAAAATGGTATGAGTTGATTAGCCGATAATGATAATAAATTCTATTAAATCAAAAATAATTTTAGCCTTATGCTTACTTGTTGGGCTACTCCTTTTGCAAAGTTACCTATTTAACTATTCGCAAAACGCTTTACTTAGCTTACAACAATCTCAGCATAATGCGCTAATTCAAAGCGAGGCAGTAACGCATTTAGAAAACGACATAATCTCTTTGCAAGGGCATGCGGTTTCATTTATTGACCATGCAAATGAAAATACGATTACCAAATTTAATTTTTATTTAAATAAGGCAAATCTGAATCTTGAACAACTAAAAACAAGCACCTTAAACCACGCACCAGAACACAGTGACTCATTAGTTCGCCTTGGCGAGTATTTAAATAGTTATCAAGATACATTTGGCCAAGTTGTCATAAACAGAAAGAAACGTGAACATCTTTACACTACTCAATTTAAACAACCTATTGATGACCTACAAGTAACAATTAGTGACTTAGAAGAGTCTTCAAACAATAGCAATAAAGTTATTTTTAACGATGTTTTACTTACAATTAGTAATTTAAAACACGCAGCGGTAAGTTACCTCTATAAGCCTAATTTTGATGAAGCACAAAATGTTAAACAAAACTTAGATCACTTATATAAAAAGCTAACGAGCACCTCGATAATTAATGAATCATTTTCTAATAAAGCAGTAAATTTAAAACAAGCTTACAACCAACTTGTACTGCTTACCCGCAGCTACACTTTTTCTGTAAATGTAGTTTTAACAGGTATAGAAAACGAATTACTATACTTAACAAATGAAATTAAAAAGATAGAAAAAAACAAACTAGCTAAAACTGAAGATAAGCTAAGTAATCACTTAACTACAAATACAGAGCAGGCGAATATATTTGCCGCTTTAATTATGTTAATCGTTTTATTTTTAAGCTATTTTATTTTTAGATCGGTTATAAAACCGATTACTCAACTCACTTTATTGCTTAAAGATATGAATAGCGAAAAGCCAGTAACTATTTCTAATTACAGCCAAAATCAAACTGAAATAGCATCGGTAATAAAAGCAGCTAATGCTTTATATCTTAAAAATAAGCAAACCAAAGAGCTACTTAACGAAACTCGTGTATTAAATTCTCAAATGGAGGCAATGAATGCCGATCTAACGAGTGCTATGCAGCAAACCGATAAAGCCAATAAAACAAAAATAGATTTTGTAGCTAACATGAGCCATGAGCTTCGCACCCCAATGAATGGTATATTAGGTATGTTGCAACTTTTACAAAGCAGCGAGCTTCCCTCAAGGCAAAAACACTACGCAGATAAAGCTTTTTCAAGCGCTCAAAACCTATTACAAATCTTAAATAATATTTTAGATTTCTCTAAGCTAGAATCTGACAAAGTTCAGTTAGAGCAAATCCCGTTTACCTTACATACTATAGTTTCTAACGTTCAAAATTTGTTTTCAACTAATGCAAAACAAAAAGGCTTAGGATTAAACTTTATTTTACATGTAGATGCGGGACTTGAACTTATTGGCGACCCAATGCACCTAAACCAAATAATTAATAATTGTGTAGGCAACGCAATTAAATTTACAGAGCATGGTGAAGTATCATTAATTATAGAAGCAACATCTCAACACGAAAAAACAATAAACCTACACTTTAGTATAAAAGATACCGGAATTGGAATGACGGAAGATCAATCAAAAATTATATTTCAGTCTTTTTCACAAGGTGATTCGAGCACAACAAGGAAGTACGGCGGTACCGGTTTAGGACTCACTATAAGCAAACAATTAGCTAAACTGCTTGGCGGAGATATTCAAGTAAGAAGCACGATTAATCAAGGTAGCGAGTTTTTCTTTACTCTACCCTTTACCTTATCTGAGCAGCAAAAACTTAAAAAACATGCCCTATTAATTAGCCCCGATAATGAGCAAATTAAAAAATTAATGGACTTACTAAGTGATATAAATATAACAACAGAAACAACACAAGAACCATTAAGGGCCATTGCAAAAATGTCTCAGCCTAGTAGCCCATTTAGTATTGTAATAATGTCGATAGAAAAAAAAGAGCTCAACGATAACTTTATTTTACAACAACTGTACGCTCAAAATAAAAACGCTAATGAAAAACTGACGCTTATTTTGTTAATTACCGATGAAGAGTTCCCTGAACCAATTGCAAAAAATGAAAATATAGACATTATCATTATTGGTAATAAAAATAGCGAAGTAGAAGTATTAAGAAAGCTTTCACCTAGTAACTTTAAAGAAAAGCCATTAAAACCTCATCCTAAATTTTCTGGATTTAATGCACTGGTTGTTGATGACAACAAAATTAATCAAGAAATAGCCTCAGCTCTTTTAGCCAGACTAGATATGACTGTAATCATTGCTGATAATGGACAAGAGGCTTTACAGAAAATAGATAAAAATGATATCGATATTATTTTTATGGATGTTCAAATGCCAGTTATGGATGGGCTAGAGGCAACAAGAATATTAAGAGAACGAGGCTTCAAAACCCCAATAATTGCAATTACTGCCGCCGCCGATCCTAGTGATAGAAAAGCAGCGTTTAGAGCGGGTATGGATGACTTTTTAGTCAAGCCAATTATTTTTGATGCGCTTTACAACAGTATAGAAAAGCACCTACAAAGTAGCGAACCACTAAGCACTATAAACCTCCCATTAGCAAAAGAAAACTTAGAGAATAATGACGAATTATTAGTGAAATTATTTACTCAATTCGTCAACGATTACAATGACTTTTCGATTAAAGCTGATATATTAATCAAAAATAAAGAGTTCGAAAGCCTAACTCGACTCGTGCATACACTTAAAGGGTTAGCTGGTACATTAGGTTTGGAACTACTGGAACAAAGTACCCAAAATATTGAGAAAAAATTAATTGATGAAAAAAGCATTAAATTATCCAACTTTACTGATCAATTAACACTCACGCTTTTTGCTATAAAACAGTTTTTAGTAGCTGAAAACCTAAAAAAAGAGCATATACAATTACAAGAACTAGGAAGTGAAGATTCAGTTATTGATGATATATATTCATTAGCATTAACGGCTCGTCCAATATCTAGTAGTTTGATTAGGCAATTAGACAGAAATCAGTACGATCGAGACCATCCTTTATTTAAGCTCAAAGAAGCTATTGATCATTTTAACTACGCGTTAGTAATTGAGCTAGTTGATAACTATAGAAACGATAATAAAAATTAGGCATAACCACCAACCTGAACTAGATTTAATGTTGCAAAGAACGCAAAGAAGGATAGATAGTGCATTCAAATTATTTCGCAAATGGCAATGGATTAACTGCAGAGCAAAAGCAAAAACCTTTAATTCTTATTGTTGATGACGAACCTAGTAATTTACACGTATTAGTTGAAGGACTTTTAACTGATTATGACGTACGTATTTCTACAAGTGGTGAACAAGCACTCGTATTTGTTGAGTCAACACGTCCAGATTTAATTTTGCTCGATATAATGATGCCGGGCATGGATGGCTATGAAGTATGTAATATACTTAAAGCTAAACAGAACACGAAAGGGATCCCTGTCATATTTGTAACAGCGCTTACCGAAGAGGAGTCTGAAGAAAAAGGCTTTGCCATGGGCGCAATTGATTACATACATAAGCCTTATAAATTAGCACTCGTTAGAGCGCGTATTCGTACCCACATTACAGCGCAAGGCATGCTAGATAGGTTAATAGAAAAAAACTTTGATCTGCACGATAAACTCCTCGAAATAGAATCGCTTGCATTAGAATTAAGTGAGCGTGAAGAAGAACTCAAACAGCTTTCTTCAAAACAAAAATTATTTTATCAAGCTTTAACAGGCACTGCAGATGGCGTTGTTATTACAGACAGTGATGGCAAAATAATTGCTGTAAATCCCTCTTTTTGTCGTATTACAGGTTACTGTGAAGCTGATTCGCTGCAAATGCAGTTGCACGATGTAAAACAAAATAATCATCCAAGTATTAGCTTTGATCAAGTTTGGCATCATGCAAATAGAGCGGGTTACTGGAGTGGTGAGCTGGTAACAAGACGAAAAAATGGCGAGCTTTATCCCGAATTACTAACTCTCAGTATGGTTAAAGGCGATCAAGATACAAACGTACATTACATTGGTGTATTTAGCGATATATCTAGCTTAAAAGTCACTCAAGAACGAATAGATTACCTAACATGGCATGATGAACTTACAGGCCTACCTAATCGAAATGGATTTTTAAAACAATTAGAACAACAGCTCCAAGTCTGCACCTCTGAAAAAAATTACGCTTATATTTACATTATTGATATAGATAGCTTCCACTCAATTAACGATGGTTTAGGCTTACTTGCCGGCGATAAAATACTAAAAGAGCTTACTAAGCGTGTTCATTCCCATCTTGATAAAAAAGATATTATTGCTCGTTTAGGCAGTGATGAATTTGCAGTATTGTGTACTCTTGATAAAGGTATAGGCCGAACTAGAGCTCAAATAGTTGCCCAGAGAAAAGCACAAGAGTTATTAATTGCCGTAAATAAGCCTTTCTTTGTTGATGAACAAGAAATAAGTTTAACTGTGAGTATTGGCACGTATATTTTCCCTCGAGAAGATCAGTGGGAAAGCGCTATTGAAACAATTAGAAACTGCGAAGCTGCTTGTTACAAAGCAAAAGAGAAAGGGGGTAACAGAATTACCTTTTTTGATACCTCATTTGGCGAGCAAGCAAAGCGTCGTTTTGAAATTGAGCAAGATTTACGCAAAGCAATTACGCAAAATGAACTTTCTCTTTATCTACAATCTCAATTTGACAGAAATCATAAACTTAAAGGTGCTGAGGTTTTATTACGGTGGGAACATCCTCAAAAAGGGTTTATTAGCCCAGGGGAGTTTATATCGATTGCTGAAGAGTCTGATATTATTTATGATTTGGATTGCTGGGTCAGCTCAAACGCTCTAAAAATCTTAACGCAGATTAGTAAAACACATCCTGATTTAAACTTATCTATAAATATAAGTGGACGCCACTTTCATGAGCCACGCTTTTTAGACTTCATCAGCAATAAAATAGAACAATATGGGATTAATCCTCAACAGCTGACTATTGAAATTATTGAAGGGACTTTACTTAATCATATGGAAGCAGCCATTAGCGCTGTCCATCGTCTTAAAAGGTTAGGTGTAAGAGTATCAATTGATGACTTTGGTACTGGATATTCGAGCTTAACTTACCTAAAACAATTACCAATACAAGAACTAAAAATAGACCGTTCTTTTGTTTTAGAAGCACCTACCGATAATAATGATAAATTAATTATTGATATGATTGTAAACTTAGGCCGTGTATTTGAACTCGAAATAGTGGCTGAAGGTGTGGAAAATCAATCTCACTTTGATTTATTTAAAGAATACCCTGAAGTAATATTACAAGGCTACCATTTGCATAAACCTGAACCTGCAAATGACTGGCTTGATAAATTAAATTAAATTAATTACAGAGTAGTCTAAAAACCAAAAAGCCGAGCATTTTCATGCTCGGCTTTTTAACAGAATTAAGCTTTAGTCGTTATCCGCGAACTTGGCCTACCCCATTAACTAAATACTTTTCAGTAGTTAGCGACTCAAGCCCCATTGGACCGTAAGCATGAAGCTTAGAAGTTGCTATACCAATCTCTGCACCTAACCCTAGTTGTGAGCCATCAGAAAAGCGAGATGACGCATTAACCATCACTACAGAAGCATCAACACTGCGTTGGAATAACTCTGCAGCAGCTTCGTTTTTAGTACAAATTACTTCAGTATGGTTTGAACCAAACTGGGCAATGTGCTCAACCGCTGCTGTAAAGCTTGGAACAACGCGAATAGCGATTTCTAAGTCTAGGTATTCTTCACCAAATTCGTTATCGGCTAAAACAGTTGCGTTATCAAAGTATTTAGCAGCAAAACTGTCTGCGTTTATTTTTACACCTTCTTGGCGTAATACGACGGCACACAGATTTAAAAATTCATCTGCAACATCTTGATGAACGACTAAGCCTTCGAGTGCATTACAAACACCCGTACGCTGTGTTTTACCGTTTAGTAGTAAGTTAAGCGCAATTTCTAGGTCTGCATCTTTATCTACATATAGATGACAAACACCTTTGTAATGCTGAATTACTGGGATCGTACTGTTTTCAGTAACAAAGTTAATTAAACCTTCGCCGCCACGTGGAATGATTAAATCAATACTTTCACGTTGCTGCATTAGTTCCATTAATAGTGCGCGGTCCGGATCTGGAATCACTGAAATAAGTGATACCGGTAAGTTATGCTTTTCAAGCACACTGTGCATTACGCTTGCAATAGCTTGTGAGCTTTTAAGGGCTTCTTTACCGCCTCGTAAAATAACACCATTACCCGATTTAAAACACAATGCGCCGGCATCCGCTGTAACATTTGGGCGTGCTTCGTAAATCATACATACAACGCCAAGAGGTACGCGCATTTTACGAATTTTAATGCCATTTGGACGCTCTGTGATATCACGTAGCTGACCAACAGGATCGTCCAGGCTTACAATTACTTCAATACCTTCTGCCATTGCTTCAATGCGCTCATCGTTTAACGTTAAGCGGTCGATCATTGAGGCTGCTAAGTTATTGTCGCGTGCTGCGCTTAGGTCACTTTCGTTTTCTTTGATTATAAATGCTTTTTGCTCTCTTAGTGCCGCTGCCATTTCAACTAATACTTGGTTTTTAGTCTCGGTATCGAGTAAAGCAAGTGTATGTGCAGCTTTTGCTGCCTGACGTGAAATGTCCGTAATTAAACTCATGACTTCTCCAATAATGCGATATGTTTTTCAGATATAACTGGTCCAATTGAATCCTGCATTTTTTCGCTGAATTCACTCTGTTCGTTGTCTGCAATAAAGTTTAACAAACAGCTACTATAATTTGCGGTCGCTTTCGCCAAACGCGTACCGTCTTCACTACGTACTAAAATGGTATCACCAACAGCAAATTCACCATGAACTTCCATGATTTCATCACCACGAATACATCCGCTTTCACCTTCTAGCGATTCGTCAAATGATCCATCAACAACAACTTCGCCTTGCTCGTTTGCTGTGTGTGTCATCCAGTGTACAGAATCTTGCATTGGTTTTTCGTACGGTAAAAATACGCTGCCAGGGTTTTCTCCAGCTAGCAGCTTTGTAAATGTTTCTTCTTTAAAGCCGTTTATAATATAAGTCGCTATACCATGTGACGTTGCTTTTTCGGCTGCTTCTATTTTAGTTTTCATGCCACCAGTGCCAACAGCACTTGTTGCACATCCTGCCATAGCATAAATAGATTCATCAATTGATTTTATTTCAGGCAGTAACACGGCATCGTCGTGCAAATTAGGATTTTTATCATAAAGTCCATCAACGTCTGAGAATATTAATAACGCATCAGCATCTGCTGCTGCTGCAACCATTGCTGATAAGTTATCGTTGTCACCTACTCGCAGCTCGTCAGTGGTGACGGCATCATTTTCATTAATGATAGGGAGTACACCATGCTCAAGTAAAGTGAATACGGTTTCGCGAATACTTTGGTAACGCTCACGGTCACGTAAATCGCCGTGTGTTAATAATAACTGCGCAGAAGGAAAGTCAAAAAAGCGGTCCCACATGGCAATCATTTCTGTTTGGCCTGCTGCCGCCATTGCTTTTTTCATTACCACAGATCGAGGTTTGTCTGATGGGAATAAATGCGCGCCAGCCGCTACTGAACCAGATGATACTAAAATCACCTCTATCCCGCGGGCACGACAACGAACAATGAACTGTGCGATGGTTAATATGTAACGCGAACGGCAGCCATCTTGATCTGGTGCAATTAATGCACTACCTACTTTAAGTACGATACGTCGCCAATTTAACTTTTGCATAAATGCTCAACTTTCCATTTTATCTGCGCTCGCCTTAATTAGACGAGCTAAAACTAAGTAGCTAGGTTTAAAACATAGCTTCGAATTTTTCTTTTCATTTAGGCAACACTTTTTTACACACACGCGAAAACCATATCTAAAACGAGAGGCTTAGATTTAAGGTTAAGTACAAAGTAGTAACAACCCAATAATATTGAGCAGCACTAATCAAAAAATTTAAAAGTGTTGTTTATGCATCGCTGTAAAAAGCTGTGTGTGGCTTTTTTATTAACAACATACATAGAGCCTCTAAAGTCTGATACACCAACAGATAGGGTGAAGACCAAAGGACCGAGATTTAACCGCCACGATGGGGGGCTAAATATTGAAAGTAATAGTTCAACTCAAACCTTTATTTACTTAAATAATTAAATAAACTTGTTTGGCAAAACAATACCAAGAATTCGGTAAATGATATTTTGTAATGTTCAAATACTAGCAACATCACTAATGCATGATTATAAAGATTAAAAATGACGTTAAGATTAACAAGCCTGTATTATCTTTAATAAACTTCATTAGATGACTAATTATTAGAACACGAAGTATAATACACTAAATACCCCTTTAAAATCAAGGTTAAAATTCGAACTAAGCTAATACGAAACACTGATACCCTTTATATTGTTATTAAAATTCAATAAATTAAACAATTAATACACTTTAAAATAAGATGACTAAGTTCTCGCTAAATAATTTAAGCCTACTAATCTTTTATAAGCAGCTAAAATTGATTAGTAATATTTGAATTTCCCGTGTATACCCCTGTATTAATAATTAACAAAAGTTATACTTTCTAAACAAACCGTCATAAATAAGGAATTCTTAATCTATGTCAGCAATTTACATAGCCGGTATCGCACTTTGCTCTGTGCTTGCCCAATGGGTCGCGTGGGCTTTTAGAGTACCCGCTATTCTTTTTTTATTGCTTACTGGTCTTTTGCTTGGACCATTTAGTGGTGTTTTAGACCCTGATGCACTTTTAGGTGATTTACTGTTTCCAGTAGTATCACTCAGCGTTGCCATCATTTTATTTGAAGGTTCCTTAACTCTGCATTTCAGAGAATTAAAAGGGATAGGAAAAGTTGTAAGGAATCTCTGCTCAATCGGTATGCTTACTACCTGCATTATTATTAGCCTAAGCGCCTACTGGTTGCTTGAGCTCAATTGGCGTGTGGCTGCGGTGTTAGGCGCAGTACTCGTTGTTACTGGCCCTACCGTTATAGCACCGCTATTAAACTCAATGCGCCCAACACAAGACATAGACCGCATTCTTCGCTGGGAAGGTATTGTAATAGACCCTATTGGCGCATTATTTGCCGTATTAGTATTTGAAGCTGTAATGCTTGTAGGCCAAGGCGAAGTATTTAGCCATACTATTATTGCTTTAGTTAAAACACTTGGCGTTGGCTTAAGTATTGGTGTTGCAGCAGGTTGGATCACAACGCTACTAATGCGCCGAGAGTGGCTACCATTTGAATTACATAAGTTTGGTATTTTAGCTTTAGTACTTATTAGTTTTTCTGTATCAAACCACTTAAGCCATGAATCAGGCCTATTAGCAGTAACTGTATTTGGTATATGGCTTGCGAACCAAGACGATTTAGAAATAGATTCTGTACTTGAGTTTAAAGAAGACTTGTCGATGATATTAATATCAACGCTGTTTATTTTACTTGCAGCACGCTTACAGCTCTCTGATTTAATGATGCTCGATAGCGATGTATTTATATTTTTAGCCATAGTACTTTTTATTGCACGCCCACTGTGTATAGCAATTTCGACCTTTGGTACTGACTTACCAATGAAGTCTCGCTTGGTGCTTGCCTGGATTGCTCCACGAGGTATAGTTGCCGCTGCTGTTGGGTCGGTATTTGCACTAAGTATGATGGAAGCTGGCGTTGCCGATGCTGAAAAAATGGTGCCACTTATATTCACGGTAATCATCATTACGGTTGTGCTACAAAGCTTAACAGCCATTCCTGTTGCCAAGCTATTAGGTGTACGCCAACCATCGCCAAATACAATATTAATTATTGGTGCAAACCATGTATCGCGTGCAATTGGACGTGGCTTACAAGAGCAAAATATTCCGGTTCACCTTTCAGACCCAGCATGGGAAAACTGTAGAATGGCGCGTATGGATGGCTTAGCTTGTTATTATGGTAATCCGCAATCAGAACATGCTGAACGCTATTTACCGTTAACTACTATTCGTAGTGTATTAGCCTTATCGCCAAACCGTCATCATAATGCGCTAGGCGTTCAATACTTTTCGCATTTACTTAATGAAAAAAATGTATTTTCGCTTCGCTCATCAACGTCGCATGCTAAAGCAAACAAAGACAGCGCAACGTTTTTATCAAGACAAATACTGTTTGGCGACGAAGGCTCGTATGCACGTTTAAGCAGTATTATTGCCAAAGGCGGTAAGGTAAGTTCAACACGTATCTCTGATGAATTCACCTGGGAGCAATACCTAGAAATGAATCCTGAGGCTATCCCTTTGTTTATTCTTAAAGGTGATAAAGATAGCGACGACGATACGCCAGTTAAGTTAAGACCTTTTACAATCAACATGGAAAAGCCGCCGCAAGAAGGCGAGCGTATTGTTGCATTGCAGCCACCCAAAATGTCGGTTTTAAAAGACCCACAACCAAAGGCTAAAGAAGAAAGTTAAACACTTTTACTACCTGTAAAAACACAAAACCCTAACTTATAAAATTAGGGTTTTGTTTTTTAAGAGGCATTAAATTGGAAGCCGGGCGCGGGCAACCACACTATCAGGCATTTTTTGCGCTAACTTTGTCAGCGCTCGCTCAATTTTTTTATGAGTCGCTTTATCTGCCACCATAGAGTTAAAGAGCCAACGGTAAGCATCTTCAAAATCACGCGGGCTGCCATAGCCATCATTAAATAATTTAACTAAACGCAGTTGTGCCTTTAAATTCCCTTGCGACGAAGCTTCACGCAAATATGTAATTGCCATCGCTTTATCTTGTTGAACTAAACGCCCGGTGTCGTAATATCGCCCTAATTGCTCCAGTGCTGCCGCTAAGCCTTGCTCAGCTGCTTTTCGCATGTAATACACACCTAACTCTACATTTCGATCAACACACACGCTATAAGCCAGCATGTCGCCATATAAGAATTGATAAGACGGCAATGCCATTTTATTGGCTCGTGCTTCTATATCTTGCACTAACTGGCAATCATCTGCCTTTACACGCGCTAAATGTGTATTTTTATTTATTAACGCAATTAGCTCAGATTCAGTGTACAGCGGCACTGCAGCTGGGCTTTCTGTAGCTAAGCTATTGGTTAATATAAATAAAGACAACGAAATTAACGAAAGCCTTAATACGCAATTACGAGAAAATAAACGCATGCTCACCACTTATAAAAATAAACTTATTAAATGATATACAAAGATCGTTCCAAGGTGAATTTTAGACACAAAAAAAGCTGCACTAGGCAGCTTTTTTTATCTAACAGTAATTACGCAAACGGGTTGCGAAGTACCATAGTTTCTACGCGGTCAGGACCTGTAGAAATAATATCAATTGGAACACCCGTAATTTCTTCAATACGCTTGATGTAGTCAATCGCAGCTTTTGGTAAACCGTCAAGACTCGTTACACCAACAGTGTTTTCTGACCAACCTGGCATTTCTTCGTATACTGGTGTTACTTTATCGTAACCTTCAGCTGCTAATGGCGTTATGTTAGTAACAGTACCATCTTCAAGCTTATAACCAGTACAGATTTTAAGTGTTTCTAAGCCATCTAAAACATCAAGCTTAGTTAAACAAAAACCTGAAATACTGTTGATTTGAACTGCACGGCGCATAGCCACTGCATCTAACCAACCAGTACGACGAAGTCGACCTGTTGTTGCGCCAAATTCATGACCTTTATCACCTAGGTGCTTACCAACCGGATCTTGTTTTTCAAGACCATCGTAAAGCTCTGTAGGGAAAGGACCTGAACCAACACGTGTAGTGTACGCTTTAATAATACCTAAAACGTAATCAAGGTTTAGTGGACCAAAACCAGCACCAGTCGCAACGCCACCAGCGGTAGTGTTTGAAGATGTTACATAAGGGTAAGTACCGTGATCGATATCAAGTAATGTACCTTGTGCACCTTCAAATAAAATGTTTTCGCCTGCTAAACGCGTTTGATCTAAAAGCTCAGTTACATCTACAACCATTGCTTTTAAGATATCTGCAACAGCCATTGCATCATCAAACGTTTTTTGGAAATCTACAGCATCTACTTTGTAGTAGTTAACTAAAGTGAAGTTATGGTATTCAAGAACTTCTTTTAATTTAGCTGCAAAAACTTCAGGATTAAATAAATCGCCTACGCGTAAACCACGGCGCGCCACTTTATCTTCGTACGCTGGACCAATACCACGGCCAGTTGTACCAATTGGCTTATCGCCACGAGCAGTTTCGCGGGCTACATCTAATGCAACATGGAAAGGCAAGATTAGCGGACATGCTTCACTTATTAAAAGACGCTCACGTACAGGTACGCCGCGTTCTTCAAGCATGCCAATTTCTCTCATTAGCGCTTCTGGTGATAAAACTACACCATTACCAATCACACATTTAACATTGTCACGTAATACACCCGATGGAATAAGGTGTAGAACCGTCTTTTCACCTTCGATAACTAAAGTATGACCCGCATTGTGGCCACCTTGATAACGAACTACTAAAGATGCTTTGTCTGTAAGGAGATCAACTACCTTACCCTTTCCTTCGTCACCCCATTGGGTGCCTAATACAACAACGTTTTTACCCATCGTAAATTCACTTAGAGAAAATTAGGACGAGATTTTACCAGAAAACTAAAGTAAAGATCACCCCTGTTCAGCTTATTTTTTCTGCGCGTAACTGTTCTATCGAAATATCAGCTAATAACCACATAAATAACAGTGATTTATGATTTTAAACTGCATTTAACAAAAAGCCCCGCAAATGCGAGGCTTTTAACTTTTAAATAATTAAGGTAAAGCTTATTGAGCTTTAGCACCTTTCATATATTGGAAGAAGTCGCTATCTGGTGAAAGTACCATAACGTCTTGCTTATCTTTAAAAGTCTTTTTGTAAGCTTCAAGCGAACGTACAAAACTAAAGAACTCAGGGTCTTTGTTATACGCGTTAGCATAGATGCCTGCGGCATCAGCATCGCCTTGACCACGTACAGAACGCGCATTACGCTCTGCATCGGCAAGCATTACTGTTACACGACGGTCAACACCCGCACGAATAGTCTCGGCTTTTTCCTGACCTTCAGAACGGTGCTCTTTTGCAACAGCAGTACGCTCAGCGCGCATACGTTGGTAAATAGAGCTACTTACTTCTTGTGGTAGGTTAATTTGCTTAACACGTACATCTAACACTTCAATTCCTAGCTCACGAGCGCTTTCAGAAGCTTGTACTAACGCTTCTTCCATTAACTCGCTACGCTCACCTGATACAATTTCGCGAATTGTACGTGTACCAAAGTTTGTACGAAGACCATTATTTACTTTTTGCTTAAGTAGCGTTTCAGCATATTGCTTATCACCACGGGCACGTAAGTAAAAAGCACTAAAGTCGTTAACGCGCCATTTTACAAATGAATCAACTATTAAGTCTTTTTTCTCACTAGTAACAAAGCGGTCTGGTGCACCATCTAGCGTTTGAATACGTGCATCAATGCGACGCACTTGGCTAAAAAATGGCACCTTAAATTGCAGGCCTGGACCATATACAATCGCTTTATCGTCGCTATCTTTTTGTACTTTACTGAATAACATTACAATTGCTTTTTGCCCTTCAGGTACAACAAATACCGACGAGAAAGACATAACAATGGCAGCTAATAGTATTACTAAACTAAAGTTTTTCATTATGATTATCTCCCATCATTAAAGCGGTCGTTGTTAAAGCGGTCATTTCCACTGTTAACAGAGCTATTGCGTGACGTATTTACCTTATTACGTAAATCTTGAATATCACTTGAGCTTGGAAGTGCAACGCGTGTTGCTGTCCCTTGCTTATCCATGATCTTATCAAGTGGTAAATAAATCATGTTATTACCGCCTTTCACATCAACCAGTACTTTAGAGCTGCTACCTAACACTTCTTCCATTGCATCGATGTATAAGCGCTCACGAGTAACTTCTTTAGCTGCTTGATATTCAGGTAATAGCTTTTCAAAGCGAGCTACCTCACCTTGCGCTTCTAATGTAATACGTTCTTGGTAACCTTCAGCTTCTTGAGTCATACGCGTTACTTGACCACGAGCACGCGGTTCAATTTCACGAGCATATGCTTCTGCTTCACGGATAAAACGTTCTTCATCTTCTTGTGCAGCAATCGCATCATCAAATGCATCTTTAACTTCAGTTGGCGGACGAGAATCTTTAAAGTTCACGTCAGTCACAATTAAGCCTAAGTTATATGGTTCGATAATCTTATTAAGCTCATCCCATGTATTTTGACGAACAACCTCACGGCCGTTAGTTAATACTTGGTCCATTTTTGCATGGCCCACAACATAACGTAATGCACTATCAAGCGCTTCTTCTAAGCTACTATCAGCGTTAGTTACGCTAAATTGATAAAGATATGGGTCAATAACACGGTACTGCACCTGAAACTCAACGCTTACTACGTTTTCGTCTTCAGTTAGCATAAAACCAGAAGCCGATAATGAACGAACTGCTTCAATATCTACTGGGATTACAGTTTCAATGAATGTCATTTTCCAACGCAGACCAGGATCAGCAATTCGGTCATATTTACCAAATTGAAGAACCACACCACGCTCGGCTTCTTTAACCGTATAAATACCACTTAACGCCCATACAATAACGGCGATAATAAGTATGAATGAAATACCGGCTCCGCCAAGTCCACCGCCGCTACCATTGCCGGATTTTTTCCCGCCAAATAAGCCGCCGAACTTGTTACTAAACTTGCGGAACACCTCGTCTAAATCAGGTGGGCCTTGATCACGTCCGCCTTTATTATTCCACGGATCTTTGTCATTGCCATTATTACCCGGTTCATTCCAGGCCATAGCTATACTCCATTGTTATCTAAATAAATTAGGAAATTGTGTTAAATCTAACAAATCTACCGCGTTTCTCATACAAAAACCGACATTAAAACGTCAATTTTTAATTACGGTTGATAAAACCAGCAATTTCAGGACCAAATTCTTTAATTAAACGATTCCACTCAACCATTGGCATCCTAACATCTAACAGCCAATTACCTTGCTCATCAAATCGCTCTTCATGTACTGCATTTAAACTAAACAATGCAGCTCTTAGGCGACCATACAATGGCGTAAGAAATAATGTTTCGTTAAACATCTTCTTAGCAAGTAGCTCACTAATAGCCTCGCTAAGTAGTTCACACCCTTCACCAATCTGAGCGCTAAGCCATACTCTTATAGGTTGGCCTTCGTCATCGCGATCAATACGTGGGCTTACATTATCCAGCGCATCAATTTTATTATAAATTAATAACTGTGGTACTTCATCGGCTTCAATTTCTTTAAGCACCGATTGTACTTGTTCAATATTTTCTTGAAGACGAGAGTCTGCTGCATCAATTACATGCAACTGTAAATCAGCTTCACGGGTTTCTGTTAGTGTAGCTTTAAAAGCAGCAACTAAGTCATGCGGTAAATGACGAATAAAGCCCACTGTATCAGCCAAAATAACAGGACCAACATCACCTAACTCAAGCTTACGTAAAGTAGGGTCAAGCGTTGCAAACAACTGATCGGCTGCGTATACATCTGAGTTTGTAATTCGATTAAATAATGTAGATTTACCCGCATTGGTATAGCCAACTAACGATACCGTAGGGATTTCGTTACGTGTACGAGCTCGCCTACCTTGTTCGCGCTGCACCGCTACTTTAGCTAAACGCGCACGGATATTTTGAATACGAGCACGAAGTAATCGTCTGTCCGTTTCAAGTTGGGTTTCACCAGGTCCACGTAAACCAATCCCGCCTTTTTGGCGTTCCAGATGGGTCCAGCCTCGAATTAATCGAGTCGACATATGGCGAAGTTGTGCCAGTTCAACTTGCAGCTTACCCTCATGGGTGCGTGCACGTTGGGCAAAAATATCAAGAATTAGTGTCGTTCTATCAAGCACGCGACACTGACAAACACGCTCTAAATTACGCTCTTGTGATGGTCTGAGTTGATGATTAAAAATTACGACATCTGCATTGTGGATTTTAACAATCTCAGCTATTTCTTCTGCTTTACCGGTACCGACGAATAGTTTCGGATGTGGTGCTTGACGGCTGCCTTGCACAACCGCCAAACTACTAACACCAGCAGAAGATACCAACATTTCTAATTCATGAAGATCTTCACGATCTCCTTCCTTAGGCAAGTCGATATGAACTAAAATTGCATGTTCGCCGGATTCATAGCGGTCAAACAAACATTATGCTCCTAATTAAAAGTTTCCAGCTTCTGCCTCTTCAGTGTCTTCACTCCCTTGGACTGCTTGGAAGTTAACTGCGCGAGCAGGGACAACTGTTGAAATTGCATGCTTATAAACCATTTGATTTACTGTGTTCTCTAGTAAAATAACAAATTGGTCAAATGACTGAATTTTGCCTTGTAATTTTATGCCATTTACCAAAAAGATTGATACTGGAATGCGCTCACGACGTAGTGCATTCAAAAATGGGTCTTGTAACGATTGGCCTTTTGCCATGTTATTATTCCTTCGTTCTAGGTGTTATTATAATTAAGTGGCTGAACTTATTTAATTAAACTAAATAATATTCAACTACTACTAGCTTAGCGAACTTACTACACGATGCAAGTTTTCTTCGTCACCCGTTGTTAACCAAGTAACATCAGGCCAACTACGAAGCCACGTTAACTGACGTTTTGCCAATTGACGTGTTGCTGCGATGCCACGAAAAACCATTTCATCATGGTTTGTTTCACCCGCAAGGTAATCCCACATTTGTCTATAACCAACACAACGAATAGAAGGCATATTGGGGTGTAAATCCTTACGTAGATATAGGGTCGAAACTTCATTTTCAAACCCCTGATCAATCATTATTTTAAACCTTTCTTCAATTCGGCGGTGTAATTCGCTGCGTTCTTGCGGTGCAATCGCAAATTGATGAAAAGTATAAGGTAAAGCCGGCTGTTTTTGCTTTTGCAACTCAGTCATGGTCTTACCAGTTAACCTGTAAACCTCTAAAGCTCGATTAATCCTTTGTGAGTCATTCTCACTTATTTTTTCGGCTGCTTTTGGGTCAACTTTAGCTAATTCTTTATATAAATGAGGCCAGCCAAATTCTTTAGCTTGTGCTTCTAGCTCTGATCTTATTACTGTATCTGCTTCAGGCAAAGGCGATAAACCATCAATTAAAGATTTAAAGTACAACATTGTACCTCCAACCAATACAGGCACTTTACCTTGTCTATGAAATTCGTCAATTTTTTGTACTGCATCGCGCCTAAAATCAGCAACTGAATATGTTTCACTCGGGTCAAGTAGGTCGATCAGATGATGCGGAGCTTTAGCAAGTTCTTCTGCATCGGGTTTTGCAGTACCAATGTTCATATCTTTATACACTAAGGCTGAATCAACGCTGATTATTTCTGTATTTAAATGCTCGCACAGTGAGATTGCCAATGCTGTTTTACCAGCAGCAGTTGGACCCATTAAAAATATGACTGGTAAATTACTCAACACTGATACCTTAATCTAATTGCATTAAATAGTGATTTAGCTCTATTTTAACTGCTTTTTCGCGTAAGCGTTCAATAGTTTGCGGATTATTTTGTAAGCGCATTTGTTGCGCTAAAAACACATTGCTTAAATAAAACCGGGGAGGTACACATTTTATCTGCCACTCTAACCAATTCTCTATATTTTCAAGCCCTGCTTTACACCCATCAAGTAGCTCACCTATCGCTGTACTTACATCAAGTAAATATAAGCACGCTGGCAATTTTTTAACCATTACAAACTGTTTTTCTATTACGAGTTCAAAACCAAGTAAAGTAAACCACGATTGCTGAGCTTCTATAAGTAAGCAATCTTCTTTTGATAAGTTTACTCTTACGGGCAGCAAAAGAGCTTTCCCTTCTAAACTTCCGGACTCTTTAATTTGATTATGCCAATCATCTACCAATGCATATTTGAAATGTGAGCAATACAATTGCTGCTCAACACTAAATACACACGCACCTTCATTAACACTGATGATTGAAACTGTCTTTAAAACATTATGCGCAGACTCTAACTGGTGTTGTGCTACGGGTATGTTTGCTACATTATCAAAATGCGCAGCGTGTTGCTCACTCACACCTTGATAAAACGCGTTTACATCATGATGGCTCGTACTTGGTGTAGCCCGATATCCCCCATTACCTCCGCCCGTTCTAGTGCCTGATGATGAGCTACCAGCACTTCCAGAATAAGAGGGCTGTAATTGCGATTTAGGGTAATCAAACACGGCTTCGCTCTGGATATTATTAGCAGTGCTATGCGTTGTTCCCATGAACGCTGGCGAGGACTCAGTTCCGGTGTTCACAGGTTCGTTACTAAATTCGCCTTGCAGTGGTACTACTACCTGCTTAATCGCTTGCAATATAAAATCATGAATTAAGCGCCCTTGATGAAAGCGCACTTCATGCTTAGCTGGATGAACATTTACATCAACCTGGCGAGGGTCTATATCAATATAAATGACAAAACCGGGTAATTCTTGTGTTCCACTTACTTCTTCAAATGCTTGGCGTATAGCATGCAGAATAAGTTTATCGCGCATCATACGATTATTAACATAAGTATACTGAGTCGTATTAGCTGAACCTACAGGCAGTACCCAACCATGCAGCTGTAAGCCACCCTCTCCTGATTGAATATGCAGACCTTGCTCAGCAAAAGCCTTACCTGCAACTTGCGCTACACGTGTAATAGCCTGAGAGGGATCTGTCTTCGCACGATACTGCCTTACTACTTTTTCGTTGTGAGTTAGTGTAATAGAGACATCAAAGCGACTAAGCGCTATGCGTTTTATCAACTCATCAATGTGGCTAAATTCAGTCTTTTCGGTGCGTAAAAACTTACGCCTTGCTGGGGTATTAAAAAATAAATCTTTTACTTCAATCGTTGTGCCATCAGGGTGCGCTACAGGCTTTACTTGCACGGCCATATCGCGACCTTCTGCAAATGCTTGCCAGGCTGCTTCTTGCTCTTTAGGTTTTGAGCTCAGCGTTAAACGCGATACAGAGCTAATTGACGCAAGCGCTTCGCCCCTAAAACCAAGTGAACAAATATTTTCAAGGTCATCTAGAGATTTTAATTTACTCGTAGCGTGACGAGAAAGTGCAAGCGTTAGCTCATCTTTACTTATCCCTGAGCCGTTGTCGCGAATACGAATAAGCTTATGACCACCACGCTCTATATCTATTTGAATACGTGTAGCGCCAGCATCTAAACTGTTTTCGACCAACTCTTTTACTACCGACGCTGGGCGCTCTACCACTTCGCCTGCGGCAATTTGGTTAGCTAAACGCGCGGGTAATATTTCAATATTCATTAATTTCCTAACAGATATATTTTAGTGATGATTTAGCTTTGCGGTATATCGAGCTCTTGCCCAATAAATAAAGTATTAGAGCTAAGCTTATTAACTTGTTTTAATTTAGTGACCGTAATGCCATAGCGACTCGCCAACATACTTAAAGACTCACCCGGGCGGACTTTATGCTTTGTTGGATATTGCGATTTTAATTTGGCAAATAAAGAATCATCGGGTGGATTTTTTAAATAATAATTTTTAATTGAAGTAAATATAGCTTTAGCCAAACGCTCTTGATGATTAGCGCTTTTAAGTAGTTTTTCTTCTCGCGGGTTAGATATAAACCCTGTTTCTACTAAAATAGACGGAATATCTGGTGATTTAAGTACAGCTAGACTCGCATGTTGCGGATCTTTTTTATGGAGCTTAGCCACTTTACGTAACTCTTTAACCACTTCGTCGGCTACATTTAAGCCGGTTTTCATAGAGTGGTCCATCGACATATCAAGCAGTGCTTGCGCCAAATATTTTTCGTTAGCGGCATCTTTCATTACGTCGGCAGCACCACCTAAAAGCTCAGAATGCTTTTCCTTATCTTCTATCCATTTACCTATTTCTGAATTAGCGCGCCTTAATGACAAAACCCAAACAGAAGCACCATTTGGCCCAGGGCTTGTAAATGCATCCGCGTGAATAGAAACAAAAAAGTCAGCTTTTTTCTCACGAGCTCGATTGGTACGGGTATTTAGTTTTACAAAATAGTCACCGCTTCGTACCATACGCGAAATCATTCCGCGCTCACCATCAATCATGCGCTCTAAACGTTTTGCAATTTGCAGTGTTACCGTTTTTTCGTACGTACCAGACGGCCCAATTGAACCGGGATCTTCACCGCCATGACCCGCATCAATTGCAATAACAATATCGCGTTCTTGGCTTAGTTGGCGGTTTTTAGCTGCAGTTTGAGCAGGTGAAGTAACTACAGCAGCTTGGCTTTTATTGTATAAATCAACAACAAGTCTATTTTTATAAGGGCCTGTAGGCGCTAAAGCAAATACAACGGGCTTTACTGGCGTACTTAACTCAAACACTAAACGTACGCTTTGTTTATTTTTAGGTTTTGAGTAACGTAATTTACTTACTATTTGATGTTTTGGTGGCACACCAGGTAGTATTTTTAACTCGCTGGTATTTTCTAAATCAATCACCAAGCGGCTAGGGTTTTTAAGCATAAAATAGCTAAAGTCGGGTTTATCATTTAAATCAAATACCACGCGCGTACTATCTGGGGATGGCCAAACGCGAACACTATTGATTGTATTTTTAGCCCACAGCGGCAAACTTATGGTAATAACCATAAGGTAAATAAAAAGTTTAACTACACCTCGGCTCATTTGATAATTACTGCCTTAACTATATTATTATTTGTTATTTAGTTTTTCGACAATTGCTATACCGCGCTCACTAGCACTATTAATAACAATTTTACGCTCGTTACCCATATAGCTTAGAGTAATATCTAAATCAGGCACAGGAATAAATTCGCCACCCTTTTCTGGCCATTCAACAACACAAATTGCATCTGGTGAAAAATAATCACGTATTCCCATGTATTCAAGTTCTTCAGGATCACCTAAGCGGTATAAATCAAAGTGATAAACATTTGCGCGTTCGAGTTCATAAGGTTCTACAAGTGTATATGTTGGACTTTTAACCTTACCTGTATGGCCAAAACCTTGTACCACACCTCGTGTAAACGTTGTCTTACCCGCACCCAAATCACCATGCAAATAAATCACCGCACCTTGCTCGATAACATCAGCAACACGGTTACCCATTGAGACCGTGGCTACTTCATCAGTTAAATGAAATTCAAAACTACGCGTCATTACTACCTCAAAAATTCATTCAAAAGCGCATATTTGCTAATCATACCAGAATATTAATTTAAGGCGATAAATTGAAGTTTTAGACATAAAAACTCAAGGACAAAAGTGGGACAGGTATACATGGTATTTACGTGTATAGTCATCCATTTATATTTAATGATGCACTACACCTACTCTACGAAGCATCCCGCTAAAATAAGACCTCGAAGGAAACGCCTCAACTAAGAGGCTTTTACAATCTATAAATAACCATGTAAATCCAATTATATACTACTTAAAACTTTCCTGACCCAGCTCGATAGACTCATACCTCTTCCCTGTTAATTTAATCACCCAAACACTGTCTGTAAATGTACGACTAAAATACACCGTTTGCCCATCTGGAATATGAGGCATAAAAGATGTAATTGACTCCCACTGTCCACCTACTTTCTCCTTCAATTTCATCGTTGCATTAAAGTAACTGCCATCTTCATTTGATTTAACTTCAAGCGCCGTTAACTGTGCATCATTGCCTATTTCTATTAATGCACTTTTATTTAAACTGGCTAATAGTTGAGGCTGATGGCTTGGTTTTAAACTCTCTAAGGTTTTATCTATTTGGCTATCGATGGTGATTTTATTTGGCAATTTATAAATAGTCGCTTTAATTGCAAGCACAGGCTCTGCAAAACTCGTGTGCGATACAAACAGAAAGCTAATAAACAAGACTGCTTGATAAAAATACATTTTCATTAGTGACACTCCTTTATTAATTAGTCTGCTTAGCATAACTAAAAAACATCTAATTAATATATAACGTACTAATATTCATGATATTCTTTTTATTCATTGCAATGAATATAACTCAGCGGGCTATTTAAACAACTCATTTTTAGCGATAATGAACGAGTAGATAAATAATTAGAGTATGGAAACATGTCATCGTTAGGAACAGAATTAAAGCACCTTAGAGCAAATAAAAAATGGACACAAGCCTTTGCTGCTCGAGAAATTGGTATTCAGCAATCCTATCTATCGAAGCTAGAAAACGGACAATTTATTCCTTCACCCGATGTCATTAAAAAATTAAGTGCCTGCTATCAAATTTCTTTTGACCATCTTATACCTAATCTAGCAAAAACATCGAACTCTACTAATAAGCTAAAATGGGGTAGCATTATTTTAATTACTACTGGCATACTGATTTACCTTTGCGCTGTGCTTAACATATTTTACCCTGAAACCTACTTTACCTATCAAGCTAAAAACCTAGATTTTTGGGCAATAAATATTACTGAAATGTATAAAGGTGAAAAGTATATAGAAGGGGACGTGGTGTATGAAATCATAGGTCAACGTGACGTAAGTCGCTTAGAGAACCGCGCTTTAATGGTATCTTCTGCTGTACTTATCCTCGGCGGGCTTTTAGTAAGCCTACTTATAAATAAATCTTGGCTGAAAAAGAGCAGTTAGTATAAATTTATGCTCTAAGTTTACAAAATTATCCCTCTTCCTTCATGATAATTTTAATTAAGTCAGAAGTAATTTTACGCGTTGAATTATTAAGATATTTAAGTAAATTGGTATGAGTGATACTCAATCTAAACAATAGTAAGTAACTTTAACTTAGATATACCCTTCTACTAAATCACTGTTTCAGAAAACAAAAAGCCCCAGCTAATGCTGGGGCTTTTTTACAAAACTAACTTAATTAAAAAATTAAGCTTGTTTTGGACTAGAAATAACGTCTACTAAAGTCCAAGATTTATTCTTAGAAATTGGTGCACATTCACGGATAGTAACTACGTCACCCGCTTTTGCTGTGTTATTTTCGTCATGTACGTGTAACTTAGTCGTACGTTTAATGAATTTCCCATAGATTGGGTGCTTCACGTAACGTGCGATAGCGATAGTGAAAGATTTTTCCATCTTGTCGCTGATTACACGGCCTTGAAGAGTACGAATTTTATCGCTCATTATTGACCTGCCTTCTGGTTAATAACTGTTTTTACACGCGCGATATCGCGGCGTACTGTTCTTAGCGTGTGTGTCTGAGCTAACTGACCAGTGCTAGCTTGCATGCGCATATTAAATTGCTCACGAAGTAGTCCTAGAAGTTCAGCATTAAGCTCTTCTACGCTTTTGTCTTTTAGTTCGCTAGCTTTCATCACATTACCGTCCGAGTTACGAAAGTTGTTTTGAATGGCAATTTACGAGCAGCAAGGTCGAATGCTTCACGAGCAAGCTCTTCTGAAACACCTTCCATTTCGTAAAGTACTTTACCAGGCTGAATTTCAGCAACCCAATATTCAACAGAACCTTTACCTTTACCCATACGAACTTCAAGAGGTTTTTCTGTAATCGGTTTGTCAGGGAAGACACGAATCCAGATTTTACCTTGACGTTTCACGTGACGCGTCATAGCACGACGAGCTGCTTCGATTTGACGAGCAGTCATACGGCCACGGCCAGTTGCTTTCAATCCGAAAGTACCGAAGCTTACTTTGTTACCGTTTTGCGCTAAACCGCGGTTGCGGCCTTTGTGCATTTTACGGAATTTTGTACGTTTTGGCTGTAACATTAGTCGCTACCTCTACTTAGCACTTTTCTTGGCTTTCTTTGGTGCGCGTTTAGCTGGCTTCTCTTGCTCTTGTACTAGTGGTAAACCACCAATAACTTCGCCTTTGAAGATCCAAACTTTAACACCAATGATACCATAAGTGGTTAAGGCTTCAGAAGTTGCGTAATCGATATCAGCACGAAGAGTATGTAGAGGTACACGACCTTCACGATACCATTCTGAACGTGCGATTTCAGCGCCGCCAAGACGACCGCTAACTTCAACTTTAATCCCTTTAGAACCGATGCGCATTGCATTTTGTACCGAACGCTTCATAGCGCGACGGAACATAACACGACGTTCTAGTTGAGAGGCAATGCCGTCTGCTACTAGTTGTGCATCTAGTTCTGGTTTACGTACTTCAGAGATATTAATCTGAGCAGGTACACCAGCGATTTTAGTTACCGCTTGACGTAATTTTTCTACGTCTTCGCCTTTTTTACCGATAACAACACCCGGACGAGCCGTGTGGATTGTTACTCGGATTGATTTTGCTGGACGCTCAATAACGATTTTAGACACAGAAGCCGTTTTCAATTCCTTTGTAAGGAATGTACGAACTTTGTGATCGCCAAAAAGCTGTGCAGAGAAATCTTTTGAACTCGCGTACCAGGTAGAAACCCAAGGTTTAGATATACCTAGGCGAATACCAGTAGGATGAACTTTTTGTCCCATTACTTATACTCCTAGCTATCTGAAACCATAACAGTGATATGGCTTGTACGCTTAAGGATGCGGTCTGCGCGTCCTTTAGCACGAGGCATAATACGTTTCATTGTAGGACCATCGTCCACAAAGATCGTTGTTATACGAAGCTCATCAATGTCAGCACCTTCGTTATGCTCTGCGTTAGCAATAGCAGACTCAAGTACTTTCTTAACTAATACAGCGGCTTTCTTAGGGCTGTACGCCAGGATTTCTAGTGCGCGATCTACAGGTAACCCGCGGATCTGATCTGCAACTAGACGTGCTTTTTGCGCCGAACCAGAGGCGAATTTATGTTTAGCTAATGCTTGCATTTATCTTCCCCTCTTATCGTTTCTTCGCTTTCTTATCCGCAGCATGGCCACGGTAAGTGCGAGTTGGTGCAAATTCACCTAGTTTGTGACCGATCATTTCGTCAGAAACGAAAACTGGTACGTGCTGGCGACCATTATGGACAGCAATGGTCAATCCGATCATGTTAGGTATGATCATTGAACGACGGCTCCAAGTTTTAATTGGCTTTTTCTCACCGCTTTCCAAAGCTTTCTCTACCTTCTTCAGCAAGTGTAGGTCTATAAAAGGACCCTTCTTGAGAGAGCGTGGCATGGCTATTCCTCAATATTACTTAGTACGACGACGTACTATAAATTTATCCGTACGCTTGTTCTTACGCGTCTTCGCACCTTTAGTCGGTTTACCCCATGGAGACACAGGATGACGACCACCAGATGTACGACCTTCACCACCACCGTGTGGGTGATCTACCGGGTTCATGGCAACACCACGAACTGTCGGACGAATACCACGCCAGCGATTTGCACCTGCTTTACCAAGTGAACGAAGCATATGCTCAGCATTGCCTACTTCACCTAGAGTCGCACGACAATCAGATTCAACTTTACGAACTTCGCCTGAACGAAGACGTAATGTTACATATTGACCATCACGAGCAAGGATTTGAACGTATGCACCAGCAGAACGTGCTATTTGAGCACCTTTACCTGGTTTTAATTCTACGTTGTGAACAGTCGAACCTACAGGCATATTACGCATTGGTAATGCATTACCAGGTTTGATTGGTGCATCAACACCAGACTGGATTGCATCGCCAGCTTTTAAGCCTTTAGGTGCGATAATGTAACGACGCTCACCGTCTGCATATAATACAAGAGCGATGTTTGCGCTACGATTTGGATCGTATTCTAAACGTTCAACAGTAGCTGGAATGCCATCTTTAGTACGTTTAAAATCGATTAAACGGTAGTGTTGTTTATGACCACCACCGATATGACGAACCGTAATACGACCATTGTTATTACGACCACCTGATTTAGAGTTTTTCTCTAAAAGTGGTGCGTATGGCTTACCCTTATGTAGATCAGAGTTAACCACTTTAACTAGGTGACGACGGCCCGCAGAAGTAGGCTTACACTTTTGAAGTGCCATAATTCTATCCCCTTATTACTCGGCGCCGCCGACAAAGTCTAGCTCGCTGCCTTCTTTAAGAGTAACGTAAGCTTTCTTCCAGTCGCTACGACGACCGAAACGTGCGCCAGTACGTTTTGTTTTACCCTTAACGTTAAGTGTGCGAACACCAGTTACTTCTACTTCAAAAAGCTTCTCAACTGCTACTTTAATTTCAGCTTTAGTTGCGTCATTTACTACTTTAAAAACAATAGTATTGTTTTCTTCAGCAGCAATTGTGCTTTTTTCAGAGATATGTGGAGCAAGGATCACTTTTAAAAGACGTTCTTCGCGAATCATGCTAGCGCCTCCTCAAGTTGCTTAACAGCAGCGGCTGTAATAAGTACCTTATCGAAAGCAATTAAGCTTACAGGATCGATACCAGCTACATCACGTGTGTCAACCTTATAAAGGTTACGTGCCGATAAGAAAAGATTTTCATCTACTTCTTCAGTCACGATAAGAACATCTTTAAGCTCAAGTTCTTTAAGCTTAGCAACTAGTTCTTTAGTTTTTGGTGCTGCTAGAGCAAAACTTTCAACAACGATTAAACGCTCTTGACGAACTAATTCAGATAAGATGCTTTTAATCGCACCACGGTACATTTTACGGTTTACTTTTTGGCTGTGGTCTTGTGGTTTAGCTGCAAAGCTAACGCCACCTGAACGCCAAATTGGGCTACGGATTGTACCGGCACGTGCACGGCCAGTACCTTTTTGAGCCCATGGTTTTTTACCACCACCGCTTACTTCAGAACGTGTCTTCTGAGCACGAGTACCTTGACGAGCGCCTGCTGCGTATGCAACAACTACTTGATGTACTAATGCTTCGTTAAACTCACGTCCAAAAGTAGCTTCAGAAACTTCAAGACCGCCAGAAGCGTCTTTAATTGCTAATTCCATCACTAAATCTCCAGGACTTATGCTTTAACAGCTGGTTTAACGATAACGTCACCGCCAATAGCTCCAGGTACTGCACCCTTAACTAAAAGCAAATTACGCTCAGCGTCAACGCGAACTAGTTCTAAGTTTTGAGTCGTTACACGCTCAGCACCCATATGACCGGCCATTTTCTTACCTTTAAACACCTTACCAGGTGATTGGTTTTGACCGATTGAACCAGGAGCACGGTGAGATAGAGAGTTACCATGTGTAGCGTCTTGCATGCTGAAATTCCAGCGCTTAACACCACCTTGGAAACCTTTACCTTTAGAAGTACCGGTTACGTCAACCTTGTTGATTTCGTTGAATAATTCAACAGTAAGCTCAGCGCCTACTTCAAAATCGCCTTCACCACCGTTAAGGCGGAATTCCCACAGACCGCGACCCGCTTCAACACCAGCTTTAGCGAAATGACCCGCTTTAGCTTTGTTTACACGACTTGCTTTTTTAGTGCCTGCGGTTACTTGAAGCGCGTTATAACCGTCTGTTGCGTCAGATTTGATCTGAGCAATGCGGTTAGGTGTCGCTTCAATAACTGTCACAGGGATAGATACACCATCTTCAGTGAAGATTCGTGTCATACCCACTTTACGACCGACTAGACCTAATGCCATTTTCCTAAAACCTCTCTAATCTTTCGATTAACCCAGGCTGATTTGAACATCAACACCAGCAGCAAGATCTAAACGCATAAGCGCGTCTACAGTCTTGTCAGTTGGTTCTACGATGTCAATCAGACGTTTATGGGTGCGGATCTCGTACTGATCACGCGCATCTTTATTAACGTGCGGTGAAGTTAGTACAGTAAAACGTTCAAAGCGTGTAGGTAGTGGAATTGGTCCACGTACTTGTGCGCCAGTGCGTTTCGCAGTTTCCACGATTTCTGCCGTTGATTGGTCAATCAAACGGTGGTCAAAAGCTTTTAGGCGAATACGAATGCGTTGATTTGACATTCTTAACCTCAATATAAAGAGCATATAAAAGAGCATAAAAAAACGACCGAAACAATCTTAAAACTTAAGATGCCGGCTGTTTGATTATATCTACGTTGAGTTCCAAATCGGAACTCCTGTTTATTAGCTTGAAATCCAAGCTTAATTTATCCTTTCTAGTTCCCAGAGGAATTTTGAAAGCCTGCGTATTATAGAGGTATTGGTGATAAATGCAACAACTATTTAGAAACAATACTATGCCAGTAAATTTGATTAAATAAGCACCCATACATACTTACTAGCTATACTTGAACTAATACCTCTACTGTTAGTCAATAAAGCAAGTTAACACCTTAATTACGCAAACTAAGGGATTTTTAGATATTATGATATCCTACTGCGCTAATTTTGGCCTTAATACTCTCAATATGGTGAGTCGATGCGTATTTTTAATTATTGTTTAAATGTTATGTCTGCTGGATTTAGCCGCTTATTTGTGAAAAGCAAAGTGCTGCCAGAAAACCCTATTAAACAGTATGATCTAAACCCTGAGTACCCTACATTTTATATAGTGCGTTTAAATTCACGATTTGATTTAGCGGCTCTCGCACATGCGTGTAAAAAAAATGGTCTACCTAGCCCAACCGAAGAGCAAGTATTAGGCAACCAAAATTTAGATCGTTTTATTGGTATTAAAAACCCGCCACCACTATTTGGTGATGAAGCTA
This sequence comes from Pseudoalteromonas sp. Z1A8, assembly GCF_011378855.1. Classification (GTDB taxonomy): domain Bacteria; phylum Pseudomonadota; class Gammaproteobacteria; order Enterobacterales; family Alteromonadaceae; genus Pseudoalteromonas. The sequence continues at coordinate 3,411 of NZ_WTLB01000020.1, read as the reverse complement.
AACCAACCAATGCTTTAGCTCAAGGTAAACAAATCATTGAGTACCTAATAGAGAGCGGACAGCAAAACGTACAAGTTGTTCCGGTTACTATTTTATGGGGACGCGACCCAGGTAAAGAAAAGCCAGGATTACGTACTTTAATTACACACTCTCTAACTCCTAGCTGGTTTAGAAAGATTTTTGTGGTGTTGTTTTCAGGTCGCGATAACTTTATTCGCTTCAGTCAGCCTCTCGACTTATCGCTTTTAGTAAATGAAAAAGCTGACGTAAGTGAATTACCCCATAAGTTGTTACGTGTTGCACGCGTACACTTTAAACGTCAAAAACTTGCAGCAACTGGTCCTAAAATGCCCTCTCGCGAGCAATTATTTAATTCATTATTAGCGTCACCAACAATAAAAAAAGCAATTCAAGATGAAGCTAAAGCTAAAAATATTAGCCAAACCGAAGCCCGTCAAAATGCACTTAAACTACTTGATGAAATAGCAGCTAATTACTCTGAGGCAATGATACGTGTGGCCGAGCGATTTTTAACTTGGTTATGGAATAAGCTTTATAACGGTATAGATATTAAGCACGCAGAGCAAATTCATGAACTAACAGATAAAGGCCATGAAATTATCTATATGCCGTGCCATCGCAGCCATATGGATTATTTACTACTTACTTACTCTATTTATCATTTAGGTTTAGTGCCGCCACATATTGCTGCAGGCGTAAATCTTAATTTTTTCCCTGCCGGAGGCATATTTAGACGCTCAGGCGCATTTTTCATTCGTCGCTCGTTTGCAGGCAATAAACTTTACTCTGCCATATTCAAAGAGTATTTAAGCCAGTTATTTATTAAAGGTTACTCTGTTAAGTTTTATACAGAAGGCGGTCGAAGTAGAACTGGGCGTCTGCTTCCACCTAAAACGGGTATGCTATCAATGACATTACAAGCAATGCTACGTGGAATAGACAGACCAATATCTATCGTTCCTGTATACATTGGCTACGAGCACGTAATGGAAATTAACACCTATCTTAAAGAGCTGGATGGAAAAGATAAAAAAGGCGAATCTATTTTTGGAATTTTTAAGGCAATCAAAAACCTTAAAAACTACGGTCGTGGTAATTTAAACTTTGGTGATCCAATCTCCATTAACCAATATTTAAATGATAACCAACCTGATTGGCGTGACTCAATACATCCTACCGATGTACAGAAGCCACAATGGTTAGCACCACAAGTGACTAAACTTGCTGACCAAGTAATGGTTAAAATTAATAATGCAGCGGCGCTTAATGCGGTTAACTTACTAGCGATGATATTGCTGGTTAACGATAAACAAGCATTGAGCAAACCAAAGCTATTAGCACAACTTGATTTTTACCTGCGTTTACAACGCGACGCTAGCTACAGCGATAAAGTAACAGCCCCAGACGAAACGCCAGAGCAATTACTAACGCATGCATTAAAGCTTAATAAGTTTGAGGTAATAAGTGATGAGTTTGGCGAAATTATTACTATTAGTGATAAAGAAAAAGTATTGTTTAATTACTACCGCAACAATATTTTGCACTTGTTTGCAGTACCAAGCTTAATTGCGTTGCACTTATTTAAGCAACACAGCACGACCATTGAGCAATGCCAGCAGCTTGTAAAAACGTTTTATCCGTTGTTTGCCAAAGAGTGGTACTTGCAGCCTCTTGATGAAAACTATATAACGCGTATTTTAGCGAACTTTGCAGATCAAAATTTAATTGAGTTTGATGGTGACAATATTCATATAACAAACGGTAATGACTGCTTAGCTAAGCTAGAAATGCTTGGGCGAGCACTTAGCTTTACTCTGCAACGATACGCTATTGTGATTGGTTTTATTCAAACAAGTGATGGCATTGAAAAAGCTGAGTTAGAGCGAGAAAGCCAAGTGCTCGCGCAGCGTTTAGGCACACTACATGGAATTAAAACACCCGAGTTTTTTGACAAAAAAGTACTTGTTAGCTTTATTGAAAACTTACGTGGTGAATCATTAATAACAGAATGTGATAAGGGCTTAGTAGGTAGTACACAACTTTGTGAAACCTATGCACACCTTAAAACATTACTGCCAGCACGCGTCTGGCAGTCAATAAGCGATATAGTACAAGATCAGTGTAACTAGTACTCAATCCATAAAAGGGGGTTAGCGCTGGCGCATAACCCCTTCTTGCATTGTTGAGGCAACTAAGTTGCCTTGGCGATCAAAAAACTGACCGCGTACCAAGCCACAACCATTGCTCGCACTTGGACTATCAATTGAATACAAAATCCAATCATCCATTCTAAACGGGCGATGAAACCACATTGCGTGGTCTATGGTCGCTACTTGCATATTTGGCTGCATAAACGATACACCATGAGGCTGTAATGCAGTTGGTAAAAACTCAAAGTCAGACGCATACGCAAGTAAATAATTATGAATGCGTTGATCGTCAGGCATCTCACCATTAGCTTTAAACCAAATATGCTTTACCGGCTCCATAACTTCTGGTTTAAATGGATTATGAAAAGTAACTGGTCGCATTTCAATCGGCATTTCACGCGTAAACTTATTACGGATGACTTCAGGGATATGCGAAGCGTTATCTTGGTAAAACTCAAGTGATGAACGCAGGTCTTCAGGTGCTGGTACATCAGGCATTGTTGCTTGATGCGATAAGCCATTTTCTTCACCCTGAAATGATGCAGTCATATAAAAAATCGGTTTACCGTACTGAATCGCTTTTACTCGTCGAGTACTAAAGCTCTTCCCATCACGAATAGTTTCTACATCATAAACTATAGGTTTAGCCGGATCGCCTGGGCGTAAAAAGTAAGAATGCAATGAGTGAACTATACGCCCCTCAGGGAGAGTTTCTTTAGCTGCAGAAAGTGCCTGCCCCATAACCTGACCGCCAAATACAGCACCAAAGCCTAAGTCTTGGCTTTGCCCTCGGTACAAACCTTTCTCAATTTCTTCAAGTGATAATAGCGACAACAAATCATCTAATACTTGGCTCATTATTTCTTCCTCAATCCCCAGATAAGTTAATGATACTATAGACTACAACTATGTAAATCTTTGTTAGGAGTACTGTTATGGCTTACTGGCTTTTTAAAACCGAACCCGATGCCTTTTCGATTGATGATTTAAAAAACGCACCAAAACAAACGACCCTCTGGGAAGGCGTGCGTAATTACCAAGCACGAAACTTTATGCGTGATGGCGTTAAAGTCGGTGACTCAGTCATGATTTACCATTCAAGTTGTAAACACGTAGGCATGGCAGGTATTGCTGAAGTGACACACAATGCCTACCCAGACCCGAATGGCACTGCATTAAGCTTTTCCTCCCTTTGCTCCAGTATTTTTCCTCTGCTTTGCCGGGTGACCATTTTTCAATA
>NZ_WTLB01000002.1 GCF_011378855.1 Pseudoalteromonas sp. Z1A8 | reverse complement strand
AATCAAAAGATGATAAGGGTATTGTGAAGCAACCAAAAGATCGGTCAACCGATCAAAAATACCTTAACTGATCGGTGTTAGCTGAAATAGCGGCTTTTTTATGTCTACTATATTGCTAGGTACTAAACTTTGAACGTAAGTAATAAATCGTTTACCCTACGCGAACCTTCAACAAGCTCAGCTGCTCCCGTTGCCACATTAAAGCTTAAGCTTAAGTTTTCATCACCAAAGTCTTTAATTTGCGAAACATTATTACTAATGTCGTTACTAACCATTTGTTGCTCTTCTGCAGCCGATGATATTTGTATTGCCAAATCAGATATTTCACTGATTTGGATAAAAATACCCTCAAGTTCAACTTGGGTTTTATCGGTTGTCAGCACACAATTATCGGCTTGTGCTTTAGTGCTTTGCATTACTTTAGACCAGCTAAATAACGTATCTTGTATTTCTTTAATAGAACTGTGGATTTGTGTTGTCGCATTTTGAGTACGAGACGAAAGAGTTCTTACTTCATCGGCGACTACAGCAAAGCCTCGCCCATGCTCTCCCGCTCTAGCTGCTTCTATCGCTGCATTAAGGGCAAGTAAGTTAGTTTGATCGGCAATTCCTTCTATTTCACTCATTACCTTACCAATTTTATCGGCTTCAGAGGCTAAGCTGGTGGCTGTGGTTGCAGCCTCTTCTACTTGAAAAGCTAAATCAGATACCATTTTACTATTATCGGCAATATGCTCTTTTATTTCAGAGCAGCTTTGATGGGTGTTATTTACTTTATCAGCTGTTTGAGAAGTATTTACTGATATTTCCCCAATGGTCGAACTCATTTGGGTCATCGCGGATGCAATTTGCTCTAAACGTTCACCTTGTGAAGAAATACCTTTTTCAGTAAGCGTTGATTGTTTATCTAGATGCGTAGCGATGCCATTAAAGCTTAATGTAGAGTCTTTCATACGGCCAAGAACAGTACGCAATTTTGCACTTAGCATTTGCTCTCTATAATCACTTACACTGTGGGGTGTGTGGCCGCTGTAAATATAACGAGAGACTGAATCAGCTGTTGCTTTTTGATCGCGCAATATTTTGGGAGTAACAATGAGTTCGTCATAATTTAGCACAATAACCAAAGCGCAAATAAATAGGCTAATTGCAGCTATTGTAATTGAGCCCGTAACAGCGATAAAAATTAGCCAAAGTAATAGGCATATAAAAGTAATACTTTGTCTTATTGTGGTGTGTTCTCGCAGATTAAATAATGATTTGTTGGTATTTATTTTGTTGTAAAGAGTTTGTGCGCGTTGTTTAAGCTGTGAGCTAGCTTTAGTTCTTACTGATTGGTAACCAATGAGCTGACCATGTTCAAATATAGGGGTTACAAATGCATCTACCCAGTAATAGCGACCATCTTTACAGCGGTTTTTAACCATACCGCGCCAAGAGTGTTCTTGCTTTAGTGTTGTCCACATTTCTTTAAAAGCAGCTTTTGGCATGTCAGGGTGACGAACAATATTATGATGCTGACCGATAAGTTCTTGTGCACTATATCCGGCTACAGAGCAAAACTCTTGATTGACGTACGTTATTACACCTTTAAGATCGGTAGTAGAAACAAGCTCTTGTGACTCATCAAAGTATACTTCTTCATTTTTTAAGCTTTTATCATTGCGCATTATATTTACTACCATCCTTTATTGTTGGAGCCATTATATTGGTTACAACATACAAAGCAAAAAATAGCGTATGTCCTTTTGTACTCATAAGGTAAATAATTGCTTTTATTGATCTAGATCAATTTTAAATATTGGGTAGCTAAGTTGAACTCATTTTGAATAAGTTCCGGTCTGTTAGTTTAGGCTTGTTTTTTATGTATTTAATTTATACTTAAATACGCATTTAAAGCATTTGTATAATGCTCCGAGCAATGGCAATATTACCACTTTATATACTGACGTTGGTCATATCAAGCTCATATAAAGTGGGTAATAATTATTAATTTTGAAAAATTATATTGTTCTTAGCAATTTATACCAATTGCATTAAATAAGTGATCTATTACAGCGCTAATAAAATAGCACAATAACAAGGCGAAATTATGCATGTAGTTGTTCTATATGAGTAATTTTTAACGCAGTGAGTGTGCTATTAAATAGGATAGAATGATCATATTTTCAATAAAATTGGTATTAATCTTGAGTCTAAGTAATTAGCCCCCATAACCTTATGATTAAGCCACGTGGCCCGAGGAAAGATTTTTTGACAACACATGATTTAGCTAACGCACTTGAAGCGTTATCAGTAAATGAGCACCAACATGCAGTTAAAGGCATTAAACGTGGCATAGAGCGAGAGTCGCTAAGAATACAAGATAATGGTGCAATATCACCTCAAGGTCATCCTAAAGGTGTAGGCAGTGCGTTAACTAACGGCCATATCACAACTGATTTTTCTGAGTCTTTACTTGAATTTATTACTCCAGTTAGTGAATCGTCAACACAAACGCTAAAGCAATTAAAAGACCTTCAAAAGTTCACTCTAGAAAAAATGGGCGATGAACTACTTTGGCCTATTAGTATGCCGTGCTTTATTGAACATCAAGATGATATTGTTTTAGCTCAATTTGGTAGTTCTAATACTGGTCAAATGAAAACACTATACCGTGAAGGATTAAAAAATCGCTACGGTAGTATGATGCAAGCAATTGCAGGCGTTCACTTTAATATTTCATTCCCGGATACGCTTTGGCAGTCGCTTCATTCGTTACAAAAAAGCAATGCAAGCCTTCAAGATTTTATTTCAGAAGGTTACTTATCGCTTATTCGTAATTTTAAACGCGAATTATGGCTAATAAGCTATATGTTTGGTGCATCACCAGCATTATGTAACTCATTTTTACAAGGTCGAAAAACAGACTTACCATTTAAAAAACTAGGTAAAGGAACGCTTTATTTAGAAGTGGGTACTGCATTACGACTAGGTAATTTAGGTTATACAAATAGCGCTCAGTCGTCATTACGCGTAATGTATAACTCGTTAGATGAATATGTAGCGGGCCTTAAAAAAGCAATCAACACACCATCAGAAATTTATGGTGATCTTGATGACTACAAGAGTGAAAACCCTAAACAGTTAAATAAAAATATTCTGCAGATTGAAAACGAATTTTATTCGCCAATCCGCCCTAAACGTAATGCTAAAAGCGGTGAAACACCAACTGACGCACTACTTCGCGCAGGTATTGAATACGTAGAAATTCGTGCATTAGATGTTAACCCGTTTAGTGAAGTCGGTATTGATATTGAGCAAATTCACTTTTTAGATGTGTTTTTAACGTATTGTTTATTGAAAGATTCAGCTCCAATGGATTGGAAAGATTCAGCTCCAATGGATTGGAAAGAACAAGCACGTAGTACTGAAAACCTCGACACAGTAGTAAACCAAGGTCGAGAAAAAGGGCTTATGCTTAACTTTAATAACACACAACGTAGTCTTCAATCGTGGGGTGATGAAATATTTACTCAACTTACTGATGTCGCTAAATGGATGGATAATGCTTATGGTGTTAACTATTACTCAGATACTATAAAGCGCATGGCAACGTGGATACATAATCCAGAACTTACTTACTCTGGACGTTACGTATCACAATTAAAAGAGTCTGGTTTAGACAACGGCCACTTTGCACTAGCATTGGCTAGTAAATATAAGCAGAGCCACGCAGACACTGACTACAGCGAGTTTTTAAAGCCTTGGCTGGAACAACAAGTTATTGAGTCTAACGAAGCACAAGCTGCAATTGAGCAAGCAGATACCCAGTCATTCACCGCATTTTTAGATGCGTATTTTGACGGTAAATAACCTTGGTATTTAGCAAAATTTAAGCAAAAAAAACGCAGCCTAAGTTGGCTGCGTAAATATATTCAGGGATGAATTAATGCTGTACTGCTGCATTCATTGAGTCAGACCCACACTTTTTAAAAAAGTTCTGTGAGATCTTAGAAAAATGAAAAAAAATGCAATTATCCTATCTCTCGCCATTACTTTAGCTGGTTGTGCTACAGCGCCTCCAAAGCAACCTAACGATTTATGTAAAATTTTTGAAGAAAAGCCCGATTGGTATTTCGACGCAAAAGATGCACAAGAAAAGTGGGGTTCTCCAAAGCATGTACTCATGAGTATGATGTACCAAGAAAGCTCATTTAGACATGATGCAGCTCCACCTATGGAGTACTTTTTATGGATAATACCTACCGGTCGCGCAAGTGATGCCTATGGTTACTCGCAAGCTAAAACACCAACGTGGTCTGATTATATTCGTGAAACTGGTAACAACGGTGCTGATAGAGACGACTTTGACGATGCAATCGACTTTATGGCGTGGTTTGTTTATAAAACCCATAAAGTAAATAAAATATCTAAATGGGATGCTTACGCACAATATCTTAACTACCATGAAGGCTGGGGAGGATATAAGCGTGGCACGTACAAAAAGAAAAAGTGGTTAATGGGTGTCGCAAACAAAGTTAAACACAGAGCGAGCCGTTATGGCGCGCAATTAAAGCGCTGTGAAGACGAGCTTGATAAAGGTTGGTTTGAACGTCTAATATTTGGCTAGATAGTTATTAATGGATATAAAAAGGAGCCAATTGGCTCCTTTTTACTTAGTGAGAACTAGCGAGAACGCTTATTAGGCTGTATCTTCACTTGTTTTATCATGTTCTCTTTTACTTCGAGTACTTCAATAGGGTATCCCGCAATACGTAAACTAATATTTGCATCGGGAATATCTTCTAAGTATTCAACAATTAAACCGCTTAGAGTTTTAGGCCCATCGAGTGGGAAATCCCAACCCATTTCTTTATTTAAATCGCGTACGTTAGCGCCACCATCCACAATACATGAGCCATCAGTTTGTGTTTCTACTTCTTCGCTCGGTGTACGAGTTTGCGTGGTTGTAAAATCGCCAACCACTTCTTCTAAAATATCTTCTAAAGTTACTAACCCTTGTATATCACCGTACTCATCAACTACTAAACCAATACGCTCTTTAGATTGCTGAAATTTTAACAGCTGAGTATTTAGTGATGTGCCTTCAGGGATAAAGTAAATTTCGCGTACAGCGCGCAGCAAAGAGGGTTTATCAAATTGCTCTTTTGTAAGCAGACGAAGTGCATCACGAGAGTGAATAAAGCCTACTGCATCATCTATATTATCACGATACAACAACACTCGAGTATGCTGAGCATGGGTAAGCTGGCGACTAATTAGTTTCCAGTCGTCGTTAATATCAATCGCCACAATTTCGTTTCGTGGGATCATAATATCTTCAACAGTTACCTGCTCTAAATCTAAAATGGAGGTCAGCATGCTTTGATGGCGAGCAGGAATAAGTGCACCTGACTCATTGAGTACTGTTTTTAATTCTTCTTTACTCATGCTGTGTTCGTCGATTTGTGCGGCACTAATACCAAATAATCGTAGTATGCCGTTGGTCATCCAGTTAATAATTACGACTAAAGGGAACATTATTTTAAGTAGCCCTTTAAGTATTACTGAGCTTGGAAAGGCTACTTTTTCAGGATAGAGGGCAGCAAGGGTTTTAGGGGTAACTTCAGCAAATATAAGCACGACTAAAGTTAGCACCCCCGTTGCAATTGCAATACCGAGGTCGCCATAAAGGCGAATACCTATAATGGTTGCAACTTGGGCTGCAGCTATATTGACAAGATTGTTACCGATTAGGATTAAACCGATGAGCCTATCTGGACGGCTAAGTAATTTACTGACTCGTTTAGCTGCACGATGATCCTCTTTAGCGAGGTGTCGCAGGCGTATACGATTGATTGACATAATTCCGGTTTCTGAACCAGAAAAATAAGCAGAAAAAAGCACCAAAAAACCTAAAATGATAAATAGGGTACTTGTCGATATGTCGTCCAACGATGGATCCTTTTCTTATAAATCAATGCGTATTAAGCTAGAGTGAGCAAGCAGAGTCAAGTTAAAACTTATTTAGTATCACTTCTTGTATGAAACGGCTGCCAAAATAAGCGAGTGTGAGGACAAATGCAGCGACCATGATTGTAATAACCACCGGTTTACCGCGCCAACCCTTTTTCATATGACCAATAGCAACAACAGCAAAAATAGCCCACGCAACTAACGATAATATTGTTTTATGAATGAACTCTTTAGCGAACATTCCATCAAGAAATACAAACCCTGAAAGTAATGCTAACGTGAGTAATACAGTGCCCAAATTAAGAAGTTGGTAAAGCTGGCGCTCAACAACCATTAAAGGCGGAAGGTGACTGTGTACAATGGCTAAATCTTTACGTTTTAAACGTTTATCAATAAAGTAAAACTGTACACCGTATAAAGTAGCGATAATTAAAATACAGTAGGCTAACAAAGAAAGAGAGATGTGCGTTACCAAGCCAACGTCAATATTAATACTTTGCAATAAAATATGATGAGGAATAAATAAACTGGCAATTGTTAATAAAGCACCAAAGCCATAAACAACGGGTAATAATAAGGTAGCCGGAAACTTTAAAGACACGGCTGTGACAGATACAACAATCACCCAGCAGGTTAGTAAAGCGACATTTACGATACTTAAATCTTGACCGTCGGCTCTAAAAACAGAGTTAACTAACAGCAGCATGTGCGCCACTATAGCAACCGTGCTTAAAATAACGGTTACTTTTTGGCTAGGGCCTTGTTGATGAAACAGGCGTGAAAGCACGTGAGACGTTGCTAACACATAAAATAAACTGGCAATAATAGTTAAACTAATAATCAGCATTGTGCTTGGGCCACTTAATTTGAGACAAAATAATCCTTGTTGTTATATAGCCATTGTATTTTATAGCAAAGCAAATGCATAGACCTTAAAAAAAGAAACTCAACAAGGTACACTTGAACACTATATTGTAAGACGCCATATACGGTATACTACTTTTAATTGAAACTTAATAAGTCAATCTAGGTTAATTGTAAATCAAATTAACCGTAAATTTAAATGGATTGATATAAACGTCTTATCGGAACCGTTACATGTTTGAGAACCTCCAAGAACGATTAGGTAAAACCTTAAAAAATATCAGTGGCCGTGGCCGTCTGACTGAAGACAACATAAAAGACACACTTCGCGAAGTGCGTATGGCATTTTTAGAAGCCGATGTGGCATTGCCTGTTGTTCGCGAGTTTGTAAAACAAGTTAAAGAACGTGCAGTTGGGGTTGAAGTTACAAAAAGCTTAAGCCCAGGCCAAGTATTTATAAAAATAGTGCGTGAAGAGCTAGAAAAAGCAATGGGTGAAGCTAATGAAGAGCTAAGCCTTAATGCGCAACCGCCAGCCGTTGTAATGGTAGCGGGTCTACAAGGTGCGGGTAAAACCACCAGTGTAGCTAAGCTTGCTAAGTTTTTAAAAGAGCGAAAAAAGAAATCAGTACTTGTAGTAAGTGCCGATGTTTATCGCCCTGCGGCTATTAAACAGCTAGAAACGCTTGCAGCAGAAGTTGATGTTAATTTCTTCCCAAGTGATATTTCACAAAAGCCAGTTGATATTGCAACCGCTGCAATTTCACATGCTAAAAAGAAATTTATAGATGTAGTGCTAGTTGATACTGCTGGTCGTCTACATGTTGATAGCAACATGATGGATGAAATTAAAGATCTTCATAAAGCAATCAATCCAATTGAAACCTTGTTCGTTGTTGATGCAATGACAGGTCAAGATGCGGCGAATACAGCCAAAGCATTCGACGAAGCATTACCACTTACCGGTGTTATATTAACAAAAACCGATGGTGATGCGCGTGGTGGTGCTGCTTTATCTATTCGTCACATCACTGGCAAGCCTATTAAGTTTATGGGTGTGGGTGAGCGCACTGACGCACTTGAACCTTTCCACCCAGACCGTATAGCGTCGCGTATTTTAGGCATGGGTGACGTACTTTCATTAATCGAAGAAGTCGAGATGAAAGTAGATAAAGAGCAAGCTGCTCGAGTTGCTGAAAAAGTATTTAAAGGCGCAGGTTTTACTCTTGATGACTTTGCTGACCAATTAAAGCAAATGAAAAGCATGGGTGGCATGATGTCAATGCTCGATAAGCTCCCTGGTATGTCTAACTTACCAGATGCTGTTAAAGGTCAAATGGGTGATAAAACATTTATCCAAATGGAAGCTATTATTAGCTCAATGACCAAAAAAGAGCGCGCACGCCCAGAAATCATTAAAGGTTCGCGTAAAAAACGCATCGCAGCAGGCTCTGGTACACAAGTACAAGAGATTAATAAGTTGCTTAAGCAGTTTACGCAAATGCAAAAAATGATGAAAAAGATGAAAGGTAAAGGCGGCATGACTAAAATGATGCGCGGTATGAAAGGCATGTTACCACCTGGAATGATGGGCGGCGGCGGTCCTAAATTTTAAAAAGTACCATTAAGTTACTTTTTAAAATAATAGCGAATCATATTTAAAGGAGCAAATAGCTCCTTTTTTGTTGAATAAATTATGCATGTAATGCACCTTTAACCTTGATTTGTCGTTGAGATCACGGTTTAACCTACTAAACTGCCTTTTTGCTTCACTTCTTACTTGCGTTATTGCCAAAAACTCGTACAATTCCCCAGCTCCCCATTCTGGGGAGTAAATCTTATTAATGAAAACAGTCAATCTTTATAGAGGACGGTATGGTAACTATTCGTTTGCAACGTGGTGGCGCTAAAAAACGCCCTTTCTATCAAATTGTGGTTGCGGATAGCCGTTTCTCGCGTGACGGTCGCTTCATCGAGAAAGTAGGCTTTTTTAACCCAATTGCTTCAGGTCAAGAAGAAAAAATTCGTTTAGATTTACCACGTGTTGAACACTGGGTAGGTCAGGGCGCATCTCTTTCAGATCGCGTAGCTAAGTTAGTAAAAGACGCTCGTAAAGCGGCTTAATAGGCGTAAGTGTAACCATGAGTCAAGAGAACACCTCATCAATAATTGTCGTAGGAAAGCTCGGTGCCCCATATGGTATAAAGGGCTGGCTTAAGGTACATTCATTTACTGATGATCCCGTAGGGATCTTCGATTTCAGCCCGTGGTTGATAGGGCAGCAAGGTAAATGGCAGTCCTTAGAAGTGGTCGACTGGCGTCGCCACAACAAAGGCTTTATCGCTAAATTTGCGCAGGTAAACGACCGAGACGAAGCAATGGCTTATACCCATGCTGAAATCTCAATGGATTCAGCGCATTTACCAGAACTCCCGCAAGGTGAGTTTTATTGGCGAGATCTCATTGGCATGTCTGTTGTAACCGATAAAGGTTATAGCTTAGGCATTGTTGATGACCTGATGGAGACAGGATCAAATGACGTACTGGTTGTGAAAGCAAACAGTAAAGATGCATTTGGTCAAGCTGAGCGTTTAATTCCTTTTTTAACTGATTCAGTTATTAAAGACGTTAAATACGACGCAAGAGAAATTACCGTAGACTGGGATCCTGGTTTTTAATGACGCAAACTAGTTCATTATGGGTAGGGGTGATAAGCCTTTTTCCAGACATGTTTGACGCTATTACAGACCAAGGTGTTACCGGTCGCGCAGTAAAAAGTGGCTTAATTGATTTTAACTGCTGGAATCCGCGAGACTACGCTTTAGATAAGCATAGAACCGTAGATGACCGTCCTTACGGGGGCGGACCGGGTATGTTAATGATGGTTGAGCCATTAAAAAAAGCGATTGCCGAAGCTAAAAAAGCAGCTGGTGATGGTGCTAAAGTAATTTATATGTCCCCGCAAGGGCGCAAACTTGATCAGCAAGGCGCTAGCGAACTCGCTAGCTCTAAAAAACTGATTTTGATTGCCGGTCGCTATGAAGGTATAGATGAGAGAATAATAGAATCATACGTTGATGAAGAATGGTCAATTGGTGATTTTATTTTGAGTGGTGGTGAACTACCTGCCATGACATTAATTGACGCAGTAGCGCGATTAGTGCCGGGTGTGTTAGGTCATAATCAGTCAGCAGAACAAGATTCGTTTTCGGATGGCTTGTTAGATTGTCCACACTATACACGACCAGAAACATTGGACGACAAACTGGTTCCTGCTGTATTACTCAGTGGTAACCACCAAGAGATAGCAAAATGGCGGCTTATGCAGTCATTAGGCAGAACTTGGTTACGACGTCCTGACTTGTTGCATAACCTAGCTCTGACTGAGGAGCAAGCGGTATTACTCGCGAAATTTCAGCAAGAGTACCAAAAAGCTTGTGGCTAGAAGACAGTTACACCTAGGAAAGTGAGAAACATAATGGCAAAAGTAAACCAAAATATTATTAAAGCGCTTGAAGATGAGCAGCTTAAAACAGACGTACCTGCATTCGGCCCTGGTGATACAGTGGTTGTACAGGTAAAAGTAAAAGAAGGTGCTAAAGAGCGTCTACAGGCCTTTGAAGGTGTTGTAATCGCTAAGCGTAATCGTGGTCTTCACTCAGCATTCACAGTTCGTAAAATCTCGAACGGTGAAGGCGTTGAGCGTGTATTCCAAACGCACAGCCCTCTTATTGATAGCGTAACAGTTAAGCGTCGCGGTGCAGTTCGCCGTGCTAAGCTTTACTATCTACGTGAGCGTTCTGGTAAATCTGCACGTATTAGAGAAAAACTTAACTAATACGCGCTGTTTATCAACGCAAAAAACGGGTTGCATCCTTCGGGTTGCAACCCGTTTTGGTTTTAGAATATTATTTTCTCAAATCTCAAATCTCAAATCTCAAATCTCAAATCTCAAATCTCAAATCTCAAATCTCAACCCCTCATCAGTAAAATTTCCGCTTTAGCCTTTTCTCAGTTAGCTGATCCTGTTAGTATTTATCGTATTGATTAGTTTACTTTTATGTAAATTTATATTTACGTTATTTGGTTTTTTAAGGTGGTATGAACGTGGCTGACATAAATGATTTAGCACAGCTAAGAGAAGGTATAGATGAATGTGACGCGCAACTTGTCGCCTTACTTGCTAAACGTAATGGTATTACGCAAAAAATTGGTGAGATAAAACAACAAACAGGCGCGCCTTTACATGCACCGGATCGTGAAGCAGAGTTATTAGCAGCAAGACGACAAGAAGCAATAAATCAAAATGTAAGCCCAGATCTCGTTGAAGACATACTTAGACGCATGATGCGAGAAGCATATCAAAACCAACAAGCAAAACTTGCATGCGCAGCGCCAGAGCTTTCGCCAATTGTTATTGTGGGTGGGCAAGGTGCCATGGGGCAGTTATTTGCACAGCAGTTTATTCGCTCAGGTTACGACGTTAAAATTTTAGATAAAGAGCAGCAAAACGATGCGAAAAGTATTTTAAAAGGTGCCAAGCTGGTAATGATTAGCGTACCTATTAATGCATTAGACGCAGTAGTTACTAAACTACCTAAACTAGATGATGACTGTTTACTCGTCGATATTACATCGGTAAAGCAATCGCCTATTAAAGCACTAAAAGCTGTGCATAGCGGCCCCGTTGTTGGTTTACACCCTATGTTTGGGCCTGATATATCACATTGGGTAAAACAAACAGTCGTTGTATGTGAAGGGCGAGAGCACCAAGCAGCAAAAGGCTTATTACAGCAGTTACAAGTATGGGGTTGCCAGCTTGTTGAGCTTGAAGCTAAGAAGCACGACGAAGCAATGCAAATTATTCAGGTAATGCGTCACTTAACGACATTTGTATACGGGCAGTTTTTAGCAAAACAAAGTCATACGTTAGAAGAGCTGCGTAGTTGTTCGTCACCTATATATCAATTAGAGTTAATGATGGTAGGACGTTTGTTTGCACAGTCGCCTGAGCTGTACTCGGATATTATGCTTGCACAATTTGATGATGTAGAGAACTTACTTGCACAATACCAAGATACCTTTGCAAGTACATTAGCTAAATTAAAAGCGGGAGATAAAGCCGCGCTAATTGATTCTTTTGCTGATGCTAAAATGTATTTTTCTGACTCTACAGAACACTTCTTAACGCAAAGTAGAAGCTTATTAAACAAAGCCAATGATTCAAAGGTTTTAGACTAATAGTTGCTAAATAACTAAAAAAGGGCCGATATCGGCCCTTTTTTAGTTATAAAATCTTTATTAAGTATTAACGCTTACAGCCTGTAATGATTCGCTTTGGTAGCATCCTAAAATACGTACATATTGAGTGTGCTCTTTGAGTTCTTCTAACGCTTCTTTTACCTGTTTATCAGCTAAGTTTGCTTCAAGATCTACATAAAACACTTCTTCCCACGGATTACCCGGAGTTGGGCGCGACTCAAGTTTTACTAAATTAATCTTATGCTGTTTAAAAATCATTAACGCATCGGCTAGTGAGCCCGCTTGCTGTTTTGTCGACATGATCAAACTAGTTTTAGTTGGAATTTGGTTAGACACTTGTAGAGGCTTACGTGCAACGACAATAAAGCGGCTATGGTTTTCGCTTTGATTAGCTAGGTTTGATTTAATAACCTCAAGCCCTACGTTCTTTCCTGCTTGTGCAGAGCCAATTGCTGCACTATTTGGTGTGCTTAATGCCGATTGTAGTGCACTTGACGTTGAGTCACATGTTTCGTGTTGTAAGTCACCTAAGCCTTGTAAGAAACGGCTACACTGTGCAAATGGTTGTGGGTGTGCAAATATTTTTGTTAGTTGGCTAAGTTCCGTTTCAGGGTTTGCGAGTAAACAATGCTCTACACTGTGAGTCACTTCTCCAACAATAGACACTTGCGCGTGCTGTAATAAGTCAAACACCTCGTTAATACTACCAGAGCTAGTATTTTCAATTGGGAGTAAACCAAAGTCAGCTTGTCCGTTTTCTACTTTACCTGTTATTTCGTCAAACGATGTACAGCCAATTTCAACTAACTTACCAGGGCGACGGCTAAAGTATTTGTGACATGCTAGCTGGCTATAAGAACCCTGACCACCCAAGTAAGTTACACGATGTGTTTCACTGAGCGCATCTGGGTTAAGATTTTTTTGTAACATTGCTTGTTGGTGTAAAACAGAGTCTTCTAAAATAGTTTGAAAAACATTGTTTACGTAATAAGCATCTAAACCAAGCGATTTACCATAACCAATTAATTTTTCTAAAAGAGCGAGTTCACGTGCTTCATCGCGTATGGGCTTGTTATTGGCAATTTTGTATTCAACCACACCGTGGCTAATGCGTCGGCGTTTAGCTAATAACACGAGTAAGTCTGAATCTATTTCATTTATGTCGTGTCTTAGGGCATTTAATACATCATTTGTCATTTTGGTATCCTCATTCCAAAAGTAAGCTGTTATTACACAGCAAAAACAAAAAAGCCTCCCGGTTGGGAGGCTTTACTATTCGATTGATTTTATCTCACAAACAGGGAAGCCTCTTCTATATAAAGAAGCTAAAAAACGAAAAAAAAGTGCGAGAGATAAATATGTTCATGCGGTTAATGTATGGAGAGTTGCTAACAATGTCAATAACGATACGGCGCTAAATAAGTCCAGAACGCTATTTATTTGATCATAATTAGTTTTTAGTGATATTTAACAAATAATTTATAAATATGAAGTCAGATCTGATATATTTCGTTAACTGGTTCAAATAATAACAATTATTAATAATTAAGGTTGACCCGTGGTTTACAGACGCCCTCCATCGCGTTTTGGATTAAATTCTTTAAGTGTAAAACTTTCACTGCTTATATCTGCTATTTGTTTAATAGCAGGGGTATGTGCGGCTGCCTTAATGCTTAAATCTGAAGAGAAACAACTTGTATTTGAAGAACACGAGGTATTAAAAAGTTCGACAGATTTATTAGTAAAACAATTTAATGAGCGTATTAAAACAAAAATAAATATTGCCCAGCAAGCTAATAACGTAGTGACAGAGCAGATTTTTCAATCAAATTCACCAATTAATTTAAACAATAAATCACAGTTACAGTTTAATAGCGACGGCACAATTCGAAGTGCCTCTGCCGACGGATTATCTGCCGCATTTTTACCACAGCAAAATTACTCTCCTTTTTACAAACGCCTGTTTAATGATTCTGAAATGTTGTGGCGTATAATTTCTCCGACTCTGGTACATGACTTTTTTAATTTTTATTTAATAACAGATGATGATTTTATTCGTGTTTCTCCACCAAATTGGGCATTAAATGCACCTGCTGACTTTAGAGTAACGAATGGGTCAACTTATAAATCTATTAAAAGTACATTAAGGTCAGAGCGAGAGCCTGCATGGTCAAAAGTTTATTATGATAACGTTTGGCGCAAGTGGGTTATAAGCTTGCTTGTGCCGGTTTATGTTGATAATGAGTTTTTAGGTGTGACGGGGAGCGATATTTCTCTCAATAAACTTATTTCGTTTTTACCTGTTGGTGATAAAGAAAAACACCTACTTGTGTTTGATAGTAAAGGGCAATTATTAGCGCATCCGAGTCTAAACCCAGCTTTGTTAGCTGATTACGGTAGTGACAATAAAGCGCTTGCCACTAACGAATTTGTAAACTCAGAACTGCAGTCGATTATTGACGATGTAATTACGGTTAAGTTACCTGAATATGCAAATTCATTTGAACAAAATGATGAAGCTCATATTATTAATATTCGTAAGATTGATGATTTAGATTGGTATATAGGGGTTTATAAAAAACGTTCATCTACGTTATCTGCGTTACAAGATTTAAAACTGAAGTTTTTTGGACTCTTTATTTTATATGCGGTACTCGTTGCTTTGTTGCTGCATCAGGCGCTTTATCAACTAGTACTTCGCCGTTTACATACTTTAGTTTATGCAGTAACAAGCTTTGGTAAAGGTCAATTAACAACAGAGTTTCCGCCAGAAAACAAAGATGAGATTGGTACCCTTAATGGCTCATTTAGAGACATGACGGTAGAAATCCGTAAACTTATTGATGGCTTAAACCAAAGAATTACAGAAAAAGAAATTGCTGAAAAAGCAGCAAATCGTTTATCTAAAGCGGTCGCGTTCTCGGGTAGCGGTGTTGTGATCACCGATGAAAACTTTATCATTGAGTACGTAAACCCCAAAATGCTCGAAATGACAGGTTACCCAGAAAGTCATTTTAATCGAGCGCCATTACTTAATATTATTGCCTCAGAGATGTCTATTTTAGTTGAAGATATAGACATAGATTTACGAAGCCGTAATTACTGGCGAGGCGACACGTTAATTGCTGGCTTAAATAAAGAACCAATTTGGGTGTCTTTAAGTGTTTCGCCAATTCGTGAAGAGGGCGGTGAAATAACCAGTTATGTAGCATCGGCGCAAGATATTTCGTTTGTTAAAGAAAGCCAACGTAAAATGGAACAACTCGCTTACTTTGACACACTTACAGGCCTTGCCAACAGAACGTTCTTTAGAATGCAATTGCGAAAATCAATGGCATTGGCGGAACGCGGACATTATGCATTTGCATTGTTTTACTTTGATTTAGACGAATTTAAACGTATTAACGATACATTAGGCCACGATGCTGGCGATCAATTATTAATTGAAGTGGCAAACAGACTTAAAAAACGTTTACGAGCCGAGGACACCATAGCGCGCTTAGGTGGTGATGAATTTGCAGTATTGCTTAGTGGTATAGAAAGCCAAGAGCATGCGACAGAGGTTGCTAACACCATTCAAAAAACGCTAAATGTACCGATAAAGCTAGGTAGTAATGAAGTTATAGTGAGCGCTAGTATTGGTATAACTATGGCTCCGTACGATAGCCTAGAGGAAGATCAGTTACTCAAACATGCCGATTTAGCAATGTATGAAGCTAAAGCAAAAGGGCGTAATACATTCCATTTTTATAGCCAAGAATTGAACACCGCCGCAAATGAGCGTTTATTTATTGAAAATGAGCTGCGTATAGGGCTCAAAGAAAAGCAGTTTGTAGTTTACTACCAACCTCAAGTCGACAGTCGTACTCATCAGGTCGTTGGCTACGAAGCGTTATTAAGATGGTTCCACCCAACTGAAGGCGCAATACCTCCAGATAAGTTTATCCCTATTGCAGAGGCAACAGGCCTTATAGTTGAATTAGGCGAATGGGTGCTTCAAGAGTCTTGTGATTTTGCCGTAAGATTAACAAAGCAAGGTCTAGAAAATAATATATCGATAAACTTATCGGCTCGCCAGTTTAAAGACTCAAACTTAGTCTCAACGCTGAGCAAAATGATAATTAGGTCGGGTGTTTCAGCTAAGCGACTTCATTTAGAGCTGACCGAGAGCATGTTAATGGGTAATGTAGAAGCTGCTATTACTCAACTTCACGAACTTAAGGCGTTAGGTATATCAATTTCGATTGATGACTTTGGTACAGGCTACTCGTCACTTAGTTACCTAAAACGATTCCCGGTCGATATATTGAAAATTGACCGTTCATTTGTTAAAGATATCCCCGATGATACAAATGATATGGAAATTACTGCCGCTATTATTGCCATGGCGCAAAAGTTAAAGCTCGATGTGGTCGCTGAAGGGGTTGAGACAATAGAACAAATGCAATTTTTACAAAATAATAATTGCTTCATTGTACAAGGCTATTACTTTAGTAAGCCAATTGCTGAACACGACTTACCAAAACTGTATGAAAGGTTAAGTGAGCTTTCAAATAGCGAAGTGGATAGTTAATAAAATTGCGGGTTAACCACCCGCAATTTTCACTTTAAACTTCAACGCTTCTAAAATGGCTTTTAATTTATCTCGGTCATCGCCTTGTACTTCTATAATGCCTTCTTTTACTGCGCCGCCTTGGCCCATTTTGCTTTTTATAGTTTTAGCTAACTTTTTTAAATCGTGATCTTTTGGATCAATGCCCACAACGAGCATTACGCCTTTGCCTTTACGCCCTTTTGTTTGGCGTTCAATACGAATAAAACCATCTTTAAAAATCTTAGCGTCTAACTCTTTTTCTGGTTTTGGCTGGTCAATGCGACCAGTACTTGTTGAATATACTAAGTGACTATCACTCATATCTTGCCTTTATGGATGAAAATGAATTAAATACTGACGTAAATGATAGCAAATTTGAAGTTGTGTGTTTTTCTTTTTGCTAAATACTTTTAACAGGTTATATTTAGTTCAAAGGAAATATTATTGGAGTTTACTATGAGTTTAACTAAGAATGAATCAGTCGATGGCACTACATTAACAATACAAATTAAAGGTAAGTTTGACTTTAATTTAGTGCAATCCTTTCGCCAAGCTTATGCTCAAATGAGCGAAAAAACAGTAAAGGTTATTATCGATTTACGAGAGACTGACTACATGGATAGTTCAGCATTGGGTATGTTACTCAACATGAAAAAAACCATTGATAGCCAAGTGAAAACCATCGAAATAAGCAATTGCCAACCTCAGCTTAGAAAAATACTACAAATTTCACGTTTTGATAAAAAGTTTGATATTAGCTAATGATACATGTGTTGATTGTTGACGACCAGGCGCTCAATCGCATTTTACTAAGTAAAATGCTTGAGCAAGAGGGCTATAAAATATCTGTGGCTTATAACGGGCTAGATGCACTTAATGTACTTAAAAGAGAGCAAATAGACGTTGTTCTACTCGATGTTTTAATGCCAGTAATGGATGGTTTTGAGGCCGCTGAAAAAATAAAGCAGCTGTATAGCGAAGTTTACTTACCTATTATTTTTATTACCTCTTTAGAAGATCAAGCAAGTTTTGAGCGCTGCCTTGCAGTAGGCGGCGATGACTTTATTCATAAACCATTTGAAAAAGTTATTCTGCATGCAAAAATTAAAGCACATATCCGCACCAGAGAGCTGAGTAAAAAAGCCAATCAACAAAAAAAATTGCTTGAATATCATCATAATCAAATTGAACGTGAACACGAAATAATTGAACATATTTTTAATAATTCGCTAGAAAACCAAGGTAAATTTAAAGAGTATCTCGACTTTAATTTATCACCTGCCTCTATGTTTAACGGCGATATGTTTTTAGTAGCCCAAAGCCCGATAGGTAATTTGTATTGCATGCTGGGGGACTTTACTGGCCACGGCCTAGCAGCAGCAATTGGCGCATTACCGGTTTCTCGTGTGTTTTACACTATGGTACAAAAGGGCATGGCGGTTAACGATATTGCCTGTGAGCTAAATACACTATTGTACAACTTATTACCTGGGCATATGTTTTGTGCTGCGACCATTATAGAGCTTAGTGCATCAGGTAAAAGTGTTTCTGCATGGATGGGCGGCCTGCCAGATGCCTACCTAATAGATAAAGACGGTAATGTAAAACAAACATTAGAATCACAGCATATGGCGCTGGGGATTTTAGATGAACAAGAATTTGAATATGAAGTTATTCATTTTGAAACAAATAGTAATACCCGCCTTGTATTAGCAACCGACGGAATTATAGAAACAGCAAACAAAGAAGATATATTTTTTGGGGAAGAGCGTTTTTTGCAAACCTTAAAAAGTAAGTCGATGATTAGTAGTGAAGATATAGTGGCTAACGTTACTGAGTTTGCAGATGGTACTAAACAACAAGACGATTTAAGCATTGTTTTACTAAACTGCCTGCCTTTAGTTCCTGAGGAGCAAGAGCGAGAAGCATTTTCTACTTTAGCTTTTAATTTATCTTTGAGTTTAAACTCAGAGCAAATAAAAAAAACAGACCCCGTTTACGACGTCGTTAATATTTTGAGCAGTGTTGAGGGATTAAATGCTCATCGTTCTAATATATTTTTACTGTTGTCTGAGGCTTATAACAATGCGCTTGATCATGGTTTGTTAGGGCTTAACTCCGAAATTAAAAAACAAGAAGATGGTTTTTTTCGATATTACGAATTAAGAGAAGCAGCTCTGGCTAAACTTACCGATGCCATGATTATTATTGATATGCGCTATTGCCCCGACACACTCAGTTTATATTTTATTATTTGTGATTCAGGCCGAGGGTTTAGTAATAAGCAAGATGAGTTGTCAAAGGTTAATAATGAATTTGGCAGAGGCGTGTCTTTATTAGAAGAAATAGCCGAAAAAGTTACTTATAACGCCAGTGGTAACCAAGTTGAAATGTGCTACAAGTTGAGCTAGCTCTGTAAAAATATCCATGCTATTATTCTCGAAACTTTAGATGTATGGATGGCCAAATGATTTCTTCTTACCTAAAACAAGCACAATTAAGTGCTAATCCTACTTTGATTGCAACAGAGCTTGAAAAGCTTGATCTGCATCTTACAAACTCAACTTTACCTGATGTGCGTTGGGAGTATCAAATACCTGAGCTTGGCGAGGGCGGAGCGTGTAGTTTATTTGGTTACTTACAAGATGAGCCATTCAAATTAACTGACTATCTTAAAGGTGATGAGCAAACACAACTTAAGTTAGCTAATTTACAAAGTATTGTAAGCTACATCGAACAGCAAACAGGCGTTGATTGGTATGGTATTTATCAATCAACTAATACAAGTGAAGGTAAGCAACTGTTAAAATTAGCTTATCATGGTGCGCCTAGTCGCCCGTTGTTTCCTTTAACGCAAGCATTTGCAGCAGGGAGTAATAACGTACAAGTTGCGCTATCTCATCAAGGTCGCATTATTAATAACGTTGAAGCGTATTTATCACAAGGTGGTGAATACTACACATGCGATCCTAAAGTTAAATCAGAAACCTGCCTACCTTTATTTAATGCACAAAATGAATGTGTTGGTATTGTAGATGCAGAAGCCTTTAAAAATGATTTTTTTGATGAAAAGACACTTGCCGTTTTAATTGCATGTTGTATTAAAATTCCTCACTTTCTAGTGTAAATAACGCTAGTCAATATGATGTGCTTTTATGTTAAGCTTAGCTTAACAGCTAACCCCTAAATAACGATAAGAGATAGCCAATGTTCTCAGTATTAAAACCATTACCAACAGATCCTATTCTTGGCCTTATGGCGGCCTATAAACAAGATACAAACCCTAATAAAATTGATTTAGGTGTAGGTGTCTACAAAGATGAGCAAGGCAATACACCGATTCTTAAAGCGGTTAAAAAAGCTGAAGCGTTTCGTCTTGAAAACGAAATGAGCAAATCTTACATTGGTTTAGCGGGTAATTTAGATTACTGCCAAAAAATGGAGCAGTTACTATTAGGTGAGCATCAAGTATTACTAGCTAACCGCGTACGTACCGCGCAAGCTCCTGGTGGTACGGGTGCACTTCGTGTTGCAGCTGAATTTATTAAGCGTTGTAATACAGACGCGACTGTTTGGGTAACTAACCCAACATGGGCTAACCATATTAGCTTGTTTGAAGCTGCAGGCTTAACAGTAAAAGAATACCCATATTACGATTACGAAAATAAAGATTTATTGTTTGATGAAATGATCAACACACTTAAACAAGTGCCTAAAGGTGATGTGGTTTTACTGCATGCATGTTGTCATAACCCAAGCGGTATGGATTTAAACGAAACACAGTGGAACACGGTTGCCGAACTGGCAAAAGAAGTTGGCTTTACACCACTTGTTGATATTGCATACCAAGGCTTTGGCGCTTCACTTGAAGAAGATGCACGTGGCTTACGTATTTTAGCCGATGCAGTAGAAGAGCTAATTATTTGTTCTTCATGTTCTAAAAACTTTGGCTTATACCGCGAGCGTATTGGTGCATGTTCACTAATTGCAAAAGACAGCGCAACAGCAGATATTTCAAACTCTGTAATGCTAAGCGTTGTGCGTAGTATTTACTCAATGCCGCCAGCGCATGGTGCTGACATTGTTAATACTATTTTAAGCAGTACAGAGCTTACACAATTGTGGCACTCTGAGCTTGATGAAATGCGTAGTCGTATAAATGGCTTACGTAGCTTAATTAAAGAAAGCTTAGCAACTAAAGATATTGCTCAAGACTTCTCATTTATTGAACGCCAAAACGGTATGTTTTCTTTCTTAGGTATTAATAAAGAGCAAATTGCTCGCCTACAAAAAGAATACGGCATTTACATAGTTGGCTCTAGCCGCGTAAATGTTGCAGGTGTTAGTCATTCAAATATTGAATACTTTTCAAATGCTGTAGCTGACGTTTGTAAATAAACGCAGTTAATAAAAAAACCGCACATCAGTACTAATGATGTGCGGTTTTTTATTATCTAAATTTAAACAATCAGCAGCAACCTTTAACCGATAGCAGGAATAAGTCCCGCCATTTGCATAAACTGCGCAGCAATAATAGTGATGCCACATATAGCTGCTATACCAAGCCCAACATTCCCACTTTTAACTTGGTAACCTGTTTTATTTGATGTTGTACGCTGTTTATAAACCATTGCTACAGGCAAAAATATTGCCAGTACAACAAGTGCTATTGCTGCGTAACCTAAGGCCATAATAAAGCCCTGAGGATAAAACAATGCAAAGCCAAGTGGCGGAATAAACGTAATTAAAGCCGTTTTAATTCGGTCTGTTTTATTGTCACCCTTTTTAAATGCATCAGCAAAAAAATCAAATAACCCTAAGCTCACCCCTAAAAATGATGTCGCAAGTGCTAAATCAGCAAATAACTTAACGGCCGTTGCCACACTTGGGTTATGCGCAATACTAGCCACGCTAGATACAAACCCATTAAGACCTTCGCTGTTGAGTAAATCAGTTTGACTCATAATACCTTGGCTAAGTAGTTGCCAAAAAATATAAATAACTAAAGGTAGGGCGGCTCCAGCAATCATTACTTTGCGCAGTACTTTTATTTCTACACCAACATATTTAACAATAGAAGGGATAGAGCCATGAAAACCAAACGAAGTAAATATAACCGGTATAGCCGAAAGGATTAATCCTTGCTCTACGGGCATCTCTAATAAGTGCTTACCTTGTACATAAGGGGTAAGCATGTAAAACAAACTAACTAATACAATAATTTTTATTGTAAATAACACTCTATTTAGTTTATCTACCTTGCTAGTGCCTAGTGTTACCACACTTGCAATAATAACAGCGAGGATCACAGAGCCAAACTGTGGGGCTATATCTACATCAAAGCCTATATTTATACGCGCTTGAAGTTGTGCACCACCACCTGCAATATAAGCAGCGCATAAAGCATAAAATAAAAAAATCATCGAAAAATTCGCGATGTATTGTCCGCGCTTTCCAAGCCATAATTTAGCCAATGTATTTAATGTTGCATCGCGTGGTGCATATTGGTGTAGCTCTAACATGAGTAGTGCGGTGTAGGTCATTAGTAACCAGCTAGCAATTATTAATGCAAGTGCAGTACTAAACCCAAGCCCGGCAGATGCAATTGGCAATGCCAACATACCCGCACCAATAGTGGTGCCTGCAACAATTAACATGCTTCCAGTTGTTTTATTTTTAAGCACTTAATTACCTTAATTATTATTAATATTGATGCACCATATAACTAGTTACTCAAATCTCAAATAGTTTTGTAATAAAAGAGCATTATTAAAATGTAACTTACAATTTACAACTGTATTTATTAAGGGCTTTAGCGTTTAAAAAGTACTAAAACACGGTGGTGAGCGTATAATTTATTCTTTGTTTTATTCATTCATATAAAGCGTAGGGATGGCACGTGCCAGTTAGAGTATCGTATTTTTTAATGGTTCTTATATGGTCTACTACACCACTGGGTATAGTGTGGAGTAGTGACACTGTATCGCCAACACTTGCAGTGTTAATGCGGATGCTGGTGGGGTTATTGTTGGGCGGCTTAATTGTTGCTATTACAAATATTAGAGTGCCTTGGAGCAAAAATGCATGCTTACTTTATTTTTATTCGAGTATAGGTATTTTTGGCGGTATGTTGTTGAGCTATATGGCAGCTAAAACAGTCCCTTCTGGTATTATTTCGCTTATGTTTGGCCTTGCACCTATTTTTTCGGGGTTACTTGCTCAGCAGTTATTAAATGAGCCTAAATTTAGCCCGATTAAATTAATTGCGTTAGCGTGCGCCTTAATAGGCTTATATTTTGTTAGCTATAACCAAGTACAAAACTCGCAAACTCAGGGGCTCGGGTTACTTTATGTGTTTATGGCGGTCTGCTTTTTTAGTTTAAGTGGTGTGATGATTAAGCGTGTACAGATTGCGATTCATCCAATGGCCACAACATTTGGTGCATTGGTTTTTGTAACTCCACTCTTTTTTATTGCGTGGTGGTTATTAGATGGTGAATTACATATACAAAACTGGAGTGCAAAATCATTATGGGCAATTGGTTATCTAGGAATATTTGGATCTTTAGTAGGGGCCTTGGCATATTTTCATGTACTGCAAAACCTTAATGCAAGTACGGTATCGCTTACTACTCTTATAACTCCTAGCTTTGCGCTAGGTTTGGGAGCTTGGCTAAACAATGAGTCACTAAGCCAAGAGTTAATAATTGGTGCGGTTATTATTTTAATTAGTCTAGGTTTTTTTCAATTTGGTGATAAATTTTTAAAGCGAAAAAAAGTAAACACAAATTAGCTTTACTACATTTTTTCTATTTGAATAATTAAACGACGGTTTTTGTCTCGGCTTAAAATGTTATCGTTATTATCAACAAAGCGTTTTTCACCTAAACCGGTTGTTTGTACTTTGGCTTCATCAACACCTAAGCTCACCATATAATCTTTTATAGTTTTGGCGCGCTTGCGCGATAAATCTAAGTTATTCCAGCGTCCGCCATAGCTATCGGTGTATGAGTCAATACTAATGGACTCTATGCTTGAATCATTTTTTAAATACTCAGCAATTTTATCAAGACGTTGTTGCGACGATTTAGTTAATTTACTGCTGTTAGATTGATAGTTCATTACAGTAAACGAAATATCTTCAAAGCTGTAAGGGAGTAGCTCATCCCGGCATTGTAAAAAAGCCCAGTAAGCTTGTTTAAAGTTTACGCTCGATATACCAACGGCAATTTTATCGGCACTGTTTTGCCAGTCTTGATAATAAAAAGTAGGGTAGTAGCCTTTTTCAAGCTCGGTAAGCATTTCCCATGCGGTTTTATTGCCTAGCTCGCCATCAAACTTTTTAAGTAATTTCATGTTTGCAATATCGCGAGCGGGCAATCCTGCACGCCATGTAGGTGGCACTGCTTTTAAACCTGCAATTGCGTAGTTATCTGGGCGTACAACCATATCTAAATTAAATGTTAAGTTTTTATTTTTACTTGCTGAAGCTTTAAAAATAGCTTCGCCGTAATAAGGAACTTCATGATTTAATTGGCATTGTAAGCGCGTTGTTTTAACGACTTCCCAGTTGGAGTTGTCTTGGGTTGCTGTGTATTGGCGCATAGCGGCTTGCGAGTGAGTACTGTAAAGCACCGCACTTATACTAAGGCTAATAAATAACAACTTATACTTCATGGTGCTCTCCAGCTATCCGGGAATGCCAATAATTTGGCAAATTAACGACTGCAATGATTAGTTTATTCTCTACGTAACTAACTTATAAGTTAAAGCAAGTTATGTGCCTACAATTTTAAAGCAATAAATACTTAAATCCCCTAGCCTAGGGGGCATCAATTTTGACATAATAGTCAGCTTACACGTATAAACAAAGAAGACTATGGCAAATACTGAGCAAACACCTTTCGCAAAACGCTTTCGTGGATTTTTTCCTGTTGTTATTGATGTTGAAACTGCAGGTTTTAACAAAGAAACAGACGCCTTACTAGAAATAGCAGCCTCTGTTTTAAAAATGGATGACGAAGGATTGCTCAGCATAGATCATACTGTTCATTTTCATGTTCAGCCATTCGAAGGCGCTAATATAGAACAAGCCGCCATCGACTTTAATGGTATAGACCCGTTTTCACCATTACGTGGCGCAGTACCTGAAGATGAAGTAATTAAAGAAATATGTAAAGTAGTACGCAAAGCGCAAAAGGCTGCTGGGTGCCAACGCTCAGTTATTGTGGCGCATAATGCCGCATTCGATCATGGCTTTTTAAATGCAGCAATAGAGCGTAATAACATTAAGCGTACGCCATTTCACCCGTTTGTAAGCTTCGATACAACGTCTTTAGCAGGTTTAGCGTTAGGGCAAACTGTATTAGCAAAAGCATGTAGAGCGGCTGGTATCGAGTTTGATAACAGCCAAGCGCATTCAGCGCTTTACGACACAGAACGTACAGCTGAGCTTTATTGTTTAATAGTAAACCGCTGGCAGCAATTAGGTGGTTGGCCATTAGCGCCGCTAGATGATTGCGACGCTGAAACTGAAACTGAAACTGAAACAAAAAATGACGAAGACGCTAAAACGTCTGAGTAATTTTACCCTCAGTTAGCTTAACTAGGTGGGGCGGGTAAATACGCGAAAATTGTTTAGAATCTTTCGCTATTTTAAGCTCCACACCAGGGTGCATTAATTCATTTACTTTTAAACGGCTACTGGCAAGTAATTGCACTATTTTTTGCTTAATAAGTAGTTTTTGACGATGAATATGCGCAGAGCGTATTTTTATATGCTTTTCATTTTCAGTTATTTTATTCATGAATTGCTGGCGCTGAGCAGCCCCCGCAATTTTACTCGCTTTTTCACGAGCCTGTTGTAAAGCGGTTACTTTAGTCGCAAGTACTTTTTCAAAATCGGTGATTTGTATTTGCTTTTGGCGAAGCTCAAACCAGAGCTGCGCTAAAAATACGCGTGTTTTAGTACCGGCTGGCGCGCCTAGTTCACCCGTTTCAATGCGCATAGCATCTAAAATATTACCGCCAATAATTTTACCTCGCGGGTCATTTGCTTTGCCTACACGTATTAATCGCCTAGCACTTAAATCACAATGCAGAGCTTGGCGTTCAATAAATAAATCTTGTTCGGATTTAATGTTGCAGTACTGGGCATAACCAATCGAAATAGTTCGCTGAGCGGTTATACAGCACGTAAATGCTTCCTCGCCTTCACGTTTTCGGCCAATTGCGCCAAGCATTATGGTTACCGCACTTTTACTTTCAACAGTTCCTGATTCTACAAAACCAAGTACCGTAATATCACCGTTGGCTTTTACACGCATGCCGTCTTTAATATCACCAGTAATAATTACGCTACCATCAAAATCAACATGGCCTGTACTTACATCTACGTTATCAAAGCATAAAACGTCATCTACACGCATACCACGGGGTAGGGCAACGGGCACACCTTTGCAGTCGGCAATAAGCATATTAGGATTATTAGGATCTACTTTTGTACCTTCGAAAGGCTGGAGTTGGTGATCTTTACCTGGTTTTGCACTAATTGAATCGCCAAATACCGTATAGCCTTCTTCTCCAGGTGTAGCTGCAATACGCTGCATTAAGGGAGTGCCAGGTTTTACGGTGATAATAGCGCCAAGGTTTTTCATATCAACCTTACCGCCTTCTTTAGCTTGTGGGCTAAGTACTCGGTCTTGAGCTGTTGAGCATAAACGTACAAATTTGGCATCGCTGCCTTCTTTTGGATTGCGCCCATGTGCAATTATGGCACTGTAAGAGCTTCCTGCTGGTTGCTCAAACTGCTGGCCCAAAAAGGTATCAAGCGCACGAGGACTTATTCCTTTTTTAACACCTGCATCAGCAAGTGCTTTTTGCGCGCCTTCCATAGACAAAAGTGCGCCACCTTTAGCGGTAGTTAATGTTGCTTCTGCGACCATGTTTTTTTCATCAATATTAATGATAAGCGACGCACCTACAGCTCTAGCAACGACAAGCGATACTTCCTGATAATTTTTAGTTGGCGCAAAAAGCTTTCCAATATTGGCAATGACAGCTTCGTACTCACTAAACTCAGATTGCTCTAGCATTTGCGTTAACTGAGTACTTGTAACAGGAAAACCACTATCAATAGGGTGACTTTCTAAAGAGACAAACCCTGTACTTTTATCAAATGAAAAAACCGACATTTATTAATTCCCTACTCTATGCCTGTTATTATTTTTATTTTTTACAACTAAAGGTTTAGAAATAGCAAAAACCTTAACTCCTCATTTGAACACAGGTTAAACACATTGTTAAGTAAATGTTTATATAGGCTTGCACAAACTAAATTTTGGTTACTTAATGCGCGATTGGCACATGCAATTAAAATAAAGCGTTACTAGGCCTTGAGTATCAGTACTTTACTCAGTTATACTGTTTGCACGCTCTGAATTGAGTTACTAATTCAGGGGCTGATTAGGATTCGACGGAATTCAAGAAGCCCAAGGTGCATGTCGAGGTGCGGTTTGCCTCGTTAAACAGCCGCAACCTAAAGTAATCGCAAACGACGATAACTACTCTCTAGCAGCTTAGGCTGGCTAGCGCTCCTTCCATGTATTCTTGTGGACTGGATTTTGGAGTGTCACCCTAACACCTGATCGCGACGGAAACCCTGGCCGGGGTTGAA
This sequence comes from Pseudoalteromonas sp. Z1A8, assembly GCF_011378855.1. Classification (GTDB taxonomy): domain Bacteria; phylum Pseudomonadota; class Gammaproteobacteria; order Enterobacterales; family Alteromonadaceae; genus Pseudoalteromonas. Next base: position 169,704 of record NZ_WTLB01000002.1, on the reverse strand, counting down.
GCGCTAAAACTAAGCGGCCTCGCCTTTATTTACCGTGTTTGTCCGGGACTTAAAGGTTAATTAAATGACAATACTAAACATGTAGTACCGACGGTCGAGGCTTTTCGGACGGGGGTTCAAATCCCCCCAGCTCCACCAATAAAGGTTTTTGAACTCGTTATTCGAAAACCATAAGAAACCCGCAAATTTGTTAATCCAAATTTGCGGGTTTTTTTATGGAATTTATAAAATAAAGTTTAAGAATGTCTTATAGCGCGTAGCTTCATTTTTATTGCAATCACAAACAGGCTAAATAACGACAGCATACTTATTAACAACGTTAGGTTAAGTATGGGGTTACTTGGCTCATCGGTGGTGACAGGAGAGTTGTTTGTAGTTTGCGAGTTTTGATGTTGCCTAATATAGCTTTGGCTGATCCAATCTACCGCGTTTATCCATTGTACTTTGGCGGGATCAGTATTGTTTAGCATCCCTATTGCGTGCTTATCGTTATCTAAGCTTTTTGAAAGTTGTATCAGTTGCTGCCAAAATTCATTTTTAGGGCCTAGGTCGTCTATTTCTTGTAGGTGCTGTTGTAATTTGTCACCCCCCATCGTTTTTATATCAGCTTGTCCTGTACTTTGCGCGTAGCTATTTATTAGCGATGAAAAGCGACTAAAGTATTCATTACTTTTTTGCTGTGTAGGGTTAGCTGTTCGCTCGTTTGTTACTTTTTGTGTTGGTTGATTTAGGCTATTTTGATCAATCAAATATTGTTTATAGTTTTGGTAACTTAAGTTGTTTGTAGTTGTGTTATTTAGAGTGCCAAAGTTGTTTTTAAGTGCATTAACACTGATCACTACGCCTACTAAGGTAATAATACAAAGTGCGCAATAGCAAAAGTACAATGCGCTTTTTAAAGTGTTACGCAGTAGTTTATATTTATTATAACTTTGCTTAATAGCTGCAGCTGTATTTGGGGCTTCGTCTGTATCTAGGCGTTCATTTTGTATTGAGATACTTTTGTCGTTAGTACTTTCACTAATGTGTTTATCTGTATTTTTACTGTGCTCAGTGAGTGCTATTTGATTATTTTGAGATTGAGAGATTACAGTAATGAGTTGAGGTTCTACTTTAGTAATCAAACCTAGCTTTTTAAGTGAGGATTCTGTTTTAACAGCATCAATACTCGATAAGTCTTTTTTTAAAGCGTAAGCTTTTCCATCAAATAACTGAACAACAATATTATGAGGAATATTAAGAAGTTGGCTGAGTTGTTCTTGGGCAGAGGTAAGGTCAGTATTTTGATATAACTGACCATTAAAAACAATTTTAAATGTAGCGCTCACGTTAGTACCTTGCTTGTGTAATTCCATTTTTGGAATTTTATTTTTATTATTTGATACACAAAGCTAACTTAACAGATAAAGGGTATGCTTTCTAATGATTTGCGATTAAAAAAGCCTTAACAAACAGCGTTAAGGCTTTGGCGTGTAGCTGTTACTTTATCGTTTAGCGAGTGATTTTACAGATTGCTTTTGATCACTTGCTGGTTGGGTTGCTTTGTCTATTAATGTTTCAAGTGGTTTATTTCGAACGCACATAAGTACTTTGTTCATTGCTTGGCATGTGCCTGTCGCTTTTCTATCATGGCTTGTGTAGCTGCAATCTTCATTAATGGCTTTTGCTTCACATGCTTCCCAAGGCGCATTTGAGCCGTGGCCTGCATGACTTAGCGCTGAGCATGAGGCAGCAATTAAAAAGCCAGTGGTTAGTGCTTTTATCACGTTAAATATTTTCATTAGTATCTCAGTTAATTGTTTGGCCAGAATGCGAGTTATCTTGCGGTAGCACCTTTAAAACAACCAATAAACATGTTTTCAGATACATCGGCTGCATGGTAGTGGTATCCGCGTGTATCGTCGGTGTGGCCTCTACATTCGTCTAAATCAGTGGGTTCTAATCCATCTTCGTTAAGCATGCCAAATATACCAAATCCATCGAGTGCATAACCCATCATGGCGGCATGACCGTCTGATTGAATTTGTGTTTGGCTACAACCTGCTTCACCGTGGTAGTGATAACCTGCTACTAAGTTAATATGGCCAGCGCAATCATCAAAGGCTGCAATAGTGTATGCGCCTAAAATAGCCTCAACAGGCGCGGGTGCAGCAAGTACAACACCATTGAGAGCAACACCTACATTGGCGTTACCAATACTGCTATTTTGAGTGGTTGCAACAGGCGTTATTGGAATTAAAAATGATTCTGATATACCGCCATCAACATAATCAATAGAGCATTCTACGCAGTGGTTTTGGTATTGTTCTTCTACGTTTGGACGTGCAGCGCCATCACACGATTCTTGTGTGTCGGTTACATTTACAAGGCCTGTACCTTCGTCGTATAGCTGCCAATGACTATCGTTATATAATGTAGGTAGATTTAAAATAAAGTCTCCGGTTATATCGTAAACCTCACCGGTGCCGTCAAACCAAATACCGGCTTCGTCAGCTGTTGAGGTGATATTTTGAGGGCAAAATACACCAATCTCGTAATTTGAAGGCGCACCGGCAATATCAATTTTGTAGCATGAGGCTTCATCGCCATTACTTAGCGTACATGTTTGAGTGGTAATTGATGAAATGAGCGCATCGCTTTCAAAGTTAAAAGGGTCGACTTCTACAACAAAATCGGTTGAAGTATCTGTTGTAGTTCCCTCATCGGTGGTTGTTTCAGTTACGACGGTACTTTCAGCATCGCTACCGTTACAGGCAGCTAAACCCAGTGCAAGTATACACACTGCAAGCGGTGTCAAAATTGGTGTGTTAATTCTTCTCATCAAAAATATCCGGTAATGAAGTTGAATGTATAATATTTGTTAAATGTGCAAACAAAGTGCAAAAACAACGCAACATAGTACATAGCACGAGATAGAGGCTGATAAAGTTGCTATAAATGTGTTTAGTACCTTTTTTACTATTAAATACTGCGACTTGAAAGTACTTAAATAGGCAGTGGAGTTTTATGGATTTTTTATTTCCTGACAGCATGTCTTTATTTTTGTTTTTATTGTTAATGATCACCGCTGGCTTTACTTCTTTTATATCTGCTGCATTTGGTGCTGGTGGCGGATTAATGCTGCTTGTTGTTATGGCGTCGTTTATGCCAATGGCAGTTGTTGTGCCTGTGCATGGTTTAGTACAGCTTGGCTCTAATGCAAATAGGTTTTTACTCAGCTTTAAGCATATTGATAAAAGCATGTTTGTATATTTTGCGTTAGGCGGCTTAGTAGGGGCGGGGTTATCTAGTTTTGTAATTAATGATATATCGCTTGATGCAATGAAGTTCGTGGTCGCTATTTTTGTTATTTATTTACTGTGGGGTAAAACGCCACCTATAAAATTAACCTCTAAGGTGTGGCGTATGGTCGCGGGTTGCATTACTACTTTTATTTCTATGTTTGTGGGGGCAAGTGGCCCATTAGTTGGTAGCTGTTTATATATAAATAACTATGAAAAGTTAAAATTTACGGCAACGTTTTCGAGCATTATGAGTGTGCAGCATTTATTAAAAGCGATAATTTATGGCGCTGTTGGCTTTAGTTTTTGGCAATGGATACCGCTTGTAATTGCCATGGTAATAAGTGGCGCAGTAGGAACTTGGTTCGGAATTAAATTACTTAAAAGGATGTCTGGGGATAAATTTAAGCATATTTTTAGGATAGTTTTAACGTTATTAACGCTACAACTTGGTTGGCAAGGTATAAAAATATTACTCCACTAATTTGCTTAGTGGAGTAAATTTAATTTTATTAAACATAAATTATTTAAGCGGATTAAATAATTCATTGCGCCAAAAAGTTACTGATATAGAGCGACTATACTGTAATTTTTTGCCTTATCGATGAATTACATATTCTTTGTAATAATTGTTCATATGTTTAATTAAATTGGTATTAAAGCTTATTTAACAGCGGCTTTAATTGGCTTGTCGCCATCAAATAACTCAAAAATTCGATTGCTAATAAATGAGTTAGTCGCAATATGTAATAAAGCATTGGCTACGTTTTCGCGGCTAATTTTAGCTTTTGAGCGGTCACTTGGTCGCTGCGTTGTTACTTGCATTGATGCGCTTTCGTCAGTCAATGTACCTGGGCGAACAATAGTGTAATTTAAGCCACTATTTATTAAGTGCTCGTCGGCCATGTGTTTTGCTACTAAGTAAGGTTTTAAATCACCTTGAATCGAATCTGGATCGTCTGCACCAATTGAACTGACCATAATAAAGTGATTAACGCCGTGCTCTTTTGCAAATGTAGCTGCTTTTGTTGCAGCCCATAAATCAATGAGTACAGTTTTATCATCGCCTGTACTTCCACCAGAACCAGCAGCAAAAATTACTTGGTCACAGCCTTTCATTGCATCGCCAAAATCGCCTTCAAGATCTTGCTCAACAATAGTTAAAAAAGAGCTGTTTAAATCGCTTAACTTATTTTTGTCGCGCACTAATGCCACAACATTTTGCTCATTTTCTAAAAGTAGCTCAGTTGTCATTTTACCTATTTGTCCGCTTGCGCCAATAATTAGGGTCTTACTCATAATTAACTCCTTCCAATAAATAGTAAAAGTAATGTGCTTACAAACAGACCTTGGGGTAGGGGATAATTTTTAAAGGGTAAAAATGAGTTTAAATGAGCTAATTTCAAAAAATACTTTAATAAAAATACGATGCTTAACTGAGCATTAAAATTAGTTGTTTTTATCGCGTTCTTTAGAACATTTTAGTCAATCATTATACTCACTTCGGTCACATAACTACGGCGGTATAGACTAATACGGACTTTACGTTCTTGGTAATTATAAAACAAAGTGCGATATGTACTATTGCCATTTGTTTTTAAAGGTTCACCTAATTTTTGCTGATAAAAGCGAGTGATATCAGAAATTGAATCGGTTAAATAACCAGTACGTACTATTGGGTATTCGCTTGCTACGTCCATCGTTGTAACAAACTCTTCAGGAAGTGGGATTTCAGTGACGTTTTGGCTGAGTACGTTAAACGATAGAGTGCATAGCAATATGATTAAACATGCTAAAGTTTTCATTAGAGTCCTTTGAGTAATAAATTCCTTTTATTGGTACTTATTTTACCTGAATAAGCACCAATGTCATTTAAATTTTATTACGAATTAAGTCTCGCACTATAAATCGTGCAGGATGAATCGCTTGGCTTACACGTTCGCTTAATGGGCGGGGTTCGTTATTTAAACAACTTACGAGGTGGTCTGCACTTAGCGGTGCGCTACACAACGCGCGAGCACCAAAACCGGTAAAGATATGCAGGCCTTGTTGTGGTTTATTAAGTTGCTCGTACCGATAGCGTTTACCTAAACGTAGATTAGCAAAAGCCATAGTGTAATCACTTTGCTCGCACCATTGCCCTGCCATTGGTAGGTGATCTATAAATGTGCAGCGAACAGCCGCTTTTGCCGAGGTTATATTGCCAAGAGTGGAGGCAAATTCACTTTGCTGATAAAAGCTAAGTAGTTGCTCTTGGTTTAATTGGTTGTCGAGCGCTGTAACCTGGCGGCTTTTAGTGTTTTTTTCAAATGTGGCACCCATACAGTGATGATCTAAATAAGCCGGTGTAAAATACCCTTTATGGCATAGCACTGTTTTAAGTTTGCGTGATTGCTCACTTGCCTCAATATGTGAAACCTGACCGCGAACGCCTACTATTGGCAGCGCTTTTGTTTGCTCAAATGCATCGCTGTGCTCGCCTGCACAAATAATTACATCGCTAAAAGGGCCTAACAGCTCATTATTCGTTAATAAAAACCAACCGCTATCAGTTTTTTTAAGCTGCTTTATATTGCAGTTAAATAGGCTTTTAAATGGGCTTATGCTATTTGCAGCGCTTAGCATAGCGTTTACTAATTGTGGCGGGTTAACCCAGCCGCCTTGTTCAAAAAACACGCCTGAATAACCTGTCGTTACGCCGGCTATTTCATCGCCTTGCTCTGCGGTTACGTTACGCATTAGCTGGGTTGGCCACAGTTGCTTTTGTGCTAAGTTTTCGTGCTTATCAGCGAGAGGTTTTTTTACTGCGTGTTGTAATACGCCGCACCAATCGTAATCAAAATTAAAACCGCTGCTAAGTAAATTGTTATATAGGCGTTTGGCGTATAAAAAACTATGTGCAAACAATTCGCTGTGCGGCGAGTTTTTAGCTTGTAGGTGAGGGTAAATAGCGCCTTGCACATTATGCGATGCACCCATAGCGGGCTTTTCATCTTGGCAGAATAATTGGCTTGTTATGCCACGTTTTGCCAAGCTATATAAAATACAGCTACTGGCAATACCGCCACCTATTACAGCTACGTTTTTTAATGCGCTGCTATCTTGATTGAAATAAGCGGGGGTTGATTGAGCGTTATTAGTCTGTTTAAGTTGGCCAATAAGCATATTTTCTTTTTGATTAAAATTTTTGGCTTTTTCAGCACTAAAGCCAGCTTCTATTAATCCTCGTTGAACAAAGTCAGCGGCAGTAAAAGTCGATAAGGTTGCATTAGCTCTTGTTATATCAGCCATGGAGTTAAATAAACTTTGCTGCCACATATCAGGATTTTTACTTGGCTCAAGCCCATTTAAATACCAGGCATCAACAATTCCTGTTTGCGGGTAGCTCATTGCCTGTATGGATTCTAAAGCATCCCCAAAATATAAATCGAGAACAACAGTGCCATTATTAAATTCGAGCCGGTGGCACCCCTCTAAGTTAATAGGGTAGTTTGCTGCTAATTGCTCGCTTAAATGACTTAAAGTAGGCCAAGCGGTTAATGCTTGTTTTAAGTCGTTCACGGTTAAAGGGTGTTTTTCAAACGAAATAAAGTGTAAGCGTTTTACACTTTTTTCACATTCATTTTGAACTTGCATCCGCTTAAGGTGGTCAGTAAAGCGTTGCCATGTATTTAAAAAGTTTAAACCTGTGCCAAAGCCGGTCTCGGCAATAACAAAATGTGCTTGGTCATGATTTTGTAATCGTGCATCTATATTATTTTGCTCATAGAACACATAATGCGATTGAGCTAAGCCATCGACATTAGAAAAATAAATATCACCGGAGTCATTAGTCAAAGGTTTACCTAAATTATTAAAGTGACTATGTGCGTTTTTAATCATGATTTTTTAAATTTATGGATATATTTTTTAATTATTTTACGGGTTTTCTTTGAAATAGTCTGGCGTTATTTATATGCTAGCAGTTCAGAGTACAAGTGTACGCTAGAAAGCTGACCACTTAGGTGATTAAATTCGCGTAAAATAGAATGCAATTAAGTATTAAGCTAAGGGAATTACCCATGAGAAGAGCTGTAATTACAGGTATCGGTGTTGTATCAAGTATCGGTAACAACAAAGAAGAAGTATTAGAATCGTTAAAAACGGGCAAAAGCGGTATCGCTTTTAACCAAGAATTTGCCGATTATAAGTTACGTAGTAACGTATCGGGTAAAATTGATATTGACGTTAAAGCACATGTTGACCGTAAAGCAATGCGCTTTATGGGTGATGCTGCTGCTTACTCTTATATTTCTATGACTCAAGCAATTGAAGACTCAGGTTTGACTGACGACCAAGTATCAAATGAGCGCACGGGTATTATTGTTGGCTCTGGCGGTGGTTCGTCTAAGTGGCAAGTAGAAGCAGCTGATATTTTACGTGAAAAAGGCGTAAAACGCGTAGGGCCTTATATGGTTCCACGTACTATGGCGAGCACTACATCTGCTTGTTTAGCAACACCCTTTAAAATTAAAGGTGTTAACTACTCGATTAGCTCTGCATGTGCAACATCTGCGCATTGTATTGGTAATGCAGTAGAACAAATTCAATTAGGTAAGCAAGATGTTGTTTTTGCTGGTGGCGGTGAAGAACTACACTGGACATTGGCAATGGAATTTGACGCTATGGGCGCACTTTCTACTAAGTACAACGAAACACCAGAAAAAGCGTCTCGTACATACGATGCAAACCGCGATGGTTTTGTTATCTCTGGCGGCGGCGGTATTGTTGTAGTTGAAGAACTTGAACATGCACTTGCACGTGGCGCGCACATTTACGCTGAAATTGTTGGCTACGGTGCAACATCAGATGGCTACGACATGGTTGCTCCATCTGGCGAAGGTGCAGCACGTTGTATGCGCCAAGCTATGCAAGATGTAGACAGCATTGATTACCTAAACACGCATGGTACATCTACACCTGTAGGCGACGTTAAAGAGCTTGGTGCGATTCAAGAAGTGTTTGGTGGTAAGTCACCAATGATCAGCGCAACTAAAGCAATGACGGGTCATGCTCTCGGTGCTGCAGGTGTTCACGAAGCTATCTTTTCATTATTAATGCTAGAGCACAGCTTTGTAGCGCCTTCAATTAATATTGATGAGCTAGATGAGCAAGCGGCAGGTTTAGATATTATTACTGAACGTCGTGATGTTGAGTTAAATACTGTAATGTCTAATAGCTTTGGCTTTGGTGGCACAAACGCGACTTTAGTTATGAGTAAGTACAAAGGTTAATTTGAGCTTATAAGCCCTAAATATGTAAACACATGTCAGGGCTAAACTGCTTAAAACAAAAAAGGAAAGCCGAGGCTTTCCTTTTTTATTATCGAAAGTTAAATTAACCTTCGTTATGTTCTTTACGCGCTTGCTCAATTTCGTCAGCAATTTCTTGCGCTTTCTGCTTAGTTTTTTCAGTTAACTCGCCAGCAGCTTCTTTGCTTTTAATCCATGCATCAACCGCAATCTCTTTGCCGTCGTCGTACATGTCTAAGCCCATTGTTTTACTTTGCTCTAATAGCTCGTTTAAAGACTCATCATTTTTAAGATCGTTAGTTGTCTCTTTAACGTCGTTCCATGCATCACCAAGCTTTTCTTGCATTTGTGCGCTTTTATCTTTTGCATCTTCTTTTACTTCGTTGGCATCTTCACAACCAGTTAATGTAATTAAAGTGCCTAATAAAGCTAAACCTGCTAATTTATTCATGTGCTATCTCCTTTAGAGACTGATAATTAATTCGAGGCAGACTATACAACAATGAAAATGAACGCCCCCGTAACAAAACGATTAAATTTTAAATTAATGAATGAGCACGATTGGCCTCAATTATTTGAACTCGACCAAGACCCCGCCGTAATGCAGTATTTAACGCGAGGTGTACCTACCTCTTTAGAACAAATAAAAAATGAGGGAGTGCCTCGTATGCTCGCATATCGAAATGAGCTAAAAGGCTGGGGGCTGTGGAGTATCACTCTAAAGCAAACCAATACATTTATTGGCTGGGTATTAATAAGACCTATGAATTTCTTTAGTGATGCACCAAATTACAGCGATATTGAAATAGGTTGGCGCTTTAAACAAGCGAGTTGGGGGCATGGTTATGCAACCGAGGCGGCTATAGCATTATGTGATGAACTCATTAAGCAAGATGACGTTAAGGCGATAAGCGCAACTGCACTAAAAGATAATACGGCCTCTATAACAATAATGAAAAAGTTAGGCCTGCAATTTATAAAAAATTATATACATACAGATGAGCAAGGCGACTTACCCGCGGTACTTTATTCAAAAAACGTTTGAAGATGATTAAATATCAACAGCATAAAGATTGACCTGTCCTTAAGTGACGTGCATTAATATGGGCAACAAAAATAATAAATTAAGGATGTTGTATGGGATTGTTTTTTTCACCACGTAAATTAATCGTCAAAAGTGTACTGGTTTTACAGTTCACTACTTTTAGTGTTTTGGCGCAGCCTTTAGCGCAAAGCGCGGTCGCAATGCCAGACTCGTTCAGTGCCGATGCTGCTAAAAGTATATTAGAGCAAGGCGGTAATGCTGTTGATGCAGCTATTACGGCACAATTTGTACTTGCAGTGACGCTTCCTGAAGCCGGAAATATTGGCGGCGGGGGATTTATGCTTATTCAAAAAGATGGCAAAGGCGATTTTATAGATTATCGCGAAACAGCGCCAACAGCGGCTCATCGTGATATGTATTTAGATGAGCAAGGTAATGTTATTGCAAACAAATCAATATACGGCATTCACGCAAGCGGTGTACCTGGCAGTGTAGCGGGTATGTGGCTTGCACATCAAAAGCATGGCACTTTAAAGTGGGAAACACTAGTACAGCCTGCTGTAACGTTGGCTGAGCAAGGGTTTGTAGTTCCGCCTAAGTTAGCAAAAGGTGTTAGCCATTATATAGCCCATCTAAAAGAGCAAAAAATAAATGTAAACTTCGAAAAATATTTTGCTGATGTAAAAGCCAATAAAGTCTTTAAGCAACCCGAGCTAGCGGCAACGCTAAAGCGTATTCGTGATAACGGCCAAGATGGATTTTATAAAGGCGAGACTGCAAATATTATTGCTAAATTTATGCACCTGCATGGTGGTATTATTAATCAAGATGATTTAAAAAATTATACCGCTAAATCACGTACACCCATTAAAGCAAGTTGGAATGGTTATGAAGTACTTACTTCGCCACCGCCGAGTTCAGGTGGTATTGCTATTTTACAGTGGCTCAAAATGTATGAGTTACAAAAACCAAATGCAGGCTTAGCGCATAACTCGACTCAGTATGTGCACTTACTTTCTGAAATAGGTAAACGTGTATTTGCAGATAGAGCAGAGTATTTAGGCGATCCTGATTTTTTTGATGTACCAGTAAACGCGTTAACTAATATTAACTACCTCAAAGAGCGCAGTAATGGCATTTCGTTAACCGCTATCTCGACTACCGAAAATATTAAACCGGGCCTTAAAGAAAGTGAGCAAACTACGCACTTTTCAATCGTTGATAAAATGGGTAACGCTGTCGCAAATACCACCACAATAAACTTAGGGTTTGGTAGCGGTGTAGTTGTTGAAGGTGCAGGGTTTATTTTAAATGATGAAATGGACGACTTTAGCGCCAAACCAGGCGTTATGAATGTGTTTGGTGCAATAGGCGGTAAAGCTAATGAAATACAGCCACACAAGCGTATGTTGAGTTCTATGACGCCTACAATACTACTTAAAGACAACACCGTTAAAATGGTGACAGGTTCGCCTGGTGGCACAACCATTATTAGCTCTGTGTACGAATCTATCTTAAATGCGATAGAGTTTGATATGAGTGCAGAGCAGGTTGTAAATAGTCCTCGTTTTCATCACCAACTATGGCCTAAAAATATAATTAGATCCCATAAAGGTTTAACCGATAGCGTAAAAGCAGAGCTTACAAAAATGGGTTACACCATAGACGAGAGACACTTTGGTGACTTACACGTTATTATTAATAAAGAGGGTAAATTAGATGCTGCTTCTGAAGCATCAGGGCGCGGTAAATCAATTGTTTTTTAAATAAAAAAACACCGCGCTAAAAAGCGCGGTGTTTTAAACGTTAACGCTTATTGCGTATCAATTAAATCTTCAACACCCACTATTAGCCATGGAGCATCATCTGAAATTAGGCGTTCTAAGTGCCAAATTTCTAAAATAGGCTCTTCTTTTTTATCGCTTAAATCACGGTATTTACCTTTAAAGCGAACACTAACCTGCCACGATTGCGCATTTGTATCTGCACGCACAAGTTCGGCATCAATAAACATTACTTCAGTGTCTACGCTTTGTATTGCTTCACGCTCAGCTTTAAATTCGGCAACAAGTTCAGAGCTCAAGTATTCAGCCATTGTGGTGTAATCGGCATTATTCCATGCAGTTTGTAGCGTATGGTAATGACTACGGGCACCTTGCAAAAAGCCATTAACGTCAAAGTTAGGTGGTAAATTAAATGGCACACTTTCACCTTGCGGTGCATTGCTTGCAAAGCCTGTACTCATTGGCTGCTCAATCGGTGTTTGTTTAAAAGCATTTTGTTGAGTACTTGTACCTGCACTGGCATTTGCAAGTTGTGGAGCACGATTAGCACGTAAAAAACCGGTTACTAGCTTAAATAAAATAAAGAGTCCGCCAGCTAATAAAATCATTTCCAATAGCTGAAAACCTTCAAAATCGTCGCCTAGCATTGCTGCAATTAAGCCACCAGCTAAAAGACCACCCAAAACGCCAGTCATAATCCCTTTTTTATTTGATTTAGCTTTAGGTGCTGTTGATGCAGGCACATCTGATTGTTTATTTTGTGTGGTTTGTTGTGTTGCAGGTGTTTGTCCACGTTTGCTGCTGCCAAACTTTTTACGTGCGTGTGCATCAAAACTGGCAGTACATAATAATGCCAATAATGAAAAAATAACGATGATGTTCTTCATGAAAACCCTTAATTTTAATCGAGCCGCGATTATAATTTACTTTAAGGGGAGATATAAATAATTACTTTTAAAATCAGATGGTTTGAGTGTAATTTAATCTATTTAATAGACACAAAAAAACCGCTTAATAAATATTAAGCGGTTTTTTAATTACGTAAAAATTATAACCAACGAATAGCGCCTGTAACGCGTTCGTTATAAGTATTTAGAGGTGCGCCAACACTTGCCACTAAAATAGTATCTGCTTGTGGACCACGATTAATATGACCTTCAAAGCGGTCATCGCGGAAGTTATCATCACCAAAACCAAATGATTTATTTTCAGATGGCACTATAAATACAGTCATTGGGCCAAAGTCAGACTCAAATATTAAGTGCAGCCCTTTTTCGCCTTCAAAATCGCAAAACATAGCGTACGTTACGGCACCTGGAAGTTCATCAAGATGACCTCCTAAAACTGCAAGCTTGTCGTTAACGCTTTGTAGGCTAATAGGCTCTTTTTTATCAAGGGCATTAATTTCGTAGTACACATGGGCTAGTGCATGTTCACCTGCTTCGTGCGCAATATTTTGCTCTGTACTAAAAAAGAAGGCACTAATAGCCACTACAAAAGATGCTGCTAATGCAAGATGCACGCGGTCAAACTTAAAACGCGATCGGGCATCAACTACATTTTTTCCTGTTGTTTGCTCTTCTTGTAGCGCTTTTTCTTTTAATGATGTGTTTAAAAGAATACGGTTTGCAAGATTTTCTGGCACAGGTATGTCTAAAGCATCTTGAATATACTTATCAAAATCTTTCATATCGTTAATAAAACTTTGTCGCTCTGGGTTACTGTTAGCAAACTCCATGAGCTCCTTGTCAATGTCGTTTGGCTGCGCAATAGTGCGGCGACGAAACTCAAGTTCATCCATTATTTTGATGCCCCTTTAAGTTGTTCATCATCACGGCTTAAAGCCTCTTTAAGTTGATTTCGGGCACGGTATAAACGAGTCATTACCGTGTTTTTATTTAAATTAAGTATGCCTGCAATCTCTTCACCAGAGCAGCCCATTACAACTTGTAGTAATAATGGCTCTCGGTATTCATCAGATAGCAGTGCAATCTGGCGTTGAATAACCGTTTGCTCCATTTCATCATCTAATGAATGGCTGGTTTCATCAACAAGCGTATCGTTTTCTACATCACTGTAATCAAACTGTTTACGCTCAAATCTGCGTGCGTTTTCTCTTCGTAATATAGTTAGCAGCCAGGGTTTAGCTGCTTTTTGATCAAGTAAAGAGTCGAGTGAACGCCAAGCGCGTAAAAACGTCTCTTGAACTAAATCATCTGCTATGTGCGGATCACGGCATAACCAATAAGCAAAGCGATAAAGCTCTTTATTGTAAACGTGGACCAAGGCTTCATAACGCTTTTGTTTCTCTGCCATATCGATTAAGACCTGATTGTTTGATTTTTTCTTTCCAAGCATAAGCACTTTTTTAATTTAAAATTATTATCTATTGCAAAAAAAGACCTGTTTATAGTCGTTATTAATCATAAAGATCTTTTAATACAGCTTGTTGCGACTTTAATGCTTGAGTTTGATAATTCTCAATAATTTTAATAATAGCATTAAGATCCGTGTTTGCGTCTTTATTGCTATAAAGTTGCGCCTGTAATTGGTTAATAAAACCATTTAGCTCACTACTATTTATGCGGCTACAAAGCTCATCAATAGCGCCCACATTTTTGTGGGTAACTTTTATAGCAAAGCTATTTAGTGCATTGTAAAAAGCTTTCACATCGTTCGTTTTAGCGAGCGCTTTAAGCTCATTTAAGTTTGGCTGAACAATACGCCCACTATTGATCTGTACTTTTTCAGTCGTATTTTTAGAAGAACGGGTAACTAGATAAAAAATTACAGTACCAATCCATAAAATATATCCTAAAACGGCAACTACAATTAACCAAAGAGAAGTACCTCTTTTAATTTCAATGCTTTGCGTGCCTAAATTTTCATTCGATATATTTTCAATAGGAGATGAATTATTTATATTTGGCTGCGGATTTGCCACCGCTGTATTAGGCGCAGTGCTACTAGGCGTTACCGTTATAGTGCGCTTTGGTAATGTAGCTACGCTAATACGGTTCATTTTAGTATTAAACCAAGGCAGCTGTATTTCAGGTAAAGTGTAAGTACCTGGTTTTTGCGGCAGTAATGCATACGATGCGGTTTGCTGCGATACAACGCGCCCGTCACGTACTGCATTGTTATTTTCTTTTTTATCAGGGTAGCTGCGTATGCCATCAATAGTAGGCATTGTAATTTCAGGCAGTTGCTCTTTGGTAACCCCAAGCGCGGTAAGTGTAATAGTACGTGTTATAGGCGTACCTACTTCTACGGTGTTATCGTTAGGTTGCCATTCTTCATCAAGACTAACCAGCTCGCTCGGTAACCATGCACCTTTATAATCACTTGGAATGGGTTTAATTTCTACTTGCTGATCGTCGCCAAGAGCAGATACCTCCAATTGGCGGTAATTTTGTTGTACTCGTCCTTGAAAAGCAGGGCCTGCAATAGTGTACGCACCACTTTTTTGTGGCTGAATTAAATATTCGCGAGTAATAACAAGATAGCGTTTACCATCAACAAGCTCATAACCTTCTGTTTGCTTACCCAATTGCGTAAGCTGAGCGTCTTCCATACTTGGTGTGCTTAAACTGCCATCAAGCAGTTCTTTTGCAAGATAAAGCTTAATAGTATAAACGCCGGCTTCTTGCACAAATAATGAATTACTCGATAGTGACGTTTTTAAAAATATTTCGTTATTTTTATCTGCATCAACAGAGCGTTTTGCTACTTTTAATTTAATAGGCTGTGAGGTTAACCCTGCAACGCTAAATGCCGGAATCGTGTATTCGCCCTCAGCACGGGTCATTAATTTAACCGACCACGTAGTTTGCTTATTAATGCTGCCATTAATAATGTTGGTACGAGAGCTTAAGCTTGTTGGGCCTACAACAAAGTCTTTTAACAGCGATGAGGTGTCTGGTTGCTCGCCTTTAACTGTATCGTCTACGGATATATTAAGCATAAAAAATTCACCCGCTAAAACAGGGTTTTTATCTACGCTGGCTTCTAATTTGGTGGCAGCCCACGAAGGCATCGCACTTAATAGCAATAAACAGCAAAATAATCGCATTACCATGATTTTTCGACTCCTGTAGGGCGACGTTTATATTGTCTTTTTTGGGCTTCTAATTGCATTTTATTCCGTAATAAAATAGCCGGGTCATCCGGAACTTTTCTAAGTAGTTGATTAAGTTGTTGAGCTTTTTCTTTCTCTTCATTAGTGAGCTCACTTGCTTGGGCTTGCATAGCTTGTTGCTGAGCATTTTGTTTTTGCTCATCACTAGCAGGTTGCTCGCTCATTGCTTGTGGCTTACTTTGTTGCTGCTCGTCTTTAGGTTGGTCAGCGTCTTTATTTTGCCCTTGCTCACTTTGTGGCTGAGCTTGCATATCAGGTTCATTTTGCTTGTCTGATTGCTCGCCAGGCTCACCTTGTTGATCTTTTGATTGTTCAGACTCTTTATCTGATTCTTTATCAGATTTTTCATCGCTGGGGCTTTGACTTTCGTTTTCGCCTTTTTCAGAATCGCTTTTATCACCATTTTGTTGCTGATCCTGTTTTGACTCATCAGAATTTTGCTCTTGGTTTTGCTCATCTTTTTTCTGACTATCATCTTGGTCTTGAGAGTCGTCGCCGTCGCTTTGCTGATCTTGCTGGTTTTGTTGCTCTTGTTGATTTAGTAATTGTTCAACTAAAGCTTGGTTGTCAGCTGCTTGCGTAAAGTCGTCTTGTAAGGTTTGGGCTTGTTTGTAGGCTTCAATTGCGTCCTCAAGCTTGCCAGCTTTGGCAAGGGCATTACCGTAGTTGTATAAACCGGTAGCCGACTTATCACTACTAAACTCATTAAGTGCAGCATCAAAACTACCTTGCTGGTAAAGCGCAGCGCCTTTTAACTCACTTGATTGAGCCTGTGTTGCAGCATCGTATTCTTTATTATTGTAAGCCTCTAATGCACGTTGATCTGCATTTTGCAAAAGAGTAGGGAGTTCTACGGCATACGCATTTTGCTGCGGTAAAAAGCTAAAGGCTAAAAAAGCCCCCAGCAAGGCAGCGCGTCTAAATAAATACAAGCCAAATGGCAATAACAGTAACAGTCCGTATATACCGGCATCTATTCGCCAAAGTGCATGGCTTTGTTTTTCGTCTTTTAACAATTCGCTTTGCGCGCTTGGAGCAAATGTATTTATGTCGTTATTACTAGGCTGATAGCTCGCAAATTTACCGCCGCTGCTTGATGCTAAATTTTTAAGCTGACTGGCATTAAGTGTAGGTACTACAATTTGGCCGTATCTGTCTTTCAAAAATCCACCTTCAGGTAATTTTATTGGTGCGCCTTGAGCTGTACCTACGCCATATATATTTAATCTATATTGGGTATTACTGGTAAAGCTACTCACGTCGCTTTGTTCTTGTTGGTCAATACCGTCGGTCACTAAAATAATGTCGCCATCAATATAACCCGCTTGTGTTAATAGCTCTTTGGCCATATCAAGACCCGCTAAAACGTTTGAGCCTTTATCTGGCATTATTTCAGGGCTTAAGCTTGGAATTAAATTACTGAGTGTTGTGGCATCGTTTGTTAGTGGTGAAATTACATAGGCCGTGCCTGCGTAAGCGACAAGCGCGGTATCACCTTCTTTAAATAGCTCAATCATATCAAGCGCTTTAAAGCGTGATTGCATTAAACGATTTGGCAAAATATCGGTGCTGTACATTGAGTACGACATATCCATAACAATTACGCGGGCACTTTTACTTTGAAATACGGGCACTTGTTTTTTCTCAAAACTAGGTCCTGCACTAAATAAAATGCCAAGGCTGCAAAACAAAGCAATAAGCCAAAGAGGTTGGCTGGCTTTAGTGTTTGATTCGCTCATTATAAATTGTGCTAAATGTGGTGCAATTAGCTGCTCACTGGTCGCTTTTTTATGCTTAATTAAGGCAATAAAAAATAATGCCACAGCAGGTATGAGTAACCATAAAAGAGCAGGGCGAATAAATTCAAAATCCATTAGTTTGGCTCCTTTAATGCACGCAGTGTACTAAGCATTACTTTTAAGCTAATAAGTAAAATAGCGATAAGTAATGGGTAGTAAAATAATGAGCTTTGTGGGCGAAATGTTTGTTCATCAGCGCTAATAGGTTCAAGCTTATCAAGCTCTGCGTAAATTTGTTGAAGGCCTGCTACATCTTTGGCTCTAAAGTATAATCCGCCAGTTTGCTCGGCAATCTTTTTAAGTAAGCTTTCATCTAAATTACTGCCGCTAGAGCCGCCCATATTAAAGAGGCTAAAACCACGTGGGTTATCTGAGCCAACACCAATGGTGTACACTTTAATACCTTCTTCGCGAGCTAGCAGTAGTGCATCTTCTGGGTTTAAATTACCAGCGGTATTTTGTCCGTCGGTTAATAGCACCACAATACGGTTACTTTCATCTTTATTGGCAAAGCGTTTTACCGAAAGACCCAATGCATCACCAATAGCTGTGGCGCGTCCCACTAGACCAATTTGGGCTTCGCTGAGCATTTTACTTACTGTTTTAACGTCGCGCGTTAGCGGGGTTTGTAAGAACGCGGTGTCGCCAAATAATATCAGCCCAAGCCTGTCGCCTTGACGCTGCTCTATAAAATCACTGAGTACGGCTTTTACCATGGTAAGGCGGTCAACATATTGGCCGTTGTAAGCCATGTCTTGTTCGGTCATTGAGCCTGATAAGTCAACAGCTAGCATTATATCGCGACCCTCATTTGGCAATGAGATTGGCTCATCTAGCCATGTTGGATTGGCAGCGGCAGTAACAAGTAATAACCAAATTATCCATTCGAAAGGATTTAAACGTTGTGCGTGTGGTTCAATACTTTGGCTGGTTAAATTGTGCTTTGCAAAACTGGGTATACGTAAACGCGTACTGGCATTACTTGCAGCAGGTTTTAATAGTAAAAGTAATAAAGGTAAGGGTAGTAATAAAAATAACCATGGCCAGCTAAATTCAAACATTTACTGACTCCTTTATTTTAAATTGTTTAATACCTTGGCGAAATTTTTCGCACAGGGTTGTATCTTTTTGGCTGGGGTTATACAAGCTTAGTATTTCTTGTTCTGTAAAGCTTAAGCCAGTAAGCGTATTAAGTGTTGTACACCATTTAGAGGTTGATTGCGCAGCAAGGCGCTTGTCGTAATATTCAATCACTAAACGTTTTAAAATAATATGCAGTTGCTGAGGGTTTTGCTCACTTTGGCTCAATTGTATTGCGTAGCGTTTAGGCTTTTTAAATTTATGTTTTTTATAAAATATATAAATAGCTGCGCACAGTGCTAAAAACAGCAGTGCAATAATAACCCACCAAGCAGGGGCAAGTGGCCACCAATTAACTTGGCTTGGCGCTATTATGTCGTGCAGGCCATCGAGTGGATTGGTTTGCATGGTTATTTTCTCACTAATTGCAGCTCAAGCGGTGTTGCTGCATTGAATGATATTAAGTTAAGACCCGATTTAGTTAGGCGATTAAAGCGCGTGCTAAATGCGTGTTCTGCATTTTTAGCAAAGCGTTCTCTAAAGCTGTTATCCATTAATGGTAGGGCAAAGTCTTGGCCATTTGCATTAACGGTAACGGCTTGCTTAAACGCAGGTAACTGATGCTCAAACGGATCGCTTATATGGCAACCAATAAGCTCGCAGTGGCGGCTTAATATTTCGAGTTGCTTAAAGCTGGCATCATCCAGAGCGTTAAAATCAGACACTAAATATACTAAGCTGCCAGGTTTTGCTAAATGATTAAGGCGCTTTAGATTATCACTAAAGTTGTTAGTGGCTGCTTTATCAATGTTGCTTAGCGCTTGCTGGTGGTTATCGCATAAATTATGACAAAGCTTAAGGACGGCTTTTTCGCGAGCACTGGGTTTTAGCTCCAAATGCGAGTGCTGATTAAACACAATACCGCCAATTCTATCGCCGCGCTGACACGCCGACCATGCAACAAGGGCGCTTATATGCGCTGCTTGAACCGACTTTAACAGTAACTTTGAGCCAAACAGCATCGAGTTTGAAAAATCAGTAAACACAAACACAGGGCGCTCTTTCTCTTCTTGAAAGAGCTTTGTGTGAGTTTCGCCGGTACGCGCAGTGACTCGCCAATCAATAGAGCGAATGTCGTCACCTTGCTGGTAATGTCGCACTTCGGCAAATTCCATTCCTCGGCCTTTGTGCGGTGCAAGGTATTGCCCTGTTAAGGTATTTTTTATTTTTACCTTAGGGGCAAGCTCAAGCAATTGCGCTTTGGCTTTGTAATACATCAGCTCTTTAAGTGCTAAATTAACACCGTTGCTATGACTCTCTTTGAGCCATGCTTGGGGATCTAATTGTTTTTGCATAACTTATGGTACGGCTACAAGTTCAACTATACGGCTTATTACTTGATCTTTAGTAATGCCATCGGCTTGGGCTTCGTAACTTAAAATAATGCGATGACGCAGTACGTTATGTACAACTGCTTGAATGTCATCAGGTGCTACAAAGTCACGGCCTTGAAGCCATGCATGAGCACGAGCACATTTATCAAGTGCTATTGTTGCACGCGGGCTTGCACCAAATTCAATCCAACTACCTAGTTGTGCATCTAATTTAGCGCCTTCACGGGTGGCAATAATAAGTTGTACTAGGTATTGCTCAAGCGGCTCTGCTAAATAAAGCCCTAGTATTTCTTTTCGGGCAGCAAATAAATCGCTTTGACTAATCTTTTGCAATACCGGCTGTTGTTCGTTAAGCGCTTCGCCGCGTGTTAAACGCAGTATATCAAGCTCATGCTCTGCGCCAGGGTAACCAATACTTAGGTGCAGTAAAAAACGATCCAGCTGGGCTTCTGGTAACGGGTAAGTCCCTTCTTGCTCTAGCGGGTTTTGTGTTGCCATAACTAAAAATAGTTCGCTAAGCGGATAAGTGTTTTTACCCACGGTCACTTGGCGCTCTGCCATGGCTTCTAATAGTGCTGATTGTACTTTGGCTGGTGCGCGGTTAATTTCATCGGCTAAAATTAGGTTGTGAAAAAGAGGGCCTTTTTCAAATACAAACTCGCTAGTTTGTTGGCGGTAAATATCGGTGCCTGTAACATCAGCCGGTAATAAGTCTGGCGTAAACTGTACGCGCTGAAACGAGCCTTCAATACCTTTTGCAAGTGCATTAACTGCACGTGTTTTTGCAAGCCCCGGAGGCCCTTCTACTAATAAATGACCATCAGCTAAAATTGCAATAAGTAGCGCTTGTGTAAGCTCTGGCTGGCCAATGATTTGTGTATCTAAGTACGTTTTTAATTGTGAAAATGCGTTAGCTGCCATAATAAGTGGACTGTCCTCGTCAGCTGGGTTTGTACCTAATAGTGTTAGGTGATAAATACAGACCTATTTATAAGGTTTATAATTGGGTAACTCAAGAGTTAGACTGTATTTTTTAAAATAGTTCGTTATTTTTTAACGATTTTTAGCGTACCACAAAACTTTGTAAATGCGTCTAAAAAAGCCTATTGTGATAGTCGTAATTAAACACTGTTTATATAAATTTGTGTTTTTCTATTGGCTTTAGCACACGGGTTGTTTAGAATCGAGGAAAACAAACAGGTCAGACCTGTCAGCGGGAGAGCATAAATGTCTGAGCAAAACATACTAAAAACACCAAAGGGCGACCGTATTGCCATAGTTAGCGGCTTACGTACACCTTTTGCAAAGCAAGCAACAGCGTTTCACCATGTACCTGCACTTGATATGGGTAAGTTGGTGGTTAACGAAATGCTTGAACGATTAAATTTCAATAAGTCAGAAATTGATCAACTTGTATTTGGTCAAGTAGTACAAATGCCAGAAGCGCCAAATATTGCACGTGAAATTGTATTGGGCACAGGTATGCCAGTATCGGTTGATGCATATTCTGTATCGCGCGCATGTGCTACCAGCTTTCAGGCAATTGCCAATGTAGCTGAGTCTATTATGGCAGGCTCTGTAAGTGTAGGTATTGCAGGCGGCGCAGATTCGTCATCAGTACTGCCAATTGGTGTTAGTAAAAAGCTAGCAGGCAGCTTAGTTGATTTAAATAAAGCGCGTACGCTTGGTCAACGCTTAAAAATATTTTCAAAACTGCGTTTAAAAGATTTATTACCAGTGCCTCCTGCAGTTGCAGAGTACTCAACAGGCCTTTCAATGGGGCAAACTGCTGAGCAAATGGCTAAAACACATAATATTAGCCGTGAAGATCAAGATGCATTAGCACATCGTTCTCACTCACTTGCAACGCAAGCATGGGCTGATGGAAAGTTAAAAGATGAAGTAATGACGGCGCATTTACCGCCATATAAAAGTTTTATTTCAGAAGATAACAACATTCGTAAAAACTCAACGGTTGAAGGCTACGCCAAGCTTAAACCGGTGTTTGACCGCCAGCACGGTACTGTTACCGCAGCAAATGCAACACCGTTAACAGATGGTGCAGCGGCCGTACTTATGATGAGCGAAAGCAAAGCAAAAGCACTTGGCTACGAAATATTAGGTTACGTACGTAGCTTTGCATTTTCGGCAATTGGTGTAGAAAAAGACATGCTAATGGGCCCAGCTCATTCAACGCCTATTGCACTAGATAGAGCGGGTATTACCCTTGCTGATTTAGACTTAATTGAAATGCACGAAGCGTTTGCATCGCAAACACTCGCCAATATGAAAATGTTTGCCTCAGACAAATTTGCACAAGAGCATTTAGGTCGCAGCAAAGCAATTGGCGAAATTAACATGGATAAGTTTAACGTTAACGGCGGCTCTTTAGCATATGGTCATCCATTTGCTGCAACAGGTGCTCGCTTAATTACGCAAAGCTTACACGAGCTTAAACGTCGTGGTGGCGGTTTAGCATTAACAACAGCGTGTGCTGCTGGTGGTTTAGGTGCAGCCTTTGTATTGGAGAGCGCGTAATGTCAGATTCAGTATTTAATTTAGCGGTAGACGAAAATAAAATTGCCGTAGTAACGATTGATGTGCCGGGTGAGAAAATGAATACCCTGCGCAGCAGTTTTGCCGATGATTTAAAAGCGTTACTAGAAGATGCTAAATCGCAAAACGTAAAAGGCATGGTATTTATAAGTGGTAAAAGCGATAACTTTATTGCTGGCGCCGACGTTAAAATGCTTGATAGCGTGCAAAAACGTGAAGATGCTTTAGCGATTAGTGAACTGTGTCATCAAGCGTTTTTTGATATGACAAAACTGCCATACACAACAGTAAGCGCTATTCATGGCGCTGCATTAGGTGGTGGTTTAGAGTTTGCGTTAGCGTGTGATTACCGTGTTGGTACCGACAGCGATTTAACAAAAATTGGCTTACCAGAAGTACAACTTGGTTTACTTCCTGGTGGCGGCGGCACGCAACGTTTAACTAAAATTGTTGGTATTCAAAAAGCACTAGAGTGGATGCTAACAGGTAAACAAATTCGCCCTAATCAAGCTAAAAAAGCAGGCGTGCTTGATGATTGCGTACCGCACAGTGTGCTGCTAAAAGTTGCAAAAGAATTTGCGACTAAGAAAAAGCCACAAGCAAAAGAGCCAAAGCTCGACAGTATTAGTAAATTATTAGAATCAAACCCTTTTGGTCGTAACTTTATCTTTAAAAAAGCAAAAGAAAACGTACTGAAAAAAACGGGCGGGCACTACCCAGCACCACTAGCTATTATTAAAGCAGTGCGAGCTAGTGTAGAGCTTGATGAGCTAAAAGCGTATAAAACAGAAGCTGAAAGCTTTGCAACACTTGTAATGAGTGATGAATCTAAAGCGCTTCGCGGTATTTTCTTTGCAACCACTGAAATGAAAAAAGAGTGGCGCAATGATGACGCGCCAGCAATTAGCAAAACCGCTGTTTTAGGTGGTGGGCTAATGGGCGCTGGTATTGCGCACGTAAGTGCTGTTAAAGCTAAAGTACCGGTACGTATTAAAGATGTAGCAGAGCAGGGCATTAGCAATGCAATGAGCTACACCTATAAAATTTTAGACAAGCGCCTTAAGCGTCGTATTATGTCTAAAGCTGATGTGCAGTTAACAATGAACCGTATTACAGGTACAACTGACTACAGTGGCTTTAAACACATTGATTTAGTAATAGAAGCGGTGTTTGAAGATCTTGCACTTAAGCAAGGTATGGTTGCAGACGTAGAGCAGCAATGCCAAGCAAATACAATTTTTGCAAGTAACACGTCGTCATTACCAATATCGCAAATTGCAGCGCAGGCAGCACGTCCTGAAAATGTAATTGGCTTGCATTACTTTTCACCAGTGGAAAAAATGCCATTAGTGGAAATTATTCCACACGAAGGTACATCTCAAGAAACAATTGCCCGCGTTGTTAACTTTGCACGTAAGCAAGGCAAAACGCCAATTGTTGTAAAAGACATGGCCGGTTTTTACGTAAACCGTATTTTAGCGCCTTATTTAAACGAGGCTGCTAATTTAATGTTAGCGGGTGAGCCAATCGAAAAGATTGATGCAGCGCTTGTTGAGTTTGGTTTTCCGGTAGGGCCGCTTGCTCTACTTGATGAAGTAGGTATTGATATTGGCTCTAAAATTGCTCCAATTCTTGAAAAAGAATTAGGTGATCGTTTTAAAGGCCCTGATGCATTTAGCCGTATGATTGATTCAAAACGCCTTGGCCGTAAATCGGGTCGTGGTTTTTATGAATACGATAAAAAAGGCAAAAAGGTTGATGAGTCAGTTTACGAACTCTTGGGTGTTACCCCGGCTCCACGTTTAAACAAAAGCGAAATTGCTAAGCGTTGTGTATCGCAAATGCTTAACGAAGCAGTACGTTGTTTAGATGATGGCATTATTGCCAGCCCACGTGATGGCGACATTGGTGCAATATTTGGTATTGGTTTTCCACCATTTTTAGGTGGCCCGTTCAGCTACATGGATAAATTAGGCGCAAGTAAAGTAAGCTCTGATATGTCTACATTAGCTAACAACAACGCTAACTTTGAGCCATGTGAATCACTGGTAACGATGGCAAGCTCTGGTGCTACTTTTTATAACGCAACACATGTTGAGATTGTAGCTCCTGAAGTACAAAGTACTGAACCACAAGAGCAAAGTGTAACTGAGCCTGAAGTTACTAAAGAGATTGAAACGAAAGAATAAAGTTTCTGCTATCTAAAAAAACCGCATTTAAATGCGGTTTTTTTATGATTTTTTATTATTTAAACGAGGAGCTTAATGATCTTATTTACACAAAGATTGAGCATGTACCAAATAGAAGAAGCTGATTGGCCTCTTTTTCTAGCGCTTCATCGCGATCCTCAAGTCCTTAAGTATTGTTTTGATATGCCAATGGAGTCACTTGTAAGAAATCGCTTTGAGATACGCTTGCCTAAGTGGAATGCTAAATCACGTCATCCACTGTGTTTACTCATTATTAATAATCAAACCAAACAACCTGTGGGTGTTACAGGCTTTGCCTATGACGGAGAAACCGCAGAGCTTGGTTATTTATTATTGCCAGAGTATTTTAATCAAGGCTACGCGACAGAGTCGCTAAGAGCTGTAATTGACTGGGCATGGAAAAAATGTGGAATAAGGCAATTTAAAGCAGTTGTAACTCGCGGTAATATTGGTTCTGAAAAGGTACTTAGTAAGTGCGGTTTAACCCATACTGATACACTTTTTAAAGTGCATACAATAGGCGAAAAGTTATATGACGATTTAATTTATACGCTTAAGGTGTAAGGTTTTAATGGGCTAGTAGCCTAGCCCAATAAATGCTTATAGATGAAGCGCAATTGCTTTGCGGTCTTTTTCTGGCATGTTTTCTACGACTAAATTAAATGAGTTATCAATCATTCTCTCAATTTCACCTTGTGGAATTGTGCCGTCTAAAATTACTGTGTTCCATAAGCGTTTATTCATATGGTAACCAGGGATCACTGCCGGGAAAATATCACGCAATGATATTGCTTCATCAGGATCGCACTTTAAGTTAAGCCACCAAATAACTTCTCCATCATCGTTTGTTTCGCCATCATTGCCAATAGCAAGAGTCGCAAACATTTTATGATTCACTTTATATACATCAACCTCTTGCGCAAATGGTTTTGTAACCTGAACAAGTGGTTTTTTAACTAAATACTCATGTACTTTTTTTTGGTCCATGATCCATTCCTTGAAGTCATACTCGGTAAAGCTACCATAGCAGTTTTTTTCACATTTGATTATATGTATTTTAGTATAAATTAAAATTTTACAAGCTAATACAACATGTAGCGTAAAACCAACGTAATTTTAGTTGAACAAAATCCAGTTCGTGGTATGTTTCTGGCAATCAAAAAAATAATAGGAATTCACACATGCCAAAGGCGAGTGATGTTAAAAAAGGTACTGCTATTGACTTTAATGGCCGCGTTTTAGTTGTAAAAGATATTGTGCGCTCTGTGCCACAAGGTCGTGCTGGTGGTAGTTTATACCGTATGCGTTTATACGATGTAGTAACAGGTAGTAAAGTAGACGAAACATTTAAAGACAGCGACATGCTAACGCTTGCCGATTTAACGCGCCGTGAAGTAATGCTCTCGTACATTGATGGCGATGAGTATGTGTTTATGGATAATGAAGATTACACGCCTTACAACTTGAATAAAGACGCGATTAGCGAAGAAATTCAGTTTGTTAATGAAGAAACGCAAGGTGTACACGTAATTGTTATTGATGGCGCGCCAGTAGGACTTGATTTACCGTCAAGTGTTGAACTTGTTGTGGAAGAAACAGACCCATCTATTAAAGGTGCTTCTGCAAGTGCGCGTTCAAAACCTGCACGTATGTCTACTGGTTTAAATATTTCTGTGCCAGAGCATATTTCAACAGGTGACCGTATCCGTATTAATACTGTTGAACACAAATTTATGGGCCGTGCTGAAAAGTAACGCGTAAATTATAATTTTAAAAGCCGAATCTGTGTTTAACAGGTTCGGCTTTTTTGTGCGCGGAGGATTTGTTGCTTTAAATTCAATCACGTTAGCGTTAAAATGAGCGCCGTATTTTTGAGCAACTTTAAGAGGTGACTTTGTTTATAGTTTTACTAAGCAGTGCTTTTATAGCTTTAATGTATTTAGAAGCTATTAAAAAAGGCATGCCAATTAAGCGATGGCTTATTTTAGGCGGTTTACTTGGGCCTGTGGCTTGGTGCTTGTTTAATCTACATTATCGTCGTGCCTTGGTTAGAAATGTAGGTATAAACGCATGTATATGGCGCCCCTAATTTATTGACGCCACTTTTTTATTTGCTCTAATTAAGCTTGGAGCTGCTTTAGTCTGTTGGCGTTTTAAAAATTCAGTAAACTCACTTTTTGAAAGTGGTTTAGAATAATAATAACCTTGTACTGTTTCGCAGTTTAGCTTTTTAAGTATATCAATTTGATGAGCCTGCTCAACGCCTTCTGCAACTACATGCAAATTAAGGTTATGTGCAATAGTAACTATTGAGTCGACCATGTTACGCCCACGTTCGTTGGTCATATCATCTATAAATGCTTTATCTACTTTTAGTGTATTAAGCGGAAATTGCTTTAAATACGCTAAGGAAGAATAACCCGTACCAAAATCATCCATTGCCAAATGAATACCTCGAGCACTTAACGAGCGCATAATGGCAATGGCTTCTTTAGGGTCGTCCATTACGGTACCTTCTGTTATTTCAAGTTCTAAAAAGTACGAAGGTAATTCGTTTTTTTGCAAAATAACGTCAATACGTGAGGTTAAATCGGGGAGGCTAAATTGCTTTGCTGATAAGTTGACAGCTACTCGGCCGCTAAATAAACCGCTATCTAGCCATTCTTTTACGTCTCGGCAGGCTTTGTTTAATACCACTTCACCAATTTCAATTATTTGGCCTGTTTCCTCGGCAATGGGTATAAATACACCAGGGCTAATAATACCTTTTTTAGGTGTAATAAAGCGAACTAATGCTTCCATGCCGGTTAGCTTGCCTGTGCGAATATTCATTTTTGGTTGGTAGTACACTTCAAAATGATCTTCTTTTAAGCCAAAGCGCATAAGGTTTTCTATTTGTAGTCGTTTTACTGCTTGGCGGTTCATTGTGTCGTTAAAAAATAAGTAGCTGTTACCTTTCTTTTTAGCATGATACATCGCGGTATCTGCATTTTTTAAGAGTAGTTCAGGCGTATTACCGTCTTCTGGGAACAATACAATGCCTACACTTGAGGTAATTGCCAGTTCGTGGCCAGCCATTTTAAATGGTGTAGCAATAGCTGCTAAAAACTGTTTTGCCATGCGTGTAATTACATGTATGTCGTTAGTGTCAGACATTACAAGGGCAAACTCATCGCCCCCTAAGCGATAAAATACATCATTTTCGCGGGTTAGTTTATTTAAGCGCATCGCTAATTTAGCTAATAAGCTGTCACCTAGTTGATGCCCTAACGAGTCATTTATTTTTTTAAAGTTATCTAAGTCGAACACAAGTAAGGCGTGGTGCGAGTTGAGTTTTACTAGTTTATGTAAATCGGTAAAAAATAAATTTCGGTTAGGAAGACTCGTTGTACGATCTCGGTTTGATAGATTATGCATTTGCGATTCGGCTTTTTTACGCTCTGTTAAATCGGAATAAACCACGACATAGTTGGTTATTTGATTTTGATCGTTTTTAATTTCATCTATCGAAATTTCTATAGGTAATAAAACGCGTTCACTATTACGAAGCTTCACTTCTTGTTGAATATGTTCGCGCTCTTTTACTATTTCAATAATTTTGTTTGTATAGCTTGGCTCATACCCTGATAGGTTGAAATCTTTCCCTAAGTATTGTTCGCGTACGCCACCAAATAAGGTTAAAAAGCTGGGATTTATATCAACCAGTTTAAAGTTTTTATCGTAAATTGCTAAGGCGTCGGTGAGCGACTCAACACACTTAGCAAAAAGGTTTAAGCGCTCCTCAGTCGATTTTAACTGTGATATATCGCGAACAGTACCTGTCATTCTAAGAGGTGATAAGTTAGCGTCTTTTTCAATTATTTTTCCGCGATCGAGCACCCAGTGCCAACGCCCAAATGTATCTTTGATTCGGTAGGTGGCTTCAAAAAAAGCAGACTGCTCTGCAAAATGCACTTTTAATAAGTGTTCAACGTTATTAATATCGTGAGGGTGAATCAGGCCTTTGTTTGGTGGGAACCCCATTAAGGTAGTCGAATCCATTAAGTACTTATCGTTAATACGAATAACTTCGCCTGTTTTTATGTTCCAATCCCATAGAGTATCGCCGCTACCTTCAACGGTGCTTTTTAAGCGTTTTTCAGAAAGACGGAGCTGGCGGCGCGAACGCCTAAGTTTGTGGATTACAAATAACAGGTAGGGCAAAGCAAGCGCTATAATGGCGCTTGCTAGTATGAGTATATTGTCGGAGTTGTAATTAAATGAAGACTCAAAGGCAAATAGCTCAAATGAGTAAGCAAGTACTACAAGCATGTTTAGCTTTATTATTATTTTTATCATTTTTTGATTACTTCTAATTTACAAATGATAATTTAAAACAAGCTAAACCTAGTGTCAAAGAGATTGAGAGTAAACGGGCATATTTTGAGATTTAGTGACTTTTGCCGAGCTTAAAAGCTCATATCTTGGTCTATTATCATCAAATAGGCTTAGTGCATAAATTTTAATTTCTTTTAGTGTTAGTGCGTTTAGGGCATCTAAAAGTCGTTGTTGCATATGAAATTCATGATCTCTGTTACCAATAGCAAGCCATAACCGTTGTGAGCGCAGGCGCAGATTTTTATCTTTTTCTGCAATATGAGTACTTAGGCCATGCTTTTGCTGTTGCCAATCGTTTTCATCAAGCGCATCAATGTTATCAAGATAATTTTTAATAAAGTGGTTGTGGCGGTGCAATAGTGTTTTTGCATCAAACTTAGGTGACTGCACGTAAAAGGCGATGCCAGCACGTGTATTAAAAGGCGCATAACCTGCGCCAACTAAATAACCTAGCTGTTGTGTAGTGCGTAATTCATTAAAATAATCTTGATTAATTAAATGATTAAGCGCCATCATTTTTACTTTTTCGGCCACGCAATCCGTTTGTGCTTGATAGTAAATAACCATTGCATGGTCGCTACAAGGAAGTTCTAACTCATAGCGAGTTACTTTTTTAATTTCAAAAAGAGGGCGTCTTAAGTCTTCAATTATAGCTGCGCTTTTTAAGTGATTTGCGACCTTTTTTTGAAAGGCTATTGCATCACTTTGCTGCCAATTACCATGCAAAAACGACTCAACGTGAAGGGCTTTAAAAAAGTCTTGTCTGAATTCATTAAATTGTTGAAAACAAGTGTTTTTTAACGCTGTTGCAAGTTCCCCAGGTTGTGGGTTCCAAGGCATTATTTTTGCGCCTAAAATGCTAAATAACTCACTGACTGGTTTGTTTTGGTTGCTATTGCGCCAATGCCTTACAAGTTGCTTTTTATACTCGGCAAAGCGCTTTGCACAAATTTCTACATTAAAGAGTGCATCAATTAATTGATCAACAAGTTCTAGCTGGCTAGACGAAAGCCCCGCGGTATGCAGTGTTAACCCACCTTGATGTGAGGTTAAGTGGTAGCTGAGCCCTGCAAGCTCCGCTGGATAAAATTGTTCGCCCACGCTATCCATAAATAAATCAGTAAATAAGCGGGTGAGTGCCATATGTTTTACGTCTTTTACGGCAAAATCAGAATCCATGGCTAAATAAAAATGACCTTTAGCTACGCGAAAAGTGTTGTCTTGTTTAAACCAAAAGTCAAAACCGGGCTCTTTTACTAATAACTCGGGTTTTGTTTGTGGTTTTATGACATCAAATAGCACCACTTCTTTTGTTAAATAAGGATTAGCGGTAGGCAGCAGCATTTCGCTTAGTGGCTTATTTATCTCGCTAAGAGCATCAAGCCAGCTAGGTGAAACATGCTCTACTTTATATGGCGTGTTGTACCAAGCCGTTTTATGTTCAGGCTCTACATCAGGGTGTATAAGTACGATACGCATATTATGGGGTGTTAACCATTGCATGGCCATTTCATGAGTCGCTTTTTTAAAGCCCTCCATTAAATAGTCGCCTTGCAGGTAGTTTACTTCGTCATAATGCTGCATATTAATGCTTAAGTTACTAACCCAATCAATTAAGCGTGACTTTTCTTGGTTATCAAATGCTATTTGTAGTAGATTTTTTTTATCTTGATATAGGCGCGGTAATTGCTCTGTGTTGGCATTAATTAAGCAAATGTATTCAAACACCATTTCAATAATATCTTCGAAGTATTCAATGCCTTCATCGGTAAGCGCTAAGCTAATATTAAAATCTTTAAAGTTGCTGCCATTAATACCACCACCAGCAGAAAGCGCGTTTATCCAGCCTTGTTCTTTTAAAATAGAATAAAGAGAGCCGGCGCCTTCATAGCCAAGTAAATGAGCTATAAAACTCACGGTTTTGTGACGATAGAAGTCATCAATATTAGGCATAGCAAAGCTAATAATAAGCTTTTGCATATGCTTATGCGGCTCAATATGGAGTATTTTCCCTATGTCTTGCTTGCGATAAAGTGGCTCACTGATCTCTGGCTTTTTAAGGTTTTTGTTGCCGTTAATTTCGCTAAAGTAAGTGTGCGTCCAACTTTGCAGAGTATCTAGCTCTTCATTAGCGCATATAACCAACGTCATCCACTGAGCTTGATAGTAGTTATTAAAAAAATCACGTAACTCGTCGCTAATACAGCGCTCTCTGTCAGCTAGAGTTTGTAGGTTACCCACAGAAAATTTAGCAAATGGATGAGCAGGGTTTACTGTTTCTTTATGGGCCTGATAAATACGGCGACCATCATCTTTTATTTTTAGTTTAAACTCGGCTTCAATTGCATTTCGTTCTTTTTCTGTTTCAGCTGAATTTAAAAGAGGCGCAATAAAAAAACGACTAAATTGCGTTAGCGCTTGTTCAAATTCTTGATTGTTAATATCAAAAAAGTAACAGGTATGCTCAGTGCCAGTCCATGCATTGGTGTTACCACCAGCTTGGGAAACAAAATTATTAAAACTGCCTGAATCTGGATATTGGTCTGTGCCTAAAAAAAGCATGTGCTCTAAAAAGTGTGCGAGGCCTTGCCTGTCAAGAGGGTCGTCAAAATGTCCGGCGTTAACTGCCATTGATGCCGCCGCTTTTGTAGAATCTTTATCTTGCACTAATAGTACTTTTAGACCATTGTCCAGTGTAAAGGCACGGTATGCTCTGTTATCATTGCGGCTGATATTCAAATGATGCTCCTGAAACTAAACGTTTACTTGTTAACAACAGATGATGGCTTCAGGAAAGCGAAATATAGCTTGAAAATTTACCTGAGTCTCATGAAAGAACTATTTTAGAAATAAATAGGTTTATGTTGTCAATATAGCTGACAAACGGGCAAACTGGCTACTGTTTTATATTCTTTAATTGGTTGATTTTTTATGAAAACAATCCTAATAATGCGCCACGGCGAAGCAACACCAATGCAGGCTGATGATGCAGGTAGAAATTTAACCCAAGCAGGGCATGATGAAGCTGAAAAAATGGGCCTTTGGCTCAATAAAACACATCACCCTGATGCACTGTTAGTTAGTCCTTACATTCGAGCGCAGCAAACGGCTGCAGGTGTTGCTAAAAATAACGAATTTAAATTTAGCGAAACCACATCCGATATAATCCCTGAGGGCAAACCTCAAATTGCCGCTGATTACATCGAAACACTTATAGCTACTCACCCCCAATGTAATACGTGGCTCATTGTAGCCCATATGCCTATTGTCAGTTATTTAGTGGATCAATTAAGCCCTGGCAATATGCCAATTTTTAATACGGGTGCCGTTGCTGTTATTAATTACGATGAGCAAACTCAGCGTAGTAGTTATTTAAGTATAAATGCCCCAGAAAACGTTTAAATATAAATAATTGAGTAAATTAAAATGACGATAGAACGCTTACAAACAGGTGCGCGCATGAGCCGCATAGTAAAACACAACGGTACAGTGTATTTATGTGGGCAAGTATGCGCCGACGCACAAAAAGATATCAAAGAACAAACTCAAACTATGCTCGATAAAGTAGAGGCGTTACTTGATGAAGCAGGCAGCTCAAAAGAACATATGCTTAGTGCGACTATTTACGTAAAAAGCATGGAATATTTTGCTGATATGAACGCAGTATGGGATGCGTGGGTAACCGAGGGTTGTGCACCAGCACGCGCTTGTGTAGAAGCTAAAATGGCACGTGATGCATTACTCGTCGAAATATCTGTTGTAGCGGCTTTAAAGTAATTTGATTAAACAACTATATAACTCATGGCAGTTTTGTTAGTTATATAGCTGTTTAAAGCAAAATAGCCAACCAAAAACTAAAACTCAACATGCACAATATAGTAGAAAGTACCACCGTTCCTGCAAGCGTTGCTTGATGCTGCTTTAACTCACTGGCAATTAAGTAAGCATTTACCCCTACAGGCGATGCACTCAATAGAACTAGCACATTTCTTATTTGCTCATCTAGCTCAAACACATAAGTTGCTGCAACAAATACCCCAGCCGGTAATATAATAATTTTTAATAATGAAGATATAAGCGCGGGCTGCCAGTTTGCCGCTATTTTATAAAATACTAAGTTTGCGCCAAGTACGAATAAAGCACACGCAATAGCGGGTTTGGCGAGTAAATCTATACTGCTTACTAAATTGTCATATAAGCTAAGCCCAGATACATTAATGATCAACCCGCAACCAATACTCAGTACGATAGGGTTTAGCACCATGCTCTTGCCAAAGTTGTACCATGAGAAGTTTTCAGCATTTCCTTTTGCCCCAATTAAAAAGGTGAGGGCAAATAGCAATGTGCTATGAAAGGTGATGATCATAAATGCAATAGCAATCATCTCTTTACCCAGTGACGCTATAACAATTGGGATACCTACCAACACCATATTTGAATAACTTCCAGCCAAACCAAATACGCTGTGTTGTTGATAATTTATGGCTTTATTATTAGAACATGGCTTATTTAAGTAAAAGCGGTCAATTAAAATGCCTAATCCAAACACACACAAAACCGGTATGTAAAAACTCATAAATGCAAAAAGGCTGATGCTTTGCTGCAGGTTTATTTGCGACATATTTAACACTAAAAAGGCCGGTAAACTCACATAAAAAGTAAATTTACTTAGACCCGCAATGTGTTGTTTGTTAAAAAATTTTAACTTACAACAGCTATAACCCAGTGCCACAATAAAAATGAGTGGAAAAATAATCGAAAAAATATACACGAAGTTACATCCTAGTAATAGCTAAAGTTAGCGTCTAAATTCATCACTTTGCGGTAAATTAATTAGTATGAGTACAGCGCCTCTGCCACCATATTCGAGGGGGGCTTGGTGCATTGCTATTACGTCTGGGTGCTGTACTAAGTACTGAGGCACTTTGTGCTTTAATACGCCGCCACCAATACCATGCACTACACATGCACAATAGTAATGCTGCTTTTTACATTCGTGAATCAGCCCAGCGAGTTCATCTTTAGCAAGCTCTTTATTTAAGCCATGTAAATCTAGCGTCAAGTCGGGTGCAAAGTCACCACGGCGAAGCTGTTTAGCTAAAAAGCTGTCTTGCCCTGGTTTTACATATTTAACCGTGCCGTGGGTGTCTATATCGGGAATATAAACGTCTGAGAAAAAAAATTCAGACTGAGCCTGCTTTTTTTGCTGGGCAAATTGCTTAGCTTGTGACACCTTAGGTTTTGTATCAAAACGATGAGTATCTTGTTTAAATACTTTAGCGCCTGTGATCGTTTGACGAAATAAGCTTATGTCGTCATTGCTTAGGGACGATTGTGATGGAGTGTCTTTTTTCATAACTATTACCTAAACAAAAAAACGTAAAAACGCAGCGCAAAAGGCGGTACAATACTTAAATGAGGGGCAATTGTAATTTGCCCAGCGCAGATAGGCAATGCAATCGTCTTAAAGACTCAAAACAGTCAGTAAGCTAATACAGGTAAAAATATATGAGCGATTTACAAATAGAAGAAGCAACACTCGAAGAAGCCGTTGCAGAACTGTCAACTTTACATGACTGGTTACGTTGGACTACAAGCCAATTTGCAAGTAGTAGTATATTTTTTGGACACGGTACAGATAACGCATGGGATGAAGCTGTAAGCTTATTATTGCCTGCGCTTAGCTTGCCTGTTGATGCGCCAAAAGAATTAATGCACGCGCGTTTAACAAGCACAGAAAAAAACCGACTTGCGGGTCTTATTGCAGAACGTATTAACGACTGCACACCAGTACCTTACTTAACTAACATTGCATGGTTTGCGGGTATGCCATTTTATGTGGATGAGCGTGTACTTATACCTCGCTCACCGTTTGCTGAGCTTATCAGTAATCGCTTTACGCCCTGGCTTGAAGAGCCACAATCGGTTAACCGCATATTAGATTTATGTACGGGGTCGGGCTGTATCGCAATTGCACTTGCACAAGCTTTTGAGCAAGCACAAGTTGATGCAGTAGATATATCGTATGAAGCGCTTGAAGTGACAGACATTAATATTAACGATTACATGTTAAGTGACCGTGTGCTGCCAATTCAGTCTGATGTATTTAGCGGTGTACCAGGTCAAAAATACGACCTAATAGTAGCAAACCCACCGTATGTTGATGCAGAAGATATGGCTGACCTGCCACGTGAGTTTCATCATGAGCCAGAGCTTGGGCTTGCATCAGGCCACGATGGTTTAGATGTAACCCGTACTATATTGAGTGAAGCGAGTGAACATCTAACTGATAACGGTTTGTTATTTGTAGAAGTTGGCAACTCTATGGTACATATGGATGCACTGTATCCGGGCGCGCCGTTTGAATGGGTTGAATTTGAACAAGGCGGTTTAGGTGTATTTGTAATTAGCAAAAAGCAGCTAGATGAGTATTTTGCAAAATAATACCAATTCCATTAAGTATGTGATCTAAATTTTACGCCGAAAAAATAATTCAGTTCTAGGCGTAAATTGATGTAAATGGTTGTTCCCTTTGCGAAATTTACAACAAAGAAATGGGTTGTTTTAGCAAGTAAAATAGATCAGCTATTTATTTGAATTGGTATAAGTAAAAAATGAATAGCCAAGCCCTGTGCTTGGCTATTGGTAGTCATTAGGAATGAGGAAAGTTAATGGCAGGTAATAGCATTGGACAGTTATTTAAAGTGTCCACCTTTGGTGAGAGCCACGGCGTTGCATTAGGCGGCGTTGTTGATGGTACTCCCGCAGGTCTTGAGATCACAGAGGCCGACTTACAAATTGATTTAGATCGCCGAAAACCAGGCCAAAGCCGTTATACAACGCAGCGCCGTGAAAGCGATCAAATAAAAATATTAGCAGGCGTTTTTGAAGGTAAAACCACAGGTACTAGCATTGGTTTATTAATTGAAAATACCGATCAACGCTCGCAAGATTACGGCAAAATTAAAGATGTATTTCGCCCAGGTCATGGCGATTACACGTATTGGCATAAGTACGGCTTGCGCGACTATCGCGGTGGTGGTCGTTCGTCTGCACGCGAAACCGCGATACGCGTAGCGGCAGGTGCTATTGCTAAAAAATACTTAAAGCAATTCCATGGTATTGAAGTTAAAGCATGCTTAAGTCAGCTAGGTCCTATTAAGGCAGAAACATTTGATTGGGACGAAGTTGAAAATAATTTATTCTTTTTCCCTGATGCAAGTAAGCTTGAAGCGCTTGACGAATATATGCGTGACCTTAAAAAGCAAGGCGACTCAGTCGGCGCTAAAGTAAAAGTAGTGGCAAGCAATGTACCGGTAGGCCTTGGTGAGCCAGTATTTGACCGTCTTGACGCCGAACTTGCACACTCATTAATGAGTATTAACGCAGTTAAAGGCGTGGAAATTGGTGATGGCTTTGATGTGGTTGAGCAAAAAGGCTCTGAGCATCGTGATGAACTAACCCCTGAAGGTTTTACATCAAACCATGCGGGTGGCGTACTTGCGGGTATTTCGACAGGGCAAGATATTATTGCTTCTATTGCGCTAAAACCAACGTCGAGCATTACCATCCCAGGTAACAGTATTAATACAAGCAACGAAGCGGTAGAGATGATTACCAAAGGTCGTCACGATCCGTGTGTGGGTATTCGCGCAATCCCGATTGCTGAGGCAATGATGGCTATTACATTAATGGACCATTTACTGCGTCAACGCGGACAAAATCCACATGTAAATCACGAACACGGACCAATTAACGGCTCAGTGTAAGTATTTATAATTATAAAAAACGCGGATTACCGCGTTTTTTTATGTCTGTAATTTAGTTTAAAGCCTTTCAGGAGTTGTTCAAGTAGGCCCTATATACTGTAAAAAGGAGGGTAGTAATCATGAACGATAATATTAATGAACACTCACAAATAAAAGCCCAAGCTGCAATAGCCCGCTTAGAGCGATTCAGTAAGTTAACTGATAGCAGCATTGGTATTCCTTTTACTAAATTTAATATAGGTTTGGAGGCTGTGATTGGTTTAATACCCGTTATAGGTGATGCCGCAGGGCTAATTTTATCAAGTTATGTGCTGATAGAAGCGCAGCGTTTAGGTGTGAGTAAACGTATAAAGACTAAGATGATTATCAATATGCTCATAGACTTTGTGGGCGGTTTAGTGCCATTTTTTGGCGATATATTTGATGCATTTTTTAAAGCTAACACGCGTAATACCCGTTTGTTAAAAAATTATATAGCTAAGCAGGTAAAAACAGAGGGCATTGAACACTAAGTAATACTAATGCCGAAAGTATTTAATGGGTTAAATTATTTAAAGTGTAGAAATTACTTATACCTAAATTCGGATAATAACTACGTATTATTGATTTTGCTTTAACTTGCTTTAACTTGCTTTTATTTAGCTTACTTTTAAGATGTAAGCTGTGAATTTAAAATAGGCAGATATATGTACCTTAACCACCCAAGGTATGGCAATAGACCAATAACTACAAATACCTCAGTGACAATAGAGGAGATAGAGAAAGGGCATTGGCGTTACTCGAGTCTTAAATACTTTCCTAATACGGCAATATTGGCTGATATAAAAAAGCAAAATTATGCCATTTTTCCTCGAACACTCTATGTAGATATTGAGGAGCAGTGCGAGACTTGCTCTAAGGCATTTATTTTTTTTGCTCAAGAGCAGCAATATTGGTTTGAAACATTAAGATTTTGGGTCGATTCGCACTGTACTCATTGCTTTGAATGCCGCAGGCATGCCAGATATATACTAACTCTACGTAAACGGTACGATATGTTAACTAGCTTAGCCAATAAAACCTCAAGTGAAAAAACGCAGCGTAAAGAACTTGCCAATACTCTTTACTGTTTAGGTATTATTAAAAATATCAATAAAGTGAAAGATTAGTCCGCTTATATTTTACTATCACGCCTTATTTTTACTTTAGCTGTAAAAGCCCGTACAATTCGTCTCGTTTTTACTGCGCACAATAGCGCTGCAACCGAGACAAATTAGCCCAATTTTATGCATCAAATAGCTGATCTAATTTCAATTTTTGAACGCACTTTTTATCAAAGTTATAATACACAGCTGATAAAAGGCGATTGTGAGCCTGTGTATCTGCCTGCAACAGAGCACGTGCCATATCACCAAGTTGTATTTGCGCATGGTTTTTATGCCAGTGCATTACATGAAATAGCGCATTGGCTGGTGGCCGGAGATGAACGTCGATTATTAGAAGATTATGGTTATTGGTATTGTCCTGATGGACGCGACAAACAAAAACAAGCTGAGTTTGAAAGCGTAGAAGTAAAGCCTCAAGCTATAGAGTGGTTATTAAGCACCGCAGCAGGGTTTAATTTTAATGTGTCGGTGGATAACTTAAACGGCGAGCAAACATGTCGGTTTGATTTTCAGCAGCGAGTACATGCACGTGTTTTATCGCTTATCGAAAATGGCTTTAATTCTCGTACAGAGTCACTTTTAAAAGCACTCTCTGATTTTTATAACACACCTTGGCCATTAACAGCGCAGCAATTTAATTGGCAACATCCGAAGGAGCTTTGTAATGGCGTTTAAATTAGGTTTAATTGTAAACCCAGTAGCGGGTTTAGGCGGAACAGTTGCTTTAAAAGGCAGTGATGGCGCGAAAACAGCCGCCAAAGCAATCGAATTAGGTGCAGAACCAAAAGCAAATAGCCGCACAAAAGCAGCGCTTGAAGTGCTATTGCCTTATAAAGAACGCTTAACCATTTACACCGTTAACGGTGACATGGGTGAGCAAACAGCCAAAGCTTTGGGCTTTAATGTAGAGGTTGTATACAACTCTGCAGTAATAACAACCCCAGATGACACAGAACAAGCAGCAAAAGTACTTAAAGATTCTGGCGTTGATTTAGTTTTATTTGCCGGAGGCGACGGCACAGCGCGTAATATTTGCCATGCAATAGAAGATACCATTCCCGTACTTGGTATTCCTGCAGGCTGTAAAATTCATTCTGGTGTGTACGCTATTACCCCAAAAGCTGCAGGGCGCGTAGTTGAAATGCTGGTTAATGGTGAGTTAGTTACCTTAGCTGATGCCGATGTAATGGATATAGATGAAGATGCTTTCAGACAAGGCACTGTAAAAGCAAAACGTTATGGTGAAATGCAAACACCAAGCGAAGTGCGTTATATGCAAGCTGTTAAAAATGGCGGCAAAGAAACCGACGAACTGGTACTTGCCGACATTGCTGCGCATGTTGTATCGCAAATGGATGAAGACACATTTTATATTATGGGTAGCGGCTCAACGGTTGAAGCCATAATGGAAGAAATGGGACTCGATAATACCTTACTTGGCGTCGATTTAATAAAAGATCAAACCTTAGTTGCCCAAGATTTAACGGCTAAGCAATTACTTGAGCTTACTAGCCAGCAAAATACTAAATTAGTTATTACCTTAATTGGTGGGCAAGGGCATATATTTGGCCGTGGTAATCAGCAATTGAGCCCTGCGCTTATACGTGCAATTGGCAAAGAAAATATTATTGTAGTAGCAACAAAAACAAAGCTACAAGCGCTTAACGGTCGCCCCCTTATTTGTGATACTGGCGACAGCGAATTAGATGATGAATTAACAGGTTATATTAAAGTAACCACCGGATTTAACGACCATATTATGTATGCAGTAGGGCACCAAAACCTTGAAAATACAGGTGCTCTGCAAAACCAGGAGATTTGTAAATGAGTTTAGTGAATTATATCGATGCAGCCCAGCAGTACTTCGATGATTTAGTAATAAAAGCAACTGACGATGAGTTATTTGCAGGCGGCTATTTACGAGGTCATTTTGATCTTGCAGTTGGTTATGCCGAAGTAGAAAAGCTGACAATCAGTATAGATGAGCTAAACGAAACGGTAGAGCAAAGCTTAGTTAAAGCATATCGCAATGGTGAGCTTAATGAAGAAGATAAAACATTAGTTGCACGCCTATGGGAAGAAGTTAAAGCACTCGCTTAACAGCTCTTTTAACACAATATAAAAACACGATTTGTTTATCCCTATCGTGTTTTTTTGTACCCTTACAAATATTTTTTATTATTAAAAATAAATTTTAGACACAAAAAAACCTTGCTCACTTACGTGGCAAGGTTTTTTATTAAAGAGTCGTTGCTTATTTCGGCGTTGTAAAGCTTACTGGGCGACGTTCTTTACGAGGACCGGTACGCTTATCACCGCGTGCACTGTCATCTTTATCTTTACTAAAGGTGCGCTTTTTGTCACCAGCTGGACGCTCAGAGCGCTCGCCGCGTGGCTCAGCAGGGCCTTGATCAGTTGTAATTGTTAAGCCCATAGGACGTTTACAAATAAACACTTTTTGGAAATGATCAAGTACATCTTTAGGCATGTTTTGCGGCAATTGAACCGTACTGTGATTGTCGTGTAAACGAATATCACCAATAAACTTGCTTGAGATGTCAGCTTCGTTAGCAATAGCGCCAACAATGTTCTTAACCTGAACACCATGTTCACGACCTACTTCGATACGGTAAGTATCCATAGGGCCTGCATCACGGCTGTTACGCTCGCGAGGTTTACGCTCAGCGCGTTCACCACCACGTTCGCCGCCACGTTCGTTACGACGTCCACGGTCACCGCCGCGGTCATTGCGGTCGTTACTGCGTGGGTTGCGGTCGTTACGCTCGTTACGTTCACGAGGTTGAATCTTAACTTCTTCAACTTTAATTGGAGACTGTTGCTGTGCTAAACACAGTAACGCACCCGCTAAGCTTTCAAGAGGAAGGTCAAGTTTTTCAGCCATGTTAGTAGCTATCTCGTTAAAGAATGTAATATCTTTGTTTTCAAGCGCAATAGTTAATTTTGCTTGTAACGCTTCGATACGTTTTTCTTCAACGATTTTTGCAGTTGGTAATTCAACTTGTGCAATTTCAGACTTCGTATGACGAATGATATTTTTAAGTAAATAAC
This sequence comes from Pseudoalteromonas sp. Z1A8, assembly GCF_011378855.1. Lineage (GTDB taxonomy): Bacteria > Pseudomonadota > Gammaproteobacteria > Enterobacterales > Alteromonadaceae > Pseudoalteromonas. The sequence goes on along the minus strand of NZ_WTLB01000002.1, from coordinate 128,766 downwards.
GTTCGTTATGTTTTACGAATAAAATTGCTTTACCAGTACGACCAGCACGACCTGTACGGCCTATACGGTGAACGTAGGCTTCAGAATCTTGTGGGATATCGTAGTTGATAACTAAGCTTAAGCGGTCAACATCTAGACCACGAGCAGCAACGTCTGTTGCAATAACAACATTTAGCATGCCGCTTTTTAAGCGTTCTACAGTGCGTTCACGTGCTTGCTGGTTCATGTCACCGTTAAGTGGAGCAGCAGAGAAACCTTCGCGCTCTAATAACTCAGCAAGTTGTACTGTATCGTTACGCGTACGTACGAAAACAATAGCACCTTCATACTGTTCAGCTTCTAAGAAGCGAACAATTGCTTTATTTTTATGTACGCTTGCATTCCAAAACACTTGCTCAACAGATGATACTGTAGAGTTACGCGCAGAAATATGAACCTGTTCAGGATTGTTCATATATTTGCTGCTGATGTTTTGAATTTGCTTAGGCATAGTCGCAGAGAAAAGACATGTTTGCTTTTCGCGCGGTGTTTTTTCCATGATGCTTTCTACATCATCGATAAAGCCCATACGTAACATTTCATCGGCTTCATCAAGTACAAGTGCTTGTAGAGCATCAAACTTGATAGTGCCACGGTTAATGTGATCGATTAAACGACCTGGAGTTGCAACAATAACCTGAGCGCCACGACGAAGTGCGCTTAATTGGATACTGTAGCTTTGGCCACCATATAGTGCCAATACTTCAATACCACGAACATGTTTAGCATATTGTTCGAATGCCTCAGCAACTTGGATCGCAAGCTCACGTGTTGGTGTGAGTACAAGGATCTGTGGCTGTTTCACAGACGGGTCAATATTATTTAGTAATGGCAGTGCAAATGCTGCGGTTTTACCTGTACCCGTTTGAGCTAGTCCCAGTACGTCCTTTCTTTCTAGCAATAACGGTATACATTGAGCTTGGATTTCAGATGGTGTCTTGTAACCCAACTCTTCAACTGCCTTCAAAATTGCAGGAGAAAGATTTAGAGATTCAAACGTGACTGGTTCTGACATTAATACGCCTCAACGAATTTAAAGAGGCGCGCATTATATAGGATTCGCGAGGCAAATGCTTGTATAAATTGAAACTAATTTGTATGTATTTGATGTTGGTCGAAATTTAACCAGCTCAATGTGGAGTTTATTAAACTGGTTAACATATTTAATACAAAGCTTATTTATACAGGCCTAGGTTTTCTTTTGCGTAAGCTTCAAATTCTGTAAACCCACCGATGTGTGTTTGGTCTACAAAAATTTGTGGGACTGTAGGGCAAGGCTTACCCGCTGACTTTTCAAGGTCGGCTTTACTAATACCTTCTTTAATTATGTCAATATAGCGAAATTTAAAGTCATCACGTTCATTTGATAGTTGCTCAGCAACGTCTTTCGCACGAACACAAAATGGACAGCCTTCACGGCCAAAAATTACAGTTAACATAGCTTTCTCCTCAATTTGATTAATATCAGTTTAAATGATTGAAAAATAATTTAAAGCGAAAAAAATCGATTGCAGCATTCTAATAAAACTATAAACCATATTATGCATAGCAATATGATTTGCAAAATGCGAATAGCAAACTAAAAAGTTATTCTCCTAATACTTAAGTCTATGAATGCAAGTGTGTTTACAAAAATTAATTTATGGCACATAACTTGATGATGTAGAGCTATACATTGGGTTAACGAGAGTACTTTATGAATATTAATAGTCACGTTTTAGAAATTATCCAAGGAGTAATAGGTAAATATTGTGAAACCCAAAATCGAACTTTTTCTATTACCTTAATTAATAAGTTGCATTGTAATTACGTCTGTTTACAAATTCCGCCTGAACAAATGATCGCGCAATGCGAAGAGTTTCTTATCCCGGCGTTGGCTTCTGTGAAAGAGAGTTTTTTACTCACGCTCGAAGCAAATATCCAAGGGGTTAGTTTTAATTGCCAAATTGATGATTCTGAGCAAGTGAACACATTTGATTTTCACGGACTTTTAGCAACAAAAGAATCTGTTAGTTTAGCGCTTGATATTAGCCAAAATGTAGACGTTTTAACTGATTGTGAGGCGTTACTTAAAAGCTGCTTAAAAATGTCGGCTAATACTCATGACCGCTTTGGTTTAAATTTCAAATTGTTTAATAGTAATTTTAGAGAATCGGTACAGCTAGAGGATTTACGTCATCTTAGTGGTGACGCGCTAACTGATAGATTAAACAGTGACAGCTTAAATACACACATAAAGCTGTGCACTATTAACGACATTAGTGAGCTTAGCCAGGATCATAAACTATCTAAAAAAATATTAGGCTGGCCGTTTTTTGATACTGACTTAATTACAATTTTAGCTACACTTCATACGCAGACACGTTTATCTATACTGGTTGCGGATGACAGTTTACCGAGTCAAATTGCTACAAAAGTAATGCTTGAAATGTTGGGCTGCTTAGTAACATGTGCAGAAAATGGAGCTAGTGCATTAACGCTCGCCCAAAATGAATCATTTGACTTACTACTCTTAGATGAGCGCATGCCAGGAATGTTTGGCAGTGACGTAGCGCAGCAATTAGTGAGTCAAAACACACCTAATAACAACACACCAAAAGTTATTTTAACGGGGCTAACCGGCGATGAACAAATAGCAGAGTTATTCGAAAAAGGTATTACTCACTATTTACAAAAGCCAGTGACAAAAGCAGTACTCGAAAAATTTATTAAACCTTGGCAGTTAGCGTCTTAAATTGATTAATAAGGAATAACGATGCCTGATTACTCTAAAACTGCGCTTATTTTGATTGGTTTTCAAAACGATTACTTTTCTCCAAAAGGCGTCCTGTATGAGGTGGTTGAAGAGTCATCAAGAATTACCGGCGTGGTAGAAAATACACTCTCTTTATTAACCTCTTTTGCAGAGCAATTTGCTTTAGTTGTTAATACGCCTATTCATTTTACGCAAAGCTACAGCGAGCTTAAAAATCCGATTGGTATATTAAAAGTCATTGCAGGTGTAGGTGCATTTAAAGCAGGTTTATACGGTGCTCAAACAATTGAGCAGCTAGACCCTTTTAGTAATGTTATAGAGGTGGTGCCAGGTAAAAGAGGTTTAAATGCTTTTACACATACAGCCTTAGCTGAAAAGCTTAAAAAACATAGCGTTACTAATATAATTTTAGCCGGTACAGTGACTTCTATCTGTATTGATTCAACTGCGCGAACGGCTGTTGAACTCGGTTTTAATGTCACTATTTTAAGCGACTGCACCTCGAGCCGCACTCCTTTTGAACAAACATTTTACTGTGAAGAGGTTTTCCCTCTTTATGCGCGAGTTTGTGATAGCAATACTTTTATAAAGCATTGGAGAGAGCATGAATAATAATGATGAACTACAAGTGCAAATCCAATATGCACTTGTTGAAAAACTCTCCAATAGTAATCGACGTCAGGCAAAGTTGTTAGCTATTTTAGATGAGTGTATTTTTGAGTGCGATAAACATTTAAATCTTACTTATATTAATGAGGCTTGGGAGAAAAAACTAGGTTACTCAAACGATTCGTTAATCGGTTCTAATATAACTAAGTTAATGAATTGCGATGATATTATGCATTTTGTTGCATACAGTTGTTGTTTGCTTGAAGGAAAGAAGGCTCCAAGTGTAGAAATACAAATAAAAAATAGTAGTGGGCTCGTAAACTGGTTTGAGCTGAGATTAGTTTATGATGATAAAAGCGGTTTTATAGGGTCCCTCTATGATATTCAGCGTCATAAAGACTCTCAATTTTTGCTAACGCAGCAGCAAAAATATGCTAAACGTTTATCTCTTGTTGCGAGTCATACAAATAACTTAGTGATTATTACAGATAGGTTTGGTGTGATTGAGTGGGTTAATAATAGTTTTGAAGTACTTACAGGTTACACCTGTGATGAAGTTATAGGTACTACACCAGGTGAATTATTACAGGGCCCAAAAACATGTAAAGAAAGTTGTAAGGTTATGTCTCATGCAATAAAAAATGGGCTTCCTTTTCAAGTAGAAACTATAAATTACGATAAAAATGGCAATGTTTATTGGGTTGCTATTGATGCAAGCCCAGTGCGAGATGATGCAGGGCAGGTGATGCACTTTATTGCCATAGAAACTAATATTACTCAGCGAGTTAAAGCTGAGCAAGCAATGGCTGAGATAGAATATAATTACCATTCTGTAGTTGATAATATTCCCGATATTGTTTTACGCCTGGATACACTCGGTAATTTATTATTTATAAATCAAGCGTGGCAGCATGTATTACATACTAAAGTAGATGAGAGCCTCGGATTACCTATAATTGAATTTATAGCAAAAGAAGATGTAGAGAAAGTCAGTAATACGCTGCTTGATTATAAACAAGGCAAGCGCGACATACGTCGCTTTGATATACGTTTGATTAATGCACAAGGTATAAATAACTGGGTTGAAATTACACTAACTCCCATTGTAGGTCGCTACGAAAGTGATTTATTGTCAATTGCAGCAACATTGGTTGATATACAAGAGCGTATAGAAAGTGAACAAATATTACTTGAAGCTAAACATCAGGCTGAAACACTAGCTGAGTCAAAAAGTCGATTTATGGCAAATATTAGCCATGAAATTCGCACGCCATTAAATGCTGTGATTGGATCTGCAGATATTTTACATCATACAGGTTTAACGTCTGAGCAAATGCGCTACACACAAATGATTAAAACGAGTTCGGATGCGTTGCTGAGTGTGCTTGACGACGTATTAACATATTCGCGTTTTGAAGCACAAGCTATAACGCTCGATAATCAACCATTTAGTATTGATACGTGTATTGAAGAAGCAATAGATATTATTACTCAAAGTGCTTTACAGAAAGGGCTTGAGGTTATTTTTGATTTCTATCCAGATGTTCCCACTCAAGTAATTGGCGATCATGCGCGTATAAGGCAAATAGCTATTAATTTATTAGCCAATGCAATTAAGTTTACGCAGCAGGGCGTAATAACGGTTACGGTTAGATGTACTCACAATAAGGGTAATAATTTAAATCTTCATTTATCTGTGAAAGACACAGGAATGGGAATAGCAAAAAATAAGATTGAAAGCATGTTTATGCCTTTCATCCAATCCGATAATTCAATTACCCGAAAACACGGTGGTAGTGGCTTAGGACTAGCTATATGTAAGCAGATTTGTGATGTAGTAGGTGGAGATATTTCGGTTAGTTCTGAGCTTAACAAGGGGAGTGAGTTTATCGTTAACTACCCACTACAAATAGACACAACCGACTCAATATTGAGAGAAGGATTTGCAGCTCGAAGTAAAAAACCAAAAGTATGGATAGTAGGAAGTAACCAAATTCTAAAAACAGCGTTAGAGCACACGGTAACTCGATTTTCTATCGCTTTTGAACACTATGAAATATGTCCAGATATACCTGAATATAATGATTTCCCAGATGCGATTATATTAACTGACCCTCAAATGTTAGCCCAAACGCGCGTGCGTATAAGTACATATAACTCCCTTAATTCACCGTGTTTATTCATTATAGACTTACATGGAGAAAGCTTATTACCGCAAAACCTTAACGACAGAGAGCTTAGGTTAAATGGCCCTTTTAAAGTATCGCATGTACCGCGAGCAATTAGTTTGCTGGAAGAGCAGCTGTTTCATTTGGATATTATATTTACTAATCGCGAACAAAAAGAGGTTTTAGAAAGCCCCTCAGGATTAACTCAGTTGAACGGAACCACTATATTGGTTGCTGAAGATAATACAAATAATCAAATTGTAATTAGGCAGTTTTTAGAACAAAAAGGATGCCAGGTACATATAGCTAGTGATGGGCAAGAGGCAATAGCCAAGGCTAAAAACTATAAAATTGATATTATTTTTATGGATATCCAAATGCCAATACTCGACGGGATCTCTGCAACCAAAGCAATTAGGCAGCTAGGTATAGTAACCCCAATAATAGCACTCACAGCAAATGCGATTCATGGTGATAAAGAGCGATTTATAGAAGCTGGGATGAATGATTATTTAGCTAAGCCAATTGTAAGTGAAACACTTTATTTATTACTTGATAAATATGCACCAAAACTGGCTATTGAATCTAAGCATTTAAAGCTCACTCGTTTAGCGCAAGCGTGGGAAATGTTGAGTTAAGCAATATAAAAGTAGATTTATGTTGCATAAAACTTGATAAACGAAGAAATTGACCTAGTATTTTAGGAGTAAGTTAAATTTGTTTTTTAGTATTTAATGAGTGTTTTTATTGTGGTTTTTTATTTTGATTCGCAAATTGCAATTCAAAATAAAAATGTAGTTTTACGAATTACTGTTGGATTTTGAATTTTATTTTTAACCTTTAATAATCAATTGATTTTATTACTTATTTTATTTTGTTCTTACTTTTATTTAGTTGGCACAAGTTTCGCAATGTATTACATATCAAATCAAGACGAATTTAGTTAAATTTTTAAGGGGTGCAATATGCAAACAAACACAAAAGCCGAACAACAGCCTAAAAGTAATAATTGGGTGCTTACACCAGAAATTATGGTTTTGTCTATTTTGCTCGTAGCTACCTTAGTAATAGGTATTACAGTTTTACGCGGTAGCGATTCTGTAGAAGCGTTAACGGAAATACAGCCGATTACTTTTACACAAGCTGACGTTGAAAATGCGCAGTCAATGAGTAACACGTTTGATCCGCAAAATACTAACTATGCACAACATGTAACAGCCCTTAAAAACGAAAATAACGACACCCTTTCAAACTAGAGACTTTTGCGCAGGTAACTATTTATAGTTGCCTGCGTTTTTTTGTTTTCTACCACAATTATTAACTTTTTTAAAACTAGCTTTAAAATTATCTGAACGCCTTCCAACTTAGGTCATGGGTAATCTAATCAGTTTTATAAAACCTCCCCTTTATGCTCACCTTTAATTACTAACTCTAACTTTTTGCCAATAATTGTTTGCTGATTTCTAAGCTTTTTAGGTTTAGTAAACGCTCACTTATTAATTTAAGTGCATTGCAATCTGAATTGCAAAATGCAAATAAAATGAAATAATTTAAAATTTCAAAAAAATAAATTTAACATACTGAATTTAATGATTTTTATTTTTATTCTTTAGCTTTTTAAATGGTCTATAACTTGCTCTTAAATGTATAAGTCACTAAGGGTGAAAATCGGAGCAAACCATGAATGCATTTAAATATCTAGAGTCGGAAAGTCCAGTCAATCTCGCAAGGTGGCATGAGTTAGAGAGAATCATGTCTGATGCGATGCAAAATAATTATTTTAAAATGGTTTATCAACCGCTTGTATCACTAGGGACAGGAAAGTTGGTCGGCTTTGAGTCGCTAGTAAGGTGTCAATCACCAAACTTTGATATTGTAGGTCCTGATGAATTTATCCCTCATGTAGAGCAATCGGGAATGATTTTAGAATTAGGTGATTGGATTTTTGAACAGTGTTTGTCTGATTTAAAACATATGCGGCAGTTTGGTATGACAGATATTGCTGTTTCATTAAATATTTCACCGGTACAAATTTTAGATGGTGATGTGTTTTCAAAAGTAATGTCTTTATTAGAAAAGTACCAAATACCACCCGAGGCTATCAAAGTAGAACTAACAGAAACTGCACTCATTCATAGTCCTGATAAAATAGCTAAGGCATTTGAAAACTTCCATAAAGAAGGCGTAAAAGTGTGGATAGATGATTTTGGTACTGGGTATGCATCTTTAGGTTTACTTCGTCAGTTTAATATTGATGGTTTAAAAATTGATCGTAGTTTTGTAAGTGGTATTTCAACTAATAATGAAGACTTTACGCTATGTAGTGCAATTATTGCCATGGCTCAGCGGTTGGGTTTACAAACGGTAGCTGAAGGTATTGAAGAGAATGAGCAGTTACAAATATTAGAACAACTTGGTTGCGATCTTGCTCAGGGCTACTTGCTTGATAGGCCGCAAACATTATCAAAAAGTATTGATACTTGGGCTCTGTAATTGTTTATATTCATTTTGATTTGCAAAATGCAAAAAACAAATTATTCTTAAACTACAATTCCTACATTTTATTAATGTACGAAGCTTTAACTTACACAAAGGTGGTTTATGCCTATATCAGAGCAGTTTGTCGATAAAAGTATTACCGAGCTAAATGTATTAACTCAACTCGAAAAGGATGTTGGGACAACCGTGTTAGCTCGATTAATTAACTTATTTATTGATGAATTAGTCACTATGGCTAACCAATTAGATACGGCAATTAGCAGTGAAGATATTATAAAAATTAAAGAAGTAATGCATGTTCTAAAAAACTCAGCCGCTTTATATGGAGCGTCTCCTTTAGCTGCATTAGCAACACAATTACATGATTCACCACCACTAACCACAGAAGAAAATTTGCACGCAGCGCTTGTTATTAAGCACAACTTGGATAAAACCCGAGATGCATATCAAATAATGAGTAATAGTATCGCTATTTAGGAGAAAGCCGTGTCAGATGTAATGGATAAAGGTCTTGTTTATATTGTTGAAGATAGCATCGCCAGTGGTGCTTTATATGCAAGTCAGCTTGAACAGGCAGGTTTTGAATGTAAGCATTTTACTGATGGTTATTCTGCCTTGGTCGGTATTAAAGAAAAAATGCCGGCGGTGATAGTACAAGATGTTTGCTTGCCAGATATAAGCGGGCTGGAGGTTTTACAATTTGTAAATAAACAAAAAAATCCTGCTAACGTAGTAATGATCACCTCAAATAGTTCTATTGATATAGCAGTAGAAGCGATGCGTTTAGGTGGCTTTGATTTTTTAGAGAAACCCTTCACAAGTCAGCGACTCATTAGCTCAGTAGAAAGTGCGTTAACACCAAAAGAGCAAGTTAAAGTACAGCCATTGGTTAAAAACAGAGATAAAAGCCAAGATTTTGTTGGTGAATCACTCGCCATGAAAACCGTTTTTAGATTGCTTGATAGTGCCGCTAGAAGTAAAGCATGTGTATTTATTACAGGTGAAAGTGGTACAGGTAAAGAAGTGTGTGCGCAGACCCTCCATGATGCAAGTCCCCGAAATAAAGGACCTTTTATTGCTATAAACTGTGCAGCAATTCCTACTGAGTTATTTGAATCAGAATTTTTTGGTCATGTTAAAGGGGCATTTAGTGGTGCGTTAAGCGATCGAAAGGGCGCAGTTGAAGTGGCCAACGGCGGCACGTTATTTTTAGACGAATTATGTGAAATGGAACTTAACTTACAAGCTAAATTGTTACGCTTTTTACAAACAGGCATATTTAGCAAAGTTGGCAGTAGTGAAGTATTACACAGCGATGTTCGATTAGTCTGTGCAACAAACAGAAACCCAATAATAGAGGTTGCTGAAGGGCGCTTTAGAGAAGATTTATATTATCGTTTAAATGTTATTCCCGTAAAACTACCTCCATTAAGAGAGCGCGGAAACGATATATTACTGCTCGCTGAGTATATTTTAAAACAAAAAAGCGATAGTAATTCAAAGCACTTTATTGGCTTTTCTGATGAAGTTAAGGCGCTTTTTTGTAATTACGATTGGCCAGGAAATATTCGCGAACTACAAAATGTAATTGAAAACACAGTCGTTATTAATGATGGCGATGTAATTGAAAAGGACATGCTACCAAACTCATTTGGATTAGGCGCTGTAAAGCATTCAAGCTCAACTAAGTCAATTCACAATACAAACGAGCAGAGTGTCCAACTATCCCCTATGTCTGTTCACGATATAGAACCTTTGTGGCAAGTTGAAAAAAGGGCGATTGAAAATGCAATTAAAAGCTGTGAAGACAACATTCCTCTTGCTGCTGCTTATTTAGGGGTAAGTGCATCCACCATTTATAGAAAAATAAAAGGATGGTCTTAAAGTTGTAATAGATTTTTAATTACATTTTTCAGGTTGAATTAATAAAAGTTACCCTAAGCTCTATGGGTAAGAGCAAATGAATTTTTAATCTGAAACAGTAAAAGGAGATCGCAATGAGTAACACTAGTTTAAAACCTGCGGATATTATGCCATCACTAGTAGTGAGTGATGTTGATGAGAAAAAGATAGATTTAGTCGACAGAATAAGTGACTCTCCGTGGAAAATGATTGTTGTTTATCGAGGCCAGCACTGCCCTAAGTGTACTACGCAACTCAACGAGCTTGCTAAAGTTCATAAAGACTTTAAAGATGCTGGTGTTGAAGTGGTTGCAGTAAGTGGTGATAGCCATGAGCAGCTCAATAAACATCTTGAAAAAATAGATATTAATTTCCCAATTTACTATGGTTTAACAATCGAACAAATGACCGATTTAGGGCTACATATTAGCGAGCCTCGCAGTGATGCAGAAACTGACCATCCATTTGCTGAGCCTGGGATTTTTGTCCTTAATGAAAAAAATCAGCTTCAAATGGTCGATATATCAAACAGCCCGTTTGTTCGTCCTGATTTAGAGCAACTGCTAGGTGGGATTAAGTTTTCAAGAGAAAACGACTATCCGATCCGAGGCACATTTATTAAATAACATTCGTTTTACATGGTTTCAAACAAGGCACTTTTTAGTGCCTTTTTTATTTATTTTTAATTTTTTTAAATTAATCTCTTGAAAACAATTTTATCGTCCATATATAGTTAAGTAGGACGCCTGATGGGTCCTAAATTAAACTTAAACAATTGAAATTTATATTATTAATTAAACTTTGCCTGAGCTTGTTCAATAGAAAAGCACATGCAAAATATCGCTTAAATATGAGGATATTATTATGCGTACAGTAGACTTATCACCACTTTATCGTTCATTTATCGGCTTCGAACATTTAGCATCACTTATGGATGCGGCAGCAAGTACAGACAAGCAGCCGAGTTTCCCTCCGTACAATATTGAAGCGCTTGATAAAGACAAATACAGAATTACTATGGCCGTAGCAGGTTTTAGCGATAGTGAATTGACCATTGAGTCAGAAAACAACACATTAAAAGTTGCAGGTATTAAGGCTAACAAAGATGAAAATAACGAACGTAAGTTTATTCATCAAGGTATAGCAGAGCGTAACTTTGAACGAAAATTCCAGCTTGGAGATCATGTAAAAGTACTTGGTGCAGATTTAGCTAACGGCTTGCTAAGCATAGAGTTACAGCGTGAAATTCCAGAAGCACTTAAACCACGAAAAATAGAAATTGGTAGTGGTAACTTACTAGAAGGTAAGTAAACCTATTTAACATTAGTTTCCCCTGATTATTTAACCGCCTCACATGAGGCGGTTTTTTGTTTAAAGAGCTTCTAAATTATCAAGGTAGTAGGTTGCTTGTTGCAGCGTTTGTTCTTGAAGTGCTTTATCTTGTTTATCCCAGTTTCTATAAACCATACCAATGCGTGGGTTCTTTTCTAGCTTATCTCTGTGTCTATCCATAAAATGCCAATATAAGCTATTGAGCGGGCAAGCTTTATCACCTACTTTTTGTTTAACATCGTACTGACAGCTTTTGCAGTAATCGCTCATTTTATTAATGTAGTTACCACTTGCTGCATAAGGCTTTGTTGCAATTATTCCATCATCGGCAAACTGACTCATACCACGGGTGTTGGGCATTTCTACCCATTCAATAGCATCTATGTAAACACCTAAATACCATTCATCCACTTCATCAGGATTGATTCCCGTGAGCATACAAAAATTACCAATAACCATTAATCGCTGAATATGATGAGCATAAGCAGTTTCAAGGCTTTGCTTAAGCGAGTGGCTAAGGCAATTCATTTTAGTAGAACTGTTCCAAAAATAAGATGGTAATTTATTTTTAGCTTGTAGTTGGTTTTTAGTTGCGTAGTCGGGCATATTTACCCAGTAAATAGCACGAACATACTCTCTCCAGCCTAGTATTTGTCTAGTAAATCCTTCTACTTGCGAGAGTGAAATTTCATCAGGTCTTTGTTCGTATTCTTTTATTACACGTTTAATTACATATAACGGGTGGAGTATTTTGGCATTTAAGGCAAACGATAAACGGCTATGGTACAGGCTGGTATTATTTTTACTTTGATCTGTCATCGCATCTTGAAAGTGACCAAAGCGACTAAGTAAGTGTTCACAAAAGTATTCGAGTACTTCAATTGCCTGTTTACGCGTTGTTGACCATTGTAATATTTGCCCATCTAGCTCACCCAAGTAAGCTACACTATGCCTATCTAAGCGGGCAATAATACTACTTACATCATTATTTAATAGTTTTGGTTTTGGGATATTTGCTAAGTCGGTTTTAGAAAACTTATTACGATTATTACTATCAAAATTCCATTTGCCACCTGTTGGCTTTTCGTCATCAATTAATATATTAAATTGTTTACGCATAGCACGATAAAAGTGTTCCATTGTTACATGCTTGTTTTTTGTAAAGCGCGTTTTTATATCGGTGAACGGTAATAAAAAATGTTCTGTGTCTGTGGCAATCACATTAAACGAACTTTCACTTTCAAACTGAGCTAATTGAGATTTAAGCCTAAACTCATCAGGGTATTGGTATTCAATAGTATCGCACTGGTATTTACTGGCGATTAGCTTAAGTAATTCAATTAGGTTTTTGTCATCAACGGTATCATCAAGTGTTAAATGCAAAACATTAAAACCTGCCGTTTTTAATGCGATAGCAAAGTTTTCCATAGCATTAAAAAAAGCACACAGTTTTTGAACGTGATGTTTGACGTAGTCAGTTTCTTGTTTTAGCTCTGCAATGAGATAAAGCGTATCGTCGTCTTTTTGCTTGTACCATGAATGAGATGGGTTTAGCTGATCGCCTAGTATTAGTCTGAGTGTTTTGTGATAGGTCATAGTAAAGCCAAATTTTTTTATACGGATATATTTAATTAAAGGATCGTTTTACTATTTAACCACGAGTGAATAGAGCAAAAAGGCTTAACCAATTATCAAGGCAATAAAGGCGTGTTAGACCATGGTGTTCAAATGAGTTTAATTAAGGGGGAAGTTAAGTAAGTTAAGTCGTCACCCCTAAAAATTGTATATTTAAATTTTATTACTCTGCTTTTGCTGCATTTTTTGTTGTAACGAAACCACATTAGATACACCAAATAGAGTACTACTGGCAAAACTTTCAAAGTACCTAAGGGCTTTTTTCCAAGCGAGCTGGCTCTCAGGAGTAAAGTGCCTACCAAGATGTTCCTTAAGGGTTTCGTAAAACGCGTCAGATAAAAGTACAATGTCACTTTGTGAAACACTGCTTTTTTTTAGGTACATTAAATGATGTGCTAAAAAAGGAGCTACCGATGCTGGTTTATCTAAATGCTTAACAATTCGCTCTAACACACAAAAGAGGGTGAAACTCTTTTCGTTAAACTGCAAGGCCGTTGGATAATTCATCTCAATACTAGATTCAGCCAATTTGCTATGAAATCGAGCCGTAAACGCATGAAAATTTGGCTTAATAATTGTTAAGTTATTTAACAATGCTGATTGTTGTTGCTTCATTTCTATCTCGCTGCAGTGAATAATAACTATTATTATCAAGTAGGATAAAATTGATTATAGCGGGCAGTTGAAATTCTGCACGTTTATTTAGTGTTAAAGTATGGGTTTTAGTTATATCAATTTATTTTCTAGTAAACAGTAAGCATCTGAAACATATTTTAAGCATATTAAAGTTATTCAGGTTCGGCTTGTTTGATTTTCGTCCAATGTAATAAGTTACTCTATTTATGACTTAAATATGAGTATTTTATAAAGTTGACTGATTACTTATGTTACTTACATATACATTAAATTAGCATCTTGACGAATTGGAAATTTTATAAACTAATTGCGTATTATAGTTGCTAATTACCCCACACATCCTTATAATAGCGGCCATTGTTTAGTATGTTGTAAAACAGCTAACAGCGATATTAAATTTAAGGTTTGATATCTATTGGCGCGGGATGGAGCAGTCTGGTAGCTCGTCGGGCTCATAACCCGAAGGTCGTCGGTTCAAATCCGGCTCCCGCAACCAATTCTACTAGTAAGTATTACCTTACTAATTTATATCGCGCATTCTAAGTAATGCGCGTTTTGCGTTTTAGGCTATTGTAGTTTAATTAGGTCAGTTTACTGACTCGTAACCAAGCTTGGCCCTAGGCCACACAGTTTTATGCTTTATTGGTGTGACGCCCCGCTTGGTTCGGGGCGTTGTTGTATCTGCACCTTACGATTTGTGGCAATTGTCATCAAATTAAAATTTAAACTTAGTATTTTAGGGCTATAAGCCCTTTTTTTGTTTGTATGGAGGATTTTCGTGACAAAACTTGAACAAGATTTAGTAACCATGTTAACGCCTGCGGTAGAAATGTTAGGCTTTGAGTTGCATGGTCTTGAATTTGTGCAAGCGGGTCGCCATTCTACCTTAAGAGTATATATTGCTCATGAGGATGGGATCTCAGTTGATAACTGTGCGGATGCAAGTCGCCAAATTAGTGCGATTTTAGACGTCGAAGACCCAATTACAAATGAATATGATTTGGAAGTGTCGTCTCCTGGTGTTGATCGTCTATTATTCAAACAAGATCACTACGAGCAGGCGCAAGGAGAGGAAGTACGCGTGCGTACTAAACTTCCACAGGATGGTCGTCGTAATTTTAAAGGCGACTTAGTAGCAGTTAGCAACGATATGATCACACTATCTAGCGATGGTGAAGAGCATCTGATCATGCTTAGTAACATCGAACGTGCGAATTTAATCGCGAAGTTTTAAATTCGAGTGCGAAGGAATAGGGCAAGCGAGGCATTACCCATGGCAAAAGAGATATTATTGGTTGCTGAAGCCGTTTCCAATGAGAAAGCGGTTCCAAAAGAAAAGATTTTTGAAGCTCTAGAGTTCGCTCTAGCGACAGCGACAAAGAAAAAACACGATGGCGAAATTGAAGTACGTGTAGCAATTGACCGTAAAACCGGTGATTACGATACGTTCCGTCGTTGGCAGATTGCCGCTGTATTAGAAGATGGTTCTTTAGAGAATCCATACAGCGAAATCACTCTAGAAGCAGCACAGGTTGAAGAACCTGATTTGCAAATGGGTGATTATGTTGAAGAACAAATCGACTCAATCAAATTTGACCGTATTACAACACAAATGGCTAAGCAAGTTATCGTACAAAAAGTACGTGAAGCTGAGCGTGCTTTAGTTGTTGATGCATACAAAGATCAAGTAGGCGAGTTAGTAACAGGTGTAGTTAAAAAAGCAACGCGTGACTCTATTGTTCTTGATTTAGGCAATAACGCAGAAGCAGTAATTTACCGTGATGACATGTTACCACGTGAAAACTTCCGCCCGGGTGACCGTATTCGTGGCCTTTTATATGAAGTTAAGCCTGAAGCACGCGGTGCACAATTATTTGTAACGCGCTCTAAACCTGAAATGCTAATGGAATTATTCCGCATTGAGGTGCCAGAAATCGGCGAAGAGATGATTGAGTTACGTGCCGCAGCACGTGATCCAGGTTCACGCGCTAAAATTGCTGTTAAATCTAACGACAAACGCATTGACCCGATTGGTGCATGTGTTGGTATGCGTGGCGCACGAGTTCAGGCTGTATCGTCAGAACTTGGCGGTGAGCGTGTTGATATCGTACTTTACGATGACAACCCAGCACAATTTGTTATTAACGCAATGGCGCCAGCAGAAGTTGCTTCAATCGTAATGGATGAAGACACTCACTCAATGGATATCGCTGTAGAAGCTGATAACCTAGCGCAAGCAATTGGTCGTAATGGTCAAAACGTTCGTTTAGCAAGCCAGTTAACTGGCTGGGAACTAAACGTAATGACTGTTGAGGACATGCGTACTAAAAATGAAGCTGAATCTGATAAGTTACTTAACTTATTCACTGAAAATTTAGAAATTGATGATGAGTTTGCATCATTACTTATTAACGAAGGTTTCTCGACACTTGAAGAAGTGGCGTATGTACCAGCGTCTGAATTTTTAGAAATTGATGGTCTTGATGAAGAGACTGTAGATTTACTGCGTTCACGCGCAAAAGATGCATTGACAACTAAAGCACTTAAAACGGAAGAAAGCTTAGATGGCGCAGAGCCAGCTGAAGACTTACTTGCGCTTGAAGGCTTAGAACGTCACTTAGCATTTGTGATGGCAAGCAAGGGTGTTGTTACACTTGAAGACTTGGCAGAACAAGGTATTGACGAATTAGTTGATATCACAGAAGTTTCATCTGAAAAAGCGGGTGAACTGATTATGGCTGCACGAAACATTTGTTGGTTTGCAGACGAGTAATTTATTAACGGAGGTATTACACACTATGGCAGAAGTAAATGTTGAAAAACTAGCCGGCGATATAGGTACGACTGTTGATAAATTGCTACAGCAGTTTTCACAAGCAGGTATCACTAAGCAAGCAACTGATAATGTAACAGAAGCTGAAAAAGCAACGTTACTTGATCATTTAAGTAAGCATCATGGCGGTACAGGTTCAGATGGCCCTGCGCGCATGACTTTACAACGTAAGAGCAAAAGCACACTAAGTGTGACTGGCTCTACGGGTAAAGCAAAAGATGTTCAAGTTGAAGTTCGCAAAACACGTACTTACGTGAAGAAAAGCGCAATGGAACAAGAGCAAGAGCAAGCTCGCTTAGCTGCTGAAGAAAAAGTGCGCCTTGAAGAGCAGCAAAAAGCTGACCAAGAAGCCGCAGAATTAAAAGCGAAACAAGAGGCAGAACGCAAAGCGAAAGAAGACGCTGACCGTAAAGCCAAAGAAGAAGCTAAACGCAAAGCTGATGCAGAGCGTAAAGCGAAACAAAAGCAGATGACCCCAGAGCAAAGTGCTAAGTCTGAGAAAGATCGCATAGAAGCTGAGCGTCTGCAAAAAGAAGCAGAAGAGGCCGCATTGAAGAAAGCTGAAGAAGAAGCGAAACGTCAAGCAGAAGAAGCAAGAAAGCTAGCTGAAGAGAACTCAGCACGCTGGAAGAAAGAAGAAGAAGAACGTAAGAAACGCGAAGAAACAGCGGATCACCATCTTACGACTTCTACTTATGCACGTGAAGCAGAAGATGTTGCCGATGCTCGTGATGAGCAAGGTACACGCCGTGCTAAGAAAAAGAAAAAAGCGCCAGCAAAAGATAAATTTGCAGCGTCAAGAGGCCGTAACAAGTCTAAGCTAAAAGCACCAGCATCATTACAACATGGTTTCCAAAAACCAACTGTTGATGTTAAAAATGAAGTGCGTATTAGCGAAACAATTACAGTAGCCGAGCTTGCATCACGCATGGCCGTTAAAGGCGCTGAAGTTGTTAAAACAATGATGAAAATGGGTGACATGGTTACTATTAACCAAGTGATTGACCAAGAAGCTGCACAACTAGTTGCAGAAGAAATGGGTCACAAAGTTATCATTGTTAAAGAAAACGAATTAGAGCAAACAGTACTTAATGACCGCCATGAAGATGGTAAGTCAGAGCCTCGTGCTCCAGTAGTAACTGTAATGGGTCACGTTGACCATGGTAAAACATCTACTCTTGATTACATTCGTTCTGCGAAGGTTGCTTCTGGCGAAGCCGGTGGTATTACACAGCATATTGGTGCATACCATGTTGATGTGAACGGTCACATGATCACGTTCTTAGATACACCAGGACATGCTGCATTTACATCAATGCGTGCTCGTGGTGCTAAAGCGACTGATATCGTAATCCTAGTGGTTGCAGCAGATGATGGTGTTATGCCACAAACTAAAGAAGCGGTACAGCATGCTCGTGCAGCTGGCGTTCCTTTAATTATTGCTGTAAACAAAATGGATAAAGAAGGCGCAGATCCAGATCGTGTTAAAAACGAACTTGCTGTACTAGACGTTATTCCAGAAGAATGGGGCGGCGATACGCAGTACGTTCATATCTCAGCTAAAACTGGCTTAGGTATTGACGACCTTCTTGAAGCAGTATTGAACCAATCTGAGCTTTTAGAGCTTTCGGCACCTACTGTAGGTATGGCGGCTGGTGTTGTTATTGAATCTCGTCTTGATAAAGGCCGTGGTCCAGTAGCATCAGTACTTGTTCAATCTGGTACGCTTAACCAAGGTGACATTGTATTATGTGGTCTTGAGTATGGCCGTGTTCGTGCAATGCGCGATGAAAACGGTAAAGACATTAAGTCAGCTGGTCCATCTATCCCAGTTGAGATTTTAGGTCTTTCTGGTATTCCTGCTGCAGGCGACGAAGCGACTGTAGTTAAAGATGAGCGTAAAGCGCGTGAAGTTGCTTTATACCGTCAAGGTAAGTTCCGCGATGTTAAACTAGCACGTCAACAAAAAGCTAAGCTTGAAAACATGTTTACTAACATGACTGAAGGCGATGTTTCTGAAGTTAACGTGGTACTTAAAGCAGACGTTCAAGGTTCTATCGAAGCAATCTCTGATTCACTAACTAAACTTTCTACTGATGAAGTAAAAGTGAAGATTGTTGGTTCAGGCGTTGGTGGTATTACCGAAACTGATGCAACACTAGCTGCAGCGTCTAACGCAATTGTAGTTGGCTTTAACGTTCGTGCTGACGCTTCAGCTCGTAAAGTTATCGAGACTGAGAACTTAGACCTACGTTACTACAGCGTAATCTACAGCTTGATTGACGAAGTTAAACAAGCAATGTCAGGTATGTTAGCGCCAGAGTTTAAACAAGAAATCATTGGTCTTGCCCAAGTTCGTGACGTATTCAAGTCTCCAAAAATTGGCGCAATCGCTGGTTGTATGGTTACTGAAGGTGTTATTAAACGTAGCGCTCCAATCCGTGTACTACGTGAAAATGTGGTTATCTATGAAGGTGAACTTGAGTCACTTCGTCGCTTTAAAGACGATGTTGCTGATGTTCGTAACGGCATGGAATGTGGTATCGGCGTTAAGAACTACAATGACGTACGTGTTGGTGACCAAATCGAAGTATTTGAAACAGTTGAAGTACAACGTACTCTATAATTGTTACTAGGGTGTATTGAACGCTTAAGGTTAACGCCCGAACGTTCTACACGCTCTACGCTAAGATTTTTAATGGGGGCTTAGCCCCCATTTGCATATCCATTATTTAGTTAACTTATTATTAAAATTCAATAAGTTATTATTTTAGGACAAGTATAATGAGAGAATTTTCTCGCACTGATCGTGTTGCACAGCAAATTCAGAAAGAAATAGCTGTAATTTTGCAACGCGAAATTAAAGATCCACGCTTAGGTATGGTGACAGTGTCAGCGGTAGAAGTATCGCGCGATTTATCTTATGC
This sequence comes from Pseudoalteromonas sp. Z1A8, assembly GCF_011378855.1. GTDB lineage: Bacteria > Pseudomonadota > Gammaproteobacteria > Enterobacterales > Alteromonadaceae > Pseudoalteromonas. The sequence goes on along the minus strand of NZ_WTLB01000002.1, from coordinate 109,431 downwards.
CAAAATTTTCATCACGGTGTTTAACACACAAGATGAAGACGCAGCAAAGCAAAGCGCAAAAGTACTTAATGAAGCAACGGGCTATATTCGCTCGTTACTTGGTAAGCGTATTCGTGCACGTATAATGCCTGAGTTAAAGTTTGTAGTTGATAACTCATTAATGGAAGGTATGCGTATTTCTAACTTAGTGGATTCTATTATCCGCGAAGATAACGCAAAGCATGTAGATGAAGACGTAGAAAGTGTTGATGCTGCTGATGTTTCAGATAGCGAAGAAGGTACTGAGCACGTAGACGATACAGATAGCGAAGAAGGCACTGATACAGATGGCAAAGCGCAGTAAAGGCCGTGCAGTTGACGGTATTTTGTTGTTAAACAAACCTGAAGGCATTTCATCAAATAAAGCATTACAGCAAACAAAAAGTGTTTATTTTGCGCAAAAAGCTGGGCATACAGGTGCTTTAGATCCACTTGCTACAGGTATGCTACCAATTTGTTTTGGTGAAGCGACTAAGTTTACGCAGTTTTTACTCGATACAGATAAAACCTATATCGTTCGAGCACAGCTGGGTGAACGTACAACAACATCAGATTCTGATGGCGAAATTGTTAGCACTAAAGATGTGAACGTAACGCGTGAACAGCTAACAAAAGAAATAGCTGCTTTTGTTGGTGAGTCTGATCAATATCCGTCAATGTACTCGGCACTTAAGTACCAAGGTAGACCGTTATATAAGTACGCGCGCGAAGGTATTGAAGTACCTCGTAAATGCAGAAAAATAAACGTGTTTAGTTTATCGTTTGACGAATTTGATGAACAAAGTAACGTATTACAAATGACAGCCCATGTATCTAAAGGGACCTACATTCGTACAATCGTTGATGATTTAGGCGAAAACCTAGGCTGTGGCGCACACGTTATTATGCTTCACAGAACCGCTGTTGGTCAGTATCCGGCAGATAAAATGGTCTCGCTTGATGAGATTGAAGCGCTGCTTGCTAAAGCGAAAGAAGAAGAGCTCGCGCCTTCAACTTATTTAGACTCGCTATTGCTACCAATTGATACTGCTTTAACTGATTTACCCGTTGTTGAAATTACAAAAGAACAAGGGGGAATTTTTAGTCACGGGCAAGCTGTAGAATTACCAATCACTTTACCTGATGGGGCTATTAAAGTAGTAGCAGATGGTGTGTTTATTGGTACTGGTGAGCGTAACTCAAACGGTCATTTAAAGGTTAAACGCGGTCTTGCTAGTCAGCAAGACGATTACGTAAAGCCTGAATAAGCAACTAATGTGCCTAGTAGTGGCTTATTAGTTGTAGATGGGGATAATTAACTTGTAGTTATTCCCACAGTTGGTAGAATACGCCCGCTTAATCGTTTTGGCTGAATTAGTGATCGGCTAAGACACCTTTTAAATTTAATTTTTGGAGTTACTATGTCACTAAGCAATCAAGAAAAAATCGATATCATTGCTAAATTTGCACGTGCAGAAGGCGATACAGGTTCATCAGAAGTACAAGTAGCATTACTTACTTATGATATCAACAAGCTTCAAGGTCACTTTGCTGATCACAAGCATGACTTCCACTCACGTCGTGGTCTGCTTCGTAAAGTAAGCACTCGCCGTAAACTACTTGATTACCTTAAAGGTAAAGACATCACTAGTTATACTGCGTTAATCAAAGAACTTGGCCTACGTCGCTAAGAACTAGATTATAGAAAAAGGAGCTTTTTAGCTCCTTTTTTTGTGCCTAAAATTTGTGTTTTCAAATTAAGAAAATTCTTAAACCTATTGAATTGCAATATAATAACAACCTGCATAAATCTTTGATCAATTTAACGAATTAAATTGCACTACAACGTTGTTAAAAATTTTTTATTTAGAACAACTAGATACAAAAATTTTTGCCTAGTTCTAGCGTAATTTCCTTAACGTTAAATAGACCCCATACATAAGCAGATTGGTATAACCCCCATTTCATAGCCTACCAGTAGCTGTTGTATTTATCCGCTAATTAGCCCAGCTTAAATCTAGTGGCTAGGTTGAACAAATTTCAATCCATAAAGATCAACACACCCTAGACTCGCATTTTGAAGTAGCTTTGGTATATACTATGCGCGTAGGTAAAAAGGTTTATCTATGCTTATTCACATCATTGCCAATTGTAGTACTTAATTGATTTCCAACTGAATACAATTATGTACTGTAATTGGTACTTTGATGACAACTTATTAGAATACATTTAAGGAATATTTTAAGTGCAAGCAATTATTAAAGAATTCAAACTAGGTCAACATACAGTGACTCTAGAAACTGGTGCAATCGCTCGTCAAGCTGACGGCGCTGTACTTGCAAGCATTGGCGACACTTCAGTTTTAGTAACTGTTGTTGGTAAGCGTGAAGCACAACCTGGCCAAGACTTTTTCCCACTAACAGTTAACTACCAAGAGCGTATGTACGCTGCTGGTCGTATCCCAGGTGGTTTCTTAAAGCGTGAAGGTCGTCCTAACGATGGCGAAACACTTATTGCACGTCTTATTGACCGTCCAATTCGTCCACTTTTCCCAAGCGGTTTTGTAAACGAAGTACAAGTTATTGCTACTGTTGTTTCTGTTAACCCTGAAATCCAACCTGATATGGTTGCGATGATCGGTACTTCAGCAGCACTTGCTATCTCTGGTATCCCGTTCAGTGGTCCAATTGGTGCATCTCGCGTTGGTTACATCAACGGCGAATACGTACTTAACCCTACATTAAAAGAGCTTGAAGAAAGCCAACTTGATTTAGTGGTAGCAGGTACAGATAAAGCTGTACTTATGGTTGAATCAGAAGCTAACGTACTTGCAGAAGACGTAATGCTTGGCGCTGTTGTATATGGTCATGAGCAATCTCAAGCGATCATCACTGCAATTGAGGAATTTAAAGCAGAAGCAGGCAAGCCTACTTGGGATTGGACTGCACCAGCTAAAAACGTTGCACTTGAAGATAAAGTAGCAGCAATTGCCGCTGATAAAGTAGGCGCAGCTTACTTAATTACTGATAAAGTAGCGCGTAAAGAAGCACTTGGCGTAGCTAAAGATGAAGTTGTTACAGTATTAACAGCTGAACTTGCTGAAGGCGAGTCTTTAGATAAGCAAGAAATTGGTAAAATCTTCGGTTCACTTGAGAAGAAAATCGTTCGTGGCCGTATCGCTTCTGGCGAAAAACGTATCGATGGTCGTGAACCAGATATGATTCGTGCACTAGACGTAATGACTGGCGTATTACCGCGTACTCACGGTTCTGCTATCTTTACTCGTGGCGAAACTCAAGCGTTAGTAACAGCTACACTTGGTACAGAACGTGATTCACAGTTAATCGACGATTTAACTGGTACTCATAAAAACCACTTTATGCTTAACTACAACTTCCCTCCATTCTGTGTAGGTGAAACTGGTTTTGTTGGTTCTCCTAAGCGTCGTGAAATCGGCCATGGTAACCTTGCTAAGCGTGGTATTGCTGCTGTAATGCCAACACTGACTGAATTCCCATATTCAATCCGTGTAGTATCTGAAATTACTGAATCAAACGGTTCATCTTCAATGGCTTCTGTGTGTGGTACTTCACTTGCACTTATGAATGCTGGTGTTCCAATTAAAGCGTCTGTTGCGGGTATCGCAATGGGTCTAGTTAAAGAAGACGATAAATTCGTTGTTCTTTCTGACATCTTAGGTGATGAAGATCACTTAGGTGACATGGACTTTAAAGTTGCTGGTACGGCTGCTGGTATTACAGCACTTCAAATGGATATCAAAATCGAAGGTATCACTCAAGAAATCATGCAAATTGCGCTTAAACAAGCAAAAGCTGCACGTTTACATATCTTAGAAGTGATGGACGAAGCGATTTCTGCTCCTTCTGAAGAGCTATCAATGTTTGCTCCTCGTATCTACACAATGAAGATCCCACAGAAGAAAATCGCTGAAGTTATCGGTAAAGGTGGCGCAACTATTCGTCAACTTACTGAAGAAACAGGTACAACGATTGAAATCGGTGATGACGGTACAATTAAAATTGCCGCTACAGATGGCGAAAGTGCAGCTAATGCAATTAGCCGTATTGAGCAATTAACAGCTGAACTTGAAGTAGGTACTATCTACGAAGGTAAAGTTGTACGTATCGTAGATTTTGGTGCGTTTGTAAACATTCTTCCTGGTAAAGATGGTCTAGTACATATTTCTCAAATTAGTACAGAGCGCGTTAACAACGTTGCTGATCACCTTTCTGAAGGTCAAGAAGTTAAAGTTAAAGTACTAGAAGTAGATCGCCAAGGCCGTGTACGTCTAAGTATTAAAGAAGCAATGGAATCAGCAGCACCTGCAGCTGACGCGCCAACTGACGCGTAATTGCTAACTTATTAATCTAGTTATATTAGCTAGATAGTAAAAAAGGGGCTGTTTAGCCCCTTTTTTTATGCTTTAATGAAACCTTATTAGACAAGGTCTGTCTTATATTAATCGCGATATATCTTGGTATTAAGGATTTTAATGATACTCAAACATTTAGCTTTGGCATCTTTTGCTATTTTGTCTTTAAGCGCTTGTCAAACTACAACAGAATCAGAACCAACCCCGATTGTTAATGTGCCTTTTACAGCACCGTTAGCTTCTGACTTTAGAAGTGAAATTGCTATTGCTCGTTACTCTGAATTATTAAACAGAGCCGACTTGAGCGAAGAACAACAAGCTAAGCTTTATTACGACCGAGGTGTACTTTTTGATAGCCTAGGTATGACTACTCTTTCGCGTATTGATTTTAATCGTGCAGTAAAACTCAAACCTGATTTAGCCGAAGTGTATAATTTTTTAGGTATTCAACACACGCTAATGCAGCAGTTCGAAAAAGCCTATGAGTTTTTTGATTCAGCTCTTGAGCTTGATGAAGAGCATGAATATGCTTATTTAAATAGAGGTATAGCCCTTTATTACGGTGATAGACCAAGCCTTGCTAAAAACGACTTTGATGAATTTTTAGCGCGCTCTCCAAATGATCCATACCGTGTGTTATGGGTTTATTTAGCAAGTGCACAAGAAGATAAAGTAGCAGCAATTGAGTCACTTAAAACGAATGCAACGGCACTTGATGAATCGCAATGGGCATATCAGTTAATCTCTCTTTATACGGGCGATATGACTGAGCATGCGTTTTTATCAGGCATTAGTGATGGTGTTAGGACTGAGCAAGAGTATGCGCAGCGTTTATGTGAAGCTTATTTTTACCTAGCTAAAATGCATCAAGCAGCGGGTGAACTGTATTTAGCATCCGATTATTTTAGGCTTGCGCTTGCGACTAACGTGCACGAGTTTATTGAATACAAATATGCGCGTTTAGAGCTTGAGTTGATGGAAGGTGTTGACGCAAGTTAAGCGTTTTAAATTAGTAGGTGTATTACTTTGTTGTTTGTTAATTACAGGCTCGAGTAATCATCTTGGCGCTATTGGCTTTTGGCATGTTTTAAATGCAAAAGCCAATGTGCTACAAAGTTACTGGAATTCACCCGTCTATTTCTCAGCTCATTTAGAGCAGTTACCAAATACCTCTTTAGCTGTACTCGCTCGCAATCAAATCTCTTCAGCACAATATATGTATTCTCTTAGGCTTATTAAAAAAGATCAGAGTGATACTGCAAAACAATTTTGGCTCTCTGGTATAAATGAGTTAACAATTTCAGAGCGTAAAATATTAGCAGCAAAGTTGTTTGAACAATCACGTTGGAGCGATCTAAAACTACTCGCTAGTAAAAATAAATTACCAGCAGGGGATGTGCTAAACCATCTGAAACTTCAATTAAAAGCACCTCAGAGTAAAATATCTACCGCGTTTATTAATGATCTTGGTTTTTCATCTTTAAAAAATATAAGTAAGCCTAATGCGCAATGTATGTTTAACGTGTTGACTATGAGCGACCACCGTAGTGGCTTATATAAACTTACTGAGTTTATTAATGCTTATAATAAACAACCAGAGCCTCGCGAAAATATTTTTTGCTTTTCAAAACCAGTTTACGTTGCAGGTATGCTTGAGTGCAAAAGTAATGTTAATCAGGTAGCAAAGTGTGACTGGCAATTATCTAAACTTAAAAACCAGCTTCCTAACAATTTTGATTTTATAGTGATGATGCCTAAAGACGGAACGGCTAATGTTACTAAGGGAACAATGTTAATAAACTCAAAAGCAAATTACAGTGTATTTTTGCATGAACTAATGCACTTTAACGGTTTTGAAGATGAATATGCATTACCTAAAACTAAACAAGCATGGCTGTGCACACAAAGTGGTTTTGTTGCACCTAACTTATTTGTTTCCCATGGTGAATCGCCGCCAGCCGGTTGGTATAGAGCAAAGAGTTGTCAGCTAGGTGGTATTGCTTATAAGCCTAGTGAAAAGTGGTCTATTATGCAGTATCAGCAGCTAGGGCTCTCGGTGCAGTATAGGAAGCTTTGGTTGAAGCATTTAGATATGACCAATGGTAATCCTTATCGCCATCCCAGCGCGCTTATATTTGCAAATAAGGCTACACTAAATTAAGTGTTATCAGTATTAATTAATTGTTCTTATGAGCTAAATAAAATGTTTGAAGTTGTATGAAAATCAGCCATGTGGAGTCGCTTTTTATAGACAAAATCAGTGTTTTTCAGTATAACTATAGTCATTAATGTCGTTTAAAAACAGGCAGTAAAAGCATCCCCTAGTTACCAAAATAGGGATGCCCTGATAAACTTATAATTATAAAAGGCCCTACACTATGACTTTGCTCTGGATACCCCTGTTATCCTTAATTGGCAGTGTTATTTCTGCATGCACCGGTAAGTTATCTCGTAATCAAAGCGCAGGCCTAACGGCTGTTGCTCCTTTGATTGCTTTGGGTATTACTTTATACCATGCACCTGCAGTTTTAGCGGGCGAAACCATTCGTTACTCATTATCATGGATCCCGTCATTAGGGCTCGATTTATCCTTGCGCTTAGATGGCCTCAGTTTATTGTTTATGTTTATGATTTTAGGCATAGGCTTGCTTGTCATCCTCTACACGCGTTACTACCTCAGTGCTAACGACTCAATGGCTAAGTTATATAGTTATTTAATGTTGTTTATGACCGCAATGCTCGGCATTGTTATGTCTAACAACGTTATTCAACTTTGGTTGTTTTGGGAATTAACTAGCATCAGCTCATTTTTATTAATTAGTTTTTGGTGGCATAAGTCAGAAGCACGCAAGGGCGCGCGTATGGCTCTGGCGGTTACCGGGGCAGGCGGCTTAGCATTACTTGCAGGCTTGATGCTCCTAGGTGATATTGTTGGTAGTTACGACTTAGATGTAATTTTAGTAAGCAAAGCAATAATTCAATCTCACGATTTATACGAACTTGCCTTGGTACTTGTATTACTCGGTGCGTTTACAAAGTCGGCACAATTCCCATTCCACTTTTGGCTACCACATGCAATGGCAGCACCTACGCCAGTGAGTGCGTATTTACATTCTGCAACCATGGTGAAAGCCGGTATATTTTTATTAGCGCGTTTTTATCCTGCATTGGCAGGCACCGATACGTGGTTTATTCTTGTAGGATTAACAGGGTTAGCTACATTGTTGTTTGGTGCTTATATAGCCTTATTTAAACATGATTTAAAAGGGCTGCTAGCCTATTCAACAATAAGTCACTTAGGTTTAATAACGCTATTATTAGGGCTTGATACTGAGCTTGCGACTGTTGCCGCTATTTTTCATATAATTAACCATGCAACCTTTAAAGCGTCGCTATTTATGGCTGTGGGTATTATTGACCATGAAACAGGCACCCGAGACATGCGCAAACTTAACGGCATGTGGCGATTCTTACCTTATACGGCCACACTTGCAATGGTCGCGGCTGCATCAATGGCAGGCGTGCCTTTACTTAACGGCTTTTTATCTAAAGAAATGTTTTTTGCAGAAACACTGCACCAACAAGTACTAGGCTCTATGTCATGGTTAATACCGGTATTGGCTACGATTGCGGGTGCATTTTCGGTCGCGTATTCTGCGCGCTTTATCCATGATGTGTTTTTTAATGGCGACCCAATTGATTTACCGCGTACTCCTCATGAACCTCCGCGTTACATGCGTGTACCGATAGAAATCCTTGTTGTAATTTGTTTGCTTGTGGGTATGTTCCCGCACTTTATCGTCGGCGGTATTTTATCTTCAGCATCTTCAGCTGTATTAGGCAAAGCAATGCCCGATTATGTAGTGGCTTTATGGCATGGCTTTAACTTACCGCTACTGATGAGTGCCATGGCTGTGGCAGGTGGTTTGTTTATTTATATTAATCGTCGATATTTATTTCAGTTCCAAGCTTCGTTACCGCCACTCAATGCTAAAAAAACCTTTGAGCGCGCTGTTTTATCGATGGTCGCGTGGTGCCAATCAAGAATCAGTCACATTGAAAATGGCTCTCTACAACGTTACTTAGTTATTATGTTAGGCGTTGTATTACTGTGTGCAGGTTGGCCATTATTTGAAATGCGAGAACTGGCAGGTACTATGCCGCGCACACCGGTAGATGTTCATAATGCAATTGGCGCAGGTTTATTAATAATAGGTGCAATAGCTACCGTTATTTGGCATCGTTCGCGAGTCGTTGCACTGCTAATGATTTCAATAGTGGGGTTAATGGTATCGGTGGCGTTTACACGTTTTTCGGCCCCTGATTTAGCCCTTACTCAATTAACAGTAGAAGTTGCTACCGTTATTTTACTTATGTTGGCGCTATTCTTTTTGCCGCAACATACCCCAAAAGAGTCAAGTTCATTACGTGTATTGCGCGACTTAGGCATTGCCTCAACATTAGGTGTTGTTATTGCAAGTATTTGCTATGCATTGCTTACTCGCCCACTTGATTCAATTTCTGACTTCTTTATTGCTAACGCTAAAACAGGCGGTGGTGGTACCAATGTGGTAAACGTTATTTTGGTTGATTTTAGGGGCTTTGATACGCTTGGAGAAATTACCGTTTTAGGTATTGCTGCACTGGGTATATTTAAAGTACTTTCGAGAATCCCACTATTTATGCCAGCCAGTGATGGAGAGGGCAGACCTTGGGCACGAGAGCGCCATCCTATTTTGTTAGCCAGTATTTCACACAGCTTATTACCACTTGCATTGTTGGTATCGGCTTATATTTTCTTACGTGGGCACAACCTTCCGGGCGGTGGCTTTATAGCAGGCTTGGTGACGTCTATTGCCTTTATTTTACAATATATGGCACATGGTTCGGCGTGGATCAGCGAACGTTTTGGTGTTAACTATCGAAAAATTATTGCGTCAGGTATTGGTATCGCACTATTTACTGGGGTAGGAAGTTGGTTCTTTGATAAGCCATTTTTAACCACATGGTTTGATTATTTTGATATTCCATTTATAGGTAAAACAGAGCTTGCCAGTGCCATTGTATTTGACCTAGGTGTTTACCTAACCGTGGTAGGTGCTACGTTAATGATTTTAGCAAGCTTAGGTAATATGACAGCAGATACCCAGAAAAAAGAGGTAAATATTTAATGGAATTATTGTACGCATCTTGCGTTGGAGTATTGGTCAGTTGCGGTATATTTTTACTGCTTAGAGCTCGTACGTTTCCTGTTGTACTTGGGCTTACTATGATTTCATACGCTGTTAACTTATTTTTGTTTTCAGCGGGTCGTCTTACTATAAATAAAGCGGTGGTATTGGGTACTGGTACAGATTATGCCGATCCTTTGCCACAAGCCTTAGTACTTACTGCAATAGTGATTGGCTTTGCAATGACCGCCTTTGTGGTTATTTTAGCAATACGTGGGCGCGCCGATTTAGGCAGTGACCATGTTGACGGCCATTTAGTAAAAAGTGCAGCTGAAAGTAAGGAGCAAAAATGATTCAACATTTAGCTTCTCTCCCTATTTTACTGCCTATGCTAGCAGCCGTTATTTTACTGCTACCACCATGTGGAAAAAGTTTACATATTCGTCGTATTGCGTCGTCCATTATGGCAATTATCACATTTGCTATTAGCGTACTTCTTTTAATACACGTACATAATACGGGTATTAACGTTTATGCAATCGGTAACTGGTCAGCACCATTTGGTATTGTGCTTGTAGCCGACATGCTTTCTACGCTTTTGGTTGCACTTACATCGTTACTTGGCCTAGGTGTTATTTTATATAGCTGTGCTGGTGATGATGCTAAGGGGAACTTTTTTCACCCACTTGTTCACTTTTTAGTGTTAGGCGTTAACGGTGCTTTTTTGACCGGTGATTTATTTAACGTATTTGTATTTTTTGAAGTATTACTTATAGCGTCTTATTCATTACTTATGCATGCGGGCGATAAACAAAATACACGCGCGGCGCTGCAATATGTAATATTAAACTTAGTTGGTTCAAGCGTATTTTTAATTGGCTTGGGTATTTTATACGGTGTACTTGGTACATTAAATATTGCGGATATGGCTCAAAAAGTCTCATTATTAACAGGTGACGACGTATATTTAGCTAAAGCAGGTGGTTTATTACTGTTAGTTGTATTTGCACTTAAGAGCGCACTATTACCACTACACTTATGGTTGCCAAATACTTATGCAAGCGCAAAACCTGTTGTCGCTGCGCTGTTTGCAATTATGACTAAGGTAGGCGTTTATGCCATGTTACGTGTATATACCGTAATATTTGGTGAGCAAGCGGGTTTGCTTGAGCACATGGCCCAGCCTTGGTTATGGGGCTTAGCAATTGCGACCATTATTGTAGGCGCTATAGGCGTTGTGGCAGCGCAAGACTTACGTAAGCTCACCGCAAATTTGGTTGTAGTATCGGTAGGAACTTTGGTTGCTCTTGTTGCACTACAAAACATAAATGCAACAGCTGCGCTTTTATACTATTTAGTACATTCAACGCTTGTATGTGCGGCGCTCTTTTTATTGGCCGATTTAATTGCAACTCAGCGAGGTAAAGCTGCCGACAGACTAGTTGGTGGACGCATGGTTAATCAGCCATTCCTGCTGGGAGGATGCTTTATTATTGCTGCGTTAACCGTAGCTGGCATGCCGCCTCTATCGGGTTTTATAGGCAAAATATGGATTCTTAAAACCACTTTAAATAGTGAGCAAGCCCAGTTGTTTTGGCCTGTTTATTTAATTATGAGCTTTGTATTACTCATTGCGCTTTCGCGCGCGGGTACTAGCTTGTTTTGGGAACGTAAAGACAGAAAAAATGAAAATTCAGATGGCGTAAATGCGCATCCACTGCAAGTAATAGTAATTATTGGATTACTGGCTTGTTCGCCATTGTTAGTTATTTTCGGCGGTCCAATAAGCGAATACATGCTTGATGCAGCCACGCAGTTGCACGATATAAGCGGTGGTATTAACGCTGTAATTAGAGGAGGTGTGTAATGAGATTACAAGCCCGTTATCGTTGGTTACCTACACCGTTTAGAAGTGTATTCTTATTTGTAATATGGTTATTACTAAATAATAGCGTATCGGCAGGGCATTTAGTGCTGGCAACTTTTTTTGCCATATTTATACCGCTGCTAAGTTTTTCGCTACGCGACCCTCAGCCACTTATTTTAAAGCCTGGTTTAGCGTTCAAGCAGTTGATTATAGTGCTTTACGATATTGTTGTGGCTAATTTACAAGTTGCTTTATTAATAATGGGGCCTGCAAAAAAGTTACGCCCTGCATTTATAAAAGTCCCTATAGATTTAATGCATGATATGCCAATTACAATACTCGCTAGCTGTGTTTCATTAACACCTGGTACGGTTAGCGCCGAGATTTACCCTATTCCAGAATCACTCGCGGAAGGGGAAGAACCAACTCAACGCTATTTATTAATACATGTGCTCGATTTAAAAGATGAAGAAGCACTAATTAAGCAGATTAAACAACGCTACGAAGCTCCACTAAAGGAGATATTTCAATGTTAGACACTGTATTACTCATTGTTTTTTCGATGATTGGCTTATCATTATTGCTTAATTTATGGCGATTGATCATTGGTCCATCAGTGCCTGATCGTGTTTTAGCGCTCGATACAATGTACATTAACGTCATTGCACTGATTATTTTATATAGCATTAGTATGGATACAGGGCTTTATTTTGAAGCTGCACTGCTTATTGCCATGCTAGGTTTCATAAGTACAGTTGCAGTGTGTAAGTATTTACTACGTGGCGATATAATTGAATAAGGTGAAAACATGATCAGCGAATGGGTTGTATCAATATTATTGTTATTTGGTGGTACGTTTATTTTAATTGGCTCAATAGGCTTAGTTAAACTACCTGACTTTTTTATGCGTTTGCATGGGCCAACTAAAGCAACAACGTTGGGCATGGCAAGTATGCTAATTGCAGCTATGGTTTATTTTGCAAATTCAGGGCATGGCCTAAGTGTTAAAGAAATACTCATTACTATATTTTTACTAATTACGGCACCGATTAGTGGTTACATGCTAATAAAGTCAGCTATTCATCATAAGCTAAAAGCCAAAGAAGGCACTAAAGGCCTAGATAATGTAGAAGACGATTAACATAAAAATATATTTATAAAAGGCCGAATAAATTCATTTTACTCGGCCTTTTTAGTGATTGCTTGTACCCTTTACAAGACTAATTAATAATGTAACTATAAAACGATTATTTATATGAAAGGATATTATTATGGGTAAGGTACTACTTTTATCATTACTGATTTTTTCTAGTAGTTTATATGCTGAACAAAATACTAAGCAGCAAAAAATAGATGAACTTATTAGTGTAATGAATTTAGATTCAATGGTTGACTCTATGTACGGCCAGGTTGAAGGTATGATGAAAGGCATGTCAGACCAAATGGGCGTTAAGCCTTCTGAGCAGCCAATTTTTGATAAATACTACGCAGATATGACAGCAGTATTAAAAACGCAAATGAGCTGGGCTAAAATGCAGCCAATGATGGTTAACGTGTACGACAAGCATTTTAATGAACAAGAAATTGCCGATATGTTAGCTTTTTATAAAACAGATACTGGGCAAAAAATACTCGCTAAAATGCCAGTTGTAATGCAAGAATCTATGCAAATGTCACAAAGCTTAATGCAAGATGCAATGCCTAAAATACAAGCTTTAGCGCAGCAACTAAGTGACGAATTAAAAGTATCTCGCGAGGGTGAAAATAAGTAAGGCTGATATTTATCTAAACTTTTATTTTTCATCACATGGGCAGGGTTTACCAATATGGTAGCCCTGTACATAGTTAACACCGATAGTCTCAAGTATTTGGTTAATCTGTTCATTCTCTACAAACTCTGCAATGGTCTGCATTCCCATCATATGGGCTATTTCATTAATAGATTTGACTATTTGTTGATCTACTTGGCTGCGTTCAATATTTTTAATTAAACTGCCATCTATTTTAAGATAATCAGCTGGTAGGTTTTTTAAATATTCGTAAGTAGACGCGCCACTGCCAAAATCATCGATTGCGAACTTAATACCAAGTACTTTCATCTCTCTTATAAAATTTTGAACTTTAGTTATCTGAGATATAGCAGCTGTTTCGGTGATTTCAAAACAAATATTCTTAGCATTGATATCACTTTTTTTTATGAGTTTAATTATGTGTTGTACAAACGCCTCATTACTTAGGCTAATCCCAGATAAGTTAATAGATACAAGGGTATTATTATCAGGGAAAAACTCTCTATATCTCACTAATAAAGTACTCACTACCCATTGATCTATTAATGTTATTAAGCCATTTTTTTCTGCAGCTGGAATAAATAAATCAGGGGGAATTAGTTTATTATCAAGCGCTTTAAAGCGAATTAAAATTTCGTAGTGGGCTTGTTCACTTATAGAAGAGCTTAGTGGAGCTATTTGCTGTTTAACTAAAAAAAACTGATTATTAGTAATAGCTTGGCTAATATTCGCAATATAGCCTATTTGAAGTGCTTCGTTGTATAAACTATTGTTACCGTGATCGGTAATATAAACACGACCTCGGCCTAGTTCTTTAGCTTTATAGCACGCTAGATCTGCTTTACTAAGTAACTCTGTCGCATTTAGTCCATATGTTATAGGCACCATACCTATACTAATACCTGAGTCAAAAATTCGTTCATTCCATATAAACTTATAGCTTCTAATCGTACTAATTATTTTTTCACAGGTGAGCTGAGCTTGCTCTAAAGTTGAATCATTAACTAATAAAGCAAATTCGTCCCCGCCTAAACGTGCAAGTAAGTCTTTATTAGTAATGCTTTGCTTTATAAGTGTCGCGACTTCACATAACATGGCATCACCAACTAGGTGACCTGCGCTGTCATTAACTAATTTGAAGCGGTCTAAATCGAGTATACATAAAAAGCGTGGAGCTTGATTATTTTGCTTATTAGATAAGTAAGCTTTCAGTTTTTCATTAAAGGTTTGGCGATTTATAAGCCCAGTAAGTTGGTCATAGCTTGCTTGATATACGACTCGTTCCGAAAGCTGATGTTGCTGTGTGATATCCTTAATTATTCCGCGGTAACCCGAAAAATTACTGTTTTGATCAAAGGTTGGCTTAGCCACGAGCATTAAAATTTTAAGATCTTTACTGGATAATTTTATTTTTATAATTAGGTTTTTTATTTTATTTTTTTTCTCAGTAGCTACTTTATAATTTTCCCAAGGAAACTCAATATTATTGTTATTTTTCAATAATGACTCAAAGGTATGATTAAGCATTTTTTGCTGAGATAAATTAAAAAATAACGTTGTATTACCAGAAATATAGCAAAGTTCACCTAATTGATTTGTTTCCCAAAATACATTTGCGCCAGCTTGAGCTAAGTCTTTATAACGCTGTTGATTTATATTTAATATTTTTTGGTTTTGCTTTGTACGTCGAATTATTTCAGCCATTAATATAATGATGCACAGTGCTGTGCTAAATGCTGTAATAGTAAGCCAAACGTAGGTTTTGTACTTTTTATAAAAGCTTGTTTTTTGATTAATAAGAACTTTAGGTGTGGGGGTTAAAGCTAAATTAATACCAATTTCTTCTAATTTTCCAACATCTAAAACCCATATGCTTTGCGCCTGTAAAATAGGCTGTAACAGTGAAGCCTCAGTACCATTTAATATTTTCTTAATGAGCTGACTCGTCTGCATTGCGTGCTGAATACCGTCAAGTTCGTGTGCGCCAGTTGCGCCATTATTTAACGTAACTTTTGCAATAGTGAATATGGGTCTAGTAGTATGCTTAGCTAGTAAAGAGCTACTCTCGCTCCAGCGAATAAGTTCATTTCTTTGATTGGGATTAATGAGTTGTCCGATCACCAGTATTGGAATGTTTTTAGAGTATGGGGTAAGTGTTGTTGCAATATCTATTTCATTTAAATCGATGACCTCATAAATATGTTTAGGTGCTTTTGGGTCCTTATTAATTGCTCTAATTTTATTTAAGTTTATTTTACCGGTTATACTGCTGTCGGAAATAACAATTAACTGTTCTTTCCCCGTCATTCTCTTTATATCGAATACTGTTTGGGCAAGGTTTCTATTTTCGAAAACACCTGTCATGTTTTTTTTTGCTAAAATTTCAGGTGTAACTTGGTTAATACCACTGTATACAATTGGTAATGAAGGGAAAAATGTAGCCCTGTGACCTGTCACCCACTCGAGTGCAGAGTCATCTGTTACAGCAATAAGGCTTAAATTAGTAGATATGTATTTGTGTTGGAGGTAGGTCAAAAATTGTTCTTTAAATTTTCCTTGAGGATAGCGCTTAGCATCCATAAATTCATGGAATAAATGCGTACTTTTTTCTTCTTTAAAAGAATCTTCAAATCCTTTTTTAAGCATACTGGTCCACTCATGCTCACTATGATAAGAATGAATGATCAGAATATTATTTTTAGCATTTTCTGCTATGCCTAGATTGCTATATAGGCAACCTATAAAAATGATAAGGTATTTTAGCAAAACATAAAATAATCAATTTGTTAGGGAGTTTATAGTATGCGTTTAATTGCACTATATCCAACTTTCGATTAAAAATACGAGTTAAGTTTATACTATTATATTTTTTGTAGGGAAAAGTCATTGCATTTTAATGATGCTATTGACCTATGTGTTGCACCTAGGTTTATTATGAAACTACTGAAACATGACGGAGCTAAATTATGTATGTTAAACAACTCGCCAAGTTAATGGGCGTGACTGCCGATACTGTTCGTCATTACACGCGTGTTGGGTTACTTAATCCAATACGCAGTGAAGAAAATGGCTATCAAGAATATACAAAGCGAGACCAGCAACGTTTAAAGTTTATTATTAGCTCTCGTCAACTTGGTTTTTCACTCAAAGATATTCAACAGATTATAGGCGAGTCAGAGCAGGGGAATTGTCCTTGTCCGTTAACGCGTAAACTCATTACTAAACGCCTAGAAGAAACCGAAGCACTATTTCAAGAAACATTAAAATTACGAAACAGAATGCATGCAGCTCTGGAGCAATGGGATACATCAGCCGATGGTGCAAATACCAGTGACGTGTGTAGTTTAATAGAATCTTTTGTTGATCCAATAAACGATTCTGCAAATAAGGAGCAGCGTAATGACGACTAATACAAAAGACACCGCGCAAAACTTTATTATTGAAGGTGCTAATTGTGGCAGTTGTGTGGCCAAAATTGAAAAAGCCCTCAATAGTGTTCAAGGTGCGCAAAGCGTAGAAATGAACTTTGCTGAGCGTACTGTACGTGTAGAAGGTAAAGCCGACGAAAGCACGCTTATTAAAGCAGTCGAAAACATTGGTTATTCAGCTAAGCCAATGAGTAACGAATCTGATCAAGATGCACTTGATGAAAAAGCAAAGTCAGACGAGGCACATTACAAAAAGCTAATGCGTAATATGATATTAGCGTTAGGAGTCGGTACACCGTTAATGATATACGGGCTTATTTTTGACATGAGTGTAACCACCGACACACAACGAATAGCGTGGTTTTTAGTGGGTATAGTCACGCTTGTAGTTATGGCTATATCAGGTAAACAATTTTACAACGGCGCATGGCAAGCATTTAAAAACCATGCGGCAAATATGGATACATTAATAGCGCTTGGTACAGGTACTGCGTGGTTGTATTCGATGTTTGTAGTAATCGCACCAAATTTATTACCAGAAGTCGCAAGACACGTATATTTTGAAGCGTCATCGATGATCATCGGTTTAATTAGTTTAGGGCTCGCTTTTGAAGTAAAAGCACGTGGGCGAACCTCACAGGCAATTAAACGCTTAATTGGTCTGCAACCAAAAACTGCACGCGTAATACGCGATGATCAAGAGCAAGACATCGACATTAGTGATGTTGTAAAAAATGATGAAGTACGTGTTCGCCCGGGTGAAAAAATCCCTGTAGATGGCGACGTTATTGAAGGCAGCAGTACGGTTGATGAGTCAATGCTTACTGGTGAGCCAATGCCTGCCCGCAAAAAAACGGGCGACAAAGTCGTTGCCGGAAGTATTAATAAAAGTGGCACTTTATTATTTAAAGCCACGCACATTGGTAGCGAAACCACACTTGCCAATATTATCAATATGGTAAAGCGTGCACAAAACTCTAAGCCATCAATAGGGCGCTTAGCTGATGTTATATCAGGGATATTTGTACCAACAGTCATGATTATAGCAGTACTTGCTGGCCTTGCATGGTTAAACTTTGGACCTGAGCCATCAATTGCTTATGCCGTTGTTGCTGTAACCACGGTACTTATTATTGCTTGTCCTTGTGCGCTGGGACTCGCAACCCCTATGTCGGTTATGGTGGGTATTGGTAAAGCCGCTGAGTCGGGAATATTAATTCGAAATGGCGAGTCGCTGCAAACTACATCTAAAATCACCACCATGATTTTAGATAAAACAGGCACTATTACTCAAGGCACACCGCAAGTTACCGATGTGGTTACATTTAACAACAGCGACGAAAATACAGTAATGCAATGTGTTGCAAGCCTTGAAAGTAGCTCAGAGCATCCACTGGCTGAAGCAATTACGGCATACGCTAAAAAGCATGGCTTAACACTGAGTAAAGTTACCGACTTTGATGCCATTACAGGTAAAGGCGTAACTGGCAGTGTTGACGGGCAAACATTGTTATTTGGCAACAAAGCGCTAATGGATAAATACAATGTGAGTGTTGATGATGCAACCGAGCAAGCTCAAACACTTGCCAGTGATGCTAAAACGCCCATGTATTTTGCAAGTAATAATAAGCTCCACGCTATTATTGCTGTAGCAGATCCTATTAAAGAGGATTCAGTAGAAGCGATTAAACGCCTGCAAAATAAAGGTATCCACCTAGTTATGCTAACTGGTGACAACAAAGCCACTGCACAAGCTGTTGCTAAGCAAGTTGGTATTGATGACTTTATTGCAGAAGTAATGCCCGATGACAAAGTAAACGAAGTAACAAAACGCCAAGCCAATGGTGAAATAGTGGGTATGACTGGTGACGGTATTAACGATGCTCCCGCACTTGCGCAAGCCGATGTAGGCTTTGCAATTGGTACAGGTACTGATGTAGCAATAGAAAGTGCAGACATTACCTTAATGCGTGGCTCGTTACATGGCCTTGCTGATGCAATTGCCGTGAGTAATGCAACTATTTCAAATATTAAACAAAACCTATTTGGTGCCTTTATTTATAACGTGGCGGGTATTCCGATTGCAGCCGGCGTGTTGTATCCATTTTTTGGCATATTACTTAACCCCGTTGTAGCAGGAGCTGCTATGGCACTTTCATCGCTTACTGTGGTAAGTAACGCTAATCGCTTACGTTTTTTCAAACCAAATAAATCGTAATTTAAGCTAAGGAGTACATTATGTTGATGATTAATATAGGTGGTGCACTGTTAATAGCCGCAATTATTTATTGGTTTTGGCTATACAAACCAGAGCAAACACAAAGTGATGACAATAAAGTAACGATAGTCGTTGATAACGGTATCTATAAGCCTGGCCATATTCAAGTGGCTGCCAACAAAGAGGTTGTACTTACCTTTGATAGAAAAGACAGCGCACCGTGCGCCGAAACAGTGATATTTCCACAGCTTGATATAAGTAAAGCTCTGGCAATGGGTGATGGTAATACAGTTAAACTACCTGCGCTTGAAGCTGGTGAATATGACTTTCATTGCCAAATGCAAATGTACAAAGGTAAGCTAGTTGCGCAGTAACCTGAACTAAGTAGGTGTTGGGGTCGTATAGTTGCTTTATATAAGCTGTGATATTAGCAGGAGTCGCTATATTAAATGAATAAATTAAACCCTAAAAAATTATTGAATAGTAAATGGACCGCAACACCTGCTATAAATAAAGAAAAGCACTTTATTATTGTTGAGGTGGAATTTGATGAAGACGGCAATGTAATTGAGTGTATTACCGAGGCTGTTATGTCAAAAAATCAATATCCAATTAGTTGGCGAGATTTAAAAGACAACCAAAAGTGGCTACAAGGGTGGAAGTAGTTTAAATCTATATAATTTACCTCCCTCAAATAGTGGCACTTTTAGCGGTACTTTTGCAGATGGCTGGCACACGATGTAGGTTTGCTTAACTCAAGCGAACCTATATTTTACGGCGCATTAAGTTATGAACTCAATGCTATAACTTAGCTTTCACATTGCAACCTTTCTAGATAAATTCGCCATTTGGCAACAAAACAGTTAATTTCAAAATATCACTTCACAATTTTTATAAAATACCTCAAAAAAATATAACTATCTAATTTTAAATAAGTTTATTTTTTAATAAACTTGAATAAATCCTATGTAATTTCCATGTTCATATTCAGTTTATTTTGAAGACGAACCTAAATGCTCCCGTCACTGGCTTTTTAGCTAAAGTGTGTCTTTTTAATTAAAGTTAACTTATTGATTTATATTGGCTTATTTTTTTTAGTTAAATGACTGTTGCTAAAAAGCAACAAAAGCATCTCCCCAAATTTAGCTTCTCTCGCTTTATATTGTTTAACCCATTGTTTTTAAATAACAAATAAAAAGTGGCATCGAAGTTGTAATACCAAGAGTGTATTAAGCAAAACGTGATGAAAGCCAAAGGCCTTAATCGCAACAACCCAATGAAGGAATACTATTATGAAAACATTTCAATCAACATTAGTACTAATGGCGCTAGCTTCTTCATCAGCGGCTTTTGCAGCAACAGATTTTGATACGCTAGACGTAGATGGTAATGGCGCAATCAGCCAAGCCGAAGCTTCAGTAGATGCTGAGCTTTTAAGCAAATTTGAAGAACTCGATACAAACCAAGATGGTGAGCTATCTGAAGATGAGTTTTCTAAGGCCTAAAATTAAAGCCTTAAGCAGTTAATGCTCTGTGATGTTATCTAAATTCTGAGTTGCCAAAGACAACCTAAGTAGGCAAGGGAGCCTACTAAAAAGAATAACCAGGAAGTGACTAGAGAACACTATTGAGCAAATTTATTTAGGACACCGCATACTTTTGAAGGATTAAATTATGAAAAAGCTACAATCAATATTTGTGCTCATAGCTATTGTTTCCTCGTCAGTTGTATTTGCAAACACAGACTTTGAAACACTTGATACAGGCGGCAATGCTTTAATTAATCGCTCTGAAAAATCGGCGCAAGTGATAGAGCAATTTGACGAGCTGAATGTTCAAAGTAGTGGTGGCCTTACAGAAAATGATTTTTTTGAATATTAATTTATTCAAACTTTACTCCTAAAGGATCTTTGAAAAGGACTTCTTACCTCTCTCTTATCAGGCACAAAGCCTAAGGAAACGCTTATGAAAACATTACACAAAACTTTAGGGCGTATTGATCTTTGTGGATTGAAATTTGTTCAATCTAGGAACGATTAAATCGCGGCGCGAGGTTTGTAACCTAGTGGGCTAAGTAAAAACCGAGCAACAAAGAGTTAATAGTCCCTAGAAAGAACCCAAAGGGCAGCGTATGTTTGGTATTTATGCTGCGTTATCGCCTATTTATGGGGAATAACCACACTACATAGGCTCTGCCTTGCCTAAAAACCAAACATACTGCTGCAAATTCACCCACCAAAGATCAACACGCCCTACCACTTGTAGCCCTAGCTTCTTCTTCAGCGGCGTTTGCTGCGGTAGATTTTGATTCTTTTGATACTGATGGCGACGGCGTAATTAGCAAATCAGAAGCACAAGTAAACTCGCAACTAGTACAGTTATTTGATCAATTAGATGCAGATGGAAATGGCGAGTTATCTAAAGAAGAGTTTTCAACGGTTCAGTAACAGGCTTTATATTTGAGTTAGTTGTAAAACCTTACCAGTCATACTCACAAAGCAACTAAGTATTTAATACTTAGTTGCTTTTTTCGTAAAAATTTTTATAGTTTGTCACTATAGACAGATTTACTGTGCTAACTATTTTATTAATAGGGTGCAGGTAATCATGTTTAAAGTGGTACTTGGGCAATAAAAGCATTTATATATGGCTTAATGAAAAAACCCTCCAACTAGGAGGGTTTTATATTACTCAGTAATAGCTATTACTACTTATCTTGTGCGCGCTTAGCTTTAAAGTCAGACTCGCTAGTCCACTTTGGCCAATCGCCATTGTTTGCAAGTTGAGCGGCTATATCAACAATAAGATCTATATCTTGCTTAACTCCCCCTAGCGACCAATCAGCAGAGTAGTCGTCAGCTTCTTTATGGTATTTATGCGCTATGTACTCAGGGTCGGTATCGCCCAGGCTCATAAATAATAAGCTTGGTACACCTTGCTTAGAAAGTGAGAAATGATCTGATCTAAAAAACAAACCATTTTGCGGGCGAGGATCCATTTTAACAACACGGCCTTGTGATTTTGCAGCCTTTGCTAAATAGTTTTCCATTGTCGATAAATCTTTACCGTATTGTAAAATGTAGTCAGTGCCATCAAGCACGTTCATGCCATCAATATTTAATAAACCGACCATTTTTTTTGTTGGTACAACCGCGCCCGATGCAAACTCTTCAGAACCAATTAATCCCGTTTCTTCTGCTGTAAAGTTAGCAAAAATAATTGAGCGTTTAAATGGTTTTTGCTTGTTCATTTCGCTCATGATGCGTGCAATTTCAAGGGTTGCTGCCGTGCCAGAAGCATTATCTACTGCGCCATTGTAAATTTTAGGGCCTGCATCGGTTTGCTTCGTACCAAAATGATCCCAATGTGCGCTTATAACCACGTACTCGTCAGGTGATTCGCTACCTGTAATTTGTGCAACGACGTTATGCGATTTGGCATGGGATATTTCGTTTTTAAAAACAAGGTTTGCTTTTAAGTTAAGTGGCGTCGCTTTAAAGTCATCACTTAATGCTGCTTGCTTTAAATCTTGATAGTTTAGCTTTGCAGCGTTAAACATTTGCTCGGTCGCATCAAGTGTTAGCCAGCCCATAACCGGTAATTTTGATGCGTTTAAGTTGTTATCCATTAACGTGTATTTAGTACCCGTGTTTGAGCTTTCAACTACGCCCCAAGGGTACGCTGCGGGTGCTGTTTCGTGGACAATAAATACAGCCTTTGCACCTTGGCGAGCCGCTTCTTCATATTTATAAGTCCAGCGACCGTAGTAGGTCATTGCATTGCCAGTAAATAGGGCATCATTTTGAGTCGCAAAGCCTGGATCGTTAACTAGCACAACCACTGTTTTACCCGTTACATCAATATTTTTATAATCATTCCAGTTATATTCTGGCGCATTAATACCATAGCCAACGAACACAACGTCAGAATTGCGTACATCAATTAATGGCTGAAGTTGCTCGGTACGTGCAGTGAAGTCTTTACCTGACTTAAAGCTTAAATCACCTACCTTTAACTGCATATCCTGATTAGCCGTCACCATTGCCATTTTTACAGGCTGTAAGTATTTACCCTTATAAGCTCCGGTTAAACCCAGCGCTTTATATTGCTCGCTTAAGTAGCCTACTGTTTTTACTTCGCCATGAGTAAGCGGGCCGCGGCCTTCAAAGTCATCCGAGGCTAGCGTTTTAATATGTTGTTTAATATTGCTAAGGCTTACACCGGCTGTATTTTCTAATGGAGTTTGTTCGCTTGCAGGCTCTGAGCAGCCAAATAGTGCAACTAGCAGGCTTAGGCTAGCGCTTTTTATAAGAGTAGATGCCATATTTTTCATATTGTTATTTAATTAGGCTTTCAATATAAAGGAAGCACCGCAGCGATGTCGAATTTTTATAGAGAACTTTTCATGCATTTGTAGATTAGTTTTATAAGGTGTATAAATAACGAACAACCTAAAGGGGCATATAATGAGCCAATGTAAAAAAAGTGGGTATTTATTTATAGCTAGTGGCATTGCATTTTTTGCTGCTGCAATATTAGCTGAGCAGGAGACATTTTTTGTGCTGTCAGCTTCTTTTATAATATTGGGCACTATAAGTATAAAAAAAGCGGCTTAATAGCCGCTTAGTTTTATTTAAATGATTGCAACCACCACTTATCGTGTATGGGGGCATCGTTTATTGTAAATATTTGACCAAACTGCGGTGTACTTAATGCAACGTTATTAGCTGTACTTGCTGCTGTCACTCGCTCAAGTGGGTCTATCCAGGTATGAAACGCTAAATCAAATGTACCATTATGAATAGGCACCATGGTTTTACCTTGTAAGTCCAAGTGTGCCTTAACAGACTCTTCCGGCGTCATATGAATATCGGCCCAGTCTTTATCATAAGCACCGGTTTCAATAAGCGTTAAATCAAATGGCCCGTACTTGTTACCTATTTCTTTAAAGCCAGCAAAGTAGCCTGAGTCACCACTGAAAAAGAGGCTTTGTTCCTTTGATTTAATAACCCACGACCCCCACAAGGTATTATTTGTATCACTAATACCTCGGCCAGAAAAATGCTGAGTAGGTGTAAAGGCAACTAATGCATGCTCAGTTTTTTGTTCTTGCCACCAATTAAATGAAGATATTTTACTTGGTTCAATCCCCCATTTTTGTAAATCAGTTTCAACACCTAAAGGAACATAAAACTGTTTTGTTTTTGTTGCTAGTTGTTTTACAGCTGCTTTATCAAGGTGATCGTAATGATTATGCGATATAAGCACTCTATCTATCTCAGGTAGATCAGTAATACTAATTGGAGTGGGCGAAAAGCGTTTTGGTCCTAAAAACGAAAATGGCGAAGCGCGCTCACTAAATACGGGATCAAGTAGCCAGTATTCACCATGCACTTTTAATAGCACCGTAGAGTGCCCTAATTTAACTACGTGAATTGTATTATTGCTTAATTTATCTAGCATATCTTTTGTTAATGAGTGCATAGGCACCGGACTAGAAGGGCTAATATTGGTACGTTTTTCTTTAATATAGCGCGCTATTAGTCCCAGTGTTTTTTTCAATGTAGTCGGCTCAACTTTGGCATCGTTGTGAAACTTACCATTATCAAAATGCTTAATATTAGCTGTATTTTCTAACCCATGAGCAACTAAACTTTTATTCACGCTATACACTCCACAAATAATGACGGCGATGATCACAACTAACCATTTAAAAAATGTCATCGTTAAACCTTAAAGTAAACTAGTGAGTGTAGTTTTTCATTATTTATATAAAAAGTAAACTACTTAGTGCATTTATTTATTGTTTGGTTAAAATACATGTATAAGTAATTGAAGATCCCATTATGAAATTATCAGAAAAAAAACGCATAGATATATTAGAAGCTGCAGAGCAATTATTTTATGAAAATGGTGTAGAGCATACCAGTATGGATCAAATTGCTGCTAAAGCGGGTGCATCAAAGCGTACTGTGTATAACCATTTTATGACTAAAGACGAACTGTTTCAGGCTATATTATCAACGATGCTGGCTAAAATTAATCATGGTGATGTTATTTCCTTTGATAAAAATAAGCCTATTGAGCAACAGCTTAGCGCTATTGCAGAGCAAGAAGTAGGGATGCTCACTTCCCCCGATTTTTTACGCATTGCTAAAATAGCTTTTATGCAAATGCTACAAGAGCCACAGTTAGCTAAATCTTTGAGCAATAATACAATGGGATGTATGAGCTACTTTGAAGGTTTTTTAAAAGAGGCTACTAAGGCTAATACTTTAAAAGTTGATGACTTAAACATTGCAGCAAAACAGTTTGTGTATCAGTTAAAGTCTTTTGTATTTTATCCGTTGCTTTATGGGTTTGAAAAAGCAGAAGAGCAGCAAAATAATAAAGTAATAGAGCAAACTGTTAGTTTGTTTTTAGCTAAATATAAAGCCTAAATGCAATACTGTGCACTAAAAGCAAAAAACCAGCATTAGCTGGTTTTTTAGCATAAGTTGCAGTTAGCTTTAAGCGTCTGCAAGTTTTACGCGGATCTTACTTTTATCAACAGTAGATTGGTTAAGTGCTTTAATAGCGCTTTTACTTTCTATGTCGTTTGGCATTTCTAAAAAGGCAAAACCTTTAGATTGGCCAGTTTCTTTATCAAGTACTAAGTTACAGGTAGTCACTTTACCGTGCTCTGCAAATAAAGTACGAAGCTCATGCTCAGTGGTAGCACGAGACAAGTTACGAACTAATAGTTTCATAATGAACCTAAATAATTATGTCAGTACTAATTATCTCAACTTAGATGGGTTTAACCTAATTTTATTTGATAAATGGTAAAAAAAATTTATCACATACAAAAATGCCGTTAGTTTAATTTATTAACTAACGGCATTTTTTACTATAAAAGTAGTTTAATACTTAAGTTTATTTATTTCACTTCTTTACCAGCGGCTTGTTGATCTGCGTGGTAGCTTGAGCGTACAAACGGACCAGAAGCCGCGTGAGTAAAGCCAATTTCGTCTGCATACGCTTTTAAGCCGTCAAACTCTACTGGTGGCACGTAGCGCTTAACCGGTAAGTGATGCTTAGAAGGTTGTAGGTATTGGCCTACAGTAAGCATATCTACGTTGTGAGCACGTAAATCGCGAAGTACTTCTTCAATTTCGCTAATTTCTTCACCTAAACCAACCATTAGGCCTGATTTAGTTTTTACTTCTGGGTGAGCTTCTTTAAAGCGACGAAGTAATTCTAATGACCATTTGTAGTCAGCACCTGGACGAGCTAGTTTGTATAAACGTGGCGCAGTTTCAAGATTGTGGTTAAACACATCTGGTGGCGTCTCGATTAGTATCTCTAGTGCGCGGTCCATACGGCCACGAAAATCTGGTACTAAAATTTCGATAGTGATTGTTGGATTGTGCTTACGAATTTCGCGAATACAATCAGCAAAGTGTTGTGCACCACCATCACGTAAATCATCACGGTCAACCGAAGTGATTACAACGTAGCTTAGCTTCATATCTTTAATAGTAAGTGCTAGCTTTTCAGGTTCAGTGGCATCAGGTTTTAATGGGCGACCATGGGCAACATCACAAAATGGGCAACGGCGAGTACATATTGCACCTAAAATCATAAAGGTAGCGGTACCGTGGTTAAAACATTCTGATAGGTTAGGGCACGAAGCCTCTTCACATACCGAGTGTAAGCCATGTTTACGTAGCGCTTTTTTAATGCCGTCAATGCGATCTGTTGATTTAGGTAAGCGAATTTTTAACCATTCTGGCTTACGTAACATTTCAGTTTTTTCTGTAGGTAAAACTTTTACTGGGATCAACGCCATTTTTTCTGCGTCGCGTAGTTTTACACCTGGTTCCATTTTGACTGGTTTATTCATTCGTTTTCAAACCCTTCAGTATGCTTAACCTGTGTTGCATTAAGCTTATTGATCATGTGTTTTACCAGTCCTTCACCCGCACTTTCTAGGTTTTGAGGACCATCTAATTCTTTAGTTTGCACCATATTCATGCCCGCATAACCACATGGGTTAATGCGTAAAAATGGACTTAGGTCCATATTAACATTTAATGCTAAGCCATGAAACGAGCAACCACGACGAACTCTTAACCCAAGAGATGCAATTTTGCTGTCGTTAACGTAAACACCTGGTGCATCAGCTTTAGCATACGCCTTGATACCGTATTCGGCGAGTGATTCAATAATGCACTCTTCAAGCCACGTAACTAGTTCACGTACACCAATTTTTAAACGACGTAGATTAAATAATACATACATCATTTGCTGGCCTGGACCGTGGTAAGTTACTTGCCCGCCACGGTCAACTTTAATCACCTCAATGTCGCCAGGAGCAAGTAAGTGTTCGTCCTTACCAGCTTGACCTTGGGTGAATACACTCTCGTGTTCTACAAGCCAAATTTCATCTGGCGTATTTTCATCACGGGTGTCGGTAAAGTCCTGCATTTTTTGCCAAATTGGCATATAACGCTGGCGACCCAGTTGGCGTACGATCAAAGTATTTTCGTTCACAACAAATCTCAACTATGGATTAAAGCATGTGGCGTACGTCATCAATATTGCTGATCACGTTGTAAATTTCTTCAATGTGTTTGCCACTAGTAACTGTTGCTACAAGGCTTACTGACTCGTAATTACCTTTGCTGCTTGGTTTTACTTTAGGGGCGTAATCGCCAGGTGCTATTGGTTGTAACTTAGCTAAAATTTGATCAGTTAAGTTTACATTAGCTAAACCCATTATTCTGAATGTAAATGGGCAAGGGTACTCTAGGTACTCATCAAATTTAGTATCTTTAACAGGTTGAACCACGACGGTGACTCCTCATACAAAAGTGTGGACTCTATGCAAGCTCGAAGCTTAATACAGATAGGCAATTAGCAGTCTTGCTTATATGGGGCGCATTCTAACATTTTTCAAGCAAAAAAAAACGCCTCACAGTGGAGACGTTTAAATTAGTTACCCACGTTAGTAGGGCAACTGTAAATTACTGCATTATCTGTAAACGTAAGTAATCATAAATTTTGCTAAAGAAGCTGCCTTCTTCCACTTCTTCAAGTGTTACTAGCGGGTATTGAGCAATATCTTCGCCCTCTAGTTGTAAGAATAACGTACCTACTTTAGTACCTTTAGCAAGTGGTGCTTCAAGCGTGTTATCTAGCTCAAAGTTAGCTTTAAGGTTTTTATGCTGACCACGTGGGATAGTAATCGGTGTATCTTCTAAAATACCTAACGATACGTTCTCTTTGTTACCCATCCAAATACGTTGTTCTGCAAAGCTGTCGCCTGCTTTGTACGGAGTAATTGTTTCATAAAAACGAAAACCATAGTTAAGTAGCTTTTTACTTTCTACTTTACGAGCACGTTCGCTGGTAGTACCCATAACAACAGCAATTAAACGCATATCGTTTTTAGTTGCTGAGGTAACTAGGCTGTAGCCTGCTTCTGATGTATGGCCAGTTTTAATACCGTCAACATCTAAGCTTTCGTCCCACAATAATGAGTTACGGTTATATTGCTTAATGCCGTTATACGTAAATGACTTTTGCTTATAAAGTGCGTATTCGTCTGGCACATCACGAATAAGTGCAGCACCAAGTGTCGCCATATCGCGCGGAGTTGTGAAGTGCTCGTCAGTATCAAGGCCGTGGCTGTTGATAAAGTGGCTGTTGCTCATACCTAATTTAGCAGCATGTGCATTCATTAAATCAGCAAATGCGCTTTCGCTTCCAGCAATATGCTCAGCCATTGCTACACATGCATCATTACCTGATTGAATAATAATACCGTGGTTAAGCTGATCAACACTAATTTGCTTACCTACTTCAATAAACATTTTAGAAGATTCAGGGAAGTTTTTAGCCCATGCTTTTTCGCTTACCGTTACCATATCGGTATTGGCAATGTTACCGGCTTTAATTTCAGTACCAATTACATAACTGGTCATCATTTTAGTTAAACTTGCTGGTGCTAGCTGTGTGTCAGCTTCACCTTCAGCAATTACTTTACCAGTTGTAAAGTCGACTAAAAAATAACCTTTCGCATTAACTTGAGGTGGTGCCGGAATAATTTGGGCGCTGGCTGAGAATACGGCGGCTGTACAAACGAGGCCGCATACACCTTTGAGGATTTTATGTTTAATAGATTTCATCATACTCATTAATGGTTAAAGTTAAAGATTCGCGTTACGCTATTTTATACCCAAACTACCCCGAGATGCGAGCATCTTGGGCTGGTTTGGGTATTAGTCTTACTGAGTGTAAAGCAAGAACGCGTTTTGAAATTGATCTTGTTTTAATTTTTGTAATACTTCTTTTGCATGCTGGGCATCTTTAATAGGGCCGAGGTGCAATCTATAAATAGCGTCCTTTTGAACGATATTTGTTGGTAATTTATACTGACTTCTTAACGTGCTTGCTAGCGCTTCAATGTTTGTTAGTGTACTACCTGCAGCTACTTGAATATAGGTTTGATTTACAGCAGAGCCAGCAATCGTAACGGCCTCTAGCTTAACCTTTGCTGTACCATGAGTGTAATAGCCAAGCTTATAAGCGGCAGCATACGAAAGGTCTATCACTCTATCGTCATGAAACGGGCCACGGTCGTTTACGCGCACTATTACCGATTTACCATTTGCGGTATTGGTTACTTTAACAAAGCTAGGTAGCGGCAGCGTTTTATGCGCTGCGGTCATGGCAAACATATCGTAAGTTTCACCATTTGAGGTGTGATAACCATGAAACTTACGGCCATACCACGAGGCAATACCTTCCTCAGCATAACCTGTTTCATCAAGCATCGGGGAATAGCTTTTACCAAGCACTGTGTATGGGCGGCTTGCGCTGGCACTTTTAGTGGTTTCAGTTACTATAGCGTCTTGCATCTCAAGTGTAGTCGGGGCTCTTAATGGCGCTGCATCATGACGCATACTATAACGGCTACTTGACCCGCTACTACAAGCACTTAAAAGTAAAATTAATAATGTAGTAAATATAAGCTGATTAGTGTGTCGCATTATTTTAAAAGCATCCTTTTATCTGTCGCAATTGACATAATAATGCCAAATCCTGCCATGAGCGTCACCATCGATGTACCACCATAACTTATAAGTGGTAAAGGTACGCCAACAACTGGTAATAAACCCGATACCATGCCTATGTTAACAAATACATATACAAAGAAGGTCAGGGTGAGTGCGCCTGCGAGCAACTTACCAAATGCATCTTGTGCATTAACAGCAATGTATAAACCACGGCCAATAATAAACAAATACAGGCTTAGTAAAACACATACACCAAATAAACCAAATTCTTCGCTTAAAACCGAAAATATAAAGTCGGTGTGGCGCTCGGGTAAAAATTCTAATTGCGATTGCGTGCCAAGCAGCCAGCCTTTACCTTCTATACCACCTGAGCCAATAGCAATTTTAGATTGAATAATATGATAACCCGAACCAAGCGGATCGCTCTCAGGGTCTAAAAAGGTAAGTACACGTTGTTTTTGGTAATCGTGCATACCGTAGTGCCAAAATGGCCATGCGGCAAGCGCTACAATTGAGCTTAAAAAGCCGATTAAACGCCAACTTAAGCCCGACAAAAACAATACAAATATACCTGAACTAGCAATAAGTATGGCGGTACCTAAATCGGGCTGTTCTTTAATTAATAATGTAGGGAGCATTACAATCATAAAACCAATAATTAAGTGCAATGGACGAGGAGGTAGGTGATTACGCCCTATATACCAAGCAACCATCATCGGTACTGCTAATTTCATTAGTTCAGCAGGTTGAAACCGTGTAACGCCTAAATCAAGCCAGCGCTGAGCGCCTTTTGAGCTTACACCAAACAAAAGTACACCCACTAGCATTAATAAACCAACGCAATAAAGTGGTATTACTAAACGCTTTAGTGTGGCAGGCGAAAACTGGGCTAAAATAACCATAGCAACAACCGCACCGCCCATACGGGTCATATGCCTAATCATCATTGCTGATTCTTGGCCACTGGCGCTGTATACAACCATTATGCTACCAGCCATCATTATAAGTAATGCGATAAGCAGTGGTAAATCTAGGTGCATGCGCATCCAAATAGAGCGTTTATCGTGCAAAGCGGTCATGGTGTATCGTTCCTTGCAAGATTAACAGGATTGGCTGCAAAGTAATAATCCATAAGTTGGCGAGCAATTTGAATACCGCCGTGGTTATTTTCTAATACAACAGAAACCACAATTTTTGGATCGTTATAAGGTGCAAAACCTACATAAATAGTGTTGTCACGTTGGCGCTCTTTAAGCGATTTAGCATCGTAACGTTCACCTTGTGCAATACTTACTACTTGCGCGGTACCGGTTTTACCCGCCGAATCGTAGTTAGTGCCTTTAAATGCTTTGTGCGCGGTACCAGATATTTTTTGAACCGTGTTATGCATAGCATCTAAAGATACCTGCCAATGACGTGGATCTTTTAAAATAACAGGGGGTTTTTCTTCGTTATTTATTTGCGTTACATCGCTATCTTTTTTAACCACTTGCACTAAATGAGGCGGGTGATTAATACCGCGATTAACTAATATATTAGTCGCATTTGCAATTTGAATCGGTGTAGCAGTCCAATAACCCTGTCCAATACCTACCGAAATAGTATCGCCGCGCCACCAAGACTCTTTAAAGCGACCTTCTTTCCATTCTTTTGAAGGTAGAATAGCAGTGGTTTCTTCGTGAATATCAATACCTGATAAATCGCCATAACCAAAACGCGCCATAAAGTCGCTTATTTTAGTTATGCCTAATCGATAAGCCGCATCGTAAAAATAAGTATCGCACGACTCTTCAATCGCTTTGTATACATCAACATGACCATGACCCCACCGTTTCCAGTCTCGCCATTTGTGTTCAACGTTTGGAATTTGAAAAAAGCCAGGATCCCATATCGATGTTGATTCATTAACTATGTTTTCTTCAAGCGCTAATACAGCCATTAACGGTTTTACAGTAGAGGCTGGTGCGTAACGCCCTTGCGTAGTACGGTTTATTAACGGACGATCTTGATTAAGCAATGCTTTATAATTTTTGCTGCTAATGCCGTGAACAAATAAGTTTGGGTCGTAACTTGGGTTTGAATAAAGCGCAAGCACGCCACCATCTTTAGCATCCATAACGACCACAGCGCCACGCATATTTTTAAGTCCATGCTGTGCAATTTGTTGTAAGCCAACGTCTAAGGTAAGCACTAAATCGCTACCGGGTTGTGGCTGGGTCATGCTTAGGGTACGAATTACGCGGCCACGGTTATTAACTTCTACTCGTTGTGAGCCCACTTTACCGTGCAATGTTTCTTCGTAGTATTTTTCTAATCCGAGCTTACCAATATCATACGTAGCGCGGTAATTGGTTGCTCGGTCTTCTTGTTCTAATTGGTTTAGCTCTTTTCTATTAAGCTTTGCAACATATCCAAGCGCATGCGTTAGTGTATCGCCAAATGGGTAGTAGCGAGCAAGGCGCGCCTCAATGCTAAAACCAGGGAATTTATGTTGATTAACCGAAAATTTCGCCACTTCTGTTTCGTCTAAGCGGGCTTTTAATACTTGTGATTTAAAACGACGCGTGTGTTTTATATCTTTTAAAAAATCTTGTTTATCTTGCTCTGTAATCGCAATTATTTTACTTATTTGATTAAGCGATTCGTCAAGGTCGTCTACTTCTTCGGGGATGACCTCAAGGTTGTAAACAGGTTTGTTTTCAGCAAGCAGTACGCCGTTACGGTCGTAAATTAAACCACGATTGGGTGCAATAGGAATAACTTTAATGCGGTTGTCGTTAGAGCGGGTTTGGTAGTCTTGGTGATCTTCTACTTGAATAGTATAAAGATTAGAAAGCAATACAGCGACTAATCCTAATACAAAAACAAAACCCACGAATGCTCGCCTAGCAAATAAGTTTGCTTCTGCGGAGTGGTCACGAATAGTGGGTCTATGTTTTAGCATGGCAAGGGGTTACTCGCGATGATAAGGATGATTGTTATTTAAGCTCCAGCCTCGGTAAAGGCTCTCTGCAACAATTATACGCACCAAAGGGTGCGGCAATGTTAAATTAGATAACGACCATTTTTGCTCAGAAGCTGCAATGCACTCTGGAGCAAGTCCTTCAGGTCCGCCAATAAGTAAACTTACATCGCGGCCATCGAGTTGCCATTTTTCCATATTTTTAGCAAGTTGGTGAGTATCCAGCGCTTTCCCTGTTACCTCTAACGTTACAATACGATTGCCTTTTGGAATAGCCGCTAATGTTTTTTCACCTTCAATGTGTAAAATACGCTTTATATCTGCATTTTTACCACGTTTCCCGGCTTGAATTTCAATTAACTCAAGGGCCATATCTTTAGGGAAACGGCGCTGATATTCTGCAAATCCCGTTTCTACCCATGCTGGCATTTTGGTACCAACAGCAATCATTTGTATTTTCACGTATTACTTCCAAGCATTGTCTAAAATAAGTGAGCGTTTAGCCCCACAGTTTTTCTAGATCGTAATAGATACGTGCTTCGCTTTGCATCACGTGTACAACCACATCACCTAAATCAACCAGTGCCCATTCGCCGTCGCCTTCACCTTCATAACCTAGTGGTTCTGAATCTGCATGACGCGCTTCTTTTGCTAAGTGATCAGCAATTGACTGTACGTGACGTTTAGAAGTACCAGAACAAATTACCATGTAATCTGTGATATCTGATGTCTTAGTTACGTCAATATGAACGATGTCACGCGCTTTCATATCGTCAATTTTATCCATTGCAAAGGCGAGTAGTTGTTTTGAATCCAAGGTTTTGTCTCAATTTAAAAATTTAATGGCGCGCATTTTAACACGCTAGGAGTTTTTAAGCATCAATTTGATAGAGCTGATGCATTTGTATGTAATGACTCACTGCATCGGGCAATAGTTCATTCTTTTTATTACTTATTTTTAGCTGCTTGCGAATAGTACTTGAGGCCGCATCGAGCATTTCACCAGGTAAAAAATAAAGTTTACCGGCAAGTGACTGTTTAAGTGTTGCTGTTTCGTCCACATTTGCGTGCTGCATATAGCTTTTTAGCTCGCCATTAACAGTGCAATGTTGAGCAGGGCGCTGGTACACCACAATATGACAAAGTTGGGTTATTGCTTGCCACTCAAACCATTTATCCAGATTATTAAATGAGTCCATACCAATTAAAAATAAAATAGGTGTAGTGGGGTGCTCCTTACGAAGTTCTTGCAAGCTCAGCAACGAGTACGATGGACCCGTTCGGTTAAGCTCTCTTAAATCGAGTTCAAAATGAGGATAAGGTGCAATAGCTGCGTTTAGCATATTAACTCGATGCTGCGTACTAATACCCGGCGCAGCTTTATGTGCAGGGAGTGCACACGGCATAAAATAAAGCGTATCTAAATTAAACGCATTAACGCATTGCTGCGCCATATTTATATGGCCTAAATGGACTGGGTCAAAGGTACCACCAAAAATTGCGATCATTTAACACCCATTAGCTATTTATTAATTAGCCGTGTGGCACGGCATAGGAATGTTAAGCGGCTGGCAAAATTTAATGCAAATATGTGCAAGCGCTTGGTAAGGTGCTATTAACTTACCTTGCTTATAACTGGCATCAAACAACGCTACATCACTATTTATTTGCTCTAGTGTGTGCATGTTTAACCGGTTAATAGCATTTTGAACAGGGCCTTGTTGGTTTTTCCAAATAGCCTTTTGTTTAAATAAATTAGCAATAGGCTCGCCATTTAGTAAACCAAGTTGCACGCTTATTAGTGTATTAAGCTCTTTGGTAATTGCCCACAAAATGCTCACCACTTCGGTGTTATCGCTCGCAAGTTTGTTTAATACTTTTATAGCTTGTTTAGCGTGACCATTTAATAGTGCATCACTTAAATCAAAAATATCAAACTTGGCTTGGTTTAAAAGCCCTTGCATCACTAATTGCTGAGTAATTAAAGCATTGCCGTGCAGTAGTGAGAGTTTTTCAAGCTCCTGAAAACACGCTAATAAGTTACCTTCAGTGGCATTAATTAAGCTTACTTTGGCGTCGTTTTGTACATTGAGCGATAAACGTTGGCATTGATCGTCAAGCCATCGTTTTACATGCGTGCCTGTAAGCGGGTAACAAGGAACAAATACACCTAGTTTATCAAGGGCTTTAAACCATGCACCACGTTGTACTTCTTGGCTGGCTTTAGCACCTTTAACAATTAAAATAGTATCGGGATTAACCAGTTCAACCACTTTTTTAAAGGTGTTGCTGCCAATAACGCCTGGTTTTTGTTGGTTTAAATCAAGCTCAATAATAGTGCGCGCGCTAAACAACGACATGCTTTGATACTGAGCTATAATTTCTTGCCAATCGAACCCTTGCATTAAAGTAAACTTAATTACCTCATCAAACCCTTGCTGCTTAGCAACGTCACGAATTTGCTGTACGCATTGCGCTTCTTGAAAAGGCTCTTCCCCAAATACTAAATAAAAGGGCTTTAGCCCTTTATTTAGTTCACTCGGTAGTTGATTAGCGTAGCAGCGCATTATAGTTGCGACAGCTCTCTAACAATACGACGACCAGCTTGCTCACGAATCTCGCTAATGAGTAGCTCAAGCTCTTTTGCTTTTGCTAATGCATGATCCGGATCGTCTTGGTAATTACGGTACAGTTCAAAGCGTTTTTCTATCGCTTTTTCACCTGGTCGTTTAACTACATACGATACGCCATAAGCGAGCTCGTATTCAGCAACCTGACCATTTTGAAACAACGAAAGTGTTTGGCGTTCGATAGTTTCTTTACGTAAATACAATTGAGCTTTATCTTTAGCTGACGATACTAGCTTTACGTTACTCGCTTTAAGTTCTTTTTTAAGCTCAGTAAATAAAGTCGATTTTTCGTCATCGCCTACAAGTGTTAGTTGTTTTAAGTTATCAGGCAAGCTAGAGGCTTTTTTCAAATGAAAGCCACAGCTTGATAACAAAAAACAGACTAGCACTAAGGCTAGTCCATTTTTAATGGCGTTAAATGCAGCCATATTAGTTAGCTACCACGTTAAGTAGTTTGCCTGGTACGTAAATAATTTTACGAATAGTTGAGCCATCTGTAAATTTAGTGACGTTAGATTCAGCAAACGCAAGGGCTTCTACTTGCTCTTGAGTTGCACCAGCGGCAACCGTTAACTTAGCGCGAAGTTTGCCATTTACTTGCACGATGATTAATTTTTCATCTTCAACAAGTGCCGACTCGTCAACTTTTGGCCACGCAGCATCTAAAATCTCGCCTTCTTTGCCAAGCTCTTTCCAAAGCTCATGCGATAAATGCGGAGTAATAGGGGCAAGCATAATAATAAGTGCTTCAAGCGCTTCGTTGGCAATAGCTACATCTTGCTTGTCGCTCAGTGGTGCTTTTAATAACTTATTAGAAAGCTCCATAATAGCGGCAATAGCGGTGTTAAAGGTTTGACGACGTTCAACATCATCAGTCACTTTAGCAATTGCTTTGTGTAAGTCACGACGTAATACTTTTTGTGGGTTTGTTAGCGCTGATTTATCAAGTGCTTGGTAACCTACTGTTTTAACATCTACCGCGTATTTCCATACACGTTTTAAGAAACGGTGTGCGCCTTCTACGCCCGAGTCTGACCATTCAAGCGTTTGCTCTGGTGGTGCTGTAAACATCATGAATAAACGCACTGTATCTGCACCATACTGGGCAATTACATGTTGTGGGTCTATCCCGTTGTTTTTAGACTTAGACATTTTGCTCATGCCTGATGAAAATACCGGCTCACCGTCTTCTTTATGCCATGCTTTAGTTACGCGGCCTTTATCGTCAGTTTCGGTATTTACATCAGTTGGCGAAATCCAAATGTCGCCGCCCTTTTCATCTTTACGATAAAATGTTTCAGCAAGTACCATACCTTGACAAAGTAAGCGGTCAAACGGCTCGTCTGAGTTTACTAAACCAAAGTCACGTAATAATTTATGGAAAAAACGCGAGTACAATAAATGTAAAATTGCATGCTCAATACCACCAATGTATTGGTTTACTGGTAACCAGTAGTTGGCAGCTGCAGGATCTAGCATACCTTCGTCGTAGCGTGGGCTACAGTAGCGTGCGTAGTACCAAGACGACTCCATAAAGGTGTCAAACGTATCAGTTTCGTGAAACGCAGGTGCGCCATTTACTGTTGTTTTAGCCCACTCTGGGTCTGCTTTAAGCGGTGACGTTACACCGTTCATTACTACATCTTCTGGTAAGCGAACAGGTAGCATATCTTCTGTTGCAGCAAGTTCTTTACCATCTTCATCGCTAAGCATTGGAATTGGAGAACCCCAATAGCGCTGACGGCTCACACCCCAGTCGCGTAGACGGAAGTTTACTTTACGCTCACCAACGCCTAGTGCTTCTAATTTGTCGGCAATGGCTTTAAAACCTGCTTCAAAATCTAGACCGTTAAATTCACCCGAATTTACAAGTACGCCTTTATCAGTAAACGCTTCTTCTTTTAGGTTTACTTCAAGGTCTGAACCTTCAGCAGGTGCAATAACTTGTTTTATATCTAGGCCATACGCCGTTGCAAATTCAAAATCGCGTTGGTCGTGTGCAGGTACTGCCATTACAGCGCCTGAGCCGTAATGCATTAATACAAAGTTAGCAACCCAAATTGGTACTTGCTCGCCCGTTAATGGGTGAGTGGCGTAAAAGCCTGTTGCTATGCCTTTTTTCTCCATGGTTGCCATGTCTGCTTCGGCAACTTTGGTGTTTTTGCATTCTTCAACAAACATTGCAATAGCATCGCTATTTTTAGCGGCTTCTTGTGCAATAGGGTGGCCACCGGCAACAGCAACATACGTAACACCCATAAAGGTATCTGGACGAGTTGTGTATACGCTAAATGTTTCGTCGTTATCGGTGCGTTTAAATTCAATATCACACCCTTCAGAGCGGCCAATCCAGTTGCGCTGCATTGTTTTAACTTGCTCTGGCCAATCTTCTAACTTGTCTAAATCGTCAAGTAGCTCTTGTGCGTAGTCAGTAATTTTAATAAACCACTGTGGAATTTCTTTTTGTTCAACCACAGCACCCGAACGCCAACCGCGACCGTCAATAACTTGCTCGTTAGCGAGTACTGTTTGATCCACTGGATCCCAGTTAACTGTCGACATTTTTTTATACACTAGGCCTTTTTCGTAAAGCTTAGTGAAAAACCACTGCTCCCACTTGTAGTATTCTGGATGACACGTCGCAATTTCGCGATCCCAGTCATAACCAAAACCTAATTGCTTAAGTTGGGTACGCATGTAATCAATATTTTCGTATGTCCACTTAGCGGGTGCTGTTTTGTTTTTAATAGCAGCGTTTTCTGCAGGTAAACCAAACGCATCCCAACCCATAGGTTGCATTACGTTTTTGCCTTGCAGGCGCTGGAAACGAGAAACAACATCACCAATGGTGTAGTTACGCACATGACCCATATGCAGTCGACCACTCGGATAAGGGAACATAGAAAGGCAGTAATACTTTTCTTTGCTCTCATCTTCAGTGACTTTAAATACCTGGTTTTCTTCCCAGTAGCTTTGTACTTTTGACTCTATATCTTGCGGGTTATATTGCTCTTGCATCTATGGTTCCAGACTTCTTGCAAACTAATAAAAAATTGCCGTTAGGATACCCCAAATAAAACACTATTCACAGCGTCAAAAACATGCTTTTATTAAATTGTAACTTTCAGTGCAGGTTAACCTGCTTTTTTATAGTGTGGTTAGCTAAAAACATAAGTTACAGACTGATTTAACAGCAATTTTGAAGGAGTAAAAAATGACTGATTACAAAACATGGCTTAGCAGTTTTACCCATTGGATAAAAGATGTGAAAGAGCATGGTTTAAAAGATGTGGTTTCTGGGTTTGTTGAATCTGAGCAGGCGCTTAAAGATTTAAGTCAAGAAAGATATGAGCTCTATAAAAGCTATTTAAAGAATGATATTGAACATATAGTAGAGAACGAATCACACTATAATTCGCTTGCATGGCAAGAGCTTAAAGAGTCTCTTTGGTTTGAACTTTCGCACATAGAAGATAAAACCCAGCTTGAGTGGCAATCTTTAAGTCAAGATTTTAAGCACAATGGTGTGTATCACGCAGGCGAATGGATAGCCATGGGCACATTAGTATGTAAGAATTGCACCCATAGTTACGATGTTTATCACGCTACACAAATTACACCGTGTATTGAATGTGATGGAATCTATTTTAGTCGTAAGGCACTGCACCCTTAAATATAAGTATTAAGTGGCTGCGGGCCACTTAATACGCCCAAAGGCCAGCGAATATGCTGGTAAAAAAAGAAGTTAGAATGACGAAAAAATTGCTGCCACTATCTGTTTCAAAGCTCGCACCGAGTATATCTACTAATCACGTAAACACGTGCATGAGCAATCCATACCCAGAGCAACTTACGTTTATAGGCCAACAACGCGCCCAAAGTGCTTTAGATTTTTCATTAGGGATGGAACTGCCGGGTTATAACGTTTATGTAATGGGCGAGGCTGCTCACGGGCGTTTTACGCTTGTTAAAGATAAACTTAAGCAACACGCAAAAGACCGCTCAACGCCAAACGAATGGTTATACGTAAATAATTACGATGATCACAGAGAGCCCATTGCATTGTTTATGCAACCAGGACAAAGCAAGCAACTTAGTGACGACATAGATTCATTTTTAGATGAAGTGCTCGACACCTTTCCTGCTGCATTTGATAACCCAGCGTATCAGCGTAAGAAAAAATCAATCGACCGTGAATTTAACGACGCCTACGACAGTGCTATTACCGCAGTAGAAATTGCGGCGTTTGAGCAAAGCGTTGCATTAGTAGAAGAAAAAAATTCAGTCGGGTTTGCACCACTTGTAGATGGTAAACAATTAAGCGACAGCGAATTTGGCGAACTTGAAGAAACGTTACGTGAAGAGTTTTTTGAAAAAATTGAAAAGCTAGAAGATGCATTAATAGAAGCGTTAATAGAGCTGCCACGTTGGAAACGCGAATCAAAAGAAAAACAACGTAACCTTAAAAAGTCGACAGCAGAGCAAGCCACTAAACCACTTTTAAAAGACTTAGAACATAAATACGCAACTCATATTGGCGTACTGCGTTACTTAAAAGATATTCGCGTTGAAATTATAGACGCGGTACTTGAATGGCTCGATGACGAAGACGAAAGTGAAGAAAGCAAAGAAGACTTTGACCGAAAAGGCATGCTTACCGACTTTTTTGCACCTAACATTTTAGTTGAGTTTAAAGAAGACGACGCAGCACCGGTTGTGTACGAGCCTAACCCAACGTTTGGCAATATATTTGGCAAAATTGAGTACTCAACATCGCAAGGCTCTTTAATTACTTGTTATCGCTCAATTCAGGCAGGTGCATTACACCGTGCTAATGGCGGCTATTTAATTATGGACGCTGAAAAAATCATGGCAAACCCACAAGTGTGGGATGGTTTAAAGCTCGCGTTAAAAACACACCAAATAAAAAACGATTTACCGTACCAAGACAGCACAGTAGGGACGAGCTTTACACTTCGCCCGCAGCTTATACCGCTTGATGTAAAAATTATTTTATTAGGTTCGCGTGAGTTGTACTACACCATAGGTGAATACGACGAAGAATTTGCAGAGCTATTTAGAGTATTAGCCGACTTTGATTACTACTTGCCAAGTAGTGATAAATTGCAATATCAGTTTATTACTAAAGTAACCGAGTATTGTGAGCAAACATTAAAGTGCACTGCAACGCAGGCTGCTATGGTGCGTTTACTTAAATTTAGTTACCGCCAAGCTGAGCATCAAAATAAATTGTCAGCGCGTTTTGCTGATGTACTTGAGCTTATTGCAGAAGCGAGTTACTACGCAAAACAAGATAAATTAACTGTTATTGATGCGCACCATATTGACGAGGCCATTGAGGGTAAGCAATACCGTACCGGCCAAATTAGCGAAAATATGCTAAGTGACATAAAAGAAGGTCACACACTTATTGCAACCGACGGCCAAGCCATTGGTAAAGTAAATGGCTTAACCGTATTACACATTGGCGATACCTCGTTTGGTACACCAGCGCGTATTACCGCAACGGTTTATGCTGGCGCCGATGGTGTAATAGATGTAGAGCGCGAAGCCGAGCTTGGTAAAGCAATTCACTCAAAAGGCGTTATGCTACTTACCGGCTACCTTGGTAATAAATATGCGCAGCACTTTAGCTTAACGCTTAGCGCTAATATTGCTATTGAGCAAAGCTATGGTTACATAGATGGCGATAGCGCATCTTTAGCAGAGTTGTGTGCGCTTATATCGTCTATTACAAGCCTACCTATTAGCCAATCTATTGCGCTTACCGGCTCTATTAACCAACACGGCGATGTACAAGCCATTGGTGGCGTAAACGAAAAAATAGAAGGCTTTTTTAAACTGTGTAAAATGCGTGGTTTAACAGGTTCGCAAGGCGTTATCATTCCTAAATCAAACCAAGTTAATTTAGTGCTTGATGACGAAATACTTAATGCGGTTGAATCGGGTAAATTTAATATTTATGCAGTAGAAACCGTAGACCAAGCGCTTAACTTGTTAATGGATATAGAAGCTGGCGATATTATTGATGACCAGTATCCAGAAAACTCAGTAAACGGGATTGCACTTGCTCGTCTTAAAGAAATTGCCGACATAGTTAATGGCGATGATGACGACGAAAAAGACGAAGAGTCAGATAACGAAAAGTAAAACAATGAAAAAGGTTAATGATGATCAATATAATTTTGGCGGTGGTTATCGCCATTTTTTGTTTTTTAATATTTCAAAATAGTAAAAAAGCAAAACAACAAGCAGGCATAAATGCACAAATAGGTGCAGATTACTTAGCCGCTAACGCAAAAGTAGAGGGCGTGGTCGAAACCGCATCTGGCCTACAGTATAAAGTAATCCATAAAGGCGATAGTGAAAACACACCAACCTCAAAAAGTATGGTTAACGTGCATTACCATGGCACACTAATCGACGGCACTGTGTTTGACAGCTCAGTAGAGCGTAAAACACCGATTAGCTTTGGTTTACACCAAGTTATTAAAGGCTGGACTGAAGGCTTACAACTGATGAGCCCAGGCGACAAATACACGTTATACGTACCGCATCAATTAGCGTACGGCGAAAAACGGGTAGGGAGTATTCCTCCTGCCTCAGTACTTATTTTTGAAGTAGAGTTACTGGCAATTGAGTCTTAGTAATTAAATTAAATAACAAGGAAGTAAATTATGAATAAAGATGAATTACTTAAAATAGCCAAAGGTGATATTAACTTTACCTTTCAATCTATTATTTATGCATTGGCGCTATGCTTACTCGTTGCAGCTGTTTTTTTACTAGAGATGAGCGTTAACCTACAAATGGGTTTAATAGTTTGTATTATCGGTGTGTTTGGCATGACTATTTATAATAATTTAAATACTCGCCTCAATGCAGCGCTTGCTCTTATTGCGCTCTCGCAAGATAGCCAGAGCACTAAGTAACGAGTTAGTTTAATAAATTGGTATAAGCCCTACTTTAATAAAGTGGGGCTTTTTGCTTTTAGCTAACAATAAAATTTACTTAAGGATTTTAATACGAGGTCGATACCTATAATAGTTACAAAGCTATTTTAGGGATAAAATAATGAAGAT
Organism: Pseudoalteromonas sp. Z1A8; assembly: GCF_011378855.1. Lineage (GTDB taxonomy): Bacteria > Pseudomonadota > Gammaproteobacteria > Enterobacterales > Alteromonadaceae > Pseudoalteromonas. Next base: position 66,788 of record NZ_WTLB01000002.1, on the reverse strand, counting down.
TTCACCGACTCCCATTCCATACCAAGTACACAACCCAAATACTCAACCTTTAGCGCAATCAGATAAACTATCTGTTGAAAAAGCGAGTGGAGAAAATAGCGAGGAAGAGAATGAAGAAGAGCCAAAATATGTGTTATCTAAGTTTCTAGATACCAAAGCGCAAGAATATAGTGAAGATAACGCTACGTTTAGCAATCAATATAAAAATCTAGAAAAAGTATACAAGCACTTTACTGGGCGAGTTATTGCGCTGCAAGAACAAATTAATAAACTTAAACAAAGCCCAGTACAGCGAAGTTTAACCATAGATAGCAGCGCCAATGAGATAAATAAAAGTGATGCCAATTTAACTTTAGATGCAGAGCACTTAGGCTCTAAAAAATATAAAAACACGCAACAACAAGAGCAAATAGACATGCTAGAGCTGCAACTTGGAGAGTTGAAATCAGAGCAAGCGGCAGTAAAACAACAAATGGTTGAGTTGGTTATTAGTGAAATGAAAAGGCGAGGCGACGACTATACTATTTAGCGCCACCAACATGCTGGTGGGTTAGCTTTTAAACTCAATTTTACTCACTTCTAGTTCAAACTCACCTTCTTGCTTACCTGCAATCATAAAGCCTAGTTGTTTAATATCATCAAAATCAATAGTTGGTTGTTGCTCAAGCATGCGACCGCGATACGTTAAAGTAAAATCACTTGGAGCAAAGTTTATATCTACCCATTCATTTTTTACTGTTTTAAATGAATGAGTGTACGCTGCGCCATCAAGAGAATTAGTTGTTCTGAGCCTAAGATGATAAGTTTGCCCGTCACCCTTAACACGCAGCGCTATAGCTTTAATATTTTGGCTTTGTGTATTTAGCTCTGTACGTATTGATGCAAAACCGCCGTTATTATCAAGCGAAACATTGCCTGTAAACAGCAAACTTTCTTGAGTTTGTGTGAATTGGCTATTAGATACACCGCCCATTACTGAGTCGTTAACAACGTACCAGCGCTGGTTTGCATTAGCTTGCGCACTTACAACTAATAAATTAAATACAAAAAGTGATGATAGTTGTTTGGTGATCATGGCTTACTCCTAAGTACTTTAAGCTTATCAATACGGATAAACATATTATTTGTTCACTTATTTAAAGCTAATTATTTTTACGACTCCATTTTTTCATGATTTTTTCAAACATAATTTCTTTATCAGTTTTATCCTCAGGGCAGGGTTTACCGCTACCTTGAGGCATGCCATTACTACCAAATACTGTTGAAGTATCAATTAAATAGCATTTACCATTAAATTTTTCTAATCGTCGTGTGCCTGTTGTATTTTGGCTAATAACTTCTGATTTATCAGACTTTACTGGTGTTTTAATAGTGGGCTTATTGTTTATCTCATCATTTTCAGAGCTTTTATTTTCATCAAAGGAGACCATTTTTTTATTAGTCATATTATTTACAGGAGAGCCAAATAGCGGCGCGTATGGATTTAGCTTTTTAAATGTTTGAGAAACTTTTGTTGTAGGCTCTGAAGGCGTGGCTAACTGGGATTCAACAGGTTTTACAGGCTCTTTTTTAAGCTCTGTTTGTGCCTTTTGTAACGTGGTGGTTTTGGCTTGCGTTTTTTTAGTCACCTTTACTTTGGCTTTTGTAGAATCTTTTTTTATAGGTGTAGTGTTAGAGGTCGCTGCATTTGGTGCATCAGTTTTAGTATTTACAGGTTCTATATCAGGCGCATTAGTTGTTGTAACAACTGAGCTTGGCTTAGGTAGGCTTGCTAAATTAACCGTAACATAGGCCTGTATTATTGCGCTTTTTTCCTCCTTTGGCGGCGCAACTTTAATAGATTGCGAAAACAAAAAGTACAACACAATAGCGTGTATACATAACGAGATAACCCACGGCCATGCATTCCCTTTATTCACATCAAACCCTCAACTTAATAGTGCTGTTAAGAGTCAATAAAATACATTTAGTTCACCTAAAGTTAATGTGTTTTACTTTGTAGCTTTATTGCAGATACAACAAAACTATTTTGCAGTTTTTGTTGTTTTTGCAGGTGCTTGGTTACGTTATTATGAGCGCAATCAAACTTAGGAGGCATTATGACATTACTTTTTGAACCAATAGAACTTGCAAGTAAAACATTAAAAAACCGTATCGTTATGCCCCCAATGACTCGCTCGCGTTCAACACAGCCTGGCGATATAGCTAACGACTTAATGGCAACATATTACGCACAGCGCGCAAGTGCCGGGCTAATTGTAAGCGAAGGCACGCAAATTAGTGAGCTTGGTAAAGGTTACGCTTGGACACCGGGTATTTATTCAAATGAGCAAGTTGCAGGTTGGAGTAAAGTAACAAGCGCAGTACATAGCGCTGGTGGCGTGATGTTTGCTCAGCTTTGGCATGTTGGCCGTGTTACCCACAGTGACAACACCGGTGGCGTGCAGCCTATTTCAGCCTCGGCTATTGCTGCAAAAGACGTAAAAGTATTTGTAGATACAAATGGCGCGCCGGGTTTTGTAGACACCCAACTACCACGCGAAATGAGCAAACAAGATATTACGCAAGCCATAGGCGAATTTCGTCAAGCTGCTAAAAATGCAGTTAATGCAGGATTTGATGGCATAGAGCTTCATGCTGCAAATGGTTACCTTATTAACCAATTTTTAGACTCAGAATCAAATGCTCGCACCGATGAATATGGTGGCAGCGTGCAAAACCGTATACGCTTTTTAATTGAAGTAGTAAATGCTGTTAGCGACGAAATTGGTAGCAGCAAAGTAGGCGTAAGACTAGCCCCGTTAACAACTCTTAATGGCACTGTAGACGAAAACCCTGAGGAAACTTATTTAGCGGTTTCTGAGGCATTAAATAAAGCCGGTGTAGGTTACATGCATATAGCTGAAGCCGATTGGGATGATGCACCTTTAATGAGTGTTGAGTTTAAATACGCTATTCGTAAAGCCTACAGGGGTATATTAATTTACGCAGGCAAGTACACCAAAGAGCGCGCAAACAAAGCACTTAGCGAAGGCTGGGCCGACATGATTGGCTTTGGTCGCCCGTTTGTATCAAACCCAGATTTACCAGCACGCCTAAAGCAAGGCAAGCCGCTTAATAGCCACAATCCAGACACTTTGTTTGGTGGTGCAGAGCAAGGCTATACCGATTATCCAACGGTATAATTGCTAGTAAGTAATAAACATTGAGTAAAAACATGAAGGGCTGCATTTTATGCAGCCCTTTTTTGTGCACTGATTCTATTAGCTTTACCTTGAGCAAAAAATAAAAAACGCGTAAGTTAACCGGGTTACCTATTTTAATAACAAGAAAACAAATGAAAGCCAAAGAGATAGAACAATTAGAATTATCAAATTCTGAAACCCGAGAAGTTGTTACCCCCTACGCCTTTAAAATAGACAGTGCTTTACTGGGCTTGCCTTTAGCTACGCCAATTCGGCGTGCACTAGCGATTATTATTGATGTTGCACTGATATTTTTAGCAGCCAAACTCAGCGCGGCTTTAATAGCATTTGTCGCTGCAATGGCTTTTTATAAAGGTACTGCACAGCAATACCTTCCTAAAATGTCGAATGTGTGGCGAAGAATCTTAAAAATAACGGCAGCAAGTATTTTATTTGTAAGCGCACTTACTGTGCTTTCAATTGGCATTGATTACCTAGAAGACGATAACGCCGATCAAGGTTTAGCTGTTCAGGGCGTAAAAATACAAGATGAAATTCAGCTTACCGCCACAGAAAAACAACACGTAAATACTTATTTAGCGCAAACAGCCGATGACAGCTGTGAGCAACCTTGCCAACAAAACGCGCTTGATAATTTAATTGGGCAAGTTCCCAAATTAGCAGAAATGGATGACCTACAAAACCCACAACTTGCTACCGTATTTTTACATCTATTAGTGCTCAGTGAAAATAACGAAATAAAGCCTGCACAGTTAATAGAAGAAAAGCCAGCACAAACAACTACAAACAGTATTTTGCAGTGGAGCAAAGGCATTATTCAAGATTTAGGTTTGGGTTTTGGCTGGGCTGCTGTTTACTTTACGTTGTTCTCGTTACTTTGGCGTGGCCAAACACCGGGTAAAAAAGCGTGTAATATCCGTGTTGTCGCCCTAAGCGGTGAGCCATTGGGTTTATTAGATTGTTTTGGTCGCTACGGCGGCTATGGTGCAGGCTTTGCCACCGGGCTGTTAGGGTTTTTGCAGATATATTGGGATCCAAACAGACAAGCTATTCAAGATAAAATATCAGCGACAGTGGTTATTAAAGGTAACCAGAATCAAGTTGTGGATGTTGAAACAGTTATAGATGCAGTGAAAGAGTAAAGTAATTATAAAAATATACAGATTGAGTTTAAAAACTTAAAATTAAGCACAGATTTAACTTTATCAGGTGTTTTATGAAAGCGTTATTAGCTGATTGTTCAGCAAGTATTTCAGAACTGAGGAAAAACCCAATTGCGCTCTTAAATAAAGCTGATGGAGAAGCTATCGAGATTTTAAAATATAATGAGCCAGTTGCTTATTTAGTTCCAGCACAATTGTATGAGTTACTAATGGATCAGCTTGACGATTTTGAATTAGCTAAAATTGTTGAAAGTCGTAGAGCTGATTTATCTCAGGAGATTGAAGTTAGCATTGATAACTTATAGCTCTTATCAATTGGATTACATTAATTAGAAAAAGCTAATGCTTAAAGTGACATAAAGTAGCTCAGACTATTTTTCTGTTTATTATTAGGGCGTGTTAGCATATAAAAAAGTAAATATTGAGTACATGGATGAATATGGTCACTTTTTCTCGTTATATAACATTAATTGTATATGGGGTTATTACCTATTTTTTATTTTCAATTTTGTCTTCGATAACGAGTATCCAAGCTCTTTGGTACAGTTGGGCTAATCTTCTCCACAAAACATTTAATACTTCAAATTTTGCACCTCTGTATGGTTACGCTACATTATTATTTTTAGCAGGCTTAGCCGTAAATAAAATTGCAGATAGTTTCTCTATCTATAATTCAAAAAGATATTGGCAATTTCATTGGCGGTATCCTTCGCTAATGCTATCTGTAACATGCACTATTGCTATTTGGTTCTTTTTTGAATCTAAAACGACCAGCATTTTATTTAGTTTAGATTTAGTGCCTATATACTTACCTATTTTAGGTGGATTAATATTTTTACCAGCATTAGAGTTTTTAAAAGTTCTTATTAGGCAAAAAATAACCCCCCTATGTATTGATGACCCAAAAAACAAGGCTTCAACGCGGCATATTGCTAAACAAATTCAAGAAACTTTATGCGATGAGAAAAGTAAAGCGAACAGTAAGCGAATTTTAATATGTGGAGCTTTTGGTGTCGGGAAAACAACGGCAATAAATTTAGCTGTTGATGAACTAAAAAATAAAAAAGAACTGCCTAAATTAGTTCACTGTAATATTGATCTATGGGGTGTTGAGGCTGAATCTATTATCCAATATGTATTGGATGAAGTGCTAATAGCACTTAGCACTGAGATTGACATGTGTAAATTTCGATCTTTACCATCGCACTATATTTCAGCTATGAATGCAGGTAATACGTCTTCTAAAATATTTGCAGCGTTTATGCATAAACCTACATCCCCTGATGCACTTTTAAAAAGCTTAAGTGATGTTATTAATGCAGCAAATTTGAGGTTATTAGTAACAGTTCAAGACCTCGATCGTAATGCAAAGGCGCTAGACAGTCTTCATGCGCTTGCTGGCCTGCTAGATAGATTAGAAGAGCTGCAAGGTATTGATTATATTTTTGCTGGTGAAAACCGCCCAGAGTTTTCTGATACTTTACTGCGTATTTGCCCAATACGATTTGATTTTTCTAAACCAAATTTTATTAAAGAAATAACCGAGTTAGAAAATAAGTTAATAGATAATGATACGCAAATGTATTATCAAAAAGTTCTTTTAAAGCCAGGTGTATCTAGGCGCCCACTACAACTTATAAATAAATTGTTACCTTCATTTAGAGCATTGCATACTCTTGAAGAGCAAATTAAATCTGCTTGGCTGGCATTGTGCGGTGAAGTGTTATTTTACGATCTTGTATTACTTCAGGTATTGAAAAATAATAACCCATCTATTTACGATGCACTGATAGTGTTACTAAATAATACAGCCTTTAAAAGCCAACCATTAGATGAATTTATTACAGATAACTTTTCTCGGGAAGATAATTTAGATAAAGAACTTATAAAAGCTTGTTTAGAGCACTTTCGCTTAATTGATCTTTTGTTAGGTATAAAAAGTAAAGAAACGAACATTTCAAAAGATAGAGTGCCAAATCATGTTTTATCATTTTATAAACACGAGCATATAAGTAGATCCTTAATAGGAGGCAGACTTGAAAATAGTAAGCTTAAACAAAGGCACGTTTTTAAAACGTTGAATGAAATTTCTAGTGGTGATAGCCGTATTATTAAAAACCAAGCAATTACTGACTTATGTGCTGCTGTGGAAAATGATGAGACTTCTAGCTTTTGGCTTGATTCCATTGAGCGCTATGGCTGGTGTATTCTTTACAATGAAATTGAAGATGAAACGACCGCTAAAAAATTATTTGAAAAAGCGATTAATGTCCGATCATCAAGAAAGTCTTTTGACCTTTTAACATCATTTGCAGTAAGGGATTACAAAGTAAACCCAAGTAGTGCATTTATGAACTATCTTTTTTCAGAAAGAATAATAAACGACTTATTTGAGCAACGTACCTCTTTTACATATGGTACTTTGTTTGCGATATTAAAGATCTATAGCAGTTTTAGCTCATTTGGGCGTTCTGGTAGTAAGCCCAAAAATTATAAAGTTCCTATGAATAATCTTATTCTACAATTTATTAATGGTAATGACTCGGTCAGCCAAGCTAACTTATTGTATCTATTCTCAAGCAATGCCGCAGATGTACCCGATTTAGTCCATGCTTTAGATAAAGCGACTTTAAATGAAGCAAAGTCTTTGATTAAAAATATTAAATCAGAAAACACCCGTGTGATTTATAGTCAAATAGCTGAAGCGCGAGAAGCGAATGATGATGAATTTGAAGGTATAAGAAGTGATGCATTAAAATTTATATTGCAAATGTTAAAGCTTTAGTTTCAATTAATTGAGGCGGCTATTTGAGCTTGAAATTAAAGCGCGATAATTATCTTACCGCGCTTTAATTTTAAATATTTCTTTTATCTTTTAGTTTTAGCCCAAAACCACCAACTCCTAGCAACAACACACATCCCCAAACAAACACATTGCCGTATTGACTGTACACGCTGTCGCCTTTTATAAGCTTAATGTTGGCTTTCAATGTAGTAGCTTCAAACTGAGGCATGGTTTGTTGTGTGTGGCTTATGGGGTCGTATACGGCGCTTACACCATTGTTAGTAACACGCACTAGGGGGCGTTGTAGTTCGAGCGAGCGCATGCGGGCTATTTGCATATGCTGCAAAGGCCCAATAGAGTCGCCAAACCAGGCATCGTTACTTACAGTAAAGAGTAGGTCGGAGTCGCTTTTGTAATTACCGCGTACTAAGTCTGCAAAAACAATTTCGTAGCAAATAGCGGGAAGTAAATTAAAGCCATTGGCGCGTAAGTTGTTTTGCACTTTGTCGCCACGCGTAAACGACGACATAGGTAAATCGAATAACGGGGCAATAGGGCGCAGTAAATCTTGAAACGGTACAAATTCGCCAATCGGTAATAGCTGGTGTTTTTGATAGCGGTTTTTATCAAGGTAATGATAATGCCCGTGCTCGTCGTCGCGTTCTTTATTACCGACCACAATAAGTGTATTGAATATGTTTTTGGTGTCGCGTTGGTAGTCAACAATACCGGTTACAAGGGCGGTTTTATTAAACGACGCTGCACTGTCTAAATTAGCTAGGTACGAGTCAGCAAGCATTTCTATTTCGGGCACTGCGGCTTCGGGCCATACTATTAAGTCGGCATCCCAATGTGGGCGCGTCATGTCTTGGTATTTGCTCATGGTGGTCCAAAACTCACTTGGCTCAAAACGAAGGTGTTGTTGTATGTTCCCTTGAACGAGTAATACCGACATGTTTTTATCTGTGTAATGAATACTGCCTGTGGTACTTGCGCCTGTAAAAATGAGCGCAACAGCAGTAGCGGTAACAACAGGGGTTTTAAAATCTTTTTGGGTTAAGCGATAAAGTGCAAAACCAATTGCGATGCATACGAGAGTTAAGCCAAACTCGCCAATATAAGGGGCAAGCAGCCTGAGTGGTCCGTCGGTTTGTGTGTAGCCAAAACTTAACCACGGAAAACCAGTAAGTACTGTTCCGCGTAAATACTCACTAATTGCAAAGCAAGCAATGAGTAATGCACCAAAGCTTTTAGGGCCAGTGGCAAAGCGTGTGGTTGCCCAAAAGGCAAGGGCTGGAAATAACGCTAAGTAGGCGCACAAAAATGCCATTAACGAGAGCGACGCTATAAGCGGCATTCCGCCAAAGGTGGCAATAGAAACATGGACCCAGCTTATACCTGCACCAAACCAACCTAGACCAAATATAAAGCCATATTTAGCAGCGGTTTTTGCGTGTGCTTTACCGGTATTATTAGGGTTAATGCAAAAAATTATGGCTCCAAGGCTAATAAATACAATGGGCCAAATTTTAAAGGGGGCATAGCCAAAAGTTAAAACAAGGCCCGCAACCAGTGCGAGCCATGCTTTTTTATCTTTTGCTAATAGGGTAAGTCTAGTTAGCAGTTTCTTCACTGTCGTTATCATCATCCTTAGGAACGGTGACTTGCAGTTGCAAAATACGACGATTGTCGGCGTTGGTTACTTTAAATTGGTAACCTTCTATGTCAATCGTTTCACCACGGCTTGGCATGTGGCCAAATGCGTGCAGTACAGTTCCACCAATAGTATCGGCTTCGTCTGTGCTGTAACCTGTTTTAAAATGCTCGTTAAAGTCATCAACAGGTGTGAGTGCTTGCACTACGTGAACATGTTTAGCAAGTCGACGAATATCTTGATGTTCTTCTTCTTCGTCGTGCTCATCTTCGATTTCGCCAACAATTATTTCAAGAATATCTTCAATCGTTACTAAGCCCGATACGCCGCCGTATTCGTCAATAACAACAGCCATATGGTAGCGTTGCTGACGAAATTCGTTTAGCAGTGTATCAACACGTTTGCTTTCAGGTACTACCATTGCTGGGCGTAAATAATCGCGTATTGATGGTAAGTGCTCGTCTTTATTTAAGATCAGTGGCAATAAATCTTTAGCGAGCAAAAAACCTTCTACATGATCTTTATCTTCAATCACCACCGGAAAGCGTGAGTGAGTTGAGTCAACCATCATTGGAATTAGCTCTTCAAGCGGCTTGTCGATCTCAAGAGTGATCATTTGTGAGCGCGGAACCATTATGTCTCGCACTTTAAGCTCAGACACGCCAAGCACACCTTCTATCATCTCTTTTGTTTCTGGATCGATTACGTCTCGTTCTTGCGCATCGGCAATAACTTCGACCAGCTCTTCTCTATTCTGGGGTTCCCCTTGCAACATTTGAGCTATTCTGCCCAACCACGTTTTGCCAGAAGAACCCTGGCTAGATTGCGAGTTACCGTCGCTCATTGCGTCTAATTGCTCCGTTAATTTAAATATCGTCCCGGTATGGGTCTGCTATGTTCAGCTCTGCAAGTAATTGCTTTTCTATGCTTTCCATCTCTAAAGCATCGTCACTCTTTATATGGTCAAATCCAAGCAAATGCAAGCATCCGTGAATAACCATGTGGGCAAAGTGGTCATGAAATGACTTCTCTTGCTCAATTGCTTCAGCTAATACAATGGCTGGGCAAATAATTAAATCACCAACCAAGGGAATATCTATTCCTGGTGGTGCTTCAAATTCGAACGACAGTACGTTGGTCGGTTTATTTTTACCACGATAGTCGTTATTAAGCTGTTGCGATTGCGCTTCGTCGCTAATAACAATACTGAGCTCTGACTCATCACGATATTGGCTAAGGGCTTTGTCGGCCCACAGTGCAAATTGCTCTTCGCTTGGGAGGTTGTCAAACTCACAGGCTATTTGTAAATCAAGTTCGGTTGTCAAAGTATTACTCTTTAGTAGTAGGCTGTTGAAGAGCGGCAAGTGCGTCTTTTGCATTTTGCTTTTCAATGCGCTTTAGTCGCTCGCTTTCATCGTTACGCTCGTAGGCTTCAACTATGCGTGCTACAACAGGGTGGCGTACTACGTCTTGGGCTTTAAAGTAGTTAAAGCTAATTTCGTTTACGCCATCAAGTACTTCCATTGCATGGCGAAGGCCTGAGCGTGTACCACGTGGTAAATCAACCTGTGTAATATCACCTGTAATAACCGCTTTTGAGTTAAATCCTATGCGGGTTAAAAACATTTTCATTTGCTCGGCGGTGGTATTTTGGCTTTCATCTAAAATAATAAAGGCATCGTTTAAAGTACGTCCGCGCATGTAAGCAAGCGGGGCTACTTCGATGATATTTTTTTCGATGAGCTTTTCTACTTTTTCAAAACCTAGCATTTCAAAAAGCGCGTCGTAAAGAGGGCGCAGGTATGGGTCTATTTTTTGACTTAAATCGCCAGGTAAAAAGCCAAGCTTTTCGCCCGCTTCTACAGCAGGACGCGTTAATAATATACGGCGTATTTCTTGGCGCTCAAGGGCGTCAACGGCGGCAGCAACGGCAAGGTAGGTTTTACCAGTACCAGCAGGGCCAATACCAAAGGTAATGTCGTGGTGTAAAATATTAGCCACATAAACACCTTGGTTATCGTTACGTGGTTTAATTACACCACGGCGCGTTTTAATCACCATATCTTTGCCGTAAGCGCTGCTTGATGCGTCTTGCTCTAGGGCTTTTGATTCGGTAATAGCTAAATGAACGGCTTTGGGTTCTATTTCGCCTAAAACACCACGCACTGGCTGAGTATCAACATAAAGGTTTTTTAAGATTTCTACAGCGCCGGCGCAGTTGTGCAGTTTACCGGTTACTTTAAAAAAGTTGTCACGGTGAATTATTTCAACAGCCAGGTGGCGTTCAATTTGTTTGATGTTTTCGTCAAACGGGCCACATAAAGAAGAAAGGCGTTTGTTATCGGCAGGTTCTAAATAAATCTCTAATGTTTTTAACTGATTACTCAAAATTGCTTCCTATAGTACTGCGCCAGCGTTAACTGGCGCTAATAGTGTGACTAAGGAACGAAAGTAGCTACGCCAATTTCGTTAACAGTGTCTGGTTTTGGCTCTGCAGCTGCAGCTTTAGTTAAAATAGCTGAAGGAGCGATTTCACGTCGTAAGTTCATTTCTGATTCTGTACGAATTAAGTCACCACGTAAAGAGTTAGGTAGTGCTTCGGTAATACGTACGTCAACAAACTGTCCGATCACTGTGTGTGGGCCAACAAAATTTACTACACGGTTATTTTCGGTACGGCCACGTAATTCCATTGGGTTCTTTTTAGAAGGACCTTCAACAAGTATACGTTGCTCTGTATCGAACATTTGGCGGCTAATTTGCTGCGCCATTTGTGTAATACGATTTTGTAGTAAGTATAAGCGTTCTTTTTTCTCTTGCTCTGTTACGTCATCTGGCAAATCTGCCGCTGGCGTACCTGGGCGTGCACTGTAAATAAAGCTAAAGCTCATATCAAAACCAATGTCGCTAATAAGCTTCATGGTTGCTTCAAAGTCTTCTTGGCTTTCGCCTGGGAAACCAATAATGAAATCTGACGACATGCTTAAGTTAGGACGAATTTTACGTAACTTACGAATAGTCGATTTGTATTCAATTGCCGTATGGCCACGTTTCATTAGGTTTAATATACGGTCTGAACCACTTTGTACTGGTAGATGTAAGTGATCTACAAGCTCTGGTACATCGGCGTAAACGTCAATGATATCTGGTGTAAATTCTACCGGGTGCGATGTGGTGTAACGAATACGGTCAATACCATCAATAGCAGCTATAAGACGAATTAAATCTGAGAAGTAACAAATTTCGCCATCGTGCGTGTCGCCGCGGTATGCATTTACGTTTTGGCCAAGTAGGTTTACTTCACGTACGTTTTGCTCAGCAAGCTGTGCAATTTCAAGTAATACGTCATCTACTGGGCGGCTAACTTCTTCACCGCGAGTGTACGGTACAACACAAAAAGTACAGTATTTAGAACAGCCTTCCATAATTGATACAAACGCAGATGGGCCATCCGCTTTTGGCTCTGGCAGGCGGTCAAACTTTTCAATCTCTGGGAATGAAATATCAACAACCGATGAGCCTTTGTTGCCTTGCACTTGTTTAATCATTTCTGGTAAACGGTGTAATGTTTGCGGGCCAAAAATAACATCTACAAATGGTGCGCGTTGGCGAATAGAGTCACCTTCTTGTGAGGCAACACAACCACCTACACCAATTATTAAGTCTGGCTTGTCGTCTTTTAACAACTTCCAACGACCTAACTGGTGAAATACTTTTTCTTGTGCTTTTTCACGAATTGAACAGGTGTTAAGTAAGATTACGTCGGCATCTGTTGCATCATCAGTTAGCTGGTAGCCGTTGGTGGCATCTAAAAGTTCAGCCATTTTCTGAGAGTCGTATTCGTTCATCTGACAACCCCAGGTTTTAATATGCAGCTTTTTGCTCATTGAAATATTGCCTCGTGTTCAATTCGATAGTGGCACAAAAATGTGCTAGAAACAGGATTAAGGAGCAAGCATGCTCACTTAAAGGAGGCGTATTTTAGCTGGATACCCGCCCAGATCCAAGTATAGTTTTCATGTTTGTGATCTCAAATCAATACAGGGCGAGTTTAATGTGCTGTTAGGGATATCCTCTGGTATAAAACAAATTAATTTTGATACAATCAAAACAGACTCAAGTAATAATAAAATGATGAAAAACATGACCAAAAATAATGTGATAGTAGTGGGCGGGGGCATGGTTGGCGCGGCTATGGCGATAAAGCTGGCTCAACAAGGCTTTGGCGTGCGCATAATCGAAAAACACCTTATAGACCCATCACACATTCTTAGTAGCGATAAGGTGGATATTAGAGTGTCGGCTATTAATCGTTTTTCAGAAAATTTACTTGATGAATTAGGGTCAATGCCTCTTTTAAGGCAAAACCGTATAGCGCCTTATCAACAGTTGGAAGCATTTGAGCGCGGTGGTGACAATTTATTATTTGATTGCGCCGACATAAACACGACACATTTAGGCCACTTGATTGAAAATAGTTTAATTCAAGCAAGTTTGTGGCAGCAATTTGGGCATTATAAGATTGAGGTTGTTGAGCAATCATTGCCGGTAACTAAAATAGAGCAAACGGATGATTTAATTACGCTTGTATATGGAGAACAAACTTATACAGCTGATTTAGTAATTGCCGCCGATGGTGGGCAATCGCAACTGCGTGCTAAAGCTAATATTGGTATTACAGGTTGGCAGTACCAACAGCATTGCATGGGGGTATTAATTAAACTCGATGCACCGCAACAAATTAAAACATGGCAACAGTTTACACCAACCGGGCCATTAGCATTTTTACCAATGCAGGCACCGTACGCTAATTTAATTTGGTACGACGATGCAAATACACTGCAAGCATTTAGAGGGTTAAACCCAGAGCAGTTAAAAACGCACATACTTAATAAATTCCCGGAACTTGCTGGAGACTTTGAAGTACAAACCCATGCAGTATTTCCGCTTACTCGCCAACACGCTAATAATTATTCGCAAGGGCGCTTGGTTTTAGTGGGCGATGCTGCACATACAATTAACCCCCTTGCAGGGCAGGGCGTTAATTTAGGTTTTCAGGACGTTGTGGCACTTGCTGATATTTTAAATGATGCAGATGACGCTGGTTGCCCACTAAAGCTTAAAGAATACGAGCGAGCTCGCCGTAAAGCCAATTTATTAATGATGAGCATGATGGATGCCTGTTACTTTGGGTTTTCTAATCAAATTACGCCACTTAAATGGGCACGTAGCCAGTTTTTAAAAATGGCGAATAATACGGGGCCAATAAAAAACTGGGTTTTAAAATACGCAATTAGCGGTGATTTAGGCTAAATTTAAAGTAGATATTAGAAAGGCTCATTTATGAGCCTTTTTTTATGTCTGTTTTTTAAGTTAACAGATGGTGATATGACTATCTCGAATACGGTTTTAACTTAACGGGCATTACATCATTAAATTGCAATTAAATAACTTTAAAGAGCCTGTGTGTGGATAATTTTTTTACAGTAATGATTATGTTAGGTGTGTTGCTACTTGTAGCTAGCCTAAAAACAACGATTAAAGTATGTAAAAAAACAGCGCAGTTAGCGTGGACTATATTGTTATGCGCCATTATTAGCTTTATTTTTGGCTATTGGTGGGTACTTTATTACTTTTCTAACTACGCTATTGCACCTGTTGTGATGAATATGGTCGCTATGTTGTTATTTGGTGGAGCAGGGTTTGTTTATTTAGTGATTAAACTGAGTTTAAAAAGTATTGTTAAAATAGAGCAAGCAACCCAGTATCAAAAATATCAAACTGAGCACGATAACTTAACAACCTTACCCAACCGCGATAAATTTTTTAAATCCTTAAGTAAACAAGTGGAATACCCTTCTTCATTTGCATTGTTCTATATCGACTTAAATAATTTTAAACAAATTAATGATGCGTTTGGTCATCAATGTGGCGATCAACTATTAGCAGCGTTCGCCAATAAACTAAGCAAAGACTTGTGCGGAATTGCTAAATTATATCGAATAGGAGGTGATGAGTTTGCATTTTTACTGCATACCGATGCGGATGAAAGTATGGATTACTGTGTAAATATTATAAATTCAGCTGTTAAAACTCCATTTTGTACGAATGAGCAAATAGTTAAAATACAATTAAGTATAGGCGTAAGTCGTTTTCCTCATGATAGCCGATTACCCGATCAGTTATTAAAAAAAGCCGACTTGGCACTGCATGAAGCTAAAAAAACATTTCAACCTTTAGTAAATTACTCATCTGCAATAGGTAAAAGAGCGGAGGACTTTTTTGATTTATCAGCCAAAATTAAAGTGGCATTACATAAAGATGAGTTTGAGCTTTATTTACAACCCATAATGGACTCTAAAGATCTGCAATTACATGGCCTAGAAGCGCTTATCCGATGGCCGCAAGATGATGGTAGCTTTATTAGTCCAGAAAAGTTTATAACCGTAGCTGAGCGTACAGGGCTTATTTTTCCTTTATCGAAATGGGTTGTACAAGAAGCCGTTAATCATATTAGAAAGCTCAAGCTATTTGGTTTCACCGGTACTATACATGTCAATTTATCAACGAAAGATATTGAAAGCAGCGAGTTTTACGATTTTATAATTAGTTTACTCGCAACCGACCCTACATTAAGCGACTCGTTAATTTTTGAAATTACAGAAGGTGCAATGATGACAAATATACCGGCTGCTAGAAAAATGATGCAACAGTTGAGTATGCGCGGGTTTAAATTTAGTGTTGATGACTTTGGTACTGGCTTTTCGTCACTGTCATTATTAAGAGAGCTGCCAATCAATCAAATAAAAATTGATCAGTCGTTTGTCAAAGATATGCTCATTAACCCACCAGATTATGCCATTGTTGAGTCTACATTATTTTTAGCGAGTCGATTAAATTGTGATGTAGTAGCTGAAGGAATAGAAACAAAAGAGGTAGAGCAAGCGCTATTAGGTATGAACTGCGATTATTTACAAGGGTATTTATATAGCAAACCGATAACAATAGATGAATTTATAAGTGTTTATTTAAATGCAGAAAAAGTAGGTTGAATTTAGTAAGTATTGGGGAGTTTTAGAAAAGGGAGTCAAATTGGCTGGGATACCAGGATTTGAACCTGGGAATGCCAGGATCAAAACCTGGTGCCTTACCGCTTGGCGATATCCCAACTGTAAATTTGAATTAGTTTTAGTTCTTAATAAGAACATGGTGCGGAAGGAGAGACTTGAACTCTCACAACCTAAGTTACTGGAACCTAAATCCAGCGCGTCTACCAATTCCGCCACTCCCGCATCACTAATTTGCTAATTTAAACTCTAAGCTAGAGCAATTCTTTTATCCAACTTTCCTTGGTAGAAGAAGTTGGCTGGGATACCAGGATTTGAACCTGGGAATGCCAGGATCAAAACCTGGTGCCTTACCGCTTGGCGATATCCCAACAAAGAATTCTTTATAATTTTAGTTCTTATAAGAACATGGTGCGGAAAGAGAGACTTGAACTCTCACAACCGAAGTTACTGGAACCTAAATCCAGCGCGTCTACCAATTCCGCCACTCCCGCATCACTAATTTGCCAATTTAAACTCTAAGCTAGAGCAATTCTTTTATCCAACTTTCCTTGGTAGAAGAAGTTGGCTGGGATACCAGGATTTGAACCTGGGAATGCCAGGATCAAAACCTGGTGCCTTACCGCTTGGCGATATCCCAACAAAGAATTAATGATAATTTTATTTCTTATCAAGAAATGGTGCGGAAAGAGAGACTTGAACTCTCACAACCGAAGTTACTGGAACCTAAATCCAGCGCGTCTACCAATTCCGCCACTCCCGCATCGTTTGTACAATAAAGTACAGGTAGTTATTTTAAACTCTTCATTGAGCTGCAATTTAACTCTTGCAGAGCCATTTCTAAAAGAAGAAATGGTGGCTAAGACGGGATTTGAACCTGTGACCCCATCATTATGAGTGATGTGCTCTAACCAGCTGAGCTACTTAGCCATTGTTGGCTGGGATACCAGGATTTGAACCTGGGAATGCCAGGATCAAAACCTGGTGCCTTACCGCTTGGCGATATCCCAACAATAACAATTGATAGTTTTAATTCTTATCAAGAAATGGTGCGGAAAGAGAGACTTGAACTCTCACAACCGAAGTTACTGGAACCTAAATCCAGCGCGTCTACCAATTCCGCCACTCCCGCATCGTTTGTACAATAAAGTACAGGTAGTTATTTTAAACTCTTCATTGAGCAACAAAAAAATAAATGGTGGCTAAGACGGGATTTGAACCTGTGACCCCATCATTATGAGTGATGTGCTCTAACCAGCTGAGCTACTTAGCCATCTTTTTTTGTTAGCACTTCATCGCTGAGTGCGGGGCGTATTATGCTGATATGACCCAAATTCGTCAACACCTTTTTTGCAAAAAAACACTTAACTGTGTTTGTTTGCAGGAAAATTAAGCTAACAGGCTAAATTTTAATAAAAATGCTGTTTTTTTAGCTGCCTTAAATACGCAGAATCTTAATTAACCCTGTACTTCTTTAATTGAGCGATATTACAAAGATAGACTAGGGCCTGTTTATCTTTTGAGGTTGAATTTGCAGCAGTGTGTTTGGTATTTAGACAAGGCAGAGCCTATGTAGTGTGGTTATTCCCCATAAATAGGCGATAACGCAGAATAAATGCCAAACATGCGCTGCCCGAAGGGTTCTGCCTAGGGGCAATTTACTCTTTGTTGCTCGGTTTTTACTTAGCCCACTAGGTTACAAACCTCGCGCCGCGATTAAATAACCCCTAGATTGAACAAATTTCAATCCTAAAAAGTCAACAGGCCCTGATTGTGCTCAATTATTATTTTTATAATACTTAAATACAAAAAAGGCTCGTAAAAACGAGCCTTTAAAAATTATTACCAAGCTAAATTGGTTTAATTTGTACTTATACGTTGAACAAGAAGTTCATTACATCGCCGTCTTTAACAATGTACTCTTTACCTTCTTGACGCATCTTACCTGCTTCTTTTGCGCCACTCTCACCTTTAAAGGAAACAAAGTCGTCAAAAGCAATAGTTTGCGCACGAATAAAGCCACGCTCGAAGTCGGTATGGATTTTACCCGCTGCTTGTGGTGCTGTAGCACCTACAGGGATTGTCCATGCGCGCACTTCTTTTACGCCAGCTGTAAAGTAAGTTTGTAATTGTAGTAATTCATAACCACCACGAATAACAAGGTTAAGGCCTGGTTCTTCTAGGCCAAGATCAGCCATAAACTCAAGCTTATCTTCGTCATCTAATTCTGAAAGCTCAGATTCGATAGCGGCACATACAGGAACAACAATCGCATCTTCAGCTGCGGCAATTGCGCGTACACGATCAAGGTATGGGTTATTTTCAAAACCATCTTCAGCAACGTTTGCAATATACATTGTTGGTTTAATCGTTAAGAAGTTTATAGAGCTAATTGCTGCTTTTTCTTCTTTAGTTAGTGCTAGACCACGTAAAGTTAAGCCTTCGTCAAGATGCACTTTTACTTTTTCAAGTACAGCATTTTGCTCTTTAGCGTCTTTATCGCCACCTTTAGCTTTTTTTGAATTACGGAAAAGGGCTTTTTCAGCACTATCCATATCAGCAAGCACTAACTCAGTGTTGATTACGTCAATATCGTCAGCAGGGTCAATAGTACCCGCTACGTGGATGATGTTTTCATCTTCAAAACAGCGAACTACGTGGCCAATTGCATCGGTTTCACGAATGTTAGCTAAAAACTGGTTACCAAGGCCTTCACCTTTAGATGCGCCTTTTACTAAGCCAGCAATGTCTACAAATTCCATACTAGTGGTAAGAACTCGTTGAGGATTAACAATTTTAGCAAGTTCGTCTAGACGAGGATCTGGCACTGGTACCACACCTGTATTAGGCTCAATGGTACAAAAAGGAAAGTTAGCGGCTTCAATACCCGCTTTAGTTAGTGCATTGAAAAGCGTTGATTTACCAACGTTAGGCAAGCCAACGATGCCACATTTAAAACCCATAGTAAGATACCTTGTTTAGATTCGTTTAAACGATGTGCTTGAACCCAAGTTATTAGGGTTTAAACGAATGTAGTCTGTTTTGTGCTTTTAACACACCATCTTTTGCAAGTATTTCCATACAACGAACTGCTTCATCAACAGCAGCATCCATTTTTTCTTGGTCTACTTTGGCCGCTTTTCCAAGCACCCAACCAGTTACCATTTCACGATGCCCCGGATGACCTACACCTATGCGTAAACGCATAAAGTCTTTTTGATTTGCCATTTTTGCAATAATGTCTTTTAAACCATTATGACCGCCATGTCCGCCGCCTTTTTTTAATTTGGCAACGCCTGGGTCTAAATCCAATTCGTCATGGGCAACTAAAATGTCCTCGACAGGGATTTTGAAAAAATTAGCTAAACTACTGACCGCTTTACCACTTAAATTCATGTAAGTAGTGGGGATCAATAATTTGAATTCTTGGCCTTGAATTATCACTTTGCCAGTAAGGCCGTGATATTTAGGATCGTGTTTTAGAGTGCAGTTGTAGCGTGCAGCGATTTGCTCGATGAACCAAGCACCTGCATTGTGGCGTGTGTTTGCGTATTCGGGGCCTGGATTAGCCAGGCCCACAAGCATTTGAATAGAATTCAAGGTTGCGAGACCTTAAAAATTATTCTGCTGCTGCAGCGTCGTCTTCAACTGGAGCTGCTTTGTTTGCTTTGATAGTCAGGATAGACTGATCATGGCCTTCGCCTTTACCTAAATCTACAGAGCTTACGCCTTTAGGGAAAGTAAGGTCAGAAATATGAACAGAATCGCCAACAACAAACTTAGACACATCTACTTCAATGAATTCTGGAAGTGCTTTTGGAAGACACGAGATTTCAACTTCAGTTAACTGGTGAACAACAGTTGCGCCAGCTTTAGTTACAATATCTTCACCGATGAAGTGAAGAGGAACTTTAGTTTGAAATTTATGAGTAGCATCTACACGTTGGAAATCAAGGTGAGTAAGCTTAGGTTTGAATGGGTGACGTTGGATATCTTTTAAGATTACTTCAACAGCTTCGCCATCTACGTTAAGCGTAAGGATATGCGTGTAGAAACCTTCGTCTTCTTGTGCTTTGATCATATCTTTATGAGCAAAAGTAAGAGATAAAGCTTCTTTGTCAGCTCCGTAAAGGATTGCAGGAACTTTGTCTTCGCGACGTAGGCGGCGGCTCGCACCAGTACCAGTTTCTACGCGAAGTTCAGCGTTATACGTATAAGTTTTGTTAGACATGATGTCTCCAGTTATTTAAATGTGTAGGGCCTTTGCGACCAAGGTCCCTAGCCAAAAGGCGCGCTATCATACCACCACGCTCAGACAAAATAAACATCACTTACAAAAAAAGCGCCAAAAGGCGCTTTTATACTCAGGAATGTTTAATCTTAGTGTTCAAACATCGCTGAGATAGATTCTTCGTTACTAATACGACGAATAGTCTCTGCTAACATGTCAGCAAGCGTAAGTACCTTTATTTTATCAAGGGCTTTAAGCTCGTCAGATAGCGGAATTGAGTCAGTTACAATTACTTCGTCAATCATTGAGTCACGTAGGTTCTCTGCTGCTTTACCTGAAAGAATAGGGTGCGTTGCGTATGCAAATACACGCTTAGCGCCATGTTCTTTTAGTGCTTCAGCGGCTTTACATAACGTACCACCGGTATCAATCATATCATCTACGATAATACAATCACGGCCTTCAACGTCACCAATAATATGCATTACTTGAGAAACGTTTGCTTGTGGGCGACGTTTATCAATAATAGCTAAATCGGTATCGTTTAGTAGTTTTGCAATTGCACGCGCACGTACAACACCACCAATATCTGGAGATACAACAACGACGTCTTCAAAGTCGCGTTCTTTCATATCTTCAAGTAATACAGGGCTGCCAAATACGTTGTCTACTGGTACATCAAAGAAGCCTTGGATTTGTTCCGCATGTAAATCAACCGTAAGAACACGGTCAACACCCACACTTGATAAGAAATCGGCAACAACTTTAGCGGTAATTGGAACACGGGCAGAGCGTACACGACGGTCTTGGCGCGCATAACCAAAATAAGGAATGACGGCAGTAATACGACCTGCAGACGCACGACGTAGAGCATCAACCATAACGATAAGCTCCATTAAGTTATCGTTTGTAGGGGCACAGGTTGATTGCAATATAAAAACATCCGAGCCACGAACGTTTTCATTTATTTGAACACTGATCTCACCGTCGCTAAAACGGCCAACAACAGCATCGCCTAATTCAATATATAAACGTTTTGCAACTTTTTGAGCTAACTCAGGTGTTGCGTTACCAGCGAAGAGCTTCATGTCAGGCACGGTAGGGTTCCTCAGGCACTGAATATTTGGACTAACGAGCAGTAATAAATACCACTGCAAGTTAACTTATGATTACTTGTACGTTACTTCATTGATCGAAAATGGCGGTTAACTCCGTATGAGCAGGTGAGACATTTGCGCTTGAAGCCACAAAACCCTGCCAAGTATGGGGGAGATTTTCAAGTACATCTTGTGCTTGAACTTGACTAGCAAATTCGACAAAACAACATGAACCTGTTCCGGTCATCTTCGACGGTGCGTATTTTAGCAACCACTGGAGGGTTTTTTCAACCTCGGGGCAAAGCTTTTTAACTAAAGGCTCACAATCGTTGGTTAAAATGTGGTGTTTCCAATCGCCTATTATTTTTGGTGTGTCGCGTTTTAAATCGGGATGTGTAAATATTTTAGCCGTACTTACATGCTGATTTGGATGCACAACACAGTACCATTTTTGTTCAAGTTCTACGTGGTGCAATTTCTCACCAATACCATGTGCTATGGCGCTTTGACCTTGTATGAACACCGGAACATCAGCGCCTAATTTAAGCCCTAATTGGGCTAGGGTTTCCAAATTTAGTTCTAATTTCCATAATTTATTGAGTGCTAATAAAGTACTTGCAGCATCGGATGAACCACCTCCAACACCTCCTCCCATCGGTAAGCGTTTAATTAAATTTATTTTTACACCTAAAGGGATTTTACAGTACGTTTGTAATAAAAGTGCCGCTTTATAGATGAGATTATCAGTTAAGGGTATGTCTTTAGTATCACCATCGATAGAAATGCTGCCATCCGTTGTTAACTCAAAGTACAACTCATCACCAAAATTTAAAAAAGTAAATAAGGTTTCAAGTTCGTGATAGCCATCTTCTCGGCGCGCATTTATATGTAAAAATAAATTGAGTTTTGCCGGAGCAATAAGTGAAAAAGAGGTTTTGTTATTCATGCTTATTTAAACTGCCAATCGTAGAGTTGAATCTTAATTTTTATTTGTTGATGCTTTAACGTTAGTTTGGTTGGTAACCAGTAACCTGCATTTTGTACGTAAGTGCCATAATCTATTTGCCATTTTTTGCCTGTATTATCAAACCATAATACTTGCTTTGCGCGGCCTAACTCATCAACATCTAAACTTTGATCATCAATAGTCCCTTTAAGCCAATTATCGGCATTATCAACAGGGAGTGTAAAACCCGTTAAGCGCTTTAAAAGCTCTGAAGCGTTAGTATCAAAGTACTCATCGCCGTCAAATTCTAATTCAGCACCGTTTGCTGTTTGTTTAAGCGACAAAATACGCGTACCAATAAAGGTAGTCAGTATTAAATTATTGGAATTTGTTGTTTGCTGCCAATTTAAGTTTGCAGATTGACGCTCTTCTGGGCTAATAAACGCGAGTTTACCCTCGACCTGCCAAGTTTTTTGAGCAGCTAAACGTGGTTTCCAATCATCATAAAGTGTTGTTTTTGTATCAATTTGATGAGCACAGCCACCTAAAAACAAAAAAAACATGAATAAAATCAAATATTGTCGAATCAAATGTTGTTCCTTACTTTCCATATTCCGCTGATTTTTGGTAAAATTACCGCCTTTGAAGTAGGGCTCAGCAATATTTGGCAAATATGACCATAATAGCACTAGGTATAAATCACAAAACCGCATCCGTAGAATTACGTGAAAAAGTGGCCTTTTCGCCTGAGCAAATTTCAGAGGCGTTGCAACAATTAAGTGGCCATGCCGACTTTAATGAAGCGGTTATTGTGTCTACCTGCAATCGAACCGAGATCTATTGTAGCCTCGCTCAGCAAAATTCCCAAACACTGTTGACTTGGCTTGCCAGTTTCCATGGTTTGGATGAACATGAACTGAGCAGCAATATATACTGCCATGAAGGTAATGACGCCATTAACCACCTAATGCGCGTAGCGTGCGGTTTAGACTCCTTGGTATTAGGGGAGCCGCAAATTTTAGGGCAAATAAAACAATCGTTTTTTAGCGCTAAAACCCACGACGCTGTAGGTGTTACTTTTGATAGATTGTTTCAAAAAACATTTTCGGTGGCGAAACAAGTTAGAACCGAAACAAATATTGGCGCAAGCGCAGTATCGGTTGCATTTGCGGCTGTTAATTTAGCGAAGCATATTTACGGTAAGCTCGATAAAACAAACGTATTATTAATTGGCGCCGGCGAAACTATAGAGTTAGTTGCTAAACATTTATATCAAAATGAGCCACAAAATATCACCGTTGCGAACCGAACTATTGAGCGAGCTCGAAGCTTAGCTGACGAGGTGTCGGCGGATGTAATTGCTTTAGCGCAATTGCCAGAGCGTTTACATAAAGCCGATATAGTGATTAGTTCTACAGCCAGTACTTTGCCTATTATTGGTAAAGGGGTTGTTGAACAAGCGCTTAAACAACGCCGTCACAAGCCTATGCTATTTATAGATATTGCGGTTCCACGCGATATAGAAAGCCAAGTAGGGGAGCTAGATGCTGCCTATTTATATTCCGTTGATGACTTACAAACCATTGTAAGCGAGAATATGGCAGCGCGAGAGCAAGCTGCTGAGCAAGCACAAATAATTATTACTGAGCGCACCAAAGAATTTGCAATGTGGATGCGTTCACTCGATTCGGTAGATTTAATCCGCCATTATCGAAATGATGTACAAACAATTAAGTCAGAGCTTGTTGAGCGAGCTGTTAGTCAGCTAAATACAGGTAAAGATGCAGAAAAAATTATATTAGAGCTCGCCAATAAATTAACCAATCGCTTAATGCACGCGCCTACCCGTGCAATACAAGACGCAGCGAAAAAAGGTGAAGTGGCGCAGCTAAACCAGTTGAAAAAAATGTTAGGTATTGATCAGGAATAACCGTTAAATGAAAGAGTCTGTTTATAATAAATTAGAAACCTTAGTAGAGCGTTACGAAGAAGTACAAGCGCTGCTAAGCGACCCGTCGGTCATTAGTGATCAAAATCGTTTTCGTGGGCTTTCAAAAGAATACTCTGAGCTTGAAGAGATTGTAAAAACGTTTTTAACCTACAAAGAAACGCAAGACGATTTAGCCAGTGCAGAAGAAATGCTTAAAGATTCTGACCCTGAAATGCGTGAAATGGCGCAAGAAGAATACAAAGAAGCTAAAGCACAAATTTTGGTAATTGAAGATCAAATTCAAGTATTAATGTTGCCAAAAGATCCGCGCGATAACAACAACGTGTTTGTTGAAGTACGTGCTGGAACAGGTGGTGATGAAGCGGCTATTTTTGCTGGTGACTTATTTCGTATGTACAGCCGCTACGCAGAAACTAAAAAGTGGAAAGTAGAAGTTGTGAGCACCAATGAAGGTGAACACGGTGGTTACAAAGAAGTTATTGCAAATATTAGTGGTGAAGGCGTTTACGGGCAATTAAAGTTTGAATCTGGTGTACACCGCGTTCAACGTGTGCCAGAAACTGAGTCACAAGGGCGCGTTCATACCTCTGCGTGTACTGTTGCGGTAATGGCAGAAGTACCAGAAGCTGAAGCGATACAAATTAATACCGCAGATTTAAAAGTTGATACATTTCGTGCATCGGGCGCAGGTGGTCAGCACGTTAATAAAACAGATTCTGCTATTCGACTTACACATATACCTACCGGTGTTGTGGTTGAGTGTCAGGATCAACGTTCACAGCATAAAAACCGGGCTAAAGCGATGTCGGTACTTGCAGCACGCTTGCAACAAGCTGAAGATGAAAAACGCCATGCGGCAGAAGCATCTGAGCGTCGTGATTTAGTAGGTAGTGGTGATCGTTCTGAGCGTATTCGTACTTATAACTACCCACAAGGTCGTATTACCGATCACCGTATTAATTTAACACTTTATCGTTTGAATGAAGTGGTAGCGGGTGATTTAAGCTGCGTTATTGACCCACTAATGCAAGAGCATCAAGCTGACTTATTAGCGGCTATGGGCGACGAGTAGTCGTGAGCCACACTATTGAACAAGCAATTGCTGCAGGCGCTAATTTATTAGCACCTAGCAGCGAAAGTGCTAAATTAGATGCACAAGTTTTACTTTTACATATTCTTCAAAAACCTCACAGTTACCTTTTTACTTGGCCAGAGCATGAGCTTAACGCTGAGCAACAACAGCAATTTGATAACTTTTGCCAAAGACGTTTAAACGGTGAGCCCGTTGCACATATTACCGGGCAACGTGAATTTTGGAGTTTATCGCTTGAAGTTAACGCAACAACCTTAGTACCGCGACCAGATACCGAAACATTAGTAGAACAAGCACTTGAAGTAGCGCTACCCGCTACAGCGAAGGTACTTGATTTAGGCACAGGTACTGGTGCAATTGCGTTGGCACTGGGCAGTGAAATGCCTAACTGGCAAATTACGGCTGTAGATAGAGTAAGCGATGCTGTTGCACTTGCTACACGTAATCAGCAGCGACTGGCAATTAATAACGTACACGTTAAGCAAAGTAATTGGTTTAGCGAGTTGCACGGTGAAAAGTTTAACCTAATTGTCACCAATCCCCCTTATATTGAAAGCAGTGATATACACTTGAATCAGGGCGATGTGCGCTTTGAGCCTTTGTCGGCATTAGTGGCTGATGATTGCGGAATGTCTGATATTAAACAAATAATTACACAATCACGTGACTATTTGTTATCTAGTGGTTATCTTTTAATAGAACACGGTTTTGAGCAAGGTGAAGCTGTACGTCATTTCTTTGAAAAAATGACGTTTGTTAATATTAAAACAGTGAAAGACCTTGGTAATAATGACCGTGTAACGTTTGCACAGTGGCCCTAAAGAATAATAATTGCTTGCTAGTGCGTTAAATAATGCCATGAAGGAATTTCGATTATGATGGGTGATTTTTTATTTTCAGATGAGCCAGAAGAGACAATCGATGAGATTGAACACGGTACCTGGAAAGTGTTAATTGTTGATGACGAACCTGAAGTTCATGCCGTTACAAAACTAGCGTTGAGTGATTTTGAGTTTCAAAATAAACGCTTAGAATTTATCAGTGCTTATTCGGGTGCTGAAGCCAAAGAGCTTATAAAAGAGCATACCGATGCAGCGATTGTGCTACTTGATGTAGTAATGGAAACCGATGATGCCGGCCTACAAGTTGCTAGGTTTATTCGCGAAGAGGCTAAAAATAATCATATACGAATTATTTTAAGAACAGGGCAACCTGGACAGGCTCCTGAGCGCCAAGTAATTATTAATTACGATATTAACGATTACAAATCAAAAACAGAGCTTACTGCTCAAAAACTATTTACTGTTATTATGTCGAGCCTGCGCTCGTATCGGGATATTATTTCGATTGAGCAGTCACGCGAAGGGCTTGAAAAAATAATTATAGCGTCTCGTGATATTTTTTCTGCGCATTCAATAGAGCACTTTATTGAAGGGGTTATGCAGCAGTTAACATCTTTACTTGGCGTTGCTGATCGAGCAGTATATGCGAGCACTTTGGTTGCGCAGAACCCAGGAAGTGGAAATAATAAAAAATTAATTGTGTGTTCTGGTACTGGCGATTTTGAAAAAAGTGAAGGTAAAGAGCTTGATGCGGTGCTACAAATACAGCAGTTAAGTGCATACCATCAGGCCCTTAATGAAAAAAGTATTATTTATAAAGAAAACTACTTATTTGCGTATTGCAGCAGCAAGTATAATCATAACTCAATACTGTTTATATCAGGGATCCCAAAAGATTTAACTGATATACAGCGACATTTAATTAAAATTTTCTCGCAAAATGTACAGCTTGCGTTTGAAAACGTACAACTTCAGTCTGAAATGAGACAACACAGTAAAACTTATTGATAAGTAGAGGCGGTTTTTAACCGTTTTCCTGATTAGATTTTTATAAAACAGAAGTACAGGGGCATATGGATTATTTAGCAGTAAAGCACTCACACATGGCAATTGCGATGTTAAGTGTGATTTTATTTTATGTTCGCGCATTTTCGCGAATGGGTAGTGGTAAATTAGCGAAAAATAAAGTGGTAATGATTGGCAGTCACAGCATAGATACGTTGTTGTTAGTGTCTGCACTTACGCTTATATTTATGGCAAAAATAAACCCGTTTGAACAATATTGGCTATTAGAAAAAATAGTTTTAGTGATTATATATATTGGTATTGGGGCTAAAAGCGCCAGACAAACTAAAATGACGGCTAAAGTTGCTTACGTTTTAGTTAATACCGCTGTTATTTTGGCTATAGGCTATTTGGCGACGTCTAAATCAGCTTTTTTGCTTTAAGTAATATCTAACTATTTGAGCTTTATAATTCTTTGTGAAGCTCAAATACGACTCCCTTCCAGAAAATATTCAAAAACATCTCTATATTGGTATATAGCTTTAAAGTTAGGTAAACTACGCTTTCGTTTTCTAAAATGTTGCAGTATTAATGACTACCCTCGGGTTTGACGAACACGATGAATCTTATCTTGATGATGCTTACGATGAATTTACACCTCCAGCGATTTATCGCTGTATTAAAGCAGAGTCAAAATGGGACCCTCAGATAGATTTAACACCATGTTATGAAACTTTAACTGACTTTGAACAGCAAATTTCAGCGCTGTGTTTAAAAGTGAGTGATGAGCACGATCGTCTCGAAAAATTATTAGATATGTTTTACAGCGATTGGCTATTTAGTGCCTCAGGCTTAAAAGTGCCTGAATATAAATTAAATACACTAAGCTATACACTTTCTATGCGCAGTGGTTCACCTACAACACTGGCAGTTATACTTTGTCACTTTTTACAGCAAGCTAACTTTGACGCGAATCTTAGTCTTACACAAGGTGATGTTGGCGTACATGTGGCGATTAGTGATGAAGAAGGTTACATAATAGAGCCAAGTAGTGGACAACAAAGCTGGTATATCATCCCTGAAAATGCAGACGAAGATGATGGCCAAGAGCAAGAGCCACTCGAACTCATTTTTGATGATGAAGTATATAAGCTATTTTTAGCTCAGCAAAAATGGTCTTTCATTAGCGAAAACAAATTTGGTCACGCTTTAACCTGTGTAGAGATGCTAATGGAGCTAATAGGCGACGACCCGTATGAGAGACGCGACAGAGGTTACTTATTAAATCAGCTCGGTTGCCCTAAAATGGCACGTGATGATTTACAGTTTTTTGTAGATGAGTGTCCGGATGATCCTGCAATAGAGATAATTCAGCACCAAATTGAAGAACTAGAAGATAATAATAAAACGCACCATTAAGAATAGGAATAATTATGGTTGAAACTCAAAGTGCATTAATTACTAATGATGCCGTTGTGCTTGGTTTACTTGCTGTTATTTTGGGGTTTATTTTTAAAACTTCAAACAGTGAGCGTCCAGCTTTAAAACGATTTTACAAATACGTACCAGCTTTACTACTGTGTTACTTTTTACCCTCGTTATTAAATACTTTTGGTATTGTAGATGGTAATAAATCTAATGTTTACTATGTGGCTTCGCGCTATTTACTGCCTGCCTGTTTAATACTTCTTACAATAAGTATTGATTTAAAAGCCATTATTAACTTAGGCCCTAAAGCACTTATTATGTTTTTAGTGGGTACACTCGGGATTGTTATTGGCGGACCATTAGCTATTTTAGTAGTGAGTGCATTTGATCCAAGTATTGTTGGCGGGCATGGACCTGATGCAGTATGGCGCGGTATGACAACTGTTGCGGGTAGCTGGATTGGCGGCGGTGCTAATCAAGCATCAATGAAAGAAATGTTTGAAGTTGGCGGTGATATATTTTCTGTAATGATTACAGTAGATGTAATTGTCGCTAATATTTGGATGGCTGTTTTATTGTTAATGGCAGCAAATCATAAAAAAATTGATGCTGCTACTGGTGCCGATACAAGCGCAATTGAAGATTTAAAAAAACGTGTTGAAGCCTATCACGCAGAACATGCACGTATACCTACACTTAACGATTACATGATGTTGCTTGCAATTGCATTTGGTATAACCGGTTTAGCGCATTTTTGCGCTGACTTTTTAGGCCCGTACTTTGGCACTACCTATGAGTGGGCAAAAGAATACAGCTTAAACAGTAAGTTCTTTTGGCTAATAGTTATATCAACAACGATAGGTATAGGCTTATCGTTTACTAAAGTAAGGCAAATAGAAGCGTTTGGCGCTTCTAAAGTAGCCTCTAGCTTTTTGTATATTTTAGTTGCATCAATTGGTTTGCACATGAACGTAACCGCTATTTTTAATAACCCAGGGTTATTTTTAGTTGGCGCAATTTGGATGCTAGTGCATGCAAGCATAATGTTAATAGTAGCTAAACTTATTAAAGCACCGTTATTTTATATGGCCGTAGGCTCTCAGGCTAATGTGGGCGGCGCAGCATCTGCACCTGTTGTAGCATCTGCGTTTCATCCGTCATTAGCGCCTGTTGGTGTTCTGTTAGCTGTATTAGGTTACGGCGTGGGCACTTATATGGCTTATATTTGTGGATTAATGATGCAAGCAGTTGCACCGTAAGGAATTTAAATGAAAGACCAAATTATTAAAATTAATGAAATTGAACTGGCAAACAACAAACCATTTGTATTGTTTGGTGGTATTAACGTATTAGAATCTCGCGATTTAGCTATGCGTGTTGCAGAGCATTACGTAGAAGTAACCACTAAATTAAATATTCCTTATGTATTTAAAGCATCATTCGATAAAGCTAACCGTTCTTCAATCAATTCGTACCGTGGTCCTGGTATGGAAGAAGGGTTAAAAATATTCGAAGAGATTAAAAATACGTTTAATATTCCTCTTATTACTGACGTACACGAACCGCATCAAGCAGCACCAGTGGCTGAAGTAGTTGATGTTATTCAGTTACCCGCCTTTTTAGCACGTCAAACAGATTTAGTTGTGGCGATGGCTAAAACGGGTGCAATTATTAACGTGAAAAAACCACAGTTTTTAGCGCCACACGAAATGCGCCATATCATTACTAAATTTAATGAAGCGGGTAATAACAACATCGCACTTTGTGAACGTGGCTCTAGCTTTGGTTACAATAATTTAGTGGTTGATATGCTGGGTATGGATGATATGAAAGCCATGGCGCCTGTTATTTTTGATGCAACGCATGCTCTTCAGCGCCCTGGTGGCCGAGCTGATTCTGCTGATGGTCGTCGTGCACAAGCTGCAGAGCTTGCTCGCAGTGGTATGGCTTTAGGCATAGCTGGTTTATTTATTGAAGCGCATCCTAACCCTAACGAAGCTAAATGTGATGGCCCATGTGCACTAGCGCTTAGCAAGTTAGAAGGCTACTTAACGCAAATGAAAGCGGTTGATGATTTAATTAAAAGCTTTGCACCACTTGATACAAGTGCAAGCGACTTATAACTCAGCATAATGTTTATTAAAAAGCGACTTAAGTCGCTTTTTTTATGCCTTTAATATACACAAACTTATATGATGTATATAATCTCACGCATAAGAAAAACTAATTCTAAGCTTGGTTATTATGTCAAGACGAGTACCTCCATTAAACGCATTAAAAGCCTTTGAAGCGGCTGCGCGTCATTTAAGTTTTACAAAAGCAGCAGAAGAGCTTTATGTAACGCAGGCGGCAGTGAGTCATCAAATAAAAACACTTGAAGAGCATTTAGGTTTGAAGTTGTTTTTACGTAAAAATCGCTCTTTACTATTAACTGAAGAAGGCCAAGGCTATTTTTTAGATATTAAAGAGATTTTCACTCAGCTTATTGATGCAACTGAAAAGCTATTAGCGCGTGGTGCTAAAGGCTCACTAACAGTAAGTTTAACGCCAAGCTTTGCTATTCAGTGGTTAGTGCCTCGTTTGAGTTTATTTAATGAGTTGCATCCAGAAATAGACGTACGAATAAAAGCGCAAGACCAAGATGAAAATTCACTGACTGATGACGTAGACGTTGCTATTTACTATGGCCGAGGCCATTGGAATGGTGTTCAGGCATATAAACTTCATACCGAATACTTAGTACCACTTTGTAGCCCTATGTTGTTAAGCGGGCCAAAGCCGCTTGATCAACCTAGTGATTTAGCGCATCACACTCTATTGCACGACACGACACGTAAAAACTGGAAAACATGGATGAAAACCGCAGGTGTGCGTAATGTTCAAGTTAACCAAGGTCCTATATTTAGTCACTCATCTATGGTGCTTCAAGCTGCAGTACACGGGCAAGGTGTGGCAATAGGTAATAGTGTTTTAGCTAAACCTGACATAGATGCAGGGCGTTTGGTTATCCCATTTAATCACAGTTTAGAGAGTAAAAATGCGTATTATTTAGTGCTACGTGAATCGCAAACAGAGCTTGGCAAAATAGTCTCGTTTAAAGAGTGGATGTTGAGCTTAGTAGAGCATGAGCAGGAATATGAGTATTAATAATGATTGAATGGTTTAAAAGCACGGCACGACCTGCAATTGCACAGTTTATATTTGCGCATGGGGCAGGCGCCGGTAGCTATTCTGACTTTATGCAACACATGGCAAAATTAATAAGCGAGCAAGGTGTTGATGTTGGTTTATTTGATTTTGAATATATGCAAATTGCTAAACAAACCAATAAACGCAGGCCGCCTGAACGAGCGCCAAAACTACTTATTTATTATGAACAAGTGCTAACGAATGCTCAGCCAGATTTACCCTTATTTATAGGCGGTAAATCGATGGGCGGTCGCATGGCATCAATGCTCGCATGTACCACTGAGCAGCCCGTTAAAGGTGTTGTTGCATTTGGGTATCCATTTCATCCGCCGGGTAAGCCAGAAAAACTACGCACCG
This sequence comes from Pseudoalteromonas sp. Z1A8, assembly GCF_011378855.1. Classification (GTDB taxonomy): domain Bacteria; phylum Pseudomonadota; class Gammaproteobacteria; order Enterobacterales; family Alteromonadaceae; genus Pseudoalteromonas. Next base: position 34,774 of record NZ_WTLB01000002.1, on the reverse strand, counting down.
ACCATTTTGCTGATATTATTTGTCCTTTTTTAGTATTACAGGGCGAGCGAGATACATTTGGTACGCGTGAAGAACTGCTTACTATGCAAATGCCAAAGCAGCCTTTGCTTACATGGCTAACTGATGGCGATCACTCATTAAAGCCGCGTAAAAAAAGTGGTGTAACTGAACTGCAAAATAGAGAAACAGCGGCATTAAGGGCTGTTGAATTTATTAAGCAACAAATTGAGAAGTGTTAAAACTCGATTAGGAGGTTAAATGATAAAATTATTTTTAATGGCCGGCAGTATTTTTTGTATGCTTTCGGTTATGTTAGGTGCATTTGCTGCCCATGGTTTAAAAAGCCGTTTATCGGAGTATTCATTAGGGGTTTTTAAAACAGCTGCTGAGTATCAGATGGTGCATGGACTTGCATTGATTGCGGTGGCTATTTTAATTAAATGGGGCATAAACCTAAGTTGGGCTGGTGGCTTTTTTATAACGGGCACACTACTTTTTAGTGGCAGTTTATATTTACTCGCTCTAACAGGAATGAAGTGGCTAGGGCCGATAACACCACTTGGTGGGTTGTGCTTTATTATTGGTTGGATTGTTATTTTAGTGCAAGTTGCACGATTTAAGTTTTAAAGAGTTTAAGGGTTAATATGTCTAGTGTTGTGATTTTTTGTCGTAGTGGTTTTGAAAACGATGCCGCTGCTGAAATAACGTTTCATGCTGCAGAGCAAGGTTTTGCAGGGTATGTAAAAGCAAAACCAAATACAGGTTATGTTGTTTACGAATGTTTTGAAGCGCATCACAGCGACGAAATAATCAAAAAGGTCGATTTTAAAAACATGGTGTTTGCACGCCAATGGTTTGCCGGTACATTACTCGAAAATATGCCAGTGGAAGACCGTGTAAGCGCAGTAGTCGAAGCTGCTAAAGGCTTTACATTATGCTCAGAGCTACGCGTAGAAACGCCAGACACAAATGAAGGTAAAGAGCTTTTAACGTTCTGTAAAAAAATCTCAACACCGCTTAAAAAAGCTCTCGAAAAACAAAATACTGTACTGCGTGAGCCAAAAGCAAACCGCCCAGTAATGCATGTTATGTTTTTAACAAACAATACGGCTTATGTGGGTTACTCGTATAGCTTTAATAACTCTCCATTTTTTATGGGTATTTTACGCCTTCGTATGCCAAGCGATGCGCCGAGTCGTTCAACGTTAAAATTAGATGAAGCATTTAATGTATTTATTCCTGAGCAACAACGTGAATCACGCGTGGCTGCAGGTATGCGCAGTGTTGATTTAGGCGCATGCCCAGGTGGGTGGACTTATCAGCTTGTACGCCGAGGTATGTTTGTAAGCGCTATTGATAATGGCCCAATGAACGACGATTTAATGCAAACCGGGCAAGTTAAACACTTTAGAGTCGACGGTTTTAAATATCGCCCAGAAAAAAGAAATATTACTTGGTTAGTGTGCGATATGGTAGAAAAACCAACCAAAGTGACGACGCTAATGATTGACTGGGCAGTAAATGCATACGCAAAAGAGTTTATATTTAACTTAAAGCTGCCTATGAAAAAGCGCTTTGATAGTGTTTATGAATGCCTTTCGATGATCAGAAAAGAGCTTGAGAAACATGGTATTAATTACGAGTTACAAGCTAAGCATCTATATCATGATCGTGAGGAAATAACCGTTCATTTAAACGTTACTAAAGTGCCACAAAATTTGTATAGCTAGCATTTTCATGTGGTAACAAAAATGGGTCGCTGGACCCATTTTTACTTTTAACTTCTGTATTTAGGCCTGTAATTATCAACCCATAAACGCGTTGCACCGCATACAGCTACAGGCATAACTATTAAGTTTATAAACGGGATTGCGGTTAGTAGCATTACGGCAAAACCAAACCCGTATGATAAACCTTGCTTAGATTTTAAATCGTCTTTCATCTGCTTAAAGCTAATTTTATGGTTATCAAACGCATAGTCTTCATACTGCACCGCGTACATCCAACAGGTAAACAAAACCCATAATATTTGGCCTATGACAGGTAAAACCCAAAGTAGTATGAAAAAGCCAATTGCGCGAGGAAGGTAATAACATAATTTTGTCCACTCACGGCCAAGCATTCTAGGCACATCTTTTAATAAATCGGCAAAACCGTCATCATTAATTTTTTGACCCGTTAAATAAAGCTCAACTTTTTCGCTTAATAAAGCATTAAAGGGGGCTGCAATAAAATTAGTGATGACTGTAAAGAGCATACTATAGCTAAATAGCACGACTAATACTGCAATTGGCCACATTAGCCATTCAAGCCAGCTTAACCACTCTGGTAGCATGTTATTGATATAGCTAAAGCTATCACTTAACCATCCAAATAAGAAAAACAACGAACTACCAAATAGCAAAATATTAATTAAAAGCGGGATAAGTACAAAACGCTTTAACCCCTTTTGGCTAATTAATTTAAATCCTGAAAAAAAATATTCCATACCTTGTGTGATCTGCACTGTAACCTCAAAAAATATTCACCATTAGTGACAGTATAAATAGCTGAGTAATTTTAAACAGTATTTTTAGGTAACAAAGTGTTTAAGTTAAATAATAACAACGGCCAGTTTACTATTTTCTCCTCCCAGCTTAATAAGCGACAATTAGTTTGCAAGCTGTATATATTAGCACTATGGCGTAATTAAACGCTAACTTAGCTTGATTTTTGGGCAGTGCAAAGCGTACTATAGCTGATCTAGCCACTCTAGGCTTAGGCATCGTTTTGATGCATTGTGGAGAAATTAGTAAAGTTGCCGCGTCAGTGCGTTGCAAAAATAAAGGGTATAAATAGTGATGTACAAAAATCAGGAAGTAATTTTACGATTGCGCGCTAATATTCCAGCGTTTGAATGCGTAAAAGGATGCCACGACTGCTGCGGGCCAGTAACAACATCTTCAGAGGAAATGTCGCGCTTACCGGTAAAAACAGATGCGGAGCATGAAGCGGCGTTAAACGAGTTCAATTGTGTGCATCTTGGCCCCAATGGCTGCACTGTATATGACGAGCGCCCATTAATTTGTCGCTTATTTGGTACTACGCCAAAAATGCCTTGTCCGAATGATCGTCGACCAGATGAGCCTGTTGACCCTAAAATTGAGCGCGAAGTACATCACTTTATAGCAAACACGCGTCAAGTATTAGTGTAAGTATCGTATTTATTAAAGTAATAGAGCGCTTATTAAGCGCTTTTTTTATGTGTGTTATACGCGTTGCTAATAATTTAGAAACTATCAATAAATTTACCCAAAATATTATCTTCGTTATTTTTACAAAAATACTATCAATACATATTAAATATATTGCGAGATTAATGATGCATTTGACTATTAATATACTTAGCCTTATGTATCTTGTTCTATCGCTGTACTTTCCATCTCTTTATTTATATTGCTATTTCTGTTTTCCTAACCCCTTCAAAATTGTTGTTTTATATTTGTTTATTATTAAAAATAGCTGTAAGCAAGGCTTTACTATTGTGTAAATTCACTATTAATAATTAGAGTACCGTTGGATTAGGTGGCTGAAAAGGGTAAAATATTTACAAGTTGGCAGTTAAGATATTTGTTATGGCATTTTCTAAACTCGAAATAAAGTAAGATCGAAAGATAATTTAACCTTTTGATTCGCGTCGCTTCATTTCGTATTTAGGGTGGGTGTTGTGGTATGTCGCTATGTCGGTAACTAAAAATCCATCAAGAGACGATAAATGAGCACTACTGGAGTAACAAAACAACATGAGGATGAGCATTCATCTACAATAAAGTATTTGGCTGGGGTTGATATACCGGTATTTTTAATCAGTGGTGGCATCCTTGTGCTATTTGCTGTGCTAGCACTTTATGATATTGATTTAATGTCGAGTTGGATCAATACCGCCTTTGCTTTTTCTACTAAGACGTTTGGTGCCTTTTGGCAAATATTATTGCTTTCGACCTTTATAATTGGGTTGTTTTTAGCCTTTGGACGTACCGGAAAAGTGGTATTAGGTGGTTTAAAAAAGCCAGAGATTACCACCTTTAAGTGGATCAGCATTATTATGTGTACACTCCTTGCTGGTGGTGGGGTGTTTTGGGCTGCTGCTGAGCCCATGGCGCATTTTATTTCGCCGCCGCCAATTTTTGGTGGTGAGTCAGGCACTAAAGAGGCTGCATTTAATGCTTTAGCGCAAAGCTTTATGCATTGGGGGTTTTTAGCCTGGGCTATTTTAGGCAGCCTTACTGGCATAGTTTATATGCATTTACATTACGAAAAAGGTTTACCGCTTAAGCCGCGTACTTTGTTGTATCCGGTATTTGGCGATCGCGTAATGAAAGGCGCATTTGGTGCTATTGTCGATTCGTGTTGTGTTATAGCTGTAGTAGCAGGCACGGTAGGCCCTATTGGTTTTTTAGGGTTGCAAGTAAGTTTTGGTTTAGAAAAGCTATTTGGTATTCCAGATACTTACACCACTCAAGTGGCTATTTTATTTGGTTTAATTGCAATTTATACTCTATCTGCTGTAAGTGGCGTCACTAAAGGAATTCAATTACTCAGTCGCTTTAATGTAATTTTAGCCGTAGCGTTAATGCTGTTTATTTTGCTGATGGGGCCTACAGCTTTTATTTTTGATAGCTATATTCATTCGTTTGGGCTTTATATTAATAACTTTATTCCTATGGCCACTTTTCGTGCCGATACCGCCTGGTTAGACTGGTGGACGGTATTCTTTTGGGGCTGGTTTTTAGGTTATGGACCTTTAATGGCTATGTTTGTTGCACGAATTTCACGCGGCCGTACTATTCGCGAAATGATCACGCTTATCTCAATAATTGCTCCTGTTATTACTTGTTTTTGGTTTACGATAGTGGGTGGTTCTGGTATATTTTTTGAGTTAGCAAACCCGGGTGTTATTTCAGAACCCTTTGCGGGCTTAAATTTACCCGCTGCACTGTTGGCCATTACTGAGCAGCTGCCTATGGGCTTTGTTATATCGGTGTTGTTTTTAATTTTAACCACAATATTTGTAGCAACCACGGGTGACTCCATGACCTACTCTGTATCTATGGTAATGACGGGTAACGATCATCCGCAAACACCCGTTAGAGTGTTTTGGGGCATTATGATGGGGGTTATGGCAGCAATATTAATTTCGATAGGTTCAGGTGGTATTTCTGCACTGCAGTCGTTTATTGTAGTAACCGCCGTACCTGTATCATTTGTGTTGTTACCATCACTTTGGACTGCCCCACAAATTGCGAAAAAAATGGCTACTGAGCAAGGTTTATAAGCAATAGGTATTAAAGCTAAATAAAGGATTGATTGCCCAACGTGAGGTAATCAATCTTATTTATTGGTTAGCGCCCCCGGCATCGAGTCTAGAGTGGTCGGGGTTTTCTACCAAGACCCCACACCGAGATAATTTATTTTTAGCCAAATATCTTCGTCAATTCCGATCCCATGATTAACTGAGTGATTTTTGTTTTTTTCAATTTTTTCAGCGCTAATCATATAACTGTTATCACTTTGAAGTGAGGTAGTTATACCAACCTGCATAAATATTTGATCAATTTAACGAATTAAATTGCACTATAACGTTGTTAAAAATTTTTTATTTAGAATAACTTGATACAAAAATTTTTGCCTAGTTCTAGCGTAATTTTCTTAACGTTAAATAGACCCCCTATATAAGCAGATTGGTATTAAATCGACCCTTGAACTACAAATAATGGTTAACGCTTGCTTGTTATCAGTGGTTATTAAGTTGGTTACACCGCTGCTATAGCTAGGGTAACGTCTACCTAAAACGCCCGCATAAAGTAATGCTAATACGACTAATCTGTATGTTCTTTTTATTATTTAGTGCACTTAATAGCGATAAGCCTAGTCCTAGAAGCAAAATAGGGGCGGGTATAAAAGCAGGATAAATCAATACTAAAATTGGCGTAGCAATAACCCCTAAGCCAAAACCAAGTAAACTTTGCAGTGCAGCAGCACCAGCAATAAGGGTTAAAGCAAGGATTAAAATTAAAGGCTCGGTGAGCATAATCACACAGCAAATAGGCATAACGATTAAGTTTATAAATGGTATAGCGGTTAATAACATAACAGCAAAACCAAATCCGTACGATACACCTTGCTTAGCTTTTAAATCGTCTTTCATCTGCTTAAAGTCAATTTTATGGTTATCAAACGCATAGTCTTCGTATTGCACCGCACACATCCAACACGTAAATAAACCCCATAATACTTGACCAATGACCGGTAAAACCCAAAGTAATATAAAAAAGCCAATAGTGCATAGAGGGTAGTAGCACAGCTTTGTTCACTCACGGGCAAGCATTCCAGGTACATCTTTAACTAATTCAGAAAAGCCGTCATCGCTAATTTTTTGGCCCGTTAAATAAAGCTCAACTTTTTCGCTTAATAAAGCATTGAATGGGGCTGTAATACCAACCTGCATAAATTTTTGATCAATTTAACGAATCAAATTGCACTACAACGTCGTTAAAAGTTTTTTATTTAGAACAACTAGATACAAAAATTTTTGCCTAGTTCTAGCGTAATTTTCTTAACGTTAAATAGACCCCATATATAAGCAGATTGGTATAATAAAATTAGTGATTATAGTAAATAGCATGCTGCAGCCAAATAATACGACGCAAAACTGCGATTGGCCACATTAACTACTCTAGCCAGCTTAACCACTCGGGTAGTATGTTATTTATGTAGCTAAAACAGTCGTTTAACCAGAAAAATAAAAAAACGAGCTATCAAATAGTAAAATATTAATTAAAAGCGGGATAAGCACAAAACGCTTTAACCCTTTTTGGCTAATTAATTTAAATCCTGAAAAAATATTCCATACCTTGCGTGATCTGCACTGTAACTTCAAAAATATTTTCCATTAGTGACAGTTATAAATAGCTGAGTAATTTTAAACAGTATTTTTAGGTAACAAAGTGTTAGCTTTAATGTTGCTATTTTGGTTATATGGTAACTACAGATGTTTAGTAATATGCAATTATGATTGATCAAAATAGGTCAGATTAGTTTTTTATTAATAAAATAATAAACTTACTAATCATGACTATACTGAACTTTACTCCATAGTAAAAAAGCATCTGCTTGAGGCTTTTGTTGTATCAATATGTATAAATAATGCGAGCAAGTAAAAATGGGTACGGACAGGTTAAAAAAGTTATTATCTCACCAGCAAGGCATTTTATCTAAAATTGCATTAGGGGCACCTTTAAATGAGGTGCTTACTGAAATTTGTTTATCGATAGAAAAAATTATGGATGATGAATCTGCTAGGTGTTCCATTTTATCAGCTAAAGGCGAGCAGCTTTTTCATTGTGCAGCCCCAAATATTCATCCAGAGTACTGTGGTTTGCTTAATGGAGTTTACATAGGGCCAAAAGTGGGTTCATGTGGTACTGCTGCATTTTCGAAATCGCGCATAATTGTAGAAAATATTGAAACTTCACCACTGTGGGAGGACTTTAAAGACTTAGCGTTAAAGTTTGATCTTAAGTCATGTTGGTCAACGCCTATTATGTCAACTCAAGCTGATTTGTTAGGCACCTTTGCTATTTACCATAGCAGCCCTAAAATTCCATCAAAACAAGATTTAGAATTAATAGATTTTTTTGTACACTTTTCAAGTATCGCTCTTGAAAAAAGTAACGAATTTGAAAAGGCAAAACAGCTTGTCGCTAATTTACAGCACAGTAATGAAAAATTTAAAGCCTTTACCAAAGTAATGCCCGATCTCATCCTTATTTTAAGCGAAGAGGGCGTATATACCGATGTTTATGGTACCTCTAATGAGTTACTGCTTGAGTCGACGGTAGATATTATTGGTGAAAATGTTAAAGGCTTACTTCCTCAAAAAGATGCGCAAATGATAATGGCAGTCATTGCAAAAACGTTGTCGACTAACGATATGCAAATCTTTGAATATGAATTAAATGTCCCGAAGGGGAGTATAGTTTTTGAAGGACGAGCCGCTGCTTTAGATCATTACCACCCTGAGAACCCGACAAAAAGGCATATTGTATGGATGGCCAGGGATATTTCAATAAGGAAAAAAGCAGAGCAAGAAGTTCATAAGCTCGCATTTTATGACCCACTCACCAATCTGCCAAATAGAAGAATGCTTAGTGATAGGTTAAACACGTGCGTAGAGAGCATAAAAAGTATAAAAAATATTGGAGCTTTATTATTTTTAGACCTAGATAACTTTAAGCGTATTAATGATTCGTTGGGGCACAGTGCCGGAGACGAAGTACTTGTAGAGCTATCAAAAAGATTAAACGCCATAATCAAAAGCTCAGACACGTTGGCTAGAGCCGGTGGCGATGAGTTTATTATTTTACTTGAAGACATAGGTGAAAATACAAAGCAGGCAATTTATGAATGCGAATCCGTGACTAAAAAAATTCAGAGCGTGTTTCATGATAATTTTGAAGTCGGCGAACTTGCCTTTCAAGTAAGTTGCAGCATAGGTATTTGCCTAATAGACAGCGTAAATGCACAAACTGATAATATATTAAAGTTTGCCGATACTGCTATGTATCGCTCTAAAAAGAAAGGCGGAAACAGCAGTAGTTTTTACGATCCTGCGTCGCAAACTCTGCTGGAAAAGCAAACTGAGCTTGAAACCGACATTGTTAGAGCTATTGCTTCTGATGAGTTTTGTGCTTATTTTCAGCCACAAGTTAATACTTGCGGAGATATTATTGGAGCTGAAGCGCTAATTAGATGGAACCATCCGCAAAGAGGCCTGATAGCACCAAATGAATTTATACCTATAGCCGAGCAGTACGGACTTATACAAAAACTACAAAATGCAGTATTACGCGATATATGTATTTTAATTAATGAACTTAAAGAAGCCAGCGCTATTGACGATTCGTTCTGTGTTTCAATTAATATTAGCCAAAGTCAGTTTAATTCATCAAATTTAAAAAAGGAGCTGTTTAGTACTATAAGCGAGTTTGATATTCGAGCTTCACAAATTAAGTTAGAAATAACCGAGTCGATGATCTCAAACGATATAGAATATACAATTAAACAAATGAAAGAGCTTATTGCTGCAGGCTTTTTGTTTTCGATTGATGATTTTGGAACTGGGTATTCTTGCTTAGCTTATTTAAGTGCGTTTCCTGTTAAAGAACTAAAAATAGATAAGAGCTTCATTGATAAAATTTTAGACAATGACATTGGTTTTAATATCGCGCAAACAATTATCAGCTTAGGAAAAAGCTTAAACTTAGCGGTAGTGGCAGAAGGTGTAGAAACCGCTGAGCAGTACAATTTACTTAAAAAAATGAATATTGATTCGATGCAAGGTTACTTAATCGCAAAACCAATGGATAAGGATCGCTATTTAAAATGGCATAACGCTAAAAATAAGCCTCACAATCTCATTACTTAAAGCTCAACGCAATTTAATAGCAATAATCTAACTGCTCATTTTGGTACTGGATTATTTATTGCTCTTAGTGATGAAATTTCACAATGCAGTCTCCCCTAAAGATTTTTTTGTTAAACAGTGCTAAGCTACGCCCGCTTAAATATATTATTTAAAGCTTAATCAACTTATAACAATGAATGGAAGCTTTATGCAGTTAGTCGATTTGAACCCTAATGACCCCGATGTAGTCAATGTATTTGATGATATAGACCGACTTATAAACTCTTTATATCCTGTTGCTACCGCGCAGTCTCTTGAGTTAGACGAATTAACCTCACCTAATGTATATGCTATTGGTTTAAAAACCGAAGAGGGAATTATAGCCTGCGGTGCGATTGTAGAGAAATTTGATACTCAACCTTATGGCGAAATAAGACGTTTGTACGTTAAACCAAGCCATCGTGGTAAAGGGCTATCGAGACGTATTATGCAAATTTTATTGCATCAAGCTGGTGAAAAGCAAATCCCGTTAATACGTTTAGAAACAGGCCCAAAGCAAATTAAATCGATCAGTTTATATGAAAATTTAGGCTTTAAACGTTGTGGCAGCTTTGGCTCATATGTCGATAATCCACAAAGTGTATTTATGGAACTAGGGCTTAGCCAATAAGTTAACTAGCTATGCGGCATGTTAAAGTTTAACGTGTCGTAAATATCCTTCCCTACAATCACCCATTATTACCTTGCAATAAACGCTATTCTTAAAACTAATCACTATAAAAACTCCTTTTATAGATAAGCAAAAAATACTTCACTGTTTTTAACACCTGTCTTCGTATAAAATCTGTCTCGATAATTAGTAATTAACTTACAAAGCGAGAATTTTTATCTTTTCTAATAGTAGCGATAAACCAATGAGCGAAATAACAGTAGTAACCCACAATGGTAATTTTCATGCAGACGACGTTTTTAGTATTGCGGTACTTAAACATATTTTGCCAGCGTTTAAGCTTGTTCGTACTCGCGATAAAGCGCTTATAGAAAGTGCTGATATTGTTGTTGATGTAGGCGGCGAATATAACCCAGATACAGGTCGATTTGATCACCATCAACGCGGTGGTGCGGGTGAGCGTGAAAATGGTACTCCTTTTTCATCATTTGGTTTAATTTGGAAAAAGTACGGTTTAATGCTTTGTAATGATAATCAAGCAGTAGCAGATAGAGTTGACTCTGGTTTAGTATCGACTATTGATGCCATTGACTGCGGTTATGTAAAAGGCGTAGTTGAGGGCATAACACTGAGCCAAACAATTTCAATGTTTAATCCTACATGGGAAGAAGAAAGTAACTTTGATGCCTGTTTTGATGAGGCTGTTGAATTTGCAGCGCGTATGCTAACGCGTTTTATCGCTTCAGCTCACGGTAGTGTTAATGCAAAAGCGATTGTTGCTAAAGCAATTGAAAATGCAGAAGATGCTCGAGTAATCGTGCTTGAAAAATACACCCCATGGAAAAAAACAGTGCATATTTTATCAAGCGATGCGTTATACATGGTTTATCCGTCGCATTCAGGGCAGTGGATATTACAAACAGTGCCAGTTGAGCCAGGCTCATTTGAAGATAGAAAATCGCTTCCTAAAACATGGTCAGGCCTATCTGATGAATCTTTTGTAGATGAAACAGGTATTGAAGACGCTGTGTTCTGTCACAATGGTTTATTTATAGCGGGTACTAAGTCGTTTGAAAGTACAATGAAGCTTGCCGCAATGGCATTAGCTGAATAAGTAAAATAGCTAAGTAACAACATTTGTACGTTACTTAGCTAATTAAATTACGTGAGAACGTTATGTTTGAAGTAAAAACTATCGCGCTATTTGTCATAACTGCTCTTGCCGAAATTATTGGCTGTTACCTTCCTTATCTTTGGCTTAAAGAGGATAAAAGTATATTACTTTTAATTCCTGGTGCTTTAAGTTTAGCTTTATTTGCTTGGTTATTATCTCTCCACCCTGATGCAGCAGGTCCTGTATATGCAGCTTATGGCGGCGTATATATTTGTGTTGCGCTATTATGGTTATGGGTTGTTGATGGCGTAAAGCTCACTATGTGGGATGGTATTGGTGGAGCTGTTGCTTTACTGGGTATGGCCATTATTATGTTTGCACCTAAAAGTGTTTAATCTCGTCCAATTTCCTTTTGTTAAAATATCCTATACTCAAATAAATTAAACTGCAGAGATAGGAAGCCAACTATGAATATTTACAAATCACTGCTTTTACTCTTTGGCTGCCTTGTTTTGATAACTGCTTGTAGTAAAAATCCTTTAAAAACCAATGTTATTACCTCGATACCTACGCCTTGGTGGGAGCCATTAACGCCTGATGTTGTTATTAATAACAATGAATTTTATTTACAAGGTTGCTCGTCTATCACTCGGGTTGCTAGTGAAGGCAGTATAAAAACAGCAAGCATTATTTTGAATATACCTACTCGGTTATTGTCTAGCTGCCCAGAAAATCAAAGCAATAAACGCCTTAAATACGATGGCATGTATCTTACATTGACGCTTTGCAGGGTGGCATTTGGCGCTGGTGGCTGCGCAGATGAGCGCTATAGAACTCTTAATTTTGTTAATTGGGAAGAGTATATAGGTATTACATGGCTCAAAAGTGAAAAGTACGAAGCATGGCGCAAACTTGGATCTACATCTTCAAAAGCTGACTCAATAACCAAAGTAGTAATTAATTAAGCAAAAATTTATATAATTTTGGAAGTGAAACTCACCATCATAACCCGCTATATACTGCCAATCATAAAGTTAATTAGCAGCTAAGCCTTATTAATTAAGGGCTCGTTGGCTGTGTAATAAAGTGGGTATTTATAATCTTAAAAATTACTCGTTACGAGTAAAAATACTTGTTGGACTTGAATCCCTATTTTTCTTTTAATGCGCGCAATCAGCCGATACTCACTATTGGCATTCATCAAATAAAAGAGAAAGATAAATGAAAGAAACAACATCACTAGAACAAGCTCGTACGAGCTACAATGTTCGTCATTGGAGCCAAGGTTTTTTTGGTATTAATGATCAAGGTGATGTGTATGTGGCGCCAAAGGCACATGCCCCAGAGCAAACTATTGCATTAACAGATATCGCAAAACAACTACAAGATAAAGGTTTAAGCCTACCTGCTTTAGTTCGTTTTCCGCAAATTTTACACCATCGTGTACACAGCTTATGCGGCGCATTTAATACTGCGATCGAAAACTATGGTTACCCTAAAGATTACCTATTAGTTTACCCAATAAAAGTAAACCAACAACGTGAAGTAGTTGAAGAAATAGTAGCAAGCCAAGCACAAGTAGAAAAAAAGCAACTTGGTTTAGAAGCAGGCAGCAAGCCTGAACTACTAACAGTATTAGCACTGGCTGAAAAAACCAGCGCCGTTATTGTATGTAATGGCTACAAAGATAAAGAATACGTACGTTTAGCACTGATTGGCGAAAAGCTAGGTCATAAAGTGTATATCGTTCTTGAAAAGCTTTCTGAGCTAGACATGGTACTTAGCCAAGCAAAAGAGCTTAACGTAAAACCACGCATTGGTATTCGCGTACGTTTAGCGTCGCAAGGTAAAGGTAAGTGGCAAGCAAGTGGCGGCGAAAAGTCAAAATTTGGTTTATCTGCATCGCAAGTTTTACACGTAGTAAATCGTTTAAAAGACGCAAACCAACTTGATTTATTGCAGCTAGTACATTTTCACTTAGGGTCGCAAATGGCAAACATTCGTGACGTACGTTTAGGCGTGAGTGAAGCTGCACGCTTTTACTGCGAACTACGTAAACTAGGCGCAGAAATTGATTGCCTTGATGTAGGCGGTGGTTTAGCTGTTGATTATGATGGAACACGTAGCCAATCGCATAACTCTATGAATTACAGCTTAGCTGAATACGCAAATAATATTGTGTACACCATTGGTGATACATGTAAGCAGTACGAGCAACCAATGCCGACTATTATTTCTGAGTCGGGCCGTGCGCTTACAGCGCATCATGCTGTGCTTATTTCCAATGTTATTGGTACTGAAAGTTACACGCCAGAAGAGTTAGTAGCGCCAGCAATAGATGCACCACTTTTATTAAAAAACATGTGGGCATCGTTTGTACAGTTAACTGATTTAACAGATGACCGTGCATTAATTGAAATTTATCACGACAGCCAAGGTGACTTAGCTGAAGCGCATAACCAGTTTGCATTAGGTTTATTAGACTTATCGCAGCGTGCGTGGGCTGAGCAAATTAATATTCGTATTTGTTATGAACTTAATAAGCACATGGATAATAAAAACCGTTTTCATCGTCCTATTATTGACGAGTTAAATGTACGTTTAGCCGATAAGTTTTTTGTAAACTTCTCGTTGTTTCAATCGCTTCCAGACGCATGGGGCATTGATCAAGTGTTTCCGGTATTGCCATTAAGCGGATTGACTGAAGCACCAAAAAAACGTGCTGTATTACTTGATATAACCTGTGACTCAGACGGTGCACTTGAACATTACGTAGATGGACAAGGTATTGAAAGCACATTACCAGTACCAGAGTTTAGTGCTGATAAACCATACTTAATGGGCTTTTTCTTGGTGGGTGCTTATCAAGAAATTTTAGGTGATATGCATAACTTATTTGGCGATACGCACAGCGCGATTGTTAATATGGATGAGCAAGGCGTTGCAAGTATTACCGAAATAAACCAAGGCGATACAGTTGCCGATATGATGCGCTATGTACATTTAGATGTTGAGAGTTTTCAGCAATCATATGAGCACTTAGTAAGCACTAAACTTGAAAAACACGAACAGCAAAGCGTTTTAGACGAGTTGCAAAGCGGCCTTGATGGCTACACTTATTTAGAAGAGTTATAAGCAATGTCGACTTTGTTTGGTCACGCAGATCACTCATTGTACTCAAATGGGATGACGTTTTTGCGTCGTCCTATGGTGCAAAATATTAATGCAATTGATGCAGACGTAGTGGTTTTAGGCTTACCGTTTGACTTAGCGACATCGGGTCGCCCTGGCGCACGTTTAGGTCCTGATGCCATTCGCAGAGCGTCGGTTCATTTAGCATGGGAAGACACTAAGTACCCGTGGACGTTCCCGTTGTTTGAACGCTTAAAAGTGGCAGACGCAGGGGACTTTACTTACCCAGTTGGCGATTCTGAGTATTTTACTGCGCAACTAGAAATGGCTGCTGAGCAAATACTTCGCCAAAGTAAAACGCTATTAGGTTTAGGGGGGGATCACTTTGTGACGCTTCCACTATTACGTGCTCATGCAAAAATACATGGCAAAATGGCATTAGTACATTTTGATGCGCACACAGATACCTATAGTAACGGTTCGCGTTTTGATCACGGCACTATGTTTTATCATGCGCCAATGGAAGGGCTAATTGATGTTGAACGCAGTATACAAATAGGTATTCGTACCGACTTTGATCAAAGCAAACATGAGTTTGCTGTGATTGATGCAATGCAAGCCAACGATTTACATGCAAATGATATTGCAGCGCAAATACTTGAGCGAGTAGGTGACCTACCTGTTTATTTAACATTTGATATAGATTGTTTAGATCCTGCGTTTGCGCCTGGTACAGGCACTCCTGTGTGTGGTGGTTTAACGTCAGATAAAGTACTTAAAGTACTGCGCGCGCTAAAAGGCATAAATATGGTAGGTATGGATGTGGTAGAAGTATCACCTTCGTATGACCAAAGTGAGCTTACCGCTATTGCCGCAGCAACCATTGCGAGCGAATTATTACATTTGTGGACACATAAAAATAAGTACTAATTTATTTTAAAATAGAGTTTAAAACTAAATAGGGTATGCGCTGGCATACCCTTTTTTAGTTAGAGGTATCGATTATTCAGTAATTTAATTTCTTTTAACCAAATAACGCTTAGCCCAATAAGCGGAAGGTTAGTAGTTACAGGGTTAAATGCTTCAATAAGTAATTGTGGCTGCATTACAACTACAGCGAGTAAAAGGCCAATTAACGCTAAAATATTTAAAATTATTAGGTGTTTATTTTTGTAAAACACAAATAAACACAATCCAAATATAATTTCGCCAACACCCGCCGAACGTGTAATCAAGTCAGACACTTCGGCTGAAAAACCAGCACTGCCCGTCATTAACTTTTCAAGTGGCGCTACGTGATAAAGCTTTGGGAAAAAGCCGTGATATATCCAACTTAAACTCACTATGTAGCGAGCAAGTTGAATATAACCGCGATTATTTCCTAGCATTATCAATACGCTCTTGTGCACTTGGGTGGCTAGATAAGTACTCTAATAAGTTATTCACTTTTTCAAGGTGTTCGTTTTCGCTAGTATGTGCACTTTGCAGTGCTTCAATTGCATCAGCAAAGTCATTGCTCGAATATCCTAAGTGTTCAAGTTGTATGAGTGCAAAACTATCAGCTTCACGTTCCATATCACGTGAAAATCCTTGCTGAGCAAACGATGCACCCGTACCTAATACAACCTCTGCAACACCTTCTAAATCACCAAATACAACCGCTAACACAATCGTACTTGCGGCAGATTGCGCTGTAATACGTACGCTATGCTGGTGGACTACATGACCCATTTCGTGTAGCAATACCGCTTTTAGCGCATTGGGTTTATCGGCAAGTAAATTGGCTAACTCATCGGTGACGACTATGCGACCATGGGGTAGTGCGAATGCATTAGCGCCAAAACTGTCTGATTTATAAAACGATAATCGATAAACTGATTGATCAAGCGATAATGCATTAAGCATATCTTTAAAATGCGCTTGTACTTTAGCTTGCTGCTCTGCGGGTAGCTCACTTGGGTCAAGCGCAATTTTTTTAATAAGGGTAAAACTCTGCTCACCCATTTGCTCTACAACACTACGCGGTAGGGTATCAACACTATAAACAGCAATGGCGGGCACTGCTTTATAAAGTACTAACCACATAAATAGTGGCGTAAAAATTACGGCGGCTAAAATGGCCCACTTACTTTTTTCAAGGCGTTCCATTATATGATGGTTATTTTCTTTAAATGGCCACCTGTAACTTACATCAAGTGGAATAAAACGACTGCCATCTTCAAAGTTTAGTTCGTCAGCAAGTCCTGCCATCCCCGAACTTAAATTAAGACTTGAGATTGCGTGGCGAGCAATAACATATTCATCGTTAATAATTTCAATGTGTGTGTCGCTAATAGTTGCAACACACACCTGATAATTACTCGATGCTTTGGGAAAAAAATGTCCCTTTACATGCATAGTGAGCTCTTAAGTTAAAGAAAGGTCAATATCAAATACGTTTGCAGCTTCTTCAGCAAATGATGATTGCTGATCCTGCGCGGTATCAATCAGATTCAATGCACCAGGATAAATAGTGACGTTAGTTACATCGGCAAGCATTTTTGATGTACGTACTTTTGTCCATGGGTATGCAAGCCCTAAAGAAAATACAATAGCCAACATATTAGTGAGTAGTAAAACGGCGAAAGGAATGGGCTTTAGCTCTGATTTAAATGTAGCAACGCCTTCAAAATGGCTGTTATCAAAAATGTGATTTCTAATAGCGGCGTGCCATACAGCTGAAACAATGGCAATCATTAGCACATAGGCAATCATCATAAATATAGGAAGCATAACCATAGCAGGGGAGTTTTCTAAGTTTTGTGCATTTTCAACATCTAATAAGTTGAGGCCAAATAATCCTAAAATCCCCATAAATACCACCATTGTGATAGAGCTGACCACAAAACAAATTAGCGCTGTTAGGTAATAGGTTTCGCCTTTTAGATTTACAGTAAGTGGTTGGTCGCCGTAACTAATGTTGCTATGGATATAGCTATCAATACGTTTTATAACATAAGGCATTAATAAATAGAGTGTAAATATGCTTGCTATAGGTAAAAGTATAAAGTTAACAAAGGCTTCGCCATAACTGCCTTTAAAAGCAAAGCGAACATTACGATGGCGCGTCATACGCAGATTAAAACGTAAACCTTGGTTAATAATCCATGGCATTAAAAAGATAAAACCAATAGCAATAAACAGGCCAAGTATAGGCATAAAGCTAATAGAGAATGTGTAAATAAAAAACACAATAACCGCTAAAATCCGGCCTTTTAAAATTTGTATTGGCGTTGCTAGGTAGTCAAAACTATGACCATCTATTCGAGTATGACCGTAAAAATAGCGATGCGTACGTACTTTAGCCCACGCAGAGTATATGCCGAGCGTAATAACACTCAGTAATATATTCACAATCCAAATGCCAAAAAACTCACCGCCTTTACCACTAAACTGCACTTTTCCGCTAAATATGGGTTCAGCAGGCTCATTTACTGGTGGGTTTGCTTCGGGGGGAGTAGGGTGTATTGATTCCATTAAAATTATATCCATGTTGTTTTTTTGTTAATTTACCTAAATTTGGTGCAAAATTCAATGTTTATAATAACACCACAGTTTTGCAAGTAGCTGATTAAAAGGCTATAAGTATTAGCAGTAGGCTTAAAATTGTGTGCCTATTAATTTTAAATTAAGCACAAAATTAATATAATTAGATATCTGCTTTATCGCACTCAACTTTTAACCGTTTTTAAACACATATGGATTTTTATTATGCTGCAAGCAGTTGTTTTAGGCGGGGTAGAGTTTAGCCCTTTGATTATTTACTTTCCTATCGCTTTTATTTTAACAGCCATTACACGTTTTATATTACATCGTTTAGATTGGCACGACCGTATTTGGAAGGTGGCTTGGTTTGAGGTGTCTTTATTTATTTGTTATTTGGCCTTAACCGTTTACCTACTCAGTGGAAGATAAATTAGATGACAAAATATCTACGTATACTTTTAACCATAATCGTTGTTATAGCCGCTGTATTTGCAGGACGATGGGTATGGACTGATTACATGCATACTCCTTGGACTCGAGATGGTCGTATTCGAGCTGAAATAGTCACCGTTTCGCCCGATGTGTCGGGGTGGGTAATTGGGCTAAACATTAAAGATGGTCAAAATATAAAAAAAGGTGACTTACTTTTTAGTGTTGACAACAAACGCTACCAAGCGGCACTTGATAGGAGTAAAGCGACTACTGAAAATGCTTTATACACTTGGGAGTTGGCAAAACATAAACTAGCTCGCCGAAAAGGTTTAAACACTCAGCAAGCAATTAGTGAAGAAGGGCTTGAGTCAACACGCATTAATTCAAAAATAGCAAAAGCCAATTATGAACTTGCAAAAACAGATCAAGCATTAGCTCAACTTAACTTTGATAGAACAAAAGTGTATGCCCCCGTTAGTGGGCAAATTATTAACTTAAACTTACGCCAAGGTAATTATGTAGCTCAAGGCAAATCGGTATTTGCCATTGTAAAATCAGATTCGTTTTACGTTACGGGTTACTTTGAAGAAACTAAAATTCCTTTAATCCATGACAATCAAAAAGCTAAAATATCACTGTTAAGCGGTGGCAAGGCTTTAACCGGGCATGTAATTAGTGTGGGTAAAGCCATTGCGAATACAAACACGCAAAGTAATACACAGCTTTTACCCGTGGTACAGCAAACATTTAACTGGGTGCGTTTATCACAGCGAATTCCTGTTGATATAAAACTAGATTCGGTGCCAGAGGATATACAGCTTAGCGCCGGAATGACCGCCACAATACACCTCAATACTCAGTAGGGAGAATGCCTTGGGTGATGTATTGAGGAATTTGTTTTTTCCTAAAAAACAGGCCATTATTTTTGCAACAAAAGGCGTTATTGCTATGGCAATGTCGTTAAGCGTTGCTATGTATCTCAATCTTGATAGGCCTTATTGGGCACTAGTATCAGCTATATTTTTGCAGTTACGGCCAGAAAGCGGTTTAGTTGTAGAAAAAGCAATTTGCCAAATTGTAGGCACTATTATTGGTGGCTTATTTGGTATATTGCTGCTTACTCAGCTTATGCCTTACCCTTATTTAGCGCTTGGAACTTTAGCATTGTGGCTTGGGTTAAATTCAGCGCTTTCGGCAATGGTGCGCCAAGCTAATTTTGTTTATGCTTTTGCAATGGCAGCTGTAACGGCCGAAATTATAGTACTTTTAGTTATGGCAAACCCAACAACAGTAAGCAGCCAAGCTGTGTTTGATATAGCACAATCGCGTATGAGCGAGATAGTGGTTGGGTCTATTTGTGCGGGATTAGTTAGCCATTTATTTTGGCCAGTTAAAGTTAAAGAGACATTACAGGTTCAAGCTCGCTCTGTTATTAACCAAACACTTAACTACTTAGTTACCGAAATAGACACAAAAGGCACCCACGAAAAACGTCATCAGCAAATCGATGGAATTATGGCCACACTGGGCGTAATAAACGAAGACTCAAGCGCAGTAAGATACGAAGGCCCTAAAGGCCCTGGTCGTTCGCGCGCTGCTAACCAAGTTTCGCAAAAAGTGCTTTCGTTACTTGCTTTAATACAAATATTTGGTCGTTTACAGCGCAGCCACACTGAGCTAATCACCCCCGACTTAACCAAGCTAATGCAAAACTTAAGTGATGTTTTATGCAATATTGCAAAGTCAGATTGTTTTGAGTATTGCGCGGGTGAAGTAAAAACATACAGAAAAAACTTAACAGCCCTTAAAGCTGAGAACCAAACAGACTCTCCCTTTGAATCTCATATGCTGTCACTCGCGTTAGAAGTGGCCTCAGAGTTAACCGTTTTACTAAAAGCTTATAAGGCACTTGAGGAACGAGACAAAAGCTTACTAAATGCCCCAAGTATGCTTACTTATCGCGACCCGCTAGCAGGTGTTTTTGTAGGGCTTAGAACGAGTCTCGTTTTTGTTATTGGCGCATGCATTTGGATAAGTACAGGCTCGTCAGCTGCATTAATGATCATGATTTTACCGGTAATTTTTTCAATCATGTTAGCGCGCATTCCGCTTGCCATGTTAAAAGTGGTAATAAAGCGCCTACTTATTGGCATAGTGGTCGCATCAATTGTAACTATTTTTTACGCGCTTAATTTATTATCGCAAAGCGGAGGGCAATTAGAGATTTTAATCTTAGTGCTAGCGGGCCCTTACTTTTTAGGATTACTACTGCTTGGCGATAGAGCTACACTACCTTACGGTTTAGGGTTTTGTATTCCGTTTTCTATTTTAGTGCGCCCAAGCACCGATATGAGCTTAGCGTTTTCTATCGATTATACATTAAGTGCTGCCATGGCTATTTTTACAGGAGTGAGTATTTTGTTTTGGGTATTTCATTTAATAACAGGGCCCAGTGTACGCTTGCTTGTGCATAGAGTATTTAAAACAACTCATCAAGATTTGCTTCAAATACATCAGCAGCGTACGCCAGCTATTTGGTATAACCGTAGAATGTCTGACCGCTTACTGCGTTTAGCTAACTACGATCAAGGGTCGCATTCACGCGCTATTACCGATTTAGCCTTAACGGCTTTAAATGTAGGGCATGCATCTATTCGCTTGCAGTCAATTTGTACAAACCTAGCAGGTAAGGATTTAAAGCAACTTATTAGCTGGCAGCAATCCCTTGCAGATGCTTTTTTATTAGCTACTAAAGGTAAGTGTAGTAATGAGTTTAAAAATAAATCGGACGCCTTATACGCAGAGCTAGTAGATGCCGCAGGTGAAAGTAGCCAAGTAGAAACCATTAAAGGGATGTTTATGCGCATTAATCTCACTTTTGAGAGAAGCGCTAAAAAAATAGCGAGTTTAGATGTCGCTTAATAAGCACTTTTGTATTTTTGAAGTTCAGAAGTGATTGCTAAATCTGTTATACTGGGCGGATAATTTTATGGGGCTGTTATGATTTCAAAAAACCAACTCAAACTTATTCGCCAACTTGGCCAAAAAAAGTACCGAAAGCAATATAATCAATACCTTGTACAGGGTGAAAAAAACGTACTTGAGTTATTAAACAGCCCATTAAATGTGGTTAATATTTTTGCCACAAACGAATTTATAAGTACGTATCAAGGTAAATATCAGCACGCTAACTTTATTGAAGCAGATGAAGAGTCTCTTACTAAAGCTAGTACATTAGTGAGCAATAATGCAGCTATTGCTATTGTTGATATGCCAAATGCAGAGCTACCTAAAGCCAATGGCTTAATACTCGCGCTTGATGGCGTATCTGATCCTGGTAATTTAGGCACTATAATTAGAGTGGCTGATTGGTACGGCATTAAACATATAGTAACCAGTACCGACAGCGCCGATGCGTATAATCCTAAAACAATTAGTGCCACGATGGGCTCATTTGTAAGGGTATCGGTAAGCCAAGTAGATTTACCTGATTATTTACAGTCTTTAAACCTACCTGTTTACGGTGCGTTTTTAGATGGACAAAGTGTACATAAAACCCAATTTACGGGCTCAGGCGTTTTACTAATGGGCAGTGAGTCGCATGGTATACGCGATGAATGTGCAAAGTTAGTCACTAATAAAATCACCATTCCCGCTTTTGGTGGTGCAGAATCGCTAAATGTGGCAATGGCTACGGGTATTATTTTAGATAACTTTAAACGCCAAGCTTAACTTTTTAACTATTTATGAGTTAAATTGTTTGTAATCAATAACAACAATAAATTGGTAATAACAAAAAGATGCGCTTAAGCACTATTAAATTAGCGGGCTTTAAATCGTTTGTAGAGCCCACTAAAATTCCATTTCCTGATCAAATGACGTGTGTTGTAGGCCCTAATGGCTGTGGCAAATCGAACGTTATTGATGCAGTGCGATGGGTGCTAGGTGAAAGCTCTGCTAAAAATCTGCGTGGCGATGCCATGACCGACGTTATTTTTAATGGCTCAACCAATCGTAAAGCCATATCGCAAGCCTCCGTAGAGCTTGTTTTTGATAACGACAAAGGTAATCCTTCGAATACATTTGCCGACAGAAACCAAATTGCCATTAAGCGTTTAGTAACGCGCGACGGGCAGTCACTATATTTTTTAAATGGTAGTAAATGCCGTAAGCGCGATATTACCGATATATTCTTAGGTACTGGCCTTGGTCCGCGAAGTTATGCGATTATTGAGCAAGGGATGATCTCGCGCTTAATAGAAAGTAAACCACAAGAGCTACGCGTATTTTTAGAAGAAGCCGCTGGCGTTTCTAAATACAAAGAACGCCGCCGCGAAACCCAAACACGTATTAAAAGCACCCGCGAAAACCTTGAACGTTTACTCGATGTGCGTAAAGAGCTGCAAAGCCAGTTAGATAAACTCGCTGTGCAGTCAGTTGATGCAAAAAAATACCGTGAGTTAAAAGCGCAAGAGCGCACGCTAAAAGGGCAAATTGCGGTTTTAAAGTGGCAAAAGCTACACCAGCAACAACTTGAAAAAAGTGCCCAAATTAAAAAGCTGAACGATCAGATTTCGTTTTTTAAAACAGCTAACTCAGGGCATGACGATGTACTTGCAAGCTTAGAAGGACAAGTGCAAGCTCAGCAAGATAAACTAAGCGATGCACAGCACCAGCAACATGTAATACACACCGAGCTTACTCGCGCTGAGCAACAGCAAATAAGTGTAAAGCAGCAAACCCAAACACTTAAACAAAATTTAATTAAACTACAGCAACGCCAAATCCATAGCACTGAGGTTAAAACGCAGCAGCAAATTGTGTGCGAACAGCTAAATGAAACCCTACAAGAGGCAAGTGAAAACAGCCTAATGTGCGAAGAGCAAGTTAGGAAGTTAACGCATGAGCTTGAGGACTTATTAGCACTTAAGCAGCGCCGTAACACTCACTGGCAAGCTTTGTGTGAGCAACAGCAACAACTTAATAATAATGCGCAACTGCATAGCAGCCATATTAAGCAAACTCAGCAGCAAATTGATCATGTTAACGAGAAAATTGATCAGTTAACTGCGCAGCTTACTGACTTACAAAGTAGCGATGTAGAACAGCAATTAACGCAGCAAACACAGCAAACACAAACATTAACTCAAGAACTGGCCGCTAAACAAACAGCGCATACACAGTGCAGTGCTAAGCTTGAAGTGCAAAATGAGCGTGTTAATAACTCACAAAAGCAATACTCAGCGCTTACTCAAACAATAAACGAGTTAAAAGCTAGTATAACCGGGCTTAAAAGTACATTAGGGCTTGATGAAGAAAGTGAAAGTACTAATGGTTTGTTTAATCAGCTAAGTGTTAAAGAAGGCTTTGAGCCCTTAATAGAGCAAGCACTTAAATCGCTAGATCACTTAAATGTAAGTGAGCAGCAAGCTGATAATAGTGTGTGGCCAATTAGTACTAAGCACATTGCTGAAAATAGCTTAGCGGCATTCATAACAAGCGGCGTGTACCCAGATCATTTATCGCGTATTGCTTATAGCGAGAGCGGTGATCTAACGCTGTTAAACGATGCTTTTTATACAGCCGTTATGGATAAAAACGGTGCTTTATATGGTCGTAACTGGCATGTAAGTGCTGATCGCAATGCCGAAAACTCATTACTTTTAAAGCATAAGCAATTGCAGGATAAAGCTCAGCAGTTAACCAATGCCGAGGATGAGCTAAAACAAGTAACACACACTCGTGATGAACATACAGCTGATCAAATAAAGTTAATTAACGAGCAAAGCGAGCTAAAAGAAGCCATACATGAGCTTGCGCAAAATATAGCAGTAGCCGGTACACGCAGCGATATGCTCAAACAGCAAGTAGCGCACTTTAAGCTTCAACTAGAAAAGCTACAGCAACAAAAACAGCAATTAACCACTGCGCTTTTGCAATTAAATAACGTGCTTGATGAGCAAACAGAGCAATTGGAAGTGTTAAATGAGCAGCAACTTAACTTAGCGGATGAGGTAGACGTTGCAAATAGCCTGCGCTCACAAAGTGATAAAAGTTATAGCGAAGCATTAAGCATGCTTGAGCAATATAAAACGCAAGCGCATAAGGCAACGCTCTCAGAGCAAAAGGCACGCAGTGAATGGCAGTTAAGCCAAACCAAATTGAGCCATGCAGAGCAGGAGCACGTTAGTGCATCTGAAGGTGCGCAAGAACTACTCAATGAAATAGAAGAGCTGCTTATACCAGAGCAAGAGCTTAGCGATAAAATAACGCAGTTTTTATCGCAGCATCAAAAAGGCGAGCAGGCACTGGTAGTGCTACAAAAAGAATTATCTCACGCTAAAGAAAGTTTAAACACCAAGCAAGCAAGTCTTAAAAACTCACAAGGTGAGCTGGTGGGCTTGCAAGAGCAGCATCAAAAGCTAACAATTGAAGAACAAAGTTTACTTATAAAAGCGCAGCTTGCCCTCGAACCATTAGAAGATTTAAAGCAAAGTTTAAAAGCAATACTCGATGAATTACCTGATTCATTGAACTTAAGTGCAGCGCAAAATCAGTTAGCCGGATTTACTAATCAGTTAGAAAAATTAGGCGCGGTAAATTTAGCGGCAATAGAAGAGTTTGATTTAGCTAAAGCCCGTAGTGATTATCTTGATAATCAATTAGATGACTTAACCAAAGCGTTAAGTACTCTTGAAGGGGCTATTCGTAAAATTGATAGTGAGACTAAAACACGCTTTAAAGCGACGTTCGATCAAGTTAACGAAGACTTTGCAGAGCTTTTTCCTAAAGTTTTTGGTGGCGGGAGCGCGTATTTAGAATTAACCAGTGACGATTTACTCGAAAGTGGTGTTAGTATAATGGCACGACCACCTGGAAAGAAAAATTCAACAATTCATTTGTTAAGTGGTGGAGAAAAAGCGCTGACCGCATTATCATTAGTGTTTTCTATATTCAGGCTCAATCCAGCTCCTTTCTGTATGCTGGACGAAGTAGATGCACCATTAGATGATGCCAACGTTGTGCGTTTTTGTCGTTTGGTTGAAGAAATGTCACAATCTGTGCAGTTTATTTATATTAGTCATAATAAAATTGCGATGGAAATGGCAGGTAGATTAACGGGTGTTACTATGGCAGAACCTGGCGTATCGCGTATGGTTGCTGTAGATATAGAACAAGCTGTGCAACTTGCACACGTATAAATTTTTATAACAAGTGTATTAGTTTTTAATTAATATACAGGCTTTAGGCATATCAAATAATAAAAGGTGAGGGGATGGCCGAACAATTAAGATGGGTTTTAATCGTTATCAGTGTAGTTGTCATTGGTGGTTTACTAATACATGGATTGTGGTCTGTTAGAAAAAAAGACCGCCCAGAAATATCGGATAATGAACGGGTTGAGCCATTGCAAGAGAGCGCACCAGCTTCATCTAAACCGTTTCGTACTGAGGCTGAGCCAAAAGAGCTTATGCAAAACGAACGTGACGAGCCGCAATTTGGTGAGCTTAACTTTGATGAAAATGAGCCGCAAATTGATACGAGTGTCCCAGAAGTTCCTATTGAAGATGACTTAGAAATAGTTGATGACCTAGAAGCAAAAGAGCAAAGCGCTGAAGAAGCATCTGCCCAAATGTCTGACTTTGTTATTGTGCATATTCAAATGCCAGAAGAGCTTAGCATGCAAGGTAGTAAATTATTGCCAGCAGTTAACACTTTAGGTTTTAAATATTCTGAGGAAGGCTTTTTTAATCGCCACTTAGATCCGGCTGGTCAAGGCCCTGTTTTATTTAGATTAGTAAATATGTACAACCCAGGTACGTTCGATATTGATAATATGGAACAATTTAGTACCGCTGGGGTAAGCTTATTTATGACATTACCTTGCGACGGCGATGGCTTAGCTGCATTTAATATGTTGCACAGCGCAGCTAAAAAATTAGCGGATGAATTTGGTGCACAAATTTTAGATGCTGAGCGAAATGAAATGACGGTAGATCGCGTAAGACAATATGTTGAGCAGGTCCGTTCTTTTTCAGCGTAAATAACGCATACATTATATTTTTATAAGCCACTGGACGGTGAATCGTCAAAGTGGCTTTTTTTATGTTTATTGAGGTTTAAATGTCTAGCAGCATTAGTGAGCAAGTTAATCATCTTCGTACTACATTAGAGCAACACAACTATAATTATTATGTGCTCGACACCCCTAGTATTCCTGATTCTGAATACGATAGGTTATTACGCGAACTAAGCGCACTAGAAACACAGCACCCAGAATTTTTAACCGCTGATTCTCCTACTCAAAAAGTAGGCGGTGCAGCACTTAGTAAATTTGAGCAAGTAGCGCACCAAGTACCCATGTTATCGCTTGATAATGCGTTTAGTGAAGAAGAATTCACTGCGTTTAATCGCCGTATAAAAGAGCGTTTAATGAGTAGTGATGAGCTTACTTTTTGTTGTGAGCCAAAACTTGATGGATTAGCCGTATCGATTATTTATCGAGATGGTGTGCTTGTACAAGCGGCTACGCGAGGTGATGGTTTTACTGGTGAAAACATTACTCAAAATGTTAAAACTATTCGTAATGTACCGCTCAAGCTACGTGGTGATTACCCAAAAGAGCTTGAAGTTCGCGGCGAAGTATTTATGGACAGCGCTGGCTTTGATAAATTGAATACTGAGGCAGAAAAACGCGGTGAAAAAGTATTTGTTAACCCACGTAATGCCGCAGCGGGTAGCTTACGTCAGCTCGACTCTAAAATCACCGCCAAACGGCCACTTATGTTTTACGCTTACAGTACCGGGCTTGTTGCTGATGGCAATATCCCTGAGGATCATTATCAGCAATTAGAAAAGTTGACTGATTGGGGGTTACCGCTTTGCCCTGAAACAAAACTAGTCGAAGGCCCACAAGCAGCGCTTGAGTATTACAGCGATATTTTAACGCGCCGTGGTGAGCTTAAATATGAAATTGATGGCGTAGTAATAAAAATAAATCAAAAGACCTTACAAGAGCGTTTAGGCTTTGTAGCGCGTGCTCCTCGCTGGGCTATTGCGTATAAATTCCCAGCGCAAGAAGAAATAACACAATTACTTGATGTTGAATTTCAAGTTGGACGTACGGGTGCTATTACACCGGTTGCACGCTTAGAGCCTGTTTTTGTAGGTGGCGTAACAGTATCAAATGCAACACTTCATAATGGCGATGAAATTGCTCGTTTAGGTGTAAAAGTGGGCGATACAGTTATTATTCGCCGCGCAGGAGACGTGATCCCGCAAATAACTCAAGTTGTGCTTGAACGCCGCCCTGATAATGCACGCGATATAGAGTTTCCTGTAACGTGCCCAATTTGTGACTCCCATGTTGAAAAAGTAGAAGGCGAAGCTGTAGCTCGTTGTACTGGCGGGCTTGTATGTCCTGCGCAGCGTAAGCAGGCTATTAAGCATTTTGCTTCGCGCAAGGCACTAGATATAGATGGCCTTGGCGATAAAATTGTTGATCAGCTAGTCGATAGAGAGCTTATAAAAACACCGGCTGATTTGTTTATATTAAAACAAGGGCATTTTGAATCTCTTGAGCGCATGGGACCTAAGTCGGCTAAAAATTTGGTAACAGCGCTTGAAGAGGCTAAAGGCACTACGCTTGCTAAGTTTTTATACTCTTTGGGTATTCGTGAAGCCGGTGAAGCAACAGCACAAAATTTAGCAAATCACTTCCTATCCCTTGAAAATGTAATAAATGCCAGCATTGATAGTTTAACGCAGGTGAGCGATGTAGGCGAAATAGTAGCTGCTCATGTTCGTGGCTTTTTTGATGAAGAGCATAATTTAGCAGTTGTTAATGCGCTTATAGAGCAAGGCGTAAATTGGCCAGCACTAAGTGCACCTTCTGAGGAAGAACAGCCGCTAGCAGGGCTTACTTATGTACTTACAGGTACGCTTAATACACTTAATCGTAATGATGCTAAAGCACGCTTACAGCAACTAGGCGCCAAAGTATCGGGTAGTGTATCGGCTAAAACAGATGCACTAGTAGCAGGTGAAAAAGCAGGTTCAAAATTAACTAAAGCGCAAGACCTAGGTATCGACATACTGACGGAAGATGAGTTAATAGAGCTGCTTATAAAGCATAACGGTTAGGAAAACAAAAATGAGCCGATATGGGCCAGAATACTGGGATAAGTACGGAAGTTACCGTACACCTATTGCATTTCATTTAAGTGTACTTGTGCTTTTACGCGGCTATTTTATTTGGGTGATAGCGGCTTTAAGCCGCAGGCCTGAACTGGATTTAATGTCGTTATTTTTTAAAAATAAAAATGATTTTTTTATCGCAATAGCAATCGGAAGTGTTGCAATAATACCGACTATTTTATTTTGCTTACGCAGGCCTCGAGATTCGCATAGTGCGAGCGACAGGCTAGCAAAAATATGGCGACATATGCGTTGGCCCCTTATTTTATGCGCCGTTGTTGATTTGACATGGTTAAGCATTCAAGCTGCGCATAGTCATTATCGATTTTCACCATTTTTAGCCATACAAATGATGATTGTTTTATGGGTACTGTGGTATTTGATGAAAAGCCGTTATTTAACTGTTTTTTTCAATGATTGGCCTGAGCCGACGGAAAAAGCATCAGAAGAAAAAAAGCGACTTAAAAGGGATTAGATGTGGACGCTGTAAATAAAAAAATAGCGATAGCGGTTTCGCTAATAGGATTAGTGCTTGTTATTTTAATGATTAGCACTGAGCTTTTAGAGTTTATGTGGTTTAAAGTGTTATTTGGATTATGGATATTTATTTTTTGTTCAAGTATTTATAGACTTACCCCGCTATTTAAATCAAGAAATAGGTTAGAAGATTTTATTCAACGAGATGCCCAGCACTTATTACTTTTTAGTTTGATGGGATTTTTTGATAAAAAGCACGGTCCTGATTGGTTAGTTATTGAAAGTATCGAACGCATAACAACTAAGGATGACGAGCTAATAATTTATAGTAATAACGAGCGTCAAATGAGCGTTAGTTTGCCTGTAAAAAAAGCAGAACTAGCTCGTTTTATTAAACGAATACTTACCGATTCAGAAAAGCAAAGCATTACCTTTGATTAGGCTGATCTTCGCTCTATTCAAAAACGTAATACTTGGTGATACTTCTCTATAAATTTAGAAAGTACCGCTAATCAACTATTCAATGAGGTTATTATGTTGAAGTGGAATGATGTTATTAATTTTGCCACCAACGGCAATCCTACCCCGAGTAAAAAAGTAGTCAAAACTGATGAGCAGTGGCGGATGCAACTATCAGAAGATGAATATTACGTAACACGTAAAAAGGGAACAGAGCGCCCAGGTAGCTCGGGAAGTTGCACATTGCTCGAACCTGGCAAGTATGTGTGCATTTGCTGTGATAATCTATTGTTTGATGCAGATGAAAAGTTTGATAGCGGTACTGGTTGGCCGTCATTTACGCAACCTGCAACAATTGAAGCAATTGGTTATGTAAGCGATACAAGTCATGGTATGGAGCGCATAGAGGTGATTTGTAACGTGTGTGATTCGCACTTAGGGCATATTTTTCCAGATGGTCCATTGCCAACAGGTTTGCGTTATTGCGTTAATGCCGCATCAATGAAAAAACTCTAATATTTTATTTATTAGGGCGTGTTGATCTTTGTGGATTGAAATTTGTTCAATCTAGGGGCGATTAAATCGCGGCGCGAGGTTTGTAACCTAGTGGGCTAAGTAAAAACCGAGCAACAAAGAGTTAATCGTCCCTAGAAAGAACCCAAAGGGCAGCGCATGTTTGGTATTTATGCTGCGTTATCGCCTATTCATGGGGAATAACCACACTACATAGGCTCCGCCTTGCCTAAAAACCAAACATACTGCTGAAAATTCACCCACCAAAGATCAACGCGCCCTAGCGCTTTGAATATCTAAATTCATTTCTTTTGCTATATGCAAAATCTTATCTAAACGCTGCGTCTGATCTGCTTGTAACTTAGCTTTATCAAGAAGGGCGTAGCATCTTTTAGCAAGTTCTATATTGAATGAGCTGCCAGATTGCTTGGTTGAATCAAATAAACACTGTAATAAATTAAGTGCGATACTTTGATTACGAGGCATGACTCTAAATGCTTGTGTAAACGCTTCCAGTGCCGTATTTAATTGGCCTTTATTAAATTGATTAACCGCATGGTTATTAAGCTCTTTCGGACCCATTTTAATATCGCGTCGCTCACTTTGTTGCTGCTGAATATAACGCAAGTAAGTTGTGTCGCTAACCGCAGGGTGTCTTTCACAGTGGCTGATTATTTGAGTGAATAAGGCTTGTGCCTTTTGATGAAATCCCAGCTCATGAAACGCCTTTGCTTTATCAAGTGCGCCATCAACCGATCGGATGTGAGTATCGTCATCATCAAGCTGCTCAATTAGCTTTTTAGCTTTTTGGTGCTCGTCTTTTAAATAATGAAGTCGTGCATTAAGTACATCAATTTGAGCTTGATTCGCATTATTAGGAAACTGTTTTTTTAAATCATTAATGTACTGATTAGTTTGCCTTGAAATTCGCTGTATTTGATCGGTTTGATCCGTCGTTAACGCAAAGTCGATACCAGCACGAGCTGCATTTAAATATACATCCGGGTGGTCGTGTATTGAATGTTTTGCAAAGGTGGCTATATCTTTTTGAGTCAAATAGCTTTTTTCGTAGTCGTGATTAATTAGCGACACATTGCTTAGCGATTTTTGACGTGAAATATTGCGTGGTGCAATTTCTGCTGCTTGACTTAAAAAGCTCTGCGCTAGCTCAAACTTATTTAGTTTTATTTCTAATCTACCTAATAAATCGAGTGCTACTAACCTAGTTTCTTGGCGCTCAAGCATTGTTTTGAGCATTCGCTGCGCCAAAATATGTTCGTTATTAGCTATAAGTGCCTCTACTAAGCCCACTTTTGCCCAAGCAAATTTTTGAATATCGAGAACAGATTTAAAAAAGTCTTTTGCATCTTGATCGCGTTTTAAGCGAAGTAGTGCATCGCCTTTTAAGCGCAATAGGATAGGGCTGTAATTATTATTTTTTTTATCTAGAGCGGTATCAATAAATTTAATAGCTTTTGAATCGTTACCATCATCAATTAGTGAATACACTGTTTGTAAATCGTGTTTTCGCTTTAAAATTCGTTCAATGCGTGTTTTGAGTTCTTGCACTGTAAAAGGTTTAACTAAAAAGTCATCAGGCTGAAGTTCAAGAACACTATGAACGAGTGAGCCACTAGTTTCTGCTGAGATGAAAATAAACCCAGTCGAACTTTTTATAAGGTGTTTTACACGTAGCTCTTCATAAAGCTGGTAGCCATCTTGGTGTTTGCTTAAGTTAAATGAACAAACTATTAGATCAAATTCTTCACTTAAACACTGCTCTTTTGCAGAGTTTGCATGATCGGCAAAGCGCAACTGCCGAAAGCCAAGCCTTTCTAACGATTGTTTCATATAGCTTTGAGCAAGTGGTTGCTCCTCGACTATAAGTATTTTGGCTTTTGCATAGATCTTAGTTGGCATTGGCTTAAGCGTTATTGTATTTAACACAGACTATAATCAACAGTTTAACGCCTTACAAGGGAATTTAAATGATAGGTGTATTTATTAGGTACTTAATTTTAACTAGTACGTTCATATTTCCACTTCAGAGTGACTTTATTTGGCCGTGTTAGTATTGAAATGATTATTTGTTTTGATGTAAGGGCTGAAGTATTAATAGGTAGTGATGATGTCATTTTTTATAGCTAGGGTAATTATACGCAAATCATAAATTGAATTTTTATAAAATTATTTAAAATAGTAAAGAGGAGTTGTTTCTAAGGAAATGACTTAATCATATTTATATGTGGTGGGTGATACTTGAATTGAACCAGTGACCCTCGCCATTATTTGTAAAGGGAGGCGATGCTCTCTTTTCTTACAACTGAGTTAATTACCCGAATAGGCTTTTTACGATAAATAGTCAGAAGAATTAAGATTAGATGATGTAGAAGTGCTTATATGTGGTGGGTGATACTGGACTTGAACCAGTGACCCTCGCCTTGTAAGGGCGATGCTCTCCCAACTGAGCTAATCACCCACATATAATAGGTATGCTTGTTATTTAATTCTTTATTATCAATAAACCGCTTGATGTAATTTGGTGGGTGATACTGGACTTGAACCAGTGACCCTCGCCTTGTAAGGGCGATGCTCTCCCAACTGAGCTAATCACCCAAATTACATTTTAATATGCACCACTGTAAGTAGTGGTGGGTCGTACTGGACTTGAACCAGTGACCCTCGCCTTGTAAGGGCGATGCTCTCCCAACTGAGCTAACGACCCATATTAAATTTTAAAACGCGACTATTGATATAATAATAGGTTTATATGTGGTGGGTGATACTGGACTTGAACCAGTGACCCTCGCCTTGTAAGGGCGATGCTCTCCCAACTGAGCTAATCACCCACATATAAATTAAAACGCTACTATTAAAATAAATAGTACTGGATTTGAACCAGTGAACTTCGCCGTTACTTGTAAATAGCGGTGATGCTCTCTTTTTTCTAACTGAGCTAATCACCCATTTAGATTTTTGTAATATACACCATTTTAAAAAAATGGTGGGTCGTACTGGACTTGAACCAGTGACCCTCGCCTTGTAAGGGCGATGCTCTCCCAACTGAGCTAACGACCCATATTACAATTTTAGTACTCAACTATTAATATAATAATAGGTTTTATATGTGGTGGGTGATACTGGACTTGAACCAGTGACCCTCGCCTTGTAAGGGCGATGCTCTCCCAACTGAGCTAATCACCCACATATAAATTAAAACGCTACTATTAAAGTAAATAGTACTGGACTTTAACCAGTGAACTTCGCCGTTACTTGTAAGTAGCGGTGATGCTCTCTTTTTCTAATTGAGTTAACAACCCATATAGAATTTAGATGTGAACACTTATAAAAAGTGGTGGGTGATACTGGACTTGAACCAGTGACCCTCGCCTTGTAAGGGCGATGCTCTCCCAACTGAGCTAATCACCCACATCTAAACAACATCACATTGCTGCGTTGTTGTGGGGCGCTATTATAGATAGAGTTGGAAATGTGTCAACACTTGAATGATAAAAATGTACTGAGTGAAGGTTTTATAAACAATAGGATACAGTTGAAGTCTATTTTATCGTCAAATTTAAGATTGCAGTTCAAATAAGCACCTAAAAGTGAGTAGGGAATTATAATAGTACGTAGCTCATTGTCTTTTTATTGGTATCACTTTTCATTGCTATGGACAAAATGGATTAATATTAGGATCAGTTATTTAGTTAATAGGGCAGACCCTTAGAATAAAATCAATCTAAATTTCTCAAAGTGAGTGAATTAATAGCACTTTAAACTCTCTTTTTATACTTACTTTATTTCACAAGCCAGCCCTAGCTAACTCGTAAAGATGCATTCTTCAGTAATAGCCTTCGATTTAAAATTGGATAGATCAGATATCATTACTATCCTTGTACGCAGAATCATAAGGCGCCGTAGTTCCTCTATTCAAAAAGCCGTAGTTCCTCTATTCAAAAATAAGCGAGCATTTCTGAATTAAACTTATCTAGTAATAGAGTGAAGATGACGATACTTACAGTATTTATATTTAAGCCTTGTTGTTTTGCAACCGGTTAAAGGATTAAGGCGATTGGCGAGGCCTAACTCGGTAGTTTTTTAAATAAGTTCAATTTGCATATAAATGTATACCTTTTCTTTGATGCAACTTTGTTGCATCAATTAGGGAGAGTAGGGCTTGATTGAGTATTCGCTGCAATATAGTGATGTTATTATAAGCAATAGGGCTAGAATCTTATTCAAATTGTACTTTTTAGCACGCTTGATAGCCAGTTTGTTGAAAATTAAACCATTTAAATAAAGCTAGGTAAAAAACTGTTGACTTTATTTTGGGTGGTGCATAGAATGCGCCCCGCACTAAGCGATACACGATGTGTTTATCACGACGGGTATTGATTAAGTTGGGGCCATAGCTCAGCTGGGAGAGCGCTTCGCTGGCAGTGAAGAGGTCTGCGGTTCGATCCCGCATGGCTCCACCAAAAATTAGTGTTTTGTCCTAGGGTAGCAGTTTTCTGTGTCCCCATCGTCTAGAGGCCTAGGACACCGCCCTTTCACGGCGGTAACAGGGGTTCGAATCCCCTTGGGGACGCCATTTAGCTTTAATTAGCTAAAGGCGGTTTTACCGAGAAAATAGCGTCACAATTAAAGCTCGAGTCTTTACTTGTACTAAACGCAATTACCTTAAACTCAGGATGTGAGTTAAACTAATCAACTGTCCTAGTGATACATTTATGTGTCCCCATCGTCTAGAGGCCTAGGACACCGCCCTTTCACGGCGGTAACAGGGGTTCGAATCCCCTTGGGGACG